>JAZSDG010000026.1:0-193506 GCA_045531055.1 Lachnospiraceae bacterium | reverse complement strand
GCAGGAAATGTGACAGATACAGCGGATGAAAGCTTTAGTACAGAGGATTTATATGTCTTTAATGATAATATTATCCTATCAACGAACGTCTTTGTACGCTGGTACGCAAATAAGTCAATTTTCTGGGGAAGTATTGCAGGCGCGGTAGTAGCCGTTGGAGCATTAGGATTTGTAATTGTTCTGATTGGCAAAAGAAAGCGTAAAGAAAAATAGCAAATTTTAATAGCTTAAACTATTTCCCATGCAGTAATTGCTGCATGGGAAACAGAGAGCTATTTGTCAGAAGTTAAGTCATGATATGAGATGCGTGACTTAATTTTTGGTAAATAGCAAAAAGATTAGGATAAGAAGGTGTTTATATTATGAATTCTCTTATTGAAAACAACGAAATAACAGAAATGGCTTGTGGCTCAAACTTTGCCTATATTGTGGCCGACAATAGTACTTTTTTGTCAACAGAGTATAAAGTGCTTCAAAGTCAGGCGAATGGAAGTTTTGTGAAGTGTATGAAAATGATGTATAACGGTAAAGTGCAATTATATTACTTGACACAAAACCTAAAGTCGTTTGCATCATTGCTTCCGGTGCTGGATGCAGAGAGTTTTTTGATTATTGCCGCAAATTTGCTTTCAGATATCATTAATGTTACCCATATAGGTTTTTTGTCTTGTCAAAATATTGATATTTCGTTTGATAAAATATATGTAGACCCGACAACTTATAAAGTTAGTTTGGTGTATCTTCCGCTTGGAAAGAGAATGTATGATGATCGCGCGGCGTTTGAAAATGAAATTCGAACCGGACTGATCAAATTAATATCAACAGTGGCGTCTTTATCTTCTACAAAGACGATGCAACTGGCATCTGATTTATCCAATGGTTCATTAACGCTTGAAGATGTGTATAACAGAATAAAAGGTGGAAAAAATGCGGCAGTACCTTCGATTCCACAGATGATGGCAAAGCCGGCAAATGGTGTAGGACAAGGAATTCTTCGAATTATTGCAATGAATGCGCCAATGCGTTTGGTTATTGATGTAACGAAGGATGAATTTATCCTTGGGAAAAAACCGGGAATGGCCGATGGTGTGATTACATTTAATAAAATGATTAGTCGTTCGCATTGTAAAATCAATCGTCACGGAAATCAGTATACAGTAACTGATTTACAAAGCGCAAATGGTACATTTATTAATAAAGTCAGACTTCAACCAAATCAGCCGTATCAGGTGCGTAATGGCGATATTATTCGTTTGGCAAACAGTGATTTTCAAGTCACAATTATGTAAGGGGGAATGAATATGATAAAGCCAAGAATTATAATTGCAGATACCGACGAAAGTTACATTGTCCCGTTACAGCTGAAGTTTGTTGAGGACTTTTATGATAAAATTGATCTGGAAATCATTACAGATAAAGAATATTTTGATGAACTGTTTTCTGTTTCTCAAAAGGCAGATATATTAATTGTCTCTGAAGAATTATACGATATATCTATGCAACGACATAATATTTCGTATGTTTTTTTGATGACAGAACAAAATGAAGAGGAACAAACAGCTGATTTAAATGTCAATCGGATATTCAAATATACAAGTATCAAAGAGATTTTCAACGAAATCATTGGAAAAAGTGCAGAAATTTTTAATATTGAAAAAGCTGCCAAAAAAGAAACGCAGGTAGTACTTGTATATTCTGCATGTGGTGGGGTTGGAAAGACTACAGTGGCTATGGGAGTCAGTGCATGTCTGGAAAAAAATTACAAAAAAGTTTTGTATTTAAATGCAGATTATTTGCAGTCTTTTCAGAGAATTTTAGATAATCAGACACCAATCTCGGCATCGGATGTATACGCGAAATTGGCATCCGTATCGGATGATATTTATAATGATATTAAACATGTGATTCGCAAAGAGCAATTTTCTTATTTACCTCCGTTTAAAGCGGCTTTAATCTCATTAGGCTTGAACTATTCTATCTATGAAAAACTTGTGTTATCAGCCAAAAGATCGAATGAATATGACTATATTGTTATTGACGCTGATTCCGCATTTGATGAATATAAAGCAAGGTTGTTTGGAATTGCGGATAAGGTAATTATTGTAACAGAGCAAACGGCTTCCGCAGTTTATGCAACCAATGCGCTCGTTTCAAATGTTACCGGTATGAACGGAGAGAAGTACATTTTTGTTTGTAATAACTTTAATAAAGATGAGGAAAATGCTTTAATTTCTCCGCTTATGATTATGAAGTTTACGGTTAGTGACTATATTGAACATTTGAACCGTTATGACCAGATAAAGTGTGCAGATTTAGTTAAGGATAATGGGATTCAAAAGGTAGCCTTTTTGGTGATGTAGGGAGGGACAACATGAATAAAGAAACGGTAACGGCTGTTTTTTATATGGTAAAGAGAAATGTTGTAAAGGATATTGAAATACCTCTTTATATTACGGCAAATGAATTGGTGATAGCGCTGAATACGGCATATAATTTGGAAATAGATACATCGAATGTAAAAAATTGCTATCTGAAATCAGAAAAGCCGATTGCGTTGCTGAAAGGAAATAAGACACTTGCGGAATATGGGATTAGAAATGGAACGGTAATTTATTTTACGGAATAGGAGACTCGATAAAATGGATAGTAGATATAAATTGACAATTTCGAATAAGAATTTATATAAAGAAATCGAGTTATCCCCGGAAATCAGTGAAATTCGTGTGGGAACCTCGGCAGAATGTGAAGTAAGGTTAAGAAAGGAGTTGTTTTTTGCTCCGATAGAACTTATCTTACAAAAGAACGGCGATGGATGGAATATTCTTTGTTCGGATAACCTATATTTTTTAATTGGTGACGTTAGAAAATTACTTACCAAAAAGCTTTCCCATGGGGATGAACTTCTTGTCAAATATCAAGATTCGGACAATGATGTATTTTTTCTCTCGTTTATGATTGATTTTGATTATGAAGAGAAAGATTATGATATTGAAATTAATATTGCAGGGCAAAATCAGATTAAAATTGGTGGAACACAAGATAGTAACATCTATTTTTCGGATGCGTATTTAGGGCAGGATACACTTACATTAAATGCTGCAAATGGAAAGATGGTGATTGTAGATAATGGCAGTAAGTACGGCGTATTTGTAAACGGCGTGAAAGTACAAGGTTCGGCCGAAATACATGAGTTCGACTTTTTTTCCATTGTTGGGTTTAGCTTTTACTACAAATATGGCAAATTATATACCACTTACAAAAGTAATATGGTGATTAATGGTCTATATTGTAATAAGGTTGAGGTACATTCCACACATTTCAAGTATCCGAAGTTTAATAGGAATTCTCGCATTCAATATATTATTCCGGAAGAGGAACTCGAGATACAACAGGCCGTTCAAAAACCTGTAAAACCGAAGAAAAATATTGTTTTGTCATTGATACCTGCGCTGGTTATGCTTGCCATGACAATTGTATTAAGGGGAATTCTCGGTGGTGGAGGTACTTTTGTTATATATAGTGCCGTATCCATGTTGCTGGGTGTTATTATGTCCATCGTTTCTTTTGTTGGAGATAAAAAGGAGTACAAAAAAGAATATCAAGAACGTATTGATACTTATAACAAATATATTGAAGAGAAGACAGCCCTTATAGAAGCTTCGCGAGCAAATGAATTGCGTATACGGAATTTGATTTATGAGTCGCTCGAAAACAGTATTCAGGAAGTATTCGGTTTTGGAAAGAGACTATTTGAGAAAAGCCAAGGGGATAAAGACTTCTTGCAGGTTTATCTAGGAAAGGGACGTATTGAATCTTCCAATCAAGTAAAATATACAAAACAAGAGTTTTTAGATTTAGAAGACCCACTTGCTACGATACCTAGGGATGTTGCAGAAAAATATAGATATCTGGAACAAGCTCCGATTATTTCTGACTTTAATATGTCATGCGGAGTGGGTATTGTTGGTTCCAAAGGGATTCTTGAGCAAATCCTTAAAAATGTGACATTAGATATAGGAATTCGTCATTTTTATAATGATGTGAAGTTTGTATATGTTTTAAGCAATGATTATATCGAAAAAATGAAGTGGATTCGTTGGCTGCATAATGTAGACAATCAAAAGCTGGATGTAAGAAATATTGTTTGTGATGAAGAAAGTAAAAATATTATTCTTGAGGAATTATATATTACGCTTTCAACACGCGAAAATATTCTAATGCAAAATAAGGAACAGAAATTTGAAGAACAATATGTGGTATTTGTAACGGATGCATCTTGGATTAGCGCCCATCCGGTTTCTAAATATTTCAAAAATTGTGCAACATACGGGTTTACATTTGTGTTTCTTGAAGAGTATGAGGAAAATCTGCCACAGGGATGCACTGAGATTATTCGAATTCAGGATCATGAAAATGGCCATGTCCTCAAGTCTGAAAATGGAGATGTTATTTCAAAATTTGTTTTTCCAACGGTTCCGGATGAAGTGGCTGAGAGTGTTGCGTTAAAGCTTGGAGCAGTTGCAGTAAATGAAGTTTCTCTGGAAGGAGAATTGACCAAGAATATCACAATGTTTGAGTTATTAGGGATTCTTTCCGTTGAGGATATGGATCTTCATGAAAGATGGGAGAACTCTACGGTATATAAGAGTCTTGCTGTCCCAATGGGAGTTAAGAGTAAGAACCAAGTGGTTTATCTGGATATTAGTGATAAGGCCGGCGCCCATGGTCCGCATGGTCTTGTTGCAGGTACAACAGGTTCCGGAAAGTCGGAAGTGTTACAGACATATATTCTATCCGTGGCAACATTATTTCACCCATATGAAGTCGGTTTTGTCATTATCGACTTTAAAGGTGGTGGAATGGCAAATCAGTTTAAGAACCTACCGCATTTAATTGGTACGATTACGAATATTGATGGTAGAGAAATAAATCGCTCTTTGCTTTCAATTAAGGCAGAGTTAGTGAAACGCCAGGAAGTCTTTTCAAAAAGTGATGTCAATCATATCAATGATTACATAAAGTTATACAAAGCAGGAAAAGTTTCAGAGCCAATGCCGCATCTTATTATGATTGTTGATGAGTTTGCAGAGTTAAAACAAGAGTACCCTGATTTTATGAAAGAACTTATTTCAGCGGCGCGTATAGGTCGTACGCTAGGTATTCATCTTATTTTGGCAACGCAGAAACCGGCCGGAGTTGTTGATGCGCAGATTTGGTCTAATTCAAAGTTTAAACTTTGCTTGAAAGTTCAGACTAGAGAAGATAGTAACGAGGTAATTAAAACACCGCTTGCGGCAGAAATTGTAGAGCCGGGTAGAGCATATTTCCAAGTCGGTAATAACGAGATTTTCGAATTATTTCAGTCTGCTTATAGTGGAGCCCCGGTTCCGGAAGGCAATGAAAATAATGAGAAAATATATGCAATCTACGAGAAAAATATTTGGGGTAAGAAGACACTGATGTACACCAATAAGAAAGAGAAGACCTCCAAGGAATCTCTTTCACAGCTTCAAGCAATTGTTGATTATGTTAAGGATTATTGCGACCAGAAGAAGATTGTACAGCTACCGGGTATCTGTTTACCTTCTTTGAAAAACAAGATTGTGACGGAAGAACTAGACTATTCAGGAGAGAATGAATTGGGAATCTCTATTCCAATAGGGCTATACGACGACCCGGAACAGCAAGATCAAGGATATGTTCAACTTGATGTAACAAAGGATAATGTGTACATTGTTGGATCTGCACAGATGGGTAAAACCGTTATGTTGCAGACGCTGATTTTTGGATTGATTAAGAAATACACGCCGCAACAAGTGAATGTATACATTGTAGATTGCGGTAGTATGGTATTGAAGATTTTTGAAGATTCTGCCCATGTTGGTGGCGTCGTTCTCTCCAACGAAGAAGAAAAATGCAAAAATCTTTTTAAACTTTTGACGGGATTTGTCATTCAAAGAAAGAAAATCTTGTCTGGCAAAGGTGTAGGTAATTATGCAGCATATTTAGAGGCTGGATATACAGATATGCCAATGGTTGTAGTGGCGATTGATAATATGGCAGCGTTTAAAGAATACTTTCCGGCGCAGGCGGATGAGATTAATAGCTTAACGCGAGAAGCACAAGGGGTTGGTATATCATTCATTATAACAGCTGCAACCGCTAATGCGCTTAATTATCGTACGCAGGCAAACTTTGGTCGGAAATTTATTTTAAACTGTAATGATAAAAACGAATATAGTAATATGTTTGGACATTGCAAACAGACGCCAAGAGAGAACGCCGGTTCCGGACTCTTTATGCACGAAAAACGTATTCTTGAATATCAGGTTGCGATATTCGGAAATAGTGAAAAAGAAGCAGATAGAAGTCAGGAACTGAAAGAATTTATTGCTGCCCGTAATAGTGAATGTACTGCTAAGGCAATACAAATTCCTATGATTCCGGAGAAACTTTCATTGAATGAGATGATGGCGGATCATGTACAGGACTTCAGAAATCCGGGAGTTCTTCCGATTGGTATGGATTTTGCCACAGTAGAATTAGCCACAATCAATCTTGCGACTTCAAGTTCGCTTACGTTGCTTGGCGATATTGAGAGTAAAGATGTGTTTGTGGGCAATTTAATAAACTTGATTTCAAAGACTGCTATATTCCATAATGTAGAGGCATTTGTAATGGATGATAAATCCAAGAAATTATTCGAGTACAGTAGTTGTGGTTTTGTAAAACAATATGCATCGGATGGCGAAAATGGCATGGTTATGCTGGATGATTTCTGTGATGAAGTAACACATCGCTTAGATAAGGATAGGAACGATTCCTATATTATGCTTGTATTAAATAACGCGGAAGTGTTCAAAAAGGTATGCGCAGATAAAAATATGAGTAAACGTTTCGCAGAGACCATAAAAAATGCAAATGAGGCAAAGGCCTTCATTTTGTTTACTGTTGTAGAAAATCAACCGGTTGGCTTTAATGTATCGGAAGTTTTGAAAGTTCTTAAGGAAGAAAGACAGGCAATCTTATTTGCCCAGTTAACCGAGAGTAAGATGTTTGATATTTCGGGAAGAGCAAAACCGGATGCATCATTTGATAGCACAATGGGTTATCGTTTTTGCGGAAGTACATATTCAAAAATTAAAATTTTTAGTTAATGCAAAAATAAGCTTTATTAGAAATAATCTAGTAGGGCTTATTTTTTTTGCAAAAAATGGTTGACATTCCCATTCAATAGAAATATACTTTGATTGACAAATAATTTGATTGTCAAAATATTTCGCAATCAAACAAAATACGACAAAAAGGAGAATAAAACAATGTTAGAAAAAATGAGAGAAATGATCGCAGAACAATTAAACGTGGACGCAGAGAGCGTTACTGCAGATTCTAAATTTAAGGATGATCTTGGAGCAGATTCCCTTGATTTATTTGAGCTTGTTATGGCATTAGAAGAAGAGTATGGAGTGGAAATTCCTTCCGAAGATTTAGAGAGCATGGTTACGGTAAACGACGTTATGGAATATCTTAAAGGCAAAGGTGTTGAAGCATAATGAAAACAAGAGTTACCGAACTTTTGGGAATTGAGCATCCGATTATTCAGGGTGGAATGGCATGGGTTGCAACCCATGAGCTTGCAAGCGCTGTATCAAATGCAGGAGGACTTGGAATTATCGGAGCAGGTGGCGCACCGGCAGAGTGGGTAAGAGACCAGATAAAAAAAGCAAAAGAAGCTACCGACAAGCCGTTTGGCGTGAACATCATGCTCATGAATCCGGAAGCGGATGCAATCGCAAAAGTAATTGTAGAAGAAGGCGTAAAGGTTGTAACGACCGGTGCCGGTAATCCGTCCAAATACATGGATATGTGGAAAGAAGCCGGTGTAAAAGTAATACCTGTTGTTGCGAGCGTTGCACTTGCAAAGCTGATGGAACGTGGTGGAGCAGATGCCCTTATCGCAGAAGGCACAGAGTCAGGTGGACATATTGGTCAGCAGACAACGATGACCTTGGTTCCGCAGGTGGTAGATGCAGTTTTAGTTCCGGTCATCGCAGCAGGCGGAATTGCAGATGCGAGAGGATTTGCAGCGGCAATGATGCTTGGAGCAGAGGCAGTGCAGATGGGAACCCGTTTTGTAGCATCCAAGGAATCCATTGTGCACGCCAACTACAAAGAAAAAGTAGTCAAAGCAAAAGACATTGATTCGGAAGTGACCGGACGTTCTACCGGGCATCCGATTCGCGTACTTCGTAACAAAATGACGCGCGAATACTTAAAAAAGGAACAAGAAGGTGCAAGCTTAGAAGAACTTGAATTACTTACGCTTGGCGCACTTCGGAGCGCAGTAGTAGACGGCGATGTTGTCCACGGAAGTGTAATGGCAGGTCAAATTGCCGGATTAATCAAAGAAGTAGATTCTTGTGCAGACATCATTGCAGAAATGATGCAAGGCGCAAAGCAGTTATTAGGAGAATAAGAAATGAGCAAACGCGTATTTATGTTTCCGGGACAAGGTTCCCAGTACATTGGAATGGGAAGAGAATTCTATGAGAACATTCCGGCAGCAAAAGCAGTTTATGATTTGGCAAGTGAAGAGACAGGGCTTGATATACCGGCACTTTGCTTTGAAGAAAATGATAAATTGAATGTTACCGAGTACACACAGATTTGTATGTTAGCAACGGAAGCTGCCATTTTAGCAGCATTACAGGAAAAGGGAATCACTGCGGATGTAACTGCCGGACTTAGCCTTGGTGAATATGGAGCATTGATTGCATCGGGAGCGCTAACAGCAAAAGATGCTTTTGCAGTAGTTCGCAAAAGAGGGATCTATATGCAGGAAGCTGTACCGGCGGGTGGGGCAATGTCTGCAATCTTAGGATTGGATGCGGATGTAATTGCAACTATTTGTAAAGAGGTGGAAGCAGCAGGAGAAGAGGCTGCATCGGAAAGCGGGCTTCCATATGTCGTATCTGTTGCTAATTATAATTGTCCGGGACAGATTGTAATTACAGGACGAAAAGATGCTGTTGCAAAAGCCGGGGAACGTGCGAAAGAAGCCGGAGCAAAACGCGTGGTAGCACTTAACGTAAGTGGACCATTTCATTCTGCATTATTAGAAGGTGCAGGAGAAAAATTAGGGGAAGCATTACATGATGTGGAAGTAGGAGAAATGACCATTCCATATCTTGCAAATGTAACCGCTGATTATGTAAAAGAAAAAGCACAGGTAAAATCCCTTTTAACTAAACAGGTATCTGCATCCGTTCGTTGGCAGCAGACCATCGAACGTCTGATTGCCGACGGTGCAGATGAGTTCGTGGAAATCGGACCGGGGCGTTCCCTGTCCGGATTTATGAAAAAAATCAATCGAGACGTTACCACTTATAACATTGATACGATGGAGGATTTTGAAAAATATGTTAGCAGATAAAGTAGCACTTGTAACAGGTGCCGGTCGTGGAATCGGAAAAGAAATCGCAAAAACACTTGCCGAAAATGGAGCATTCGTCATCGTAAATTATAATGGTTCAAAAAGTGCAGCAGAAGAGACGGTTGCAGAAATTAAGGCGGCAGGCGGAAATGCTTTGGCATATGGTTGTAATGTTTCCGATTATGAAGCATGTGGAAACATGATAGAAGAATTAGTAAAAGAATATAAACATATTGATATTTTAGTAAATAACGCAGGAATCACAAGAGACGGACTTTTAATGCGTATGAGCAGCGAGGATTTTGATGATGTTATTGCGACGAACTTAAAAGGCTCCTTCAATACGATTCGCCATTTGTCCCGTCAATTCTTAAAGCAACGTGCAGGAAAAATTATCAATATTTCTTCTGTATCCGGAGTTTTGGGAAATGCAGGACAAGCAAATTATTCTGCAAGTAAAGCCGGCGTAATTGGCTTAACAAAGTCTGTGGCAAAAGAACTTGCAAGCAGAGGAATTCATGTGAATGCAGTAGCACCGGGATATGTGACGACGGATATGACAGAAGCGATGCCGGAAGCGGCAAAAGAAGCAATTCTTTCTCAGATTCCGTTACAAAGAGCGGGTAGTACAAAAGACATTGCAAATGCAGTGCTATTTTTAGCATCGGCACAGTCTGATTATATTACCGGTCAGGTATTGTCGGTAGATGGCGGTATGGCAATCTAATAAAGGAGAAAGGACACAGACATGAGTAGAAGAGTTGTAGTAACCGGATTGGGAGCAATTACACCAATCGGTTTAAATGTAGAAGAATTTTGGGATGGTATCAAAGAAGGGAAAATTGGTTTCGACACAATCACAAAGTTTGATACCACGGAATATAAATGTCACATTGCGGCAGAAGTAAAAGGATTTGACGCAAAAGAGTTTATGGATTTTAAAGCTGCAAAACGTATGGAACTATTTTCGCAATATGCCGTAGCAGCTGCAAAAGAAGCAATCGAAGATGCGGCAATTGATATGGAAAAAGAAGATCCATATATGGTAGGTTGTGCAATTGGTTCCGGAATCGGAAGTCTTCAGACCGTTGAACGCGAATATAAAAAATTATTGGAAAAAGGGCCTTCTCGCATTAATCCTTTAATGGTTCCGATGATGATTTGTAATATGGCAGCGGGAAACGTATCGATCCAATTTGGATTAAAAGGAAAAACAATCAATGATGTAACCGCATGTGCAACCGGAACCAATACCATTGGTGAGGCATTTCGTAGCGTACAGTATGGTGAAGCAGATATTATGATAGCCGGTGGTACAGAATCCAGTGTAACACCAATCGGAATTTCCGGATTTTCCGCATTGACTGCTTTATCTACCGTAGATGATCCGGCAAAATGTTCTCTTCCATTTGATAAAAATCGTAGTGGATTTGTGATGGGAGAAGGCGCCGGTGTTGTTGTATTAGAAGAATTGGAGCATGCAAAAGCACGTGGCGCAAAAATATATGCAGAGGTTGTAGGATATGGATGTTCCGCAGACGCATACCACATCACTTCTCCGGAAGAAAGTGGGGCAGGTGCGGCAAGAGCAATGGCGAATGCTATAAACGATGCCGGAATTAAGATGGAAGATATTACTTACATCAACGCACATGGAACCGGAACACATCATAATGATTTATTCGAAACAAGAGCAATCAAACTTGCGTTTGGCGAGCATGCAAATAACTTAAAAATTAATTCTACCAAGTCTATGGTTGGACATTTACTTGGAGCAGCAGGAGCTATTGAGTTTATTACTTGCGTAAAAGAAATTGAGGAAGGATATATTCATAAAACCGTAGGATATGCGACACCGGATGAAGAAATTGATTTGAATTACTGTAAAGAGGCATATGAAGAAGCTGTTCCATATGCGCTTAGTAACTCATTGGGATTCGGCGGACACAATGCAAGTCTTTTACTTGCAGCATATAACGAGTAATCATTTTAGAAAGAAGGAAAGAATATGTCATTATTGTCAACAAAGGAAATTATGGATATCTTGCCACACCGCGCGCCGTTTCTTCTGATTGATACCATAGAAGAAATGGAAGCTGGTGTTCGTGCAGTTGCAAAGAAAAATGTAACCTTTCATGAGCCGTATTTTACCGGACATTTTCCGGGAAATCCGGTTATGCCGGGTGTGCTTATTATAGAAGCATTAGCGCAGACCGGAGCCGTGGCAATTTTGTCACAGCCGGAATGGAAAGGGAAGACGGCATATTTTGCAGGTATTAATAATGCAAAATTCAAACAAAAAGTGTTGCCTGGCGATACTTTAATGTTAGAAACCGAAATCATTAAAGTCAAAGGACCGATCGGAATTGGAAAAGCAACGGCTTACGTGGAAGGAAAAGTGGCGTGCATGGCTGAGCTTACGTTTGCAATTGGTTAGAAGAGGAATTCGAAATGAAATATATTACATTAACAAAAAAAGATACGCAATCATCACGAAAGCAAATCGAGTTAATAGAATGTCCTTCTTGTGGCAAAGAATTGGATAAAAATAGGGTAAAACAAGAGAAATATGTTTGTTATAAATGCGGATATTATTTTCGCGTGCGTGCAAAAAACCGTATCAACATGGTTGCAGATGCACAAAGTTTTACCCCATGGTTTGAAGAAATAGAAACAGGGAATCCGTTAAATTTCCCGGAGTATGAAGACAAAATCAAAGCAACACAGGAGAAGACCGGGCTTTCGGAAGGCGTTCGCATTGGTGCGTGCCGCATTTACGGAGAAGAGTCTGTTCTTGGTGTGATTGATTCCCGCTTTTTAATGGGAAGTATGGGGCACGTTGTTGGAGAAAAAATTGCGGCAGCAGTAGAAAAAGCAACCAAGTTAAGACTTCCGGTCATTTTATTCTGCTGTTCCGGTGGCGCTAGAATGCAGGAAGGAATTGTGTCACTGATGCAAATGGCAAAGACTTCGGCTGCACTCAAAAAACATTCAGATGCCGGACTTTTATATGTTCCGGTACTTACCGATCCGACCACGGGTGGAGTGACTGCAAGCTTTGCAATGCTTGGCGACATTATTCTTGCAGAACCGGGAGCACTGATTGGTTTTGCGGGTCCTCGTGTGATCGAGCAAACCATTGGAGAAAAACTTCCGGATGGGTTCCAGCGTGCAGAATTCCAGTTGAAACATGGATTTGTGGATGCCATTGTAGAACGTGATAATTTGAAAATAACATTGTTTAAAATTTTAAAAATGCATCATGTGACAGAGGGTTATGCAAATTTTGACCCGTTACGTGAGAGTGACCGTTATGAACCGACAGAGCTCATGAAAGAGCGTGCAGCAAAATCAAAGTCATTAGAAGCATGGGATAAAGTGCGTGCTGCCCGTCAGACGGATCGTTTAGCATCCGTAGATTATATTAATGCGATTTTTGATGATTTTATGGAGATGCACGGAGATCGTTACTTCCGTGATGATCCGGCGATTGTTGGCGGAATTGCAACATTAGATGGACTGCCGGTAACCGTTATCGGCGTGTATAAAGGAAAAACGATTAGTGACTGTGCAAATCATAATTATGGAATGCCTTCTCCGGAAGGGTATCGTAAGGCACTTCGTTTGATGAAACAGGCAGAGAAATTTAATCGCCCGATTATCACGTTTGTAAATACCTCGGGGGCATATCCGGGTATGCAGGCAGAAGAAAATGGACAAGGAGAGGCAATTGCGCGTAACCTTTATGAAATGTCCGGCATGAAAGTGCCGATTTTATCATTGATGATTGGTGAAGGTGGTAGTGGTGGTGCACTTGCGCTTGCAATTGGGAATGAAGTATGGATGATGGAAAATGCAACGTATTCCATTCTTTCTCCGGAGGGTTTTGCGTCCATTCTTTGGAAAGACGGAACACGTGCAAAAGAAGCTGCAGGCATTATGAAAATTACGGCACAGGATTTAAAAGAACTTCATGTGATTGAAGATATTATTCCGGAATATGGTGGAGCGGATGAGGCGGCATTGTCTTCTATCGCAAACTATATGAAGGGACATATGAAAGAATTTTTAAAACGTCAAGACGGAAAGACAAAAGAGCAACTGGCACAGGAAAGATACGACCGATTCCGCGCGTTCTAAAAATTCAAGGAGTCGAAAGGATATATTATGAAAGTAATTGGAACCGGAAGTGCGCTTCCGAAGAAAATAGTTACCAATGGCGATCTTGCAAAAATTGTGGATACTTCGGATGAATGGATTCGTAGTAGAACCGGAATTGGGAGTCGTCATATTGCAGTAGAAGAAACGACTACTTCTATGAGCGTGGAAGCTGCAAAAAAAGCATTGGATGATGCAGGTATTACGGCAGAAGAAATTGATTTGATTGTTGCTGCAACCGTATCCGCAGATTATGTGATTCCAACGCTGTCTTGTCAGGTACAGGCACAGCTTGGGGCGAAAAATGCGTTTGCATTTGATATGGGTGCGGCGTGCTCCGGATTTCTCTATGCATTAGCAACTGCCGATGTTTATCTTCGAACCGGAAAATATAAAAATGCGTTGGTTATCGGTGCAGAAACGCTTTCAAAGATTATGGATTGGAGCGACCGCAGTACTTGTGTATTATTTGGCGATGGAGCGGGCGCGGTGGTAGTAAGCGCCGAGGAAAACAATTTGCTTAGTATGGTGCAAGGTGCAAATGGCGCAGATGGAATGGCGTTAAATTGTCTTAATCGTGTGACAAGTAATCCGTTTTGCAAAGAAAAAGATGTTTCTCAAAGAGATTACTTTGTTGCAATGGACGGACCGGCTGTTTATAAATTTGCAGTTCGCACGGTTCCAAAAGCCATTCGTCAAGCATTGGCCGAAGCAAATCTGGCGGAGGATGATGTAGATTATTATATTTTGCATCAGGCAAATATTCGTATTATTGAGGCTGTAACCGAACGTTTGAAACAACCAAAGGAAAAATTTCCAACGAATTTAGAGGAATGTGGAAATATTTCTGCAGCAAGTGTGCCGATTTTACTTGATAAAGTTTGCAGAGAAGGTAAAATAAAAGGAGGGAATATCATCGTGCTTGCCGGTTTTGGTGCCGGATTGACATGGGGTGCTTGTGTGTTAAAATGGTAGAAAAAGATAGTGAGGATGCCGTATGACATTAGAGGAAACATTAAATGAACTATTGGTACGTTTATTTAAAGATATATTGGAAATAGAAGGAAAGTGTCTGATTACAGATGAATTTAAAGATATTTCCACTAATGATATGCACATAATAGAAGCAATTGGTGTCGAAGAACCAAAGAAAATGTCTGTTGTGGCGAAACTCATGTCAGTAACTACCGGAACCTTGACCAAAGCAATGGATGCGTTGGTAAATAAAGGATACGTAGAACGGAAACGCAGTACTTCCGATAAACGTGTTGTACGCGTAATGTTGACGGATAAAGGCAAGAGTGCCTATTATCATCACGAGCAGTTTCACCGTCAAATGATAGAGCATATAAAGGCTGGATTAAACGAACAGGAAACGACGGTTCTTATCTATGCACTTGCAAAAATGACAGATTATTTTCAAAAGATTTATAATAGTGATGATGAAGAGGCACTGTTTGAGTCGTGGAAAGAGATAAAAGAATAAATTGAAATGAAAGATTGCAAGCAAAAACTTGCAATTTTTTCTTGTATATTAGAGTAAGATGGTATAGAATATCTTTGTTAAAGAAATAGAATATGAGAGTAAAGGAGATTAAAAAGATGGGTTATGTTGATGAAGTACTTGAGAGAGTAAAAGCAAAGAATGCTTCTGAACCGGAGTTTTTACAGGCAGTGGAAGAGGTATTAGAATCCTTACGCCCGATTATTGATGCAAATGAGGCGGTATATAGAAGAGAGGCTCTTTTAGAGAGATTGGTAGAGCCGGATAGACAGATAAAATTCCGCGTGCCTTGGGTTGATGACAATGGTCAAGTTCAGGTAAATACCGGATATCGTGTACAATTTAACAATGCAATTGGACCATACAAAGGTGGACTTCGTTTACACCCTTCTGTAAATACAGGTATTATTAAATTCTTAGGATTTGAGCAGATTTTCAAAAACTCTTTAACAGGCCTTCCGATTGGTGGTGGTAAAGGTGGTTCTGACTTCGATCCAAAAGGAAAGTCTGACAGAGAAGTTATGGCATTTTGCCAGAGCTTTATGACAGAGCTTTACAAATACATTGGAGCTGATGTTGACGTTCCGGCTGGTGATATTGGAACCGGTGCTCGCGAAATTGGTTATATGTTTGGACAATACAAGAGAATTCGTGGTGTATATGAAGGCGTATTGACCGGAAAAGGTTTAAGCTATGGTGGATCTTTAGCACGTACACAGGCAACTGGTTATGGTTTGTTATACATCACAGAAGAATTGATGAAATGTCATGGAGAGACGATGGAAGGTAAAACAGTTGTTGTATCCGGTGCCGGAAATGTTGCAATTTATGCGATTCAGAAAGCACAGCAGATGGGAGCAAAAGTTGTTACCTGTTCGGATTCTAACGGATGGATTTATGATTCGGAAGGAATTGATGTAGAATTATTAAGAGAAGTAAAAGAAGTAAAACGTGCTCGTTTGACAGAATATGCTGCTGCAAGACCAAGTGCAGAGTATCATGAAGGTCGTGGAGTATGGAGCATCAAATGTGACATCGCATTACCATGTGCAACTCAGAACGAGTTATTAATCGACGATGCAAAAGCGTTGGTAGCAAACGGAGTAATGGCAGTATGCGAGGGAGCAAACATGCCTACTACTTTGGATGCAACCAAATATTTGCAAGATAATGGCGTATGGTTTATCTGCGGTAAAGCATCCAATGCCGGTGGTGTTGCAACTTCTGCATTAGAGATGACCCAGAACTCAGAGCGTTTGAGTTGGACATTTGAAGAAGTTGATTCAAAATTACAGCAGATTATGGTAAACATCTACCACAATATCGATGATGCTGCAAAACGCTACGGAATGGAAGGCAATTATGTAGCCGGAGCAAATATTGCAGGTTTTGAGAAAGTTGCAAATGCTATGCTTGCACAAGGTGTTTGTTAATTAGCAAAATTTTAATATTAAAATGATATAAAAAGGTCTTACTGAAACATTTTGTTCCGTAAGACCTTTTTATTTAATTCAGTAATTTTTTCATGCAGTTGAGCTTGGTTGGAGTTGATATTTATAATATAGACGTTGCCATCTTTGAATTCAACAAGGACTTCGTTGGTCCCCAACAATACGTTCCTTAACGCATCTACATGATACCCTTCCGATAGCCGGAGCTGCAAGGTATCATTATAGTCAATGAGGTGTCATCGTCTGATAAATCTCCACCCGGTAAAAAATGTAGTTCAACCGTATTTTCTATATCAGTTTTCCTTCGTTTATCTCAAAGGGATAGATTGCATTTTTCAAAGGGTGAAAGACAGGAAAACATGCAATCCTTTCCATTTTTCTGTTATCCATTGCGTAAAAAATGTCGATATAGTATAATAATATAGATTAATTATGCGCTATTTTTGCGTCTTGAAGAGGGTTACGATACATGATAGATATACATAGCCATTTGCTTTATCAGGTGGATGATGGAGCGAAGTCCATAGAAGAATCCATAGCCATGCTAGAAGATGCAAAAAGGCAAGGGGTAGAGGCGATGATTTTAACACCGCATTATCGACACGGAATGTTTGGATATCCCAAAGAGCAAATCGATGAGCATTTTTCCAAGTTGTGTCCATATGCGAAAGAGATAGGAATCTCCATTTATTTGGGTACAGAATATCATGTGAATAGTAATATGGTAGATGCTTTTCGAAGCGGACGTTGCCATACGTTAGCAGACTCAAGATATGTCCTTGCGGAGTATTCGCATCAAAGTGAATATTCCTATATCAAGAAAATGACACAGGAATTGTTGCACCATGGGTATATTCCTATAATTGCACACGTAGAGCGTTATTTGTGCATGCAAGCGAATCAGGAATATGCGAAAGAATTACAAGAGATGGGGGCGTGGATTCAGCTGAATGCAGATGCCATTTTGGGCAATAACAGTTGGACAGTCAAGCGCTATTGCGCCAAACTTTTAAAATATGAATGCGTAGATATTGTGGCGAGTGATTGCCATGGTATCAAAACAAGAGTAAGCAATATGAAAAAATGTCGGGAGTATTTAAGCAAGAAGTATGGGGCAGAGTATGCACACAAAATATTTTGTGACAATCCGGCAAAGATTATTACAGAGAAAAGCAACTAGAAGGAGACCGAAATGGAGAACCAATTCGATACCGGTAATGAGTTAGAGATAGATTTAAAAGACCTGCTATTGGAATTGCTGTCTTATTGGAAATGGATTTTGTTGTCTATGATTTTTGTGGCGGCAATTGCTTTTTCCATTAGCAAATTTATTTTGGTCCCAAAGTATGAATCAACTGCAAAATTATTTGTATTGACCAAGAGTACATCCATTACAACATTAGCAGATATTCAGATGGGTACAAGCCTGACAAACGATTATATGGTTACCGTAAAAGGAAGACCGGTATTAGATCAAGTGATTGCGAATCTGGATTTGAATGAAAGCTATGACTCTCTCAAAGAAAAGGTTACTTTGAATAATCCATCGAATTCTAGAATCCTTGAGATTACAGTACAAGATGAAGATCCGAAGAGAGCGAAAGTAATTGCGGATGAAATTGCAGAAGTTGGATCAGGTTTTATAGCAGAGAAGATGGACCAGGACCCACCAACAGTGATTCAAAGAGGATATTCCGATGGGAAACCGGTAAGTCCGCAGACGGTTAAAAACACTCTAATTGGCGCTATGATAGGTGCGTTATTAGCGTGTGCGATTATTGTCATTTCATACCTGTTTAATGATACGATTATGGTGGCTGAAGATATTGAAAAGAAACTCGGACTTAATGTACTAGGAACATTACCGCTAGAGGAAGCGGAGGACGATGGAGAGGAAAAGCCAACCTCAAAAATGCAGGCTAGAAAGAGAAAGAAAAACACAAACAAAACGAGCAACTAAAGGAGAAAATCATGGAATCCGTGATATTTGGAAAATTAAAAAAGCAAAGCTATACCATGAAAGAATCCCTTCGAGCTTTAAAGACGAATATACAATTTTGTGGTGATGATGTTAAGACGATTTTAATTACCAGCGCAATTCCGAACGAAGGGAAAAGTACCGTTGCTATGGATTTGGCCCGTTCGCTTACCGAATCAGGGAAGCGAGTGTTGTTAATTGATACAGATATGCGTAAATCGGTATTTGTTGGAAGATTAAGAGCTGCTTCTTCGAACGGCGGGGAAATTTATGGATTATCCCATTATTTGTCCGGACAGAAGAAATTGGAAGACGTATTATATGGTACAGAGATTCCGAGGCTTTTTATGATATTCGCGGGGCCATCCGTCCCAAATCCTACGGAGATATTAGAAAAGAAATATTTTGAAGAATTATTGAAATTTGGCAGAGACCATTTTAATTACATTTTGTTGGATTGTGCGCCAATTGGAGCGACGATTGACGCTGCAGTTGTTGCAAAACATTGTGACGGAGCAATTCTTGTGATTGCACAGGGGATGTCAAGCGGTCGCATGATTTTGAATGTGAAAAAACAGTTAGAAGCATCCGGAGTTCGGATTTTAGGGGCAGTGCTTAACAAAGTGAAAATGAAAAAGAATGGCTATGACGGTGGCTACTATGGTGGCTACTATGGCGGCTATTATGGAAACTATCAACAGGAGGATGTACAAGAGTTGTGAGAAGAAAAAGGCACATGAATACATCGCAAAAATTAAATACGGTGTTGGCTTTTTTCGCGGGGATGGCTTTTGTTACAATTGTTGCAGTTGTTGTAATCAGCATGCAGACCAAGGCAACAAGTACGCAACGCAATGAGGGAAACTATACACAAAATGAAGGCGTTGAAGAGGAAGAGAAATGGCAGGAAGGCATCATTTCCTATAACGGGAAAAATTACAAGTATAACGATAGTTTGAGAACATATTTGTTTATGGGAATTGATAATGATAATCCGGTTACTACGGCAACAGATAGTATTAGCGGCGGGCAGTCAGACGCAATGTTTCTTCTTGTTACCAATAAAGAGACGGAGTCCATGACAATTATTTCCATTAATCGAAATACCATGACAAAGGTTGCTATGTATGATGCAAGTGGAAATAGTCTTGGTGATTCTGTGGCGCAGATTTGCGTACAGCATGGATTTGGTGATGGCAAAAAACTAAGTTGTTCCAGAAGCGTAGATGCGGTTTCTCATTTATTTTATAACATTCCGATTAGTGGATATATGGCAATTAACATGGGCGCAATTCCAAAGATGAATGATGCAATCGGTGGTGTCTCGTTGACAGTATTGCAGGATTTGTATTATCCGTCGCAAGGTGTGGAATTGTTTGAAGGAGAGACGGTCACATTGAATGGAGATGAAGCGTATTATTACCTTCGAGGACGCGACATCAATGAATTTGATAGTGCAACCGATCGATTGCGAAGACAGGAACAATATATTATGAGTTATATGTCTAAGCTTAAGTCAATTGCATCCGGTGATGTTGGAAAACTGGAAGATGTTTATAATTCTATTTCCGATTATCTTGTTACGAATGTAGATTTTGTTAGTATGCTAGGGGAATTGATGGAATATGATTTCAGTGACGAACGGATGTATACCGTTCCGGGTGAGACACATATGGGAACAATATATGAAGAGTACCATGTAGATGAAGAAGCGTTATATGACCTTATTATTGAAGTGTTTTATGAGGAAGTTTCATAGGATATTAGGTGCCATGGTGTACTTGATATAGACCACATGTAAAAACTAAGAAAGGAGGAGAAGATCATGAAGAAAACACTTGCAGGAGTACTTACTTTGATGTTGGTTCTTTCTATGGGAACCACTGTATTTGCGGCTGGCTCAACAGATAGCGAAGGTGCTGTTCTAGAAGCTCAGAAAGAGAAAGTAGAAAGTATTCAATATACAGAAAACGGACAGGAACAAGCGCTTAGCTATGGCGTTGTTACAACGGACGAGCTATCAGAAGCAAATGACAAAGCAAAAAGTGTATCAGAAGAAGCAGAGATTCTTGGTATGGTGGATGTTGTTGCGCCAAGCGGAGTGGATGCTTCCAAAGGAATTACACTAACAATAACAGCATCGGGTGTAAAAGCTGGTGATAATATTCGTATATTACATAAAAAAGCAGATGGTACCTGGGAGACACTTATTCCTTCTCAGGTAATGACCGGAAAAGTAATTGTAACACTCGGTTCACTTTCGCCAATTGCAATTGTACGTTATCCGTCGAATGTAAATGTCGATGGGGACAACAATGTAAATGCGGATCCTACAACACCGGATACTAATATTTCTGAAGGCGGAGATAGCACAGTAGACTCGAGTAACTCTGCGAATCCGACGATTAATCAGAATGTTACAGTAAATCAGAACGTTACATCCGGAACAGGAGCAAGTAGCGCAACTTCTCCGAAGACCGGAGCCTCATTTCCGGTATTGCCGGCAATTGCAGTATTAGCCATTATGGGTATTGCAATTTGCGGCAAAAAAGCACGTAAACTTTCCTAATGGAAAGATAGATTCGAATCTATAACACATGTGGTTGCATACCAGCTCCCGCAATGGGAGCAGGTGTGCATTTTCAAATAATAAGGAAGTCATTATGGAAAAAGGAAGAAATATTTATAAGATAATATGTATTATATTAATCGTTATTTTAATGATTGTTCTTGCTCTTTTTTTGCGTTCATGGGTCATACAGCGAAATGCAGAAGAACGATTTCAAAAGCTTTCGGAATATGTAGGAAGTGATGGATGGAATCAATTACATGATGAAAATGATACAGCGTCAGGGACACAAGACGTGCCGGAGGAAGAATCTGAGACAAAAAGTTGGTTGCAGCTGGGAGTAAAGATACCGGAACGTTTCCCGGATTGGGAGGCATTACGGGCAGAAAATCAAGATATTTATGCATGGATTTATATTCCGGGAACAAACGTTGACTATCCAATTCTCCAACATCCAACAGATGATACCTATTATCTGAAGCACAATTTAGATGGCAGCAGAGGGTATCCGGGATGTATTTATACGGAGAGTTTTAATAATAAAAATTTTAAGGATTATAATACGCTTATTTATGGTCATAACATGAAAAACCAGACCATGTTTCGAACTTTACACAAGTATGAAGAAGCAAATTTTTTGAACGACAATCCATATATTTTTGTATATACACCGGAAGAAATTTTAGTATATGAGATATTTGCGGCATACGAAACGGATGATGCCCATATTTTAAAGACAAATGATTTTTCAACGGAATCCGGTTATCAGAAATACTTGGATGAAATACTTGGCACTCGCGATATGTCGGTACATATCAGAAATAATGTGGAAGTAAGCAGTCAAAATCATATCATAACACTGTCCACATGCGTATCGGGACAGAAGGATAGAAGATATTTGGTACAGGCAGTACTATTAAACGATTAGACATGAACCATATCGTAGCCACAAGAGATAAAGGAGCATAAAAACAGATGGAAAGAAAGAGCATCACCAATACAGCTAAGTTCATAGTGAGCATCTGGAATATCGGGATGTTTATTGCCATCTGGTTTGCATACTATAATGAGTATACATTTGACAGATATTGGCTATTGGGAGGCGTTGTCTCAAGCTTAATTTATGCAATTATTTATCTCGCTTTTTGTAATGTTTATAAGGCATTTCGTATCGCATCCACAAATATTGGAGAAATTGTATTTGCACAGGTGATTTCTTATGGATTTGCAAATCTTATCTTATATGTAGAATGCTGTTTGATTAATAATCATTATGTAAATATTTTTCCGGGTTTAGCAACAGCGTTGCTACAAGGTTTAGGGACAGCGGCTTTTATAACATATACAAAACGTTATTTTATCAAAAACGTACAACCAAAGAAAACATTTTTAATCTATGGAGAAGCGGTAACGGAAGAAGATGCCAAACAGTTTGCAATTCGTCTGCTGGATAAATATCATCATTTGTTTACAATTTCTTATATGGATTATGAGACTATTTCAGAAGAAGAATTCCGAGAGAAAATGGAATTTTGCGAGACAGTAATCTTATACGAGGTTTCCAATCATTGTCGGGGAACTTATATGAAATTGTGCACAGAAGCGCAGAAGAAGTTCTATTTTACACCACAGATAGAGGACCTGATTTGCCAAGGTTCCAGTTATAAGCATTTATTAGACACTCCGCTGATGAAATATGAATATAGCTATGAAAGTATTCGTGACTATGGGGCAAAAAGATGTTTGGACCTTATCCTGGCAATGATTATGATAATTCTATTTTCTCCGATTATGTTAGTAACAGCTATTTGTATAAAAGTGGAAGACAGGGGGCCGATTCTTTTCAAACAAAAACGATGTACAAAAGGTGGCAAGATTTTCAATATTTATAAATTTCGTAGCATGGTAGTTGATGCAGAAAAGGAAGGTGTCATACCATGTATCGGCAATGATAGTCGTATTACGCGAGTGGGTAGAATTATTCGCAAGCTCCGAATAGACGAATTGCCTCAAATGTTTAACATTTTAACAGGCGATATGAGTTTTGTGGGCCCGCGTCCGGAACGAGTGGAGCATGTAAAGCAATACGAAAAAGAAATGCCGGAATTTACATATCGTTTGCGTGTGAAAGGCGGACTTACAGGATATGCGCAGGTTTTCGGAAAATATAACACATCTGCATACGACAAACTTCGGTTAGATTTGATGTATATAGAAAATCAATCTTTGTTATTAGATTTGAAAATTTTAATGTTAACATTTCGAACGATGTTTCAGCCGGAAAGCACAGAGGGATTTGAACCGGAAAAGAGCAAGACCATGAATCGGAAAACAAATAAGGCTGTGCAACCGAATGTAGAACTAAAAAGAATTGCGAAGTAGAAAATGATGGAAAATAGGATGGAAGGGAAAAAAGTTCTGATTCTTGTGAATCGGGACTTTGTATTATATAACTTTCGAGTTGAATTAGTAGAGCGTTTGTTAGAAGAAGGATATGAGGTCTCAATAGCACTTCCTTATGGAGAAAAAGTAGATGAGCTTGTGCAGATGGGGTGCAAGTTTTATCCGATTGAGATTGATACACGTGGAATGAATCCGATGAAAGATATGAAACTGATTTTGCAATATAAGAAATTGTTTCAACAGCTGAATCCGGATAGGATCCTTACTTATACAACTAAAGTAAATATTTATGCGGGTATTCTGGCAGGGAAGATGCAGATACCATATCTTATGAATATATCGGGACTTGGAACTGCGGTAGAATCAGAAGGTGTCTTGCAGAAATTCATGGTTATGCTTTATCGCAAGGCAGCAAAATACGCAAAATGTCTATTTTTTCAAAACCAGGAAAATAGGCAATTCTTTGAAAGTCGGAACATGTATCATGGGAAACAACAATTGATTCCGGGATCGGGGGTAAACCTTACCAGATGGCATCTTATGGATTATCCTGACGACGATAAAATAGAGTTTCTTTTTATTGCAAGGGTGATGAAAGAAAAAGGAATAGAGGAATATCTTGCAATGGCAAAGCAAATCAAAAGTGAGTATTCTAATGTGGTATTTCATGTTCTCGGACCATGTGATGGCAATTATGAAGAAACTCTTTTAGAACATGAAAAGCAGGGAATTATTGAGTATCACGGAATGGTGCCGGATACCAGGCCATATCTTTTGAAGGCGCATTGTACGGTACATCCTTCGTACTATCCGGAAGGCATATCGAATGTTCTATTGGAAAGTGCTGCATGTGGTCGCCCGGTAATAACTACGGATAGAAGTGGGTGTAGAGAAACCGTTGAACATAATATAACGGGATTTGTATTTAAAACCAAAAATACGGATGAATTAGTGCAGTGTGTAAGAAAATTTCTTGCAATGAATAACAAAGAAAAAAAAGCAATGGGACTTGCCGGAAGACAAAAGATGGAGCGAGAGTTTGACAGACAAATAGTAATTGAGGCATATATGAGGGAAATATAAAAAAGAATGGATTATAAGAAGATTATAAAAAGCCGAAAATTACGCATCCGAATTATGCAATTGTTAAATTTTATACCGGATAAAATGATGATTCAGATGCAATATCGAATGAAGACCGGTAGGCGATTAAACTTAAGGAATCCAAAGCGTTTTACTGAAAAAATCCAATGGTACAAGCTTTATTACAGAGATTCACTTATGGAACAATGTGTAGATAAGTATGAAGTGCGCCAGTATCTGGAAAGATGTGGATTGGGCAATCATCTGAATGAATTGTATGGTTTGTATGATTCGCCTGCGGAAATAGATTTTGATGCACTTCCGAATTCGTTTGTGTTGAAAGATACATTAGGCTGTGGCGGAAATTCGGTAATTCTTGTTCCCGATAAATCAAAACTGGACATAGAGACAGCGATGCAACAGATGAGAGAATGGGTAAACGTGCCATTACTAAAAAAACATCCGGGGCGAGAATGGGTTTATGATCACAAAAAACATCGTATTATTGCGGAAAAATATTTGGAGGATGCAAATAGTGTATCTCAATTGGTTGATTACAAATTTTTCTGTTTTTATGGAAAACCGGAATATTTGTATGTCATGAAAGACCGCAAGGCGCAAGATGAGGTTACGGTAGGTATCTTCCGAGCGGATTATACGCGTGTGAATGTACAGAGGAAAGGGAAAGCAATGTTGCCGCAAGCATTTTTGAAGCCGCAAAACTACGATATGATGTTATCGCTGGCAAGGAAAATTGGAGAACCATTTCCGCAAGCCAGGATAGATATGTATAACATAGACGGGGAAATTATTTTTGGGGAAATCACGTTTTTTTCTGCAAGTGGTTATATGATGTATGAACCGGATGATTTTGATTTTGTACTCGGTGAGAAATTTATTTTGCCAAAATCAATGTGAAAAGGTGAAATGGTATGATGGGTAGTAGTTATAAAATAGGTGTTATTGTTACCTGGTTTGGGAATTTGCCTAGCTATTTTCCGGCTTGGTTAAAATCTGCAGAAGCAAATTCTTCGATCGATTTTATCGTTATTAGCGATCAGGATGTTGTTAGTGATAAATCGAATATATTGATACACAAAACAACATTATCCAGCGAAATAAAGAAGTATCAGAAGGTTTTAGGGCGAAGAGTAGCGATACAAGATGCTTATAAATTTTGCGATTGCAGATTATTCTTTGGGGTGTTGTACGCGGAACTGTTACAAAACTATGATTTCTGGGGATATTGTGACATTGATTTGATATTTGGGAATATACGCAATTTTGTAACGGATGATGTCCTTAAGCAGAATGATAGAATATATATGTATGGTCATCTTTGCTTATATCGTA
The DNA here is from genome assembly GCA_045531055.1 of Lachnospiraceae bacterium. Taxonomy (GTDB): domain Bacteria; phylum Bacillota; class Clostridia; order Lachnospirales; family Lachnospiraceae; genus Roseburia. The sequence continues at coordinate 167,574 of JAZSDG010000026.1, read as the reverse complement.
ACAATGAACAAATGAACCATATTTATGATTTAACAGGTGGTATCTATTCACTCGACGAAATTTTCGAGGGAAAAGCAAAAACAACTCCGGAGGAACATTTTGGTGTGAATCGCATATGCCGCTTAAATCATATTAAGGTTTATCAGAAAAGGGAGTTTGCAGATTTGCATTCCTTTTTACCGATGCGCTTAAATATGGCGCGTGATACCAATTATACCCATCAGACTTTCTTATGGGAGGACGGGGGTGCATATCGCGTATATGAAGAAGATGATATGATAAGACGACAGGAATTGGTGTATATCCACTTTCAAAAGCGAAAACCGATATTGGATTGTACGGAGTCTGAATTTGCAAACGTAAATTGCTTTCTTATATCTGCGGAAAAATTTGTAAGTGATGTACCGGCCTTGGATACGGTTGAATTACTTGATTTTTACAACCCACCGGTGACAAAAAGGAGTTTTGCTAAGGCGCGAAGAAAATATTTGCGCAAAAAGATGAAAATGTTTATTGTTGCTCCTCTTGCAACCAAACGGATATGGTTGCGACAAATACGTTATAGAATTGGAGACAGACACTAGAATTATGTTATTTGCGATTAGTATTATTATAACAATTTTAGGACTTGTTTTTTATAAATCCAAAGGAATTTTTTATCTAACATTTTTTTGGCAGTGGATATTGCTGGGATTTTGTAGCGATTTAACAAGATTTGATTACTCAAACTATTTGAATAATTATAATAATCTTGCAGGACGCGGCTTATCGGATTATACAGGAACGGAACCCGGATATTTCATTTTGACAAAGTGTTTTCATAACATGGGTTTTTCTTATGATACGGTTTATAAAATTTTTGTTTTTTTTATTCTTGCAGCAGTTGCGTATGTGATTAAGAAAAATACAAAACGTATTTGTATACCCATGGTATTGTTTTTGTGGTATCCGGCAATCATGAGTGCATATAATACACGAGAAGGAATTGCTATGGCAATTAGTATTATTGCGATACAAATTCTGATTGAAGATAAGAAATACTCATTAATAAAATATATTGTTTTAATATTGCTGGCGGGTAGCATCCATACATCCGTACTATTTTATCTATTGTTTATTTTGATTAAATTTCAGAATAATATATCAAAGAAAAAACTGGTAGTAATAGTACTTTTGGGCGTTATAGCGATGCTTGCAATTGATAATATTTCGATTATACAATCTCTGATTGGAGAAAGACGTTTTAATTATTATTTTACGAGAAGTCATGTTACAACAGGAACCATTGTAGCGTCGATTATATGGCAAATTTCTATTTGCATTATCATTTATATTTTAAAGAAGGTAAAAATAAATAATAAATATCAGATTAGTTTTCAAAATGACTGTCCCGGATTGCAAGTACCATATTATGATTATGTAGAGAAAATCTGTCTTTTATTATTGGTTTTATGTCCCTTGTATGCATCTACTTTTACCTATATCCGTTTGACAAGGAACTTGTTGATATATGTCTATGTATATTTTGCAAGATGGTGTGATGTAAAGGAAAATAGTATAAAAGCGCCTAAGAAAGCAATATTTTCACTATGGAGTCTTTTTACAATATATGGTTTGAATGTTCTTGTAAGTAATGACTTTGAAGATGTTATTTCCGTATTTTATACATATAACGATTTTGGACATGTATATTGGAATTATCCTGTAGGTGTATGTTTCTTTGGATTTTTAATTATAGTAGGATTTGCATTGGATGCAGCACGCTACAAAAGGACAACGATTGACAAATCGCAAAGAGGATAGAAGCAATGAGAAAAGGGATTTTAAAGAATTTATCATATGTCTTTATTGCTAATAGTATCTGTATATTTATCAATATCGTGATCAATTTTATGATTCCGATTTTGTTTCATGAGCATGCATACGCTTATTATCAGATGGAGAATTTGTATTGCGGGTATCTTTGGATCTTAACTTTAGGCTGGCATGAGGGTATCTATATCTTTTATGGAGGCATGAAGGAAGAGGAGATTTCCAAAAAGCAAATAAGTACACAATTTTGGCTATTTTTTGTATATTTACTGGTTGTGCTACTTGGGATACTTGGAATCAGTAGCTTTCTGGTGTCGGATGAAGCAAGACGATATGTTTTTTATATGTCGATGCTTAGTGTAATGATTGAGGCATTAAGGTATGTGTTTTTGTATTACCTGATTTGTATCAACGATATGAAACGCTACTCAAAGTATCTGATCGGAGATCGCATACTTTATGTTGCACTGGTAATTTTACTAATAATCTGTCAGAAAAACGGATATCATGAGTTGATTGCGGTAGATATATTGTCAAAGCTATGCCTTTTGATTTGGATTTTAATTGTAAATCGTAAGATGTTTTTTGTCGGATTATCTACCATGAAGAAGGCCTTGCTTCATAGTAAAAGATTAATCTTATCCGGAATCAATGTCACATTTGCCTCATTTGTTAATAGATTTATAAATGGAACCGTAAGAATTGCAATAGATGCTTGTTGGGGGATATTGGTTTTTGGGAAAATATCATTAACTTTAAGTATTTCGAACATGTTTACACAGTTTGTTCAGGCATTAAGTGTTGTACTTTTTCCGGAATTAAGAAGAACTTCGCAGGAAAAACAACAGAAGGCGTATGGGATGATTAGTGTATTATTAGATGCTTTTATGTTGTCGCTTTTTGTTTTTTATTTGCCGGGGGTAAAACTTTTAACTTTCATTTTGCCCCAATATGAAGAGGGGTTAAAATATCTTGCAATATTATTGCCGGTTTGCTTGTTTGATGCTAGAAATATCATATTAAATAATACCTACTTAAAAGCATTACACAAGGAGAGAGGTATTTTGATGAGCAACTTAGTAACCGTTGCGATTAGTTTTTTACTTACATTTTTTACGGTATATGTGATTCGAAATCTCGATTTGGCAGTTTTGACCATTGTTATATTAGTAATGTTGAAATGTGTGTTCTCAGAAATGATTTTGAAAAAAATAATACAAATAAAAATTGGAAAAAGTATTTTTTCGGAGATTTTTATGGTGTTAATTTTTATTTTTGCAAATTGGTATTTTGTGGAATGGCAGGCCACTTTAATTTATATAGGTGCATTGCTTGTTTTTTTTGCAATTCATTTTCCGAATTTAAAAGAAGCGGTTGTATTTGTATATAAAAGAAAACCCGAGAGAAAGAAATTAAGATGAAAGCGTTATTAGTGTCACACGTAAGTGGATTTATTCCGCAATTTGAAATGAATAATGTTAAGATTCTGCAACGAATGGGATATGAAGTGCACTATGCATCGAATTTTTCGTATCCCTCCTATGGAACAGATAACAGCCGCCTAAATGGAACCGAAATTATTTGTCATCAAATTGATTTTGCAAGAAATCCGTTTCGATTCGTAAAGAATGGAAGGGCATATCACCAGCTGAAAAAATTGATGCAGGAAGAAGGTTTTTCGCTTGTACATTGTCATACGCCAATTGGTGGAGTACTTGCCCGGATTGCAACACATGCAACAAAGACTGCGGAAGTTATCTATACCGCGCATGGATTTCACTTTTATAAGGGTGCACCACTTTTGAACTGGCTTTTCTACTACCCGGTAGAAAAGTGGTTGTCCAAATACACAGATGTGCTTATTACGATTAACGAAGAGGACTATCAACTTGCGCAAAAAAAGTTTCGAGCAAAAAGGACGGAATGTGTCCCGGGAGTAGGGATTGATGTAGAAAAATTCCAAACATCTCGAAAGACAATGAGTAAGGAATCAATATTATTATTATCCGTAGGGGAATTGAATAAAAATAAAAATCATAAAATGATGCTTCAAGTGTTGGCAAAAATGAACAATAAGAATATTCATTATTGGATTGCCGGGCATGGGGAATTGAAAGAAGAATTAGAAAGTCTTATTATTCAACTCGGATTAGAGCAACAAGTCAAATTGCTTGGATATCAAAATGATATTATGGATTGCTATCGCATGGCAGATATTTATGTTTTGCCATCATTGCGTGAGGGGTTAAATATATCCATTATGGAAGCCATGGCTTCCGGTTTGCCGGTGATATGCAACAATATTCGAGGCAATCAAGATTTGATTATTCAAAATGAAGGCGGATATCTGGTAAATAATGATTACCCGGAATATGTAGATGCAATAGAAAGATTGAGCAACGATTTTGCTTTACGAAGGAAAATGGGTGATTACAATCTACAAAGAGTTCGTAATTTCGAATATCAAAAAGTACAAAGCTGTATGGAGAAAATATATGCAGACGTTTTTAATTACTGGAGTAGCAGGGTTCATTGGAGCGAATCTGGCACAAAGAATATTAAAAGAAAATAGCGATTGTAGAATTATTGGCATCGACAATATGTCAGCTTACTATGATGTGAGTTTGAAAGAATCTCGTTTACAGGAACTAAACGACGATAGGTTTCTTTTTCGAAAAATGGATATTGCAGATTCTAAGGCACTATCGGAGGTGTTTGACGTATATCAGCCGGATATGGTAATAAACCTTGCTGCGCAGGCTGGAGTGCGTTACTCTATAGACCATCCGGATGAGTATATGCAATCAAACATGATTGGATTTTATAATATTCTCGAGGCGTGTCGGCATAGTTATGATAGGTATCAGGGAGTACAACACTTGGTATATGCATCATCCTCTTCTGTATATGGTTCCAATAAAAAAGTGCCATATTCTACATCAGATAAGGTGGATAATCCGGTTTCACTTTATGCTGCCACAAAGAAATCCAATGAACTGATGGCGCATGCTTATAGCAAATTATATGGAATACCTTGCACAGGACTTCGTTTTTTTACCGTGTATGGCCCCGCCGGACGTCCGGATATGGCGTATTTTAAGTTTACCAATCAATTGGTAAAAGGAGAAAAAATTCAGATTTATAATTTCGGAGACATGTATCGCGATTTTACCTATATTGATGATATTATCACGGGAGTATGTAAAGTGATGCAAAAGCCGCCGGTGGAAACAGAGGATGGAGCAAAATACAAAATATACAATATTGGGAATAATAAGCCGGAAAATCTTTCCTATTTTGTGGACACTTTAGAAAACTGTTTGTTGGAAGAAAAAATTATTACGCATAAAGCGAAACGTGAATTTCTTCCAATGCAGCCGGGAGATGTCTATCAAACATATGCAGATGTTGATGAGTTGGTAAAAGATTTTGGATTTTGTCCATCGACTTCTCTAAAAGATGGACTGACACATTTTGCAAAGTGGTATAAAAAATATTACATGTCATGAAAGGAATACGCCATGAAAATAGCAGTTGCCGGAACCGGGTACGTTGGGTTATCCAATGCGGTGTTACTTGCGCAATATCATACAGTATATGCGATTGATGTAATTCCCGCAAAAATAGAAATGATTAGACAAAAGAAATCACCGATTGTGGATGCATTAATTGAAGAATATCTTGCAACCAGAAATTTGGATTTGCACGCAACGACGGATGCAAAAGAGGCATACAAAGATGCTGAATTTGTAATTATCTCCACACCAACCAATTATGATCCGGAAAAGAATTATTTTGATACGTCTTCTGTAGAAACAGTTATTGAGACTGTGTTGAAATACAATACTCAGGCCGTCATGGTAATTAAATCTACGGTGCCAGTTGGGTATACAGAAACAATTCGACAGAAATTCGGGACAGCAAATATTATTTTCTCGCCGGAATTTTTGCGAGAAGGAAATGCTTTATATGATAATTTATATCCGAGTCGTATTATCGTTGGATATCCAGGAGAAGATATTCGATTAGAGGAAAAGGCAAAACAGTTTGCAGAGTTGTTAAAACAAGGTGCAAAAGCCACAGATATTCCTGTTTTATTGGTTCACTTGACAGAAGCCGAAGCGATTAAATTATTTGCAAATACGTATCTTGCTCTTCGTGTTGCTTTTTTTAACGAATTGGATACATATGCAGAGGTGAGGGGGCTTGATAGTCGACAGATTATTGAAGGTGTAGGATTGGATCCTCGTATTGGAACACACTATAATAACCCATCATTTGGATATGGTGGTTATTGTTTGCCAAAAGATACCAAACAGCTTTTAGCAAATTATGACAATGTTCCCAATAATCTGATTAGCGCAATCGTTGATGCAAATCGTACAAGAAAAGATTTTATAGCGGATCAGATCATTCATAAAAAGCCAGAGGTGGTAGGTGTATACCGGTTGACCATGAAGTCAAACTCGGATAATTTTCGCCAATCATCGATTCAAGGTGTTATGAAACGAATTAAGGCAAAAGGAATCCCTGTTATTGTATATGAACCGACTTTAGAGGAAGACACATTTTTTAATTCTGAAGTTGTAAGGGATTTAGTGGAATTTAAAAAAAGAGCAGACATAATTCTTGTAAATCGTTATAATAATGAATTGGAAGATGTAAAAGAGAAGGTTTACACACGAGATTTGTTTGCAAGAGATTAGGAGTTTGTAGAATGAAAAGTGTTGATATAGAATTTGATAAATCGAATATGATATCAACCCTTACGGGGGAACAGTTTTATGATTCTCCATTTACGTGTCTGCGTGAATTGTTGCAAAACGCCTATGATGCATGTTATACCAGACAAGCATTAGAGTGGAGCTGGGGAACAGAATTTCTTGAGATGGAAGAAGCGGAATCTCTCAATCAAATTCGCAAAGGTTTTAAACCAAAGATTTCGGTTTCATTCCAATCGTCTACAGGTATGTTGTGTGTTGAAGATAATGGAATTGGAATCAATGCCAGTGATTTAGAAAAATATGTAACTAAAATCGGACAAAGCTATTATACAAGTGAAGAATATAAAAAGCAGCGTCTTTCTTATGAGCCGATTTCTCGATTTGGAATAGGTTTGTTTTCGAGTTTTCGTGTAGCTCGAGCTGTTTTAATTGAGTCGAAAAAGGATCGTTCTATTAATACGGCATGGAACATTATGAATCGTCAATCTTTAGAACCCATTGCAGCAAAATGGTTTAAAGATGCGCAGCAGATAGAGTATATTGAGTCAAATCGTATAGAAGTTGGTACGAAAATCACACTGGCATTGCAGACGAAGTTTGCAATGAACTTAACCATGAGCTCGTTAGTGCGGATGATACAACATTATATGGCATATCAACCGATACCGATTGAAGTATATTTTGATAATCGAAAGACAGTGTTAAGTCAAGCGAAGATGAATCGGGATAATCCATATGCATATGTACTCGGCATTACGACGCTTCGGGTGCAGAACGAGTTATTAGAAGGGTATTTTGTAATATACAACTCTAAACACAGTCATTTGATTGAAGAATCGGAGCTGTTTCAGCAGGGATTTCGCGTGACAGATGATGTTTCCCAAATTAGTCTAAAGCCGGAATGGCTTCGTCATCTGGCATTTCATCTGAATATAAAACCGCGTTTTCTCAATTTGAGAATGGATCGTGATGGAGTTGCACAGGATGATAATTTAAAAGCGCTACGGGAAAATGTAGGACAAATTATCATCAATTATTTTGCGCAAAATCCGCTTGGGTTATCACAATATCTTAATGATGGTACCAAGAATATGATATCTGAATATGAGAGTGAAATGCAGCTGTTAGAGCAGTCGGTTTTTATACATGCTTATTTAAAAGGGCAGGAAGTTGTTCTTCCAATAGATACTATCGTAAAAGGCTTCATTGGGAACGAGATTCGTATTGCCTCAATGACGCAAGAAGTGTTTTATTACTACAAAGAAAATTATGCGTTGGAATTTAAAATTTTTCTAAAGAAATATCAGATGATTCTTTTTGAGAAAAATCACAACATATTTATGCAATTTTTTGCGCCATATTTAAAAAGTCAGCGTTATATCATAAGCGATTTACCGGGAATTGTTTATACAGAAATATTAGCAGATATTTCTATGAAAAAGAGCGTGATTCCGTATCGTAAGGCGTATCAGTTATATCCAAAAAATCAGGTTGATGATTTGGTATTTTGCTTTGTAACCAATGACCCCAAGGGAACATTTGATATTATTATCAATGAAAATCATCGCAATGCTCAACTATTTGCAAAATGTCAAACGGATCCACTTGTTTGCAGTATTCGGGAAGTTATTATTGAAAACATCAAACAACGCATGATCAATTCGCAGAATCGTTGGGATAAAATCATTGATTTTGGAGGTTCCTTCGTAGAGGAATGGAAGTCCCAAAAACCAATTACCGTGCAGGCAATCTGGTGTTTGGAAGATGATTTTGCAAATTCCGTGAACACATATATCCGAAGTAAATTAACAGAGATTGAACGTCTGGATTTGGGATTGGAAGGACTGATATTCCATAAAGAAGATTTTATCAGTTGGTGGTATATGCCAAGATGAAAAAATATCCTTAGATTGTTGTTCCGCGCTTAGAAATGTTTTATAATAAACGATAAGCGTTGAGATGGAGAGAAGTTTATAACATGGGAAAAGATATTGAAATTTTAGATTTGAACGAAGAAACAGAAACTAAGGAAAAAGCAGTTGAAGCAGAGTCTGTCAAAGCAGTGGGTAAGAAGTCTAAGAAGAAATCTTCTAAGAAGACCTCATGGAAGAAAGAATTGTTAAGCTGGACGCTTTACTTTTTGGCAGCAATTGTTTTGGCAGTTTTTCTTAAGAACTTTGTTATTATCAATGCAACAGTACCGACGGGTTCTATGATGAATACCATTCAGCCGAAGGATGATTTGATTGGTTTTCGTCTGTCATATCTCTTTTCAGAACCGGAAAGAGGCGATATCATTATTTTCAAATTCCCGGATGACAACACTCAAAAATACATCAAGCGTGTAATTGGACTTCCGGGTGAGACTGTTACAATTGTCGGGGGCAACGTATTTATTGACGATAGTATTATACCGCTTGAAGAACCTTATTTGATGGAAGAATGGATAAAGGCAAATGGACCTTATACGTTTGAGGTTCCGGAAGGATGCTATTTTGTAATGGGAGATAATCGCAACAATTCAGAGGATTCCAGATATTGGCAGCATACGTATGTTACCAAAGAAGAAATTATTGGAAAAGCATTATTTGTGTATTATCCGTTTGATCATATGGGAATGCTGAAATAACGAGCTTGGGAGGTAATGGGGATGATTACCATACTTTCAAAGATATTTATATCACAGAGCATGCCGAAGGAACGCATACGAAGCGCCTATGGCGTGCTTTGTGGTGTAGTAGGAATATTTTTAAATCTATTGCTTTTTGGCGGAAAGTTTTTTGCAGGGTGGCTGAGTGGTTCGATTGCAATTACTGCGGATGCATTTAACAATTTGTCGGATGCCGGTTCGTCGGTGGTCACATTGGTAGGTTTTAAACTGGCAGCACAAAAGCCGGATTCGCATCATCCGTTTGGGCATGGCCGCATGGAATATATTGCCGGATTGGTAGTCGCTGCAGTTATATTTTTTATGGGTATAGAGCTTATGCGTGATTCTATTACTAAGATTCTATATCCAAAAGACACGCAGTTCTCGGGGCTGATTCTTTGCATTTTATTGATATCCATAATTGTGAAATGCTACATGGCATTTTATAACAACCATATAGGAAAGAAAATTGGCTCATCGACGATTAAGGCTGTTGCAATGGACAGTTTGAGTGATTGTGTTGCAACCTTGGTTGTTTTGATTTGCACATTGCTTTGTCATTATGCACATCTTCAAATAGATGGATACTGCGGTGTTTTGGTTAGTCTGTTTATTTTTTATGCGGGATTTTCTGCCGGAAGAGATACACTTAATCCATTACTCGGGCAACCACCGGAAAAAGAGTTTGTAGAAAAAATAGAGCATATTGTTTTACATTTTGACGAGAATATATGTGGGGTACATGATTTGATTGTTCATGATTATGGACCGGGACGACGTATCATTTCGCTTCATGCAGAGGTACCTGCGGACGGGAATCTTTTGCAACTCCATGATATTATAGACAATTTGGAGATGACCTTAGCAAAAGAGATGGGGTGTGTGGCGACGATACATATGGATCCGGTAGTGACACATGATGCACATATCGGACATCTGAAACAACAAGTAATGGATATTGTACATGATATTGATACGATTATTTCACTTCATGATTTTCGTGTTGTAAAAGGTGATTCACACACAAATATTATTTTTGATATTGTAATACCATATCGTTATCGTATGACTGATGAGGCGGTAAAAACTGCCATTCAAAAAAAGGTAAATACTGAAATCGGGGAAGAATATTTTACGGTAATCCAGATTGATAAAGTAACATTTTCCAGTTAGTAATTATGGTAATAAAAGGAGGAATTAGAAATGCCGGAAAATTCAAGTTGTAGCAGCGCTGCCAGCTGTTCAAAATCAAGCTGTGAAGGTTGTCCAAGTAATCAGGCACCTCAAAGTTTTTTGGAGGAAATGAATCCATATTCCAATGTAAAACATGTAATCGGTGTTGTTAGTGGAAAGGGTGGTGTAGGAAAATCGTTTGTAACGGCATCACTTGCTGTATTAATGGCAAAAGCCGGATACAAGGTGGGAATTTTAGATGCTGATATCACCGGACCATCTATACCTAAAATGTTTGGGGTACATGGTCAAGTGGTTGGTGATGAAAAAGGCATGTATCCATTAGAATCCAAAGGCGGCATAAAAGTAATGTCCGTAAATCTTTTGATTGATGACGAAGAGGCACCTGTTGTTTGGAGAGGGCCGGTGATTGCGGGCGCAGTAAAGCAGTTTTGGAGTGAAACCGTCTGGGGAGAGATTGATTATCTGTTTGTAGATATGCCACCGGGAACCGGAGATGTTCCGCTTACGGTATTTCAGTCACTTCCGGTAGATGGAATTGCTATTGTTACATCGCCACAGGAATTGGTTCAAATGATTGTGAAAAAAGCTTATAATATGGCGAATATGATGAGCATACCGGTCTTAGGAGTGGTTGAGAACTTCAGTTATTTGAAATGTCCGGATTGCGGAAAAGAAATGAAAATTTTTGGAGAAAGCAACATTGAGGAAGTCGCAAACGATATGGGATTAACCGTACTTGGAAAACTTCCTTTAGATCCGGACTATGCAAAGCAGGCAGATGCAGGTGATTTTGAAGAGGTAGAGAATCCGTATCTATCAAAGGCAGTAGAACTGCTCAAGAAACTCTAAATGTAAAAAAGACGTCTTAGGTCACAAGTGATCTAAGACGTCTTTTTTATCTTATATAGTTATTCTTCTGTCGTTGGTTCTTGTGTATTGGCAATAAGAGGATCATCATAGACCACTTCATTGGAACTTCTAAAGATCGTATTGCTGGAACCAAGCTGATTTACGACAATGGTATCTCCTTCTTTGACATTTTCTTTATTAAAGGATATCGCACCGTTGGCGTGATAAGAACTTGAAATCTTTTCCCCGTTAATATATACACGGCTCCAAGGAGTAAATCCTTTACCCGTAAGGAAAACCAAGGTTTGGTCTGAGCTAAAATCTTCTAAATGTTCATAAACACTCTTAATTTCGACTTCATCAGTACCCATTACAATATCGGTTGCCGGATATGCATCAACACCATCATAGCAGTAGCGTTCACCATAAAGAATATCGTATTGTAAGTGCTCCAGATCCGTCAGATAGGTTTCGCTATCTTGTTGAGTCTGATGATAACTCATAATGGTTCCTTCGTGGATACCAACGCTATCTGTGATGTGTGCAAGCAACTGATATGCGTATAAATCGGTATCTTCTTTTGGAAGTCCCATATTATTCCAAGTAACGTACTGTGTCTTATAAATGTCACCTGTGGCCATGTCCGCATCTGTTAATCCCATCGTAGGAAGGTGGTCACCAAAAAATACGATAATCGTGTTTTCATCACGTTCACTTACTTTGGCAATCAAGTCTGCCATAAACTGGTCGGTGTCATGAAGTTGATTTATGAAATAGGTCCATTGATTTGTGGTTGCTTCATCAGGAAGACCGCTTGCAACATAAATTGGATTCTCAATTACCGGTTCTTTTGGATAATCGCCATGAGTTCCGACTGTAATCGTATAAGTGAAATCCGGTTGATTTGCAGTTGCATCTAATGTTTTCATAGTCTCGTTTACAAGAATACTATCAGCGGCCCAGCTACCGGTTGGTGTATATTCACGAATATCCATGAGCTCTTTACTGGTAAATGAATCAAATCCCATCATAGAAAATGCATTTACACGGCTATAGAAATTACCACCGTTGTTGTGAACGGCATGTGTACCATATCCGATAGAAGAAAGGTCAGCTGCGATACTTTCACAAGTTGTTTTCTTTAAAATGGTTTTATAAGGGTACTCGCCGGTACCGAAAAACTGCATGCCCATTCCGGTCAAAATTTCGAATTCGGTATTGGCAGTTCCTGCTCCGACAACCGGAACCGTTAAATATCCGCCGGAGTAATTCTGCTCTAAATAATGGAAGGTTGGAATTGGGTCCACATTATAATCTAGAAACTGAATCTCATCCGGATCCACAAAGGATTCCAAAAGAACACAAATAATGTTTGGTGCATCTTCTGCAGTAACGGTTGTAGTTTCTTTGGAAGCATCTACTGCGTCAGTAATAGTTAAAATAGTTTCTTCGGAATAATTCTTCGGTTTATCCATACCGCGGTCAACAACACTGGATGAAAATCCATAAATAAATCCATAATTCTCATAGCCTTGTGCAATATTAGAAAAATAACTTGCTACAACCTGAGTATTCTGTGCGGCATGTGTGGTAACAGGAAGTCCGATAAACAGTACGGAAAGAATGGAAACCGGTACAGCAACTTTTCGGATTTTTCCTTCAAATCTCGGTCCTTTAATAAAGAGGACTACACAGAAGAGAGTAAATGCACCAATACCAAAAACTGCAATCGTTGCCTGCTGTGCAGTGAAATAGCTGGTATTGTTCATCGCAAGCAAGTCATTAATGCATTTCAAATCCGTAAATCCAAACGGTGTTACACGGTTGGAGAGGATGCATCCGTTAATGATACCGAGAATGGTCCAAAATCCGGTAATAATGACACGTACAAATGTCCTTCTACGGAATAAGTATACAAGTGTCAGTGATGCAAAAACAATAAATGCATTATATAAGAATGCCCAGGTGTGGTCATCTAAAAATCGAACAGCAGAAAGTAAACTTCTGCGTGAGATGACTTCTACCCAAAAAACGATTGCACATGAAAGCAATACATGGAATAATAGAGAATATTTATTAAGAAACGCAATCGTGCGATTATATCGTTCGGAATGTTCTTTTGTTGTTTTTGTGAATAACTTTTCTTTGATAAAAGATAATATTTTTTTCATAAGTTACCTCCACTTTACTATGCCTAGTTTATTAAAAATAAAATGTAATTACAAGTGGAAACTTTTATAAAAAATTCTTAAGATTTTCTTGCTTTTTATCCATTCTGAATAAAATAAGAATGGGAAAATATGGTAAATTTGTAAAACATCCGCTATTATTAGGGGATGTAAGGAGGATTAGGAATGGCTCAAAATATAAAAAATGAAGATCAATGTCCCTATGCAAAAAAGTGTGGTGGTTGCGATTATCAGGGGATTTCGTATGAGGATCAGTTGAAAAAGAAACAGGCATATGTTTCAAAGCGGATGGCTCCTTTTTGTAAAGTGAAGACAATTGTTGGAATGGATACTCCGTTTCATTATAGACACAAAGTGCATGCCGTGTTCGATTGCACACGACGTGGACAGGTGGTGGCCGGTGTTTATCAGAAAAATACACACCAAGTTGTAGACATTGCTTCATGTCGGATTGAAGATGAGGAATCGGGTGCCATTATAAGAGAAATCAAGGATATGTTGCATTCCTTTCGAATTAAGACATATGACGAAGATACCGGATACGGATTATTGCGTCATGTGTTAATTCGAAAAGGATACCATACCGGACAAATTATGGTGGTATTAGTGCTGGCAAGCCCGATTCTTCCGTCTAAAAATAATTTTGTGAAGGCACTCTGCAAAAAGCATCCGAATATTAGCACGGTCGTAATCAATGTCAATGATAAAAAGACGAGTATGGTGCTTGGAGAACGTAATATTACCGTATATGGAAAAGGATTTATTGAGGATGAGTTGTGTGGGTGTACATTTCGCATTTCACCAAATTCGTTCTACCAGGTGAATCCAAAGCAAACGGAAAAGCTTTATCAAAAAGCGATTGAATATGCTGGATGTACAGGTAAAGAAACAATCATTGATGCTTATTGTGGAACTGGAACCATAGGCTTATTAGCTGCCCAAAGGGCAAGACAGGTCATTGGGGTTGAATTAAACAGCGATGCAATTCGTGATGCGATTACAAATGCTAAAAGAAATAACATCAAAAATATTCGCTTTTTTCATGATGATGCCGGCAAATTTATGGTACGGTTAGCTGAAAAAGGAGAATCTGCGGATATTGTCATTATGGACCCGCCACGCGCCGGAAGCGATGAGGCGTTTCTTCGTTCTGTTGTAAAACTTGCTCCAAGCAAGGTGGTATATGTCTCCTGCAATCCGGATACGCTTGCACGTGATGTGAAATACTTGGTACAACATGGATACCGGGCAAAGGAATGTACACCATATGATATGTTTCCTATGACTGCACATATAGAATCTGTGATGCTGCTTGTGAAGTAGCATTAGCACCGACTATGGGATGACGTATAAAATTGACAACTTTGATTTCGTTAAGGAAGTACTTTTTGTTAATTTACATATATTTTTAATTGGTACTTCCTATTTTGTAATTTTTATTGTAAATTTGAATAGGAAGAATTTATAATAAGAATTATCCTTGGGAAGAATAACGAACGAAGAGGAACAGGAGACAATAATGAACGACACATTTAGAATTGCATTTGGATTGTTAGGTGGTCTGGCGGTATTCATTTTCGGAATGAACATGATGAGTGAATGTTTACAGAAGGCTGCTGGTGAGAAGATGAAAAGTATCTTGTCAATGCTGACAAAGAATCCCCTCCTTGGAGTTTTGGCGGGGGCATTGACGACGATGGTAATCCAAAGCAGTAGCGCTACAACCGTAATGGCAATTGGTTTTGTTAGTGCCGGTTTGATGACTTTGCCACAGGCGATTTCGATTATTCTAGGCGCCAATATTGGTACGACAATTACAGCGCAGATTATTGCGTTTAAGATTTCCGATTATATTTATGCAATTATTTTCATTGGATTCTTAATTACCTTTGTGAAATCACAGAAGGTGAAGAATATTGGACAAACCATTTTTGCATTTGGTCTGTTATTCCTTGGAATTGAGACCATGGGTAGTGTTATGAAACCTTTGGCAGATAGTCCTGTATTTACAGATTTGATAGCAAGAGTTGCGGACATTCCGGTGCTTGGTGTGTTAGTAGGTACCATTATGACATTAGTGGTTCAAAGTTCCAGTGCAACGGTTGCGGTACTGCAGAATTTTGCCCAGACGGCAGGGCCGGATGGTGCAACTAGTATTCTTGGCTTAACAGGTGCAATTCCGATTCTTCTTGGTAATAATATCGGAACAACGATTACAGCTGTGTTGGCATGTATCGGACAGTCCAAAGATGCGAAGCGTACGGCAATTGCACACTGTATCTTTAACGTTTCTGGGGGATTGCTGTTTATCTGGATTGTGAAACCATTTGCAACCTTTGTACAATGGATCTCTCCGAAAGGACCGGAAGTCGAAGTGATTTCCCGTCAGATTGCGAATGCGCATACGGTATTTAATGTGGTTATGACAATCATATGGATTCCGCTTATTTGGTTGATGATTAAAATTGTCATGCTAATTATTCCGAATGGAAAAGATGAGAAAAAAGATCCGTCTATGCCATTGTATCTTGATGTGAAGCTAAAGACGCAGCCGGTTGCAGCATTACAATTAGTTGCGAAAGAAATTATTCGTAGCGGCGAAATGGTAAGTGAAATTATTAAGGAATTAATCGCAGCAATTCATGATGATGATAAGCATGTATTAGACTATATTTATGAGAAGGCAGAAAGTGCAGGAAAGTTGCACAATAGAATAACCGAATATCTGACAGATATGTTTGCACAAGGTTCTATGACGGAGCATCAGGCAAACCAGACCACAGAGATGATGTATGTTCTTAGTGATATTGAACGTATGGGTAACTTCACCAAAGATATTGTTGTGGCAATCCAGGAGAAACACGAGAAGAAATACAAATATTCCAAGGAAGCAATAAAGGAATTAGAAAAGTCATTAGGTTTGATTATGGGTATTTACGGTGAAGCGCTTGTTGTTTTGACAACCGGTAATGACGAAGATGCAAAGCTTACTCTGAAGAAGAAAGATAAAATTTTAGAACTTGATGTGAAAATGCGTAAAGCACATATGGACCGTATTGAAAAAGGAAAATGCGATGCGAAATTGACTGCGCCGTTTAACAAGCTTTTGCATGGAATCGACCGTATGAGTAACGCTTGTGTAAATATTTCCGATGCTGCAATGAACAAGGCGTATTTACCATATTTTGAAATCGCTCGTAAACAAGAGGAAGTATCATGAATATTAAAAAGATTAACAAACCACAAAATCCCAATCTGACGATTGATTTAAATAATGATGAGTTAGAGCAGAAAATTGTGGCTTACGGAGAAGATAAAACCGCAGACAATTTAAATCTGTTAATTAATTGCATCGTTAGGTGTCGTGTATTGGTGCCGGCAAAGGTCAATGACAAAAAGCAACCATATCCATGCACCATTAAAAGTAATAGTGGAGAATATTTTCTCCCACTGTATACTTCCAAGGGACAGATTCCAAAGACACCAAAAAGTGCAGCGATGATGAATATGCCATATTTGGCATTGAATCAGATGGCAGTAAAGCAAAAAGAGCAGATAGCCGGAATTGTAATCAATCCGTACAGTGATAATTTGGTATTTAAGTCGTCTTTATTAGAGAAGATTGATGCAACTCATAAAGAGAAAAAGCCATTGACAGAAGAACAGTATGTTCTTGTGGCACGCAGAATATTCGAAAGTCAGATACTGCCTAAGAAATTCTTTGAAGAAAAAGAAGAATTTGTGAATCGTCTATGTGAAGAAAAGGAAGTATTTATTGATCAATTGTTTGAGGAATCCTACCAGAACAAACGCTTATATCCATATCTAGAAGAAGACTTTTCGGTTATGTTTATGGATGTTTCCGATGAATTGTTAATGGTACGCCTTGATCTTCCTGCAAGGGATATGACATTATCTGCTTGTTTTCGCGTGTATTTTGTATGGAACAAGGAAGAAAAGACTGGTCGCTATTTTACAATAGAAAAAGGCCAAAACAGTAAGAACTTGGCGGAAATCACCGCAGAACGAAATCATGTAAACCATGGGGAGGCTCCGGTAGAAGGTGCAGAACTGCAAAAAATCATCGATTTGCTTGATGATACCAAACACCATACTTCATAGGTTAATAAGGGGGTTATGAAATGAAAGATTTTTTTAAGCGTATAAAGGCGGACCTGTTGGTATCCTCTGTGTTATGTATTGTACTTGGTATTGTCTTTATTGTGTGGAGCGAGCACATTATTAATGCAATTGGGACATTTTTGGCAATTATATTAATTGTTGTGGGTATTGTATATTTATGTGGATATCTAATGAACTCAACATCGAATGGATTGTCGGCCGGACTTGGCGTCATTGTCCTAATTATCGGGGTTTGGATTTTAATTCAACCGGCGATTGTAATAAGTTTGATTCCAATTATGCTTGGCGTTGTACTTTTGATACATGGAATTCGAGATTTGAAAACATCATTTGAAGCTAGAAAATATGGATATGAGGCATGGGGCATCAGCCTGCTTCTTTCTGTAATCAGTATTGGATTTGGCGTTCTTTGTATTGTAGATGCGTTTGCAGTATTGAAGATTCCGTTTGTTCTAATGGGAATTGCTCTCATTTATAACGGAATGTCTAATATCTGGATTTCCGCAAAGGCAGCAAAAGCGGCGAAAGCTTTTGGAGAAAAGAACCTGCCGTTAGATGTGGAATTTAAAGACTAAGGGGTGGTAATATGCGCCAAATGGAGTTTAAAATGGAACGTCCGGGTCTTACAAAAGTAGGAGACCGTCTTTTGGTAACGGAAAGTAAATTGCCGATGTCATATTATTATACCATAGAACATGCAATTGCAATGTCCGGTAATTATGAAGTGAGCGAACGTTTGAAATCAAGAGAAGGCGTTGTCATTGATGTGAAAGAAACGGAAAAGGGCTTCTTTGTAACAATGGAATTTGATGAATAATCTTAATAAAAATACCAGCCCTTGGGCTGGTACTTTTGTAATGTGAGGATAATTATGAATATTTTAATTACAGCGATTAATGCAAAATATATTCACTCCAACCTGGCGGTGCATTCTCTCCGAGCGCATGCCGGTGAATTTGCAGAGCAGATTTCGATTGCGGAATTTACCATTAACAATCAAAAGGATTATATTCTTGAACAAATCTATAAGAACAAACCGGATGTACTATGCTTATCCTGCTATATTTGGAATATGGAATATATAGAATTTGTCATGCGAGAATATCACAAATTATGCCCGAATGTACCAATCTGGGTGGGAGGACCGGAAGTTTCTTATGAAGTTATGGAATTTTTGCAAGAACATGAAGAAGTAACCGGCGTGATGATTGGGGAAGGCGAAGAAACGTTTCGGCAATTGTGCATTTATTATTGCGACCCGAAAGCGCAGGGGGATTTGAAGGATATAAAAGGCATTGCATATCGGGATGGACAAGAAATTGTAATTACAGCGACGCGTCCATTATTAAATATGAGTGACATACCATTTTGCTATGACAGGATGGCTGATTTCTCGAATCGTATTATTTATTATGAGAGCAGCAGGGGATGTCCGTTTTCGTGCAGTTACTGTCTTTCTTCTGTGGACAAAGCGCTTCGTTTTCGTGATATCAAAATAGTCAAAGAGGAATTGCAGTTTTTTATAGAACAAAAGGTTCCTCAAATTAAATTTGTGGACCGAACATTTAATTGCAATCACTCACATGCAATGGAAATTTGGAAGTATATCAAGGAACATGATAATGGTGTAACAAATTTTCATTTTGAAATATCAGCAGATCTATTAAATGAAGAGGAATTAAAACTGATTGCGGATATGAGGCCGGGACTCATTCAATTGGAAATTGGTGTACAATCCACGCATGAAGCAACGATTCGTGAGATTCACAGAACGATGAAATTGGAACGGTTAAAAGAAGTGGTACGCAATATTCAGTCCAATAGGAATATTCATGAGCATCTTGATTTGATTGCGGGATTGCCATATGAAGATTATGTGACGTTTCAGAACTCGTTTGATGAAATTTATGAATTAAAACCAAACCAATTACAACTTGGATTTTTGAAAGTACTAAAAGGCTCGTATATGTATGCGCATGCCAAAGAATATGGCATTATATATCATGACAACCCACCTTATGAAGTATTATCCACAAATTGGCTATCGTATAACGATATCCTTCGCATGAAACAGGTGGAAGAAATGTTAGAGGTTTATTATAATAGCGGACAATATGAGATATCAATGGCGCTTTTGGAGAAGTTTTTTGATAGTGCATTTTTCATGTATGAGCAGCTAGGCGCATTTTATGAAAAGAAAGGCTATTTTGGAATGAGTCATTCAAGAATGCGCAGATGTGAAATATTACTTGAGTTTTTGCAGGAGCATTTGAAAACGGATGCATCCACGATGCGTATGTTCGAGGAAGCGCTGACGTTTGACTTGTATTATCGGGAAAATTGCAAAAGTCGTCCGAAGTGGGCACCGGATACGTCAACATTTAAGCAAAAAACAAGAAAATATTGTACGAATGGGAAAATGTCACACTTAGAGCCTTTTCATTATGCGTTTCCGAGTAAAGGAAAACATTTTGTACAAACACTTCCAAAGCGTGAAGCGGAGCCAATCTGGGTATTGTTTCATTATGACAGACGAGACCCGTTAGACCATCAGGCAAGTGTGGAAGTGATTGCGGAGGAATTATGATTGCAAAAAGAACACAAGAAATTTTGATGCGTTTAGACACACAATATGGAAAAGAATATATTTGTTATCTTAATCATGACAATGCATGGCAGTTGCTGATTGCAGTTATATTGAGTGCACAATGTACGGACGCACGCGTGAATATCGTCACAAAGGATTTGTTCCAAAAATATGATTCATTAGAAAAGTTTGCAAATGCAAATCAAAAGGAAATGGAACGCGATATTCATTCCATTGGCTTTTATCATAATAAGGCCAAAAATATCATTGCATGTGCGCAAAAGTTAATGGAGGATTTTGGAGGAGAAGTGCCTCAAACATTAGAAGAATTAACTTCTCTTCCAGGTGTAGGAAGAAAAACTGCAAACGTAATTCGAGGGAATATTTATCATGAGCCAAGCATAGTAGTAGATACGCATGTGAAACGAATTTCTAAACGACTGGGATTTACCAAAGAAGACGATCCGGTAAAAGTGGAGTTTGACTTGATGAAGAAACTGCCTAAAGATCATTGGATACTCTACAATATTCAAATTATTACATTTGGAAGAAATATTTGTCTTGCAAGAAGTCCCAAATGTGCGGATTGTTTTTTGCGTGACTTGTGCAAATCAAAGGATAAACGAATCGAAGGGTAGCAATATGGAACCAATGAATTATACCGTAATCGACCTTGAAATGACCGGACTTGCACCAAAAACAGATAAAATAATAGAAATTGGTGCCGTTCGTGTACGAGAAGGTAAAAGAACAGAAACCTACGCAATGTTAGTAAATCCCAAGCGCCCTATCCCTAAGCAAGTAACGGATCTGACCGGAATAACCGACGAAATGGCAAAAAAAGGTGCGGATATGGATGAGGCAATTGGAGGATTGCTGGATTTTATAGGGGAAGATAGGATGGTTGGTCATAATGTTTCGTTTGACTACCATTTTCTCAAGCAATGGGCAGTGAATCAAAAAAGAAGTCTGGAATTGTATGCGTGTGATACCTTAAAAATAGCTCGAAAATTACTTCCTCCGGAACAACCGAAAAAGTTGGAATCACTTTGTGCTTTTTTTGGAATTTCGCGACAAAACGCCCACCGCGCATTGGATGATGCCATTGAGACACAACAGATTTTTGAACATTTAAAGCATTTGGCAGGAGGAGAGAATACGTCTGTTTTTATTCCAAAACTATTGCAGGTGCGCGCAAAAAAACAGACGCCGGCAACTGCACATCAGGTTGAGCGTCTGAAAGAATTTCGAGCGATTCATGGAATAACGGAAGAAATATATTGGGATGTTCTTTCACGTAATGAGGCGTCGCGCATTATGGACCGCTATTATGCAACTTATGGAAGAGGCAAAAGATAAGAATTCAATTTTTCAACGATAACATTTTTAGAAAGACTACGCAGCTCATTGGCATTTTGAATCAAATCTTCAATGCGATTTATTTCACCGGACTCTTGATACAAATCTGCAAGCATGGTATAAATACTTTTAGAATCTGCGCAGATGGAAACAGCATATTCTAAAACAGTACGAGCTCCATCTTTTTGATTGGCATCAAGCAATTCTTTAGAATAATCAGAAAGTATGCCTACTAATTCGGAAAAATTGTTATCGTATTCAGAAAGCTTGTCCAGATTTGCCGGACCATAGTCCAGCTTTAAATCGGTATTGGAATAGCCGGTCAAATTTAAAATTGTTTGTTTGGAGAGAGTTTCTAGCCTTTTCTCGGTTAAAGAATGAAGGTTCATTGGAAATTTCTCCAGTGGTATGGTAATATAATCTAAATTACTAATATCCTTGCGTCGAATGGAATTCGCTTCCTGTTCTCTCTGCCAGAAACGTTCTTCAATTTCGTTCTGGGAACGTGTATTTTTGCGGAGAAAGTATGCAAGAATAATTAAAAAGATAATAAAAATCAGTAAAAAAATTGGTGGCATGAGAATGCTCCTTTCGCAAAGTATGATATTATTATAGACTATTTTGAAACAGAGGTGAAGAGGATGTACAATTTTAATGGTTCTAAAAAAGGAAAAAGAATGATGGCAATCATCGTTTTGGTTTTAGTCGCAGCGCTTTTGATTACAACATTTGTATCTTCGTTTTTTTTGCAGTAAGAAATGATTCGTTCTTGAAAATGTCTTTAAGTGTGATACAATAAAGAATCGGACAATAGCAGATTAATTTTAAGTAAGAGGATGTAATATGAAGAGATTAAGAAGCTTAGTGTTTGCAACCGGGTTAGTTTTTGCCGGAGGAATTGTTTTTGCAGGAGCAGGCAATTTGCAGGCGAAAGAAAGTACAAATGAACAAAAGCGTATCATAGACGGTGTGTGCATAGGAAGTGTTTCTGTCGGTGGGATGACAGAAGAAGAAGCCGAGGAGGCAGTGAACGAATATGTGAATGGAATTATGGATACGACATTTACATTAGTTGGTGCGAAAGGCTCTATCGAACTTACAGCACAAGAGATGGGCGTCACAACGGATGTGTCACAAACGGTTGATGAGGCAATGTCAGTTGCCAATTCCGGCAGTTTGATTGAGCGTTACAAAGCGATTACGGACTTAAAGAGTTCCGATATTGTTTTGGATATGAACTTACAAGTAGATAAACAAGCAACAGCTCAATTGATCTATAATAAAAGACAAAAGTTGGATATTCCGGCAGTCAACAATGGATTAATACGCGAGAATGGCATATTTACTTATGTGCAGGGTCAGCCTGGCGAGGAAGTTGACATTGTTGCATCGGTTTATGCAATCAATGATTTTCTGGTAAACGGATGGTCTGAGGGGAATACAGAGATTACTTTGATTACACAGGAATTAGAGCCGAAGGGAAGCGAAGAAGAACTGGCAAAAGTTACAGATTTGATGGGTTCATTTTCTACGAACTTTAGCTCATCTGCTTCCGGACGTGCCAAAAATGTAAAAAACGGATGTGCTAAAATTAATGGAACCGTTATCTATCCCGGAGATGAGTTCTCCGTATACCTAGCAGTTAGTCCATTCACTCAGGAAAATGGATATGAATTGGCGGGTTCTTATTTGAATGGAACAACGGTAGAGTCATTTGGTGGCGGTATCTGTCAGGTTTCCACCACTTTATATAATGCAGCTATTCTTGCGGAATTAGATATATCCATGCGTTATAATCATTCAATGATTGTAAATTATGTAGATCCATCAGGAGATGCTGCAATTGCCGGGACATATAAGGACCTTCGTTTTATCAATAACTACGAGACACCTATTTATATCGAGGGATATTGTAGTGGCGGTGTGATTACCTTTAATATTTACGGAGAGGAGACACGTCCATCAAATCGCAAAGTTTCCTTTGAAAGTGAGACATTATCTGTAATAGATCCGGAGACGGAGTTTCATATGTCTGCAGACCAACCGGCCGGTTATTATCATGTGGATCAATCAGCACATCGAGGAATCAAGGCACGTTTATGGAAAGTTGTTCAAGTAGATGGTGTAGAGCAGAGTCGAGAAGTATTTAATAACAGTACTTATCAGGCATCGCCAAAAATTGTTACAGTAGGAATTGGTGGTTTATCTGCAGATCAGGTTACTGCGATTCAGAATGCAATTAATACCAAGGATGAGGCAACGGTAAAGGCAGCGGTAGCGGCATCGGCGCAACCGCAGGAGCCACAGACTCCACCGGAAACGACTCCATCAGAGCCGACTACGCCGGAAGAAACACCATCAGAAGAACCAGCTATACCGGAGGAACCATCGTCGCCGGAGCCAACTACGCCGACAGAACAAGTGCCGACGACTCCATAATAGAATAAGAATAAAAACAGGCTGTTCCTACATATGGGGAACAGCCTTAAAGCCTATCTAGGAGATATGATGAAAACGGGAAAATTAACAGAGTCCGTTTTGAAACGGTCCGTATTAAAACAACTGCATACAAAAAGACCGGAGATTATAAAGGGTGCAAGTGCCGGAGAAAATTGTGCGGTCATTGCGCTGGATGCGGATGAGGTGATGGTTTTGGCAACTGATCCAATTACTGCTACGACAAAGGATATTGGTCGGATGGGAGTTATCGTTACACTAAATGACATTGCGTGTACCGGCGCCGAGCCGGTGGGAGTGCTCATTAGCCTTTTACTTCCGACTTCCATCAACGAAGAGCAACTTCGTGATATCACAAAGGATATTGATGCCATTTGTAAGAAGGCAAATGTTCAGGTGGTCGGAGGGCATACCGAAGTAACACGTGCCGTCAAAGAACCACTGATTACAGTTACCGGAGTGGGTAAAGCAAAAAAGAATTGCATTATCAGTAGTCGGGGCGCGGAACCGGGAATGGATATTTTGGTGACCAATTGGGTGGGGCTGGAAGGAACAAGTATCCTCGCCAAAGAGAAAGAAGACGAATTGCGCACGCGTTTTGCACAACCATTTTTGAACCGAGCAAAAGCATTCGATACGTATCTTCCGGTTTGGAAAGAGGCTGCAGTCGCCACAATGTCTGGCGTTGTGGCAATGCATAACATTTCAGAAGGTGGCATTTTTGCAGCACTTTGGGAAATGGCAGAAAGCTCCGGCGTCGGACTTGAGATTGATATAAGGAAAATTCCAATTCGTCAGGAAACGGTTGAAATCTGTGAGTTTTTTGATTTGAATCCATACAAATTATTGGGGAATGGAAGTATCATCATGGCAGCAAAAGACGGCAACGCTATGGTTCGTGCCATTGAAAAAGAAGGTGGCATGGCAACTGTGGTAGGCAAAGCAACTGCCGGCAATGACCGGGTATTGATACAGGAAGAAGAACGCAGATATTTGGAAACACCGCAGACGGATGAAATACATAAAGTAATCAAATAGGAGGAGAACGTAATATGAGAGAGAAAATTTTAACTTTTATAGAAAAAAACAGCAAAATCGACTTAGCAGAACTTGCCGTTATTCTTGGTGTGGATCAGGTTCGTGTAATGAACGAATTAGAGGCGATGGAACAGGAACATGTGATTTGTGGATATCCGACTTTAATTGATTGGGATAAAGTGGGCATTGAAAAAGTGACCGCATTGATTGAAGTTCGTGTTACTCCGCAAAGAGATATGGGATTTGATATGGTAGCAGAACGTATTTACAATTATCCGGAGGTGAATTCCGTATATTTGATTTCCGGTGGATTTGATTTTATGGTGATTGTAGAGGGTAAGACACTTCGCGATGTTTCTCAGTTTGTTTCCGACAAATTATCACCGCTGGATAGTGTGCTTAGCACCAAGACGAATTTTATTTTGAAAAAATATAAAGATCACGGAACAGTTATGGCTGGACCGGCAAAAGACGAAAGGATTATGATGATATAATGAGAAACCCATTATCAAAAACAATCGTTACGATACAGCCATCGGGAATTCGCAAGTTTTTCGATATTGTAAGTGAAATGAAAGATGCGATTTCACTCGGAGTAGGTGAGCCTGATTTTGATACCCCGTGGCATATTCGTGACGAAGGAATTCATTCTTTAGAAAAAGGAAAGACATTTTACACCTCAAATGCAGGTTTAAAAGAATTAAAAGTCGAAATATCAAATTTTTTAAATAGACGTTATGATTTGTCATACGATTATAACAAAGAAATACTTATTACCGTTGGAGGAAGTGAGGCGATTGACATTGCTATGCGTGCCATGTTAGATCCGGGTGATGAAGTATTAATTCCACAACCAAGCTATGTATCGTATGTACCATGTGCCGTGTTGGCGAATGGTACACCGGTGATTATTGAGTTGCAGGCCAAGGATGAATTTCGTTTGACAGCAGAGCAATTAGAGGCTGCAATTACACCAAAGACCAAGCTTTTGGTACTTCCTTTTCCAAATAATCCAACCGGTGCAGTGATGGAGAAGAAAGACTTAGAAGCGATTGCAGAAGTGATTATCAAGCATGATATTTTTGTGCTAAGTGATGAGATTTATTCGGAATTGACTTATTTGGAGAACCATATTTCGATTGCATCCCTTCCGGGAATGCGTGAACGTACAATTGTCATTAACGGGTTTTCCAAATCGCATGCAATGACCGGATGGAGACTTGGTTATGCCTGTGGTCCGGAAATTATTATTCAGCAGATGTTAAAAATACATCAGTTTGCAATTATGTGTGCTCCGACTACAAGTCAGTATGCGGCGATAGAAGCTATGCGTAACGGAGATGAGGATGTTGCACACATGCGAGAGCAGTACAACGGAAGAAGAAGATATCTGATGAAACGTTTCAAAGAAATGGGACTTGACTGCTTTGAACCGTTTGGTGCATTTTATGTGTTTCCATGCATCAAGGAATTTGATATGACTTCGGATGAATTTGCTTCTGCTTTGTTAGAAGCAAAGAAAGTTGCAGTTGTTCCGGGAACGGCATTTGGCGATTGTGGGGAAGGATTTCTTCGCATTTCATACGCATATTCTTTAGAGAATCTAAAGATTGCTTTAGACCGAATGGAAGAATTTATTAGTGAACTTCGGGAGAAAAAGAATGGCAACGCTTAATATTGTATTACACGAGCCGGAAATTCCGGCAAATACCGGGAATATCGGTAGAACATGTGTGGCAACAGGCACCAGATTGCACTTAATTGAACCGCTTGGCTTCTCTTTGGAAGAGAAACAGTTAAAGCGTGCGGGAATGGATTATTGGAAAGATTTGGATGTAACTACATATGAAAATTGGGAAGATTTTTGCAGGCGAAATCCTAACGCAAAGATATATTATGCTACAACCAAAGGTAGACATGTATATTCAGATGTGTCTTATGAACCGGACTGTTACATCATGTTTGGAAAGGAAAGCAAAGGAATTCCGGAGACTATCTTAAAAGAAAATCCGGATACTTGTGTCCGAATTCCGATGATCGGGGAGACACGTTCCTTAAATTTATCGAATTCTGTTGCAATTGTTTTGTACGAGGCATTGCGTCAAAATCAGTTTGACCATATGAAACTGGAAGGACAGCTCCATAATTTGAGCTGGGATAATTGAAAAATGAGCATTATTAAGACAAAAAATTTGGTGCATGAGTTTATTCGCCGTGACGAAGATAATAATGTAGAATCGATTACTACGGCATTGGATCATGTGGACTTAAAAGTAGAACAAGGGCAATTTATTGCGATTCTTGGGCACAATGGTTCCGGGAAATCTACTTTGGCAAAGCATATCAATGCTTTGCTTGTGCCAACCGAAGGCACCATTTGGGTAGATGAATTGGATGCTTCAAAAGAAGAGAATATCATACCGGTACGTCGTAGTGCCGGTATGGTTTTTCAGAATCCGGACAACCAGATTATTGCAAGTGTTGTAGAAGAGGATGTAGCATTTGGACCGGAGAATATTGGTGTTCCTTCCGATGAAATCGTATCGCGCGTGGAAAGCAGTCTAAAAGCGGTCGGGATGACCAAATATCGGACACATTCTCCGAATAAGTTGTCCGGTGGACAGAAACAACGTGTAGCCATTGCAGGTGTCGTTGCAATGGAGCCAAAGTGCATTGTATTTGATGAGCCTACGGCAATGCTAGATCCAAATGGACGAAAAGAAGTTATTGCTACAGCACACAAGCTGAACAAAGAAAAGGGTGTCACCATACTTCTGATTACACATTATATGGAAGAAGTTGTTGATGCAGATTATGTTTATGTGATGGAACAGGGGCAAATCATCATGGAGGGGACTCCACGTGAGATTTTTTCCCGTGTGGATGAGTTACGCGAACACCGTTTAGATGTACCTCAGGTAACTCTTTTGGCAGATCAGTTAAGAAAAGCCGGACTTGACCTTCCGCAGGCTATATTAACAAGAGAGGAATTGGTAACAGAAATTCGCCACCTTGGTTATGGTCGATTTCTTGGGGGGCCTAAGAAAACGCATAAAGAGTCTTCCATCAAGAGGGACTGGAATGTTGCCGGTGCAGAAGGGATTATACTAGACCATGTAAATTATTGTTATAGTGAAGATACTGCGTATCAAATACAAGCATTAAAGGATATTAATTTACAGATTCCCAAAGGTCAGTTTATTGGAATTATTGGGCATACCGGTTCCGGAAAATCAACATTGATACAGCATTTTAATGGGTTGCTCAAAGCAACTTCCGGGACAGTGTATTTGAATGGAAAAGATATTTATGACGAGGATTATAATATGAGAGAACTTCGTCATAAAGTAGGACTGGTTTTCCAGTATCCGGAACACCAATTATTTGAGACAACCATATTTGACGATGTATGTTTTGGACCGAAGAATCAAGGACATGACAAAAAGACGGTAGAGCTTCGTGCATTTGAGGCACTTAGAAATGTGCATTTTCCGGAAGAACTTTTTTATCAGCCACCATTTGATTTGTCCGGCGGACAAAAACGCCGCGTAGCAATTGCGGGAGTACTTGCGATGAAACCGGAAATTCTGATTTTGGATGAACCGACCGCAGGACTGGATCCGGCCGGCCGTGATGAAATCCTGGATTTAATCGCCCAAATGCATGAGGAATTAGGGATTACTGTCATTTTGGTATCGCATAGTATGGAAGATGTGGCAAAATATGTGGACCGCATCATTGTTATGAATCAGGGAGAAGTCATGTATGACGATATCCCCAAAGAAGTATTTCGCCATTACAAAGAACTTGAGTCCGTTGGTCTTGCGGCTCCGCAGGTTACCTATCTGGTACATGAACTGGCAGAAGCCGGCATTGGCGTAAATTTAGACGCTACTACCATTGACGAGGCACGACAGAGTATCTTAGAGGCGCTTAGTTAGAGATAAGGAAAACGTTATGATTCGAGATATTACGATAGGCCAGTATTATCCGGCAGAATCTGCCATTCATAAACTGGACCCACGTGTGAAATTATTTGCAACACTAATCTATATTATTGCTCTTTTTTCCTTTCGAGGAATATTGGGATTTTCTGTGATTACCGCAGTCTTAATTGCCGTAATTCGCATTTCAAAAGTTCCATTCAAATTTATGGTAAAAGGGCTAAAGACCGTCGTTGTGTTGCTACTAATTACTGCTTGTTTTAATTTACTATTTACTCCCGGAGATGTGGTGATTTTTCAATTGTGGAAAATTAAGATAACGGATGTTGGTATTATGAATGCAGTCTTGATGACAGTTCGATTAATGTACTTAATTATCGGGACATCGTTGATGACACTAACGACAACGCCAAATCAATTAACCGATGGATTGGAAAAAGCTTTAAAGCCACTTAATAAGATTCGTGTTCCGGTGCATGCAATCGCAATGATGATGTCCATTGCACTTCGTTTTATTCCGATTTTAATAGAAGAAACGGACAAAATCATGAAAGCACAAATGGCACGTGGAGCAGACTTTGAACATGGAAATTTAATTCAAAGGGCAAAAAGCATGATACCGATTCTGGTTCCGCTTTTTGTATCCGCTTTTCGTCGTGCGGATGATTTGGCAATGGCGATGGAGGCACGTTGTTACAATGGTGGAGAAGGTCGAACTAAGATGAAACCTCTTCGCTATAGCAAAAATGACAAGATTGCATATATCTTTTGCTTTTTGTTCCTTGCACTTGTCATTGTGACAAGAATTGTACTTCCGTTTCCGCAGTAATCATTTTTGTGAATGAGGAAAAAGATGAAACGAGTGAAATTAATTGTTGCTTATGACGGCACAAATTATTCCGGATGGCAATTGCAACAAAATGCCGTTACGATTGAGCAGAAATTAAATGAAGCATTGTCGGCATTGTTTGGACAAGAAATCAAAGTGACCGGTGCAAGCCGTACCGATGCAGGCGTACATTCGTTGGGAAATGTATGTGTATTTGATGTAGAGACGCGAATGCCGGCTGAGAAAATAAGCTATGCATTAAATCAACGCTTGCCGGAAGATATTGTGGTACAGGATTCCTGTGAGGTTGCTTCGGATTTTCATCCTCGTGCAGGAAAAAGCAAAAAGACATATGAATATCGCATTTTAAATCGGACATTCCGCATGCCGACCAGACGTCTGGATACGTATTTTTTTCACTATTCATTAGACATCGCTAAAATGCAACAGGCGGCTGCATATTTAGAAGGAGAGCATGATTTTAAGAGCTTTTGTTCGGTGCATGCTCAGGTAGAAACGACAGTTCGCACAATTTATTCGTGTACCGTATCCAAGGAAGAAGATATGGTTGCCATTCGTGTAACCGGCAACGGTTTTTTGTATAATATGGTTCGCATTATTGCAGGAACATTGTTAGAAGTTGGAAAAGGGGCAATCGAGCCGGAACAAATCAAAGATATTTTATTAGCTTGTGATAGAAATTCGGCAGGTGCAACAGCTCCGGCACACGGTCTTACGATGATTGGAATAGAATACGAAGTATCATCATAGAAAATTGGGAGAAATTCACATTTCACGCTTGACACACACGGTTGCGCGTAATATAATATGAAAGTCTGTGATAGTATGTTAATGCAAGCCAAAGCCCCGGCAAGCATTTACACTATAGAGTACAGAGCACGAACGGGGATAGCGTCCGGACATACGAGATTCCCACATGCTCAGCGAAGTATATATGAGAATGATTCAAGGAGGAGAACCGATGAAAACATTTATGGCTAGTCCTGCTACCATCGAGAGAAAATGGTACGTTGTAGACGCTGAAGGAATGACATTAGGACGTTTAGCATCAGAGATCGCTAAAGTATTAAGAGGAAAGAATAAAGCAATCTTTACACCACACATTGATACAGGTGATTACGTTATCGTAGTTAACGCTGAGAAGATCAAAGTAACCGGTAAGAAAATGGATCAGAAGATTTACTACCGTCACTCTGATTATGTAGGTGGAATGAAAGAGACCACTTTAAAAGAAATGTTAGCAAAGCATCCGGAAAGAGTTATTGAGTTCGCAGTAAAAGGTATGCTTCCAAAGGGACCTTTGGGACGCGAAATGTACAAGAAATTATTTGTATATGCAGGACCGGATCACAAACATGCAGCTCAGAAACCTGAAGCTTTAACATTTTAATCAGTAAGGAGGTAAAGTACATTGGCTACTACAAAATATTACGGAACCGGAAGAAGAAAATCATCTGTTGCCAGAGTATATTTAGTACCGGGAACAGGTAAAGTTACCATCAATAAAAGAGATATTGATGAATATTTAGGATTAGAGACATTAAAGGTTGTTGTTCGTCAGCCATTAGTTGCAACTGAGACAGTTGACAAATTTGACGTATTAGTTAACGTTAAAGGTGGCGGATACACAGGTCAGGCTGGAGCAATCAGACACGGAATCGCTCGTGCATTACTTCAGGTAGACGCTGATTACAGACCGGTATTAAAAGCAAACGGATTCTTAACACGTGACCCACGTATGAAAGAACGTAAGAAATACGGTCTCAAAGCAGCTCGTCGTGCACCACAGTTCTCAAAGAGATAATCTGTTTGTCGCAGGACAACGCAATACGATTTATTACTCCTCAGAATTTTACGGTTCTGGGGAGTTTTTGTATATATAAACATGTTTTATTTAGCAGAACATGACAAAAGAACATAAGAAAACAGATAACGCTTGATATTATTTTACGCATTTGTTATAATTCCCTCTGTATTCTATATTGGAGGACAGAACAGTGGAAGACGCAGATTGCGGAGCGGAAGCGAATATAACTTTATCAATATAACAATATAAGGCATAGCTATGTGTATGATTCGCATATGGCTGTGCCTTTTGCTGTTTTCCGATAGGGAGAATGAAAACGAATGAGTATGAAGAGAGGAAGAAAAAGAAATGGGAAGTGACACAATTTCACTAATTATTATCATTGTATGTATTATCATGTCGGCATATTTTTCGGCAACGGAGACGGCATTTTCTTCGTTAAACAGAATTCGTATGAAAAACATGGCGGAAAAAGGAAATAAGAAAGCACGCTTGGTAATGCAGATGTCGGACAATTACGATAGTTTGTTATCGACCATTTTGATTGGCAACAATATTGTAAATATTTTAAGTGCATCATTAGCAACTGTGTTATTTGTAAAAATACTTGGTGATGAGGCTGGCCCAAGCGTTTCAACAGCAGTTACAACGGTTGTAGTACTTATTTTTGGAGAGGTTTCACCGAAAAGTATTGCAAAGGAATCACCAGAGAAATTTGCAATGTTTTCCGCACCATTTTTGCGTTTGTTGGTAGTAATTCTTACACCGTTCAATTTTCTATTTCGACAGTGGAAAAAGCTCTTATCACTCATCTTTAAATCGGAAGGGGATAGTGGTATTACAGAGGAAGAGTTGCTCACAATTGTAGAGGAAGCGCATCAGGATGGAGGAATCGATGAACAGGAAAGCATGTTGATTCGTAGCGCTATTGAATTCACGGAGCAGGAAGCTATTGATATTATTACTCCGAGAATAGATATTACGGCAGTGTCAACGGACGCAACAGAAGAAGAAATTGCAAATATATTTGTAGAAACAGCATATTCAAGAATTCCATTATACGAAGAAACGATTGACCATATTGTGGGTATTATTTATCAAAAAGATTTTCATAATTATGTTTATAATAAAGAAAAGAATATCAATGATATTGTTCGCCCGGCACTTTTTGTACCAAAAAATCGTAAAATTGGAGCACTATTAAAAGAATTGCAGCAGGAGAAATTACATATTGCAGTGGTATTAGATGAATATGGAGGAACGGTAGGAATCATCACATTAGAAGACATCTTAGAGGAACTTGTCGGAGAAATCTGGGATGAACATGACGAAGTGAGCCAAGACATTGAAAGAAAATCTGAAACAGAATGTATTGTCTCGGGTCATGCCAGCGTTGAAAAATTATTTTGGGTTTTAGGAATCGATCCAAACGAAAATGCAACACAGGCAGTTACTGCCAACGGATGGATTATGAATCAATTAGGAAAAGTTCCGCAAATTGGAGATTCCTTTGAGTATAATGGTTATAGCATAACGGTAGTAGAAATGGATGATAAACGCATAGATAAAATTCAAATTGTGAAAAAACTCTGATTTTTAGTATTTGTTTAGGGAAGTTCCGTATAGTGTCGGAATTTCCCTGTTTTTTTTACAATTTTTCTTGACCTTCCCCTTAGGGTAAGGTGTAATTTTGATAGGAAGGTAACGTATATACAGGAAAGTAGGGGATATTTTTGAAAATCAAAGACGTAGAAAAACAAACCGGTTTAACAGCGAAAACAATTCGCTTTTATGAATCTAAGGGACTGATAACAGTAGAACGGGATGCCAATAATTCATATCGCGAGTATTCACAACAAGAGATAGATCGCTTAGAGCAAATCAAACTATTTCGTTATTTGGACTTTAGCATTGAAGAAATTACATCAATGTTAGAGATGGATATCGCAACAAAAAAAGAAATTCTTCAAAACAAATCGGAACAATTTGCAGATGGCCAGGATGTTTATGAGGCAAAGAGAAAACTTTGCCAGACCTTAGCAAAGGAGGATTTAGACAATCCAACTGTTATCGAAGAATATAATGCGACGATAGAATTTATTGAAAATGATTTAACAGATACAAAGGAAGAGTTGGAGAAATTTATATATCCCAATCTTGCCGGAACAATTGTAACGTCCTTAATTATGCTTGGCCCAATTTTATGGCTGTTTTACAATATAAAGATGGAGCGGCAGGATATGCTGTTTTTGAATGCCGGACTTGCGATTGGTGCGACAGTACTTTTAACTTTAAATTGGGCATATTATATTACGCAGTATCGTCGTTATCGAAATCGTGTTAAGAAGAATAATCGTGAGTGGTTATGGACTTTTCCTGTAGCAATTTTGGCAATTGTACTAGGTTTTGCATTTACTATTGGAGTAGCAAATTTTGTGGAAAATCTGTTGGTACCAGACAACTTTTTATTTTATGAACATCAGGGAATTGCAGGACAGGCGCTGGTTCTTCTTATTATGATACCAATCATTCTTATTTTAGTAATCTTAGTTTCTAAAATCCGAAGAAAACCGTTCGAAGAAATGGAAGATATGAAAGATATTTTACTTATTTGGAACCATCTGGGTAAATTTCGTATTGTTGTAGTTATTCTTTGGCTCATTGCTTTCTATGCAGCTATAACTAATATAACTGTGGTGACAGAAGATAACATTATTCATCACTGTGCGCTTCATCCGATGGGAGTTTCCTATGAATATTCCGATGTCGAATCGATAAGCACCGGATTTGGAAATAAAAAGCTTGCCATTGCAGAATATAAAAAAGTGGGAAATTTCTATTATCAAATTGAAGTGGATGGACGAACGGTTACGTTTCATATGCCAACTACCAATTCAAAGATTACTCGATATGAGGATACCTATCTGGAGTTGGAAGAATTTGATGCTGTATTAACTGATGCAGGAATAGAAAAACAAGCGGATGAAGACGGGTATGAGAACTGCGATTTAGACCAGCGTTATGTGGACCGTTTTTTGCGAATTATAAATAATATAAAAATAACGAAATAATGAAAATAGAAGGCTCCTCTTATCTTGTTAACAAGGTAAGGGGATATTTTTATGCATATTCTCATATACTTTCAGTATAACTGAAACTTTTGTTTCTTCTTTATCCATTAGAATTGTATAGAAGAAGGAGAAGCAAAGATGAGCCAAAAACATGCAAAGTTATACAAAAAAATAGGTCTGTCTATTAAAAAGTATCGAAAAAAGGCAGGTTTTACGCAGGAACAACTTGCAGAAAAATCCGGTATCAGCATAAGTTATCTATCAAAAATAGAAGCGCTCAATTGTGATCAACCTTTTTCATTAGAGGTGTTATTTGACATTTCAGAGGTGTTGGGTATTTCAGTTCACCAACTATTGGAAGAGATTGAGTAATGATTGTTTGATAGGGAGCGCATGATGAGAAAGATTGATTATCGTTTTAAGATTTTATATGCTTTTGGAATGATATTTATTGTGGCAGGTCATACCGGTTATGGCGGTATTAGCATCGGTTATGATTGGTTTCCGCCATATGCATTTCATTTACAATTATTTCTTTTTGCATCCGGATATTTGTGCAAAGAAGCTAAGGATGTAAAGTTTGGAAACTATGTTGGACACGCCTTTAAAAAGTTGATTGTTCCGATGTATGTGTGGAATCTGATCTATGGAATCATAGTCATGTTGTCGAGATATGCAGGCTTTACTATCGGAAAAGACATTACACTGGAGAATTTAATTATAGCACCATTGATACGATGGGACACTTTTGCTTACAATTTTGCAAGTTGGTTTGTTGTCCCGTTATTTGCGGTACAAGTTCT
Organism: Lachnospiraceae bacterium; assembly: GCA_045531055.1. Classification (GTDB taxonomy): domain Bacteria; phylum Bacillota; class Clostridia; order Lachnospirales; family Lachnospiraceae; genus Roseburia. Next base: position 132,094 of record JAZSDG010000026.1, on the reverse strand, counting down.
TGTTATGGGATTTCGGAAACTATGTGCTCGGTTAAAGCTATCGGTAAATGAAATTGTTCTGTTTGTAGGAGAATTACTTATCGGAATCAGTGGAGTTTTATTGGCACAGAATGGGTATCGATATGGCGTTTGGTTATTCTTTGTTCGCATTATGTATTTTTTACCATTTTATGGGTTGGGAACTCTGTATAAGAAAAAGTTAGAGAAATATGATAGGATTCCGAATTTGTGGTATTTTGCAATTATTTTTGCCGTACAACTGGCAATTATCACTTATTACGGTCAGCCATTGAAATATGCGGCAGTTGGTTGCGACAACTTCAACGAGAATGCACTTATGCCATTTATAGTGGGTATTATTGGTGTGGCATTTTGGTTTCGTGTAGTAAGTATATTAGAGCCGGCTTTGAAAAATAGCCGATGTATCAATACGATTGCAGATAACAGTTATGCAATTATGGTGCATCAAGGTATGGGTGTTATGGCGGTAGAAACTATATTTGCGATTATCGCAAAGTTTACACCATTATTTAGTTCTTTTGACATGGAAATGTACAAAAATACATTTGCATATTTTTATCTTCCAAACGGAGTATTGCATTGGTTACTTGTCTATATGGCGGCTGGAATTGTGGTTCCGATGATGATTCAAACGGGTGTGAATCGTTTAAAGAAAACAGCAACAAGCCTGTTGCAAAACAGAAAGGTTAGTTTATGAACTGGAAAAAAATAAAGGATTCCATTACAGAGAATCAGATTATGTATTTTTTTGTAATATTAATTGCAGTAATTGCATTTTTACTTATTTACGGATACAACATTTTAAATCCAACGTATACCGATTGGTTGTTAAGCGGTGGAGATTTGTCGCAACACTATTTGGGTTGGAAAGCATATCGTGCAAGTGATTGGTCCTTTCCAATTGGCTATACGGACCAATTAGCATATCCATATGATACTTCTGTTATTTTTACAGATTCAATTCCGATATTTGCGGTTTTATTCAAATTGTTTCGAGGAATTTTACCGGCGAAATTTCAGTATTTTGGATGGTGGGGCTTGCTGTGTTTTGTATTGCAAGGAGTGTTTTCTTGTAAAATTTTGAGTCGTTATACAAAAAATAAAGTTCAGGCCGTATTAGCAAGTGCATTTTTTATTCTTGCACCAATTATGTTATGGCGAATGTATGTACATACAGCTTTGGCGGCGCAATGGATTATTTTGTGGGCAATAGATACAATTCTTACATACCGAACAGAAATGCCTTGGAAAAAAATATGTATCCGTTGGGCAATAATAGGAGCATTGTGTTCCGTTGTTCATATTTATATGCTGTTCCTATGCGGTATGCTATTATCTATTAATTGTTTATTGGATTTCGTATATCAGAAACGAATTGTAAGAAGTGTTCTAATGGTAGTCACCTTCTGCTTACCGGCAGCAGTCTTGATATATATTCTGGGAGGATTTTCTTCCGGAATGGCGGCCGAGAGTGGGGGATTGGGATTCTTTAGTTTCAATCTCAATTCATTTTATAATCCGCAAGGATGGTCAAGTTTGTTACCGGACCAAGAAATGTTTGGGGTTGGTCAGTTTGAGGGTTTTGCTTATCTTGGACTAGGAGTCATGCTGTTTATTGTTATAGCGATAATCGTATTTGCGGCATCTGCAGAGCGTAAGGCTTTTTTAAAAAAGCAGAAAAAGAAGATTATAGTTGGTGTAATTGGATTTATTGTTATTTTAGTTGTTTCTGTAAGTCCAATTATCACTTTTGGTTCGCATTATATTTTAATTAAACTTCCAAGCGCAATAACAGATATTTGGTCTATTTTTCGAAGCAGTGGAAGGTGCTCTTGGATTCTGGTATACGGAATCATGCTTGTAACAATATATTTAATCGTACGTTTTTCGAATCCAAAAGTTGCCATTACGGTGCTCGTGTTTACTTTGGGAATTCAGATTTTGGATTTGCATGGAATGCTACTTGAAAAACACAATACTTTTTCGCCGGTTGTAACGTATGAAACAGCATTTTCAAATGGAGAGTTTTGGGAAAAAGTCGGTGAGAATGAAGAGATTCAACATATTTACATTGCGCCTTCATTTGATGCGTTTGCACAAGAGGATGGATATGCCATTGTTGATTGGGCATTGGATTATGAAAAAACCATCAATTCTTTCTACTTTGCAAGAAGTATCAACGATAAGGTAAAAGCCCAGCTGGAAGAATCGCTAAAAGAGCCGAGTGCGTCTGAGATTTTTATTTTTCAAAAAGAAGACAAAGGGATGTACGAAGGGTATGACTTGAATTTTTACGAAGTAGATGGATTTGTAGTAGGTTATTCGGGTGATTTGGTGCATAATATTAACTAATTTATATTGAAATAGTAGAGTCGGTAGAGATAATGTCTACCGACTTTTTAGTTATTGACAATGCTGGAATTGTGGTGTACTATCTATCTAGAATACTAAGAAAGGAGAGATGTTACTTTGGAATTTAAGAATAATGTACCAATTTACCTACAGGTGATAGAAGATATTAAGAATCGAATTGTACTTGGTGAAGTTGCATTGGGTGATAAGTTGCCTTCAACCAGAGAACTGGCGATACAATATCAGATTAATCCCAATACAGCAGTTCGTGTCTATAATGAGATGGAATTGGATGGAATTGTATTTACCAAACGAGGTCTTGGCACATTTGTTACAGAAGATGCGATCATGTTTGAGTCGATGAAAGAATCAATGGTCAAATCTTATGTTTGTAACTTCATAGAAGGAATGATACGTCTTGGAATTTCCAAAGATGAAATGATTCAATATGTTAGAGAATATAGCATCAAAAAGGAGGATGAAAATGGTAAAGTGTGAGAATCTTATGAAAAAATATTTAGGGAAAACAGCGGTATCCAATATCTCTACTGAGATTATGCCGGGAAGAATTTATGCACTTCTTGGACCCAATGGAAGTGGTAAGACAACATTTATGAAGATGATTGCAGGGCTTGTAAAACCAACATCAGGCAAGATTACTTTTGAGGAGCAGCCAATTGGAGTTTATTCAAAAGCCAATGTTGCTTATATGCCAACTGAAAGCTATTTTTATAAGTATATGACTTGTAAAAATATAGGAGATTATTACAAAGACTTTTTTACAGATTTTGATGAAGAAAAATATTATCGCTTATTACATGAAATGGATTTAGAACCGGCTCAGAAGGTGAATAAAATGTCTTCCGGTATGGTAGCAAAGGCAAAGCTTTCCGTAACACTTGCGAGAAATAGTAGACTTACCATGTTAGATGAACCACTAAATGGAATAGATATTATAGCAAGGGAACAGGTTATTAATACCGTGATTGCAAATGCAAGACCGGATAATGCCATCATGATGTCAAGCCATTTGGTGGATGAGCTGGAAAAAGTAATTGATTATGCAATTTTTATTAAGGATGGACAGGTGATTTTACAGGGAGATGCGGAGGCATTACGTGAAAAGCAGGGCATGTCTATTGTTGATATCTATAAAGATATTTATAAATATATGTAACAGGGAGGAAGATGAGAAATGTTTAAACTTATGAAGTATGAAGTGCGAAAAAATATTTGGGGATTAGTTTTCCTTCTTTTAGCATTTGTTGGATGTGAAGGATATTTTGTTGTAAGTTCATTAATGAAAAAGGAAACACATACGGCAATGGCAATTGTATTTCTTACGCTTGTATCGCTTGTCGCATATTTCTTTGTATTGATCTATGCTATTGTGAGTTATTCTAAGGAACTAACTTCGAAAACAAGTTATCTTACATTTATGACGCCAATTTCTTCGGCAAAAATAATTGGATCCAAGATTGTTGCTACTATTTTCATTGGGGTCTTTCTAATGCTGTTAATCGGAGCTCTTGCATTTTTGGATATGATGCTTATGGAGAACTGTTTTCCGGAAACAAAAATTGCGACCTCCTTTTTAGAGGCATTGATTTCATCTATGGGTTATAATCCGGTAGAGTTTTGGCTGAGTATACTAGGAGCAATTATTCAGTTTGGAATTTCTTTCTTAAGCATTATTGCGATGGCTTATTTTGCTGTTACATTAAGTGCAACCGTTTTTCAGAATAAAAAATTCAAAGGATTTATTAGTTTTGCGATTTTTATAATTGTAGATATCATTATGGGGAAATTGGTGCAATTGGTAGAGGAACTTTTTTTGGAGGTAGAATATGTTGCAAGTGTAAAAGAGATGTTTTTGGCGATGCTTCCGGGCGGAGTTGTTTATCTTCTTTTTATTATTGCTTCGTTATTTGCATCGGCAAAACTATTGGATAAAAAAGTCAGTCTCTAAACAGTTGCGGAGGAACGCACATGTTGACCTACCATATGGAACAACGAGATTCAGAATCAAAGTATTATTATATTTATAAACAAATTAAACAGGATATTCTTTCGGGAAATTTACAAAAGAACGAAAAGCTTCCGTCCAAACGAACTCTCGCGGAGCACTTGGGGGTTAGTCTGATTACTGTTGAAAATGCATACCAGATGCTCAAGGAAGAGGGCTACGTTGAGACAAGAGAACGGAGTGGGTATTTCGTTTGTGAAATCAATGCAATGGAGCGAAGCACAAATGCCGGGCAGAAGCTTCAACTGTTACCGCTAGAACAGCATACAGCAGATGAGGATAAACGGAAATTTCCATATTCACTGTATTTTAAAACCGTTCGTAGCGTCATTTCGGAATATGGAGAAGAACTTCTCCTGCGTTCGCCAAATGAAGGATGTGCAATATTACGTAACAGTATTGCGCAATATCTGATGCGATATCGAGGGTTATTTGCGCAACCGGAGCAGATTATCATTGGCTCCGGAGCAGAGCATTTGTACGGTACAGTGGTAAGGATATTAGGACGCGAGAAAATATATGGGATTGAAAATCCGTCATATCACCAGATTCAGAAAGTATACGAAGGAATGGGGGCGGTATGCGAGCTGCTTACAATGGGAACGGATGGTATTATCAGTGAAAGCTTGCAGCGCACCAATGCGGATGTATTGCATGTAACGCCGTTTCATAGTTATCCGTCGGGGGTAACGGCAACCATCAAAAAACGCTATGAGTATTTGAAATGGGCGCAAGAGAAAGAAAGATATATCGTAGAAGATGATTTTGATAGTGAATTTTTTATGCCGGGAAAACCAATTGAGACGTTGTTTATGTTAGATAATCAGGAATCGGTCATTTATATCAATACCTTTTCCAAGAGCCTGTCGCCATCGATTCGTATGGGCTATATGATTTTGCCGAGGCATTTACTTTCAAAGTATAAAGAAAGTTCCGGTGGATTTTCATGTTCTGTTCCGGTATTAGAGCAATATGCTCTTGCAGAATTTATTAAAAAAGGTTATTTTGAGCAACATTTAAGCCGTCTTCGTAGGTTACGAGAAATATAAAAGAAAAAAATATTGACACACACCTGTTAATGGTGTATATATAACATATAAACAGTTAAATATACACTATTAACAGGTGTGTTTTTATTTTGAAAGGAGAAGCAGGATGAAACTTATGCAGAACTCGGGCATTCCGATTTATCAGCAGATTGCTGATGCGTTTCGGGCAGATATTTTATCCGGGAAATATGCGCAGGGAGAATACCTTCCATCCATTCGTGGGCTTGCCCGTGATTTGCGAATCAGTGTGATTACCACCATGAAGGCATATGAGCAGTTACAGGAAGAAGGTCTTGTAACTGCAGTACAAGGGAAGGGCTTTTATGTCAATGCACAGGATAGCGAGATGTTAAAGGAACAACATCTGCGCAAGGTGGAAGAGGCGTTGCTAGAGGCAATACAGGCAGCAAAGATTGCCGGAATGAGCGAAGCGGAATTACAAGAGACATTACAGGCGCTTCTTGCAATGAAAGAAGATTAGAGACTTGGAGGGAGAGAATATGAACTTAGAATATGTGATTACAGGGGAGAATATCGAAAAGCGTTTTAAGGAATTTGAATTAAATATCCCGCAGTTAGCGATTCCGAAAGGATATGCAACCGCATTGATTGGAGAAAACGGAGCAGGTAAGACTACACTGCTTAATATTTTAGCAGGAATACGCCTTGATTATAGAGGCAGATTAAAATACTTTGACCAATACACAGATACGGATTGTGAAAATGGGGCGGTGAAAGAACGTATCGGCTATACCGGACCGGGCAATTACTATTTGCCGCAATGGACCATAAAGCAGGTAGAGGAAGTTAGCGAATTACTTTTTGAAAGTTTTGACAAAAAGAAGTTTCGTCAGTGGTGCGAAGATTTGGCTGTTTTCTCAGGAGAAGAATTTAGTGGAAAGAAGAAAGTCAGCGCACTTTCCGATGGAACAAGGATGAAGCTAATGCTCTCCGGAGTGATGGCAAGAGAAACCGATTTGCTGATTTTAGATGAACCGGCATCTCCATTAGATCCTCTTATGCGCGACAAACTTTGTGAGATGATTCGCGATTATATTACAGAAGGAAATGGCAATAAGAGCGTATTCTTTTCAACTCATAATATTTCTGATATGGAAAATGTTACGGATTATGCAATTATTATGGAACATGGAACTATTGTAGAAACTGGATTCGTTGAAGACTTAAAGGAAAAATATGTCTTAGTTAAAGGTGAGAAGGAAGACATTGACAATGCGAAAACAATCCTGTATTCCATTAGCACAAGTCCGTACGGGTTTGAGGGGATCTGTCTTGCAGACCAAATAGATAAGCTTGCAGGAATGAATGTCAGTATGGAAATACCATCCTTGTTTCAGATTAGTGTTGCAGTTATGAAGGCAAATTCCAGAATCAAAATGAGATAGGAGGGTGGTACATGAAAACGGCACTAAAAAGTTATAAGGCTTTTACCGGTTACTTTTATCGAATAATGACATTTGTTTTGATTCCGCTTATTGTATTGGTGGTTAATGTTGCGCTTAGTCTTTTTCTTGAAGTAAAAACAGATTATTTTTTGTATGAGTGTTATCTAATTATTCTTATCGTGGAAGACTATTGGGTGTTTGGAGGAATATGCATAAAAAACCCACAGAAACTGGAGTATATAAAATCATCAAAACGTGGATTGCAAATCATGCAAAACGCAATTATTGCGGATTTGGTGCTCAAATTAGTTCGGCTAGTTTTGCTTTCTGTCTTTTATATGATTAGCTGGATTATGCTGTTTAAAGCTACCATGGATGCAACTTTGCTTTGTCATACAATAAGATGCACTTTGATGGGATATATAGTATCTGTAGCAGCATTAAATATGACACGTTATGCAAGCGTATTTTATATTCACTATTTCGTCGCACTTGTTGTGGGCATGTTTGCAGTTATTGCGATGGCGTTTGTCAGCAAACGGAGTTATGATTTTTCCATTATTTTGCAAATTGGAATCATCATCGGAGAAATTATTTTGGCAGCCGGGGTATGTATTGCTACGGCTTGTCATATAACAAAACGTGTGAAAGGAAGTTATTATGATGAAAAAGATAGTAAATGACATTAAGATCGGGTTGAAAATGATGAAATATGCGCTTTCACGAAAAGGAAACAGCGCAATATTTATTATTCTTTTGGCAATTGGTATTGTGTCAGAAATATTTTCCAAGGGTCAAAACATATATGGAGCTCTTTGGTTTCCCTGTTCGGCAATGTTTGCTTCACAGATGATTATATCAGTTGATGTGTCGACTATGGTGCAGACATCCGTTTATAAAAAAAGGCTGCAGACATCGATTCCTGTATTGGTAGAATGTGCACTTACGCTCTTTTTGTACACAGTATTGGTAGGAATGAAAATTATTTTTTGCACCCTTCAGCCACAACAGGAAAGTATTATTTTTGGTAAATTATTGTATATGAGTTTTTTTGTGTTAATAATTGGAATATATGCAGGCTTTGTATATAAATATTTTGTATTGGGAGTATTTTTTGTGATTTTTGCAATGCTTTTTAGTTCAGGGCACTATTTTGTAGCTACTTTGGTCTATAACCAAATAATGATTCCGTCATGGATAATCGTTATCATTGGTTATGCGAGTATTTTGATTTCATCCATCATACAGTACGCATTAACATGTGCAACGTACCGACAAGAGATATCCAATCGTGCGTTTGGACCTTCGTTACAAAGAGCTGCGCAATAAAAATAAAAAAATGAATATTTTTTGTTGTTCTTCAAATACTATCCTTGCAACAAAATTTAGGAGGTAGCAAACAATATGCAGAACAACACAAAAAATAACACACAAAACAACACTCAGAACAATACTCAGAATAATTCAAAGAACAGCTCTAAGAACACAAGCGGTTCTAACAAAACTTCAAATTCATCTAACGCATCATCTTCTAACAACTTTAACGGAAGATAGTCGTTAGCACATTTGACAGACAACAGCATATAATACCAAAAAACAGATTATAGAGAATTCTTTATAATCTGTTTTTTCTATTTATATTGGAGGTAGTATGAATTTTTTGGTGATATATCCAAAAGATATTGAGGACTATGTAAAAAGAGAAAATCCACTTATCATCGATATACGCGAAAAACAAGACTATGAAAAAGGGCACTGGAAAAATGCCAGAAACTATCCGTATGATTTAGTAGAAAAATGGGAAAAAACACTTCCGGGAAATCGTCTGCTGATACTTTACTGTGAACACGGAGGAAGTAGTATGCAGCTCGCACGCAGATTGGGAATGGAAGGGTACAAAGTGGCAAGTGTTGTTGGCGGATACAAATCCATGGTTTCTTATGAAAAAAACTATTTCAAAAAAAGAGAGAATATGTGATACTATAGATATGCAAATTACGAAAAGAAAGAGAATACTATGAAGACATTTGAACTTGTGGTTCCATGCCATTTTGGAATGGAAGCTGTTACAAAACGAGAAATTTATGATTTGGGATATGAAATTAAAAAAGTAGAAGATGGGCGCGTTACGTTTGAAGGTGATACAGAGGCCATCTGTCGTGCAAATATTTTCCTTAGAAGTGCAGAACGTGTATTACTTCAAGTGGGAAGATTTCATGCAACTACATATGATGAACTGTTTGAAGGGATGAAAGCGCTCCCGTGGGAAGAATATATACCGAAAAATGGGAAGTTCTGGGTAACAAAAGCATCCTCCATCAAGAGTAAGCTTTTTAGCCCGTCAGATATACAGTCGATTGCGAAGAAGGCAATGGTAGAACGCATGAAACAGCATTATCATATCGAATGGTTTTCAGAAGATGGTGCATCTTATCCGGTACGTATTTTCTTATTAAAAGATGAAGTAATGGTAACACTGGATACCACAGGAGAGTCATTACATAAACGCGGATATCGTACAATGACAAGTAAAGCTCCAATTACAGAGACTTTAGCTGCTGCACTCATTATGCTTACACCATGGAAGAAAGATCGTATTCTTGTGGACCCGTTCTGCGGTAGTGGAACATTTCCAATTGAAGCAGCAATGATGGCCGCCAATATTGCGCCGGGAATGAATCGCAATTTTACAGCGGAACAATGGACGAACTTCATACCGAAACAGTTATGGTATGATGCAGTTGAGGAGGCGCAGGATTTGATTAATATGGATATTTCTGTGGATATTCAGGGTTATGATATTGACGGAGAAGTGGTAAAAGCAGCAAGGGAGAACGCCAAGCGTGCCGGTGTGGAACAGTTGATTCATTTTCAGCAACGTGCAGTTGCAGATTTGCACCATCCGAAGAAATATGGCTTTGTTATCACAAATCCACCGTATGGGGAGCGGTTGGAAGAAAAAGCAGACTTACCACAACTTTATACACAAATTGGAGAAGCATATCGCGGATTAGATGCATGGTCGCTTTACCTGATTACCAGTTATGAAGATACCGAACGTTATATAGGAAGGAAAGCAGATAAGAATCGCAAAATTTATAACGGAATGATTAAGACGTATTTTTATCAGTTTATGGGACCGAAACCGCCGAAGAAGAAACAAGATGAATAGTTTGAGGTTTGTACATGAAATATTCAAAGAAATACATTACATTAACGTTTCTGCTGGCAATGGCATTCGTGACAAAGTTTGCTATTATGGAGCAGAGTAAGAAAGACATCAGTCAGTTCCGTGGAGGTAGTTTAGAACCAACGATATGGAACCCATTGATTGCAAAAGATGTAAACGGTAATATTTTACGCGTTACGATTGATAATAAAGAATATACAAGTGAAGATATCGATTTTTACATGAACGAAGAAAGGAAGATTATGGTACCGGTATCGCTTTTGCGCGATTCCTTGAATTGTAGTGCACAAATTTATAATGGGGATACTCTTTTGGTAGAAAAACATAATTATTCCGTTTCTTATTCATTAAATAAGGAAGATGAAATTCTATCTCCATTGATAGAAAACAATGGAAACTATTATGTAAGTCTCAATGATTTGTCAGAGATGCTTGGATATCATTGTTCCTTCGATATTACAAATAACTTAATGACTGCGATTGATACATCTGAGAATACAACTATTTTTCCGGTAAAATATGATTTGCGTGAAAAAGGACGGATGTCTCAAATTCGTAACCAAGGTTCATATGGAACGTGTTGGGGATTTGCGGCTACAAGCGCATTGGAGTCTTCGCTTTTGCCGGAACAAAGCAAGCTTTTTTCAGTTGACCATATGACAATGAGCAATTCATTTAATATTAACCAGTATGACGGTGGGGAATATACCATGGGAATGGCATATCTTGCCGGATGGCAGGGACCGGTATATGAAGAAGATGACCCATACGGTGATGGATTGACAAATGATGTATTATCTCCGGTGAAACATGTGCAGGAAATGCGAGTACTTGATGGTAAGGATTACGAAGCAATTAAGGAAGCTGTGTTTAAATATGGTGGTGTGCAGAGCTCTCTTTATAGTACATTAAGAAGTTCGCAAAGCAGTACCTCGTATTACAATAACAAGACGAATGCCTATTGCTATATCGGAACAAAAAAACCTAACCATGATGTTGTCATTATAGGATGGGATGATAACTATCCAAAAGAGAATTTCTCTACGCCTTTAGAAGGAGATGGTGCATTTATTTGTCAGAATAGCTGGGGTGCTGATTTTGGAGAAGATGGTGTATTTTACGTTTCCTATTATGATACGAATATCGGAACGCACAATGTTGTTTATACCAGAATTGATGAAACAGACAATTATGACTATATTTACCAAAGCGATTTGTGCGGTTGGGTTGGTAAAATGGGTTATGACAAAGAAGAAATTTTTGGCGCAAATGTTTATCAAGCAACAAGTAACCAATCGATTCGTGCAGCCGGGTTTTATGCAACAGGTGCGAGTACCGAATATGAGGTTTATATTGTGAATAATTTTAAGGATGAAAATTCTTTTGCAAATAGAAGAAAAGTTGCAGAAGGTGTTTTAGAACAAGCCGGATATTATACCATTGATTTTAAGAATCCGGTTGAAGTATCCCAAGGGGAACGTTTTGCGGTTGTGTTGTATGTCAAAACGCCGGGAGCAACACATCCGTTGGCAATAGAATATGACTCGGGAGAAAAGGCGTTGGATACGATTGATTTAGAAGATGGAGAAGGATATATCAGTTTGAATGGAACTGCTTTTGTAGATGTTAAAACAAAACAGGAATGCAATATTTGCATCAAAGCATTTACAAATAATAGATAATTATGGATGAAAAAGTTTTAAAAGGAATTACGTTTCTTCTAACCGGAGTTACAATAGTTATGTGCGCGTTACTTTATTATTTCCCGCATGTGCATGAGCAATTAGTGCTTGCTGCACAAAGCCGTGAAATTAGCCAAGCTCAAGTCCTCTATGGGGATGAACAAGATCCGGAAGAAATTGTAGAAGAGGCGGATATGAACAATGCACAACTAAAGATAGAACTGCCGAAAGGAATCGCTTTTTCAGATATTACAATAGAGAATAATTATTTGACAAAAGACATTTTGATTCATATTCCTAAGGATGTGGATGATTATTTTGCGCAATACAGTGTAAAAGGTAGCTGTGATCATATTGCCAAAATTGCGTATTATAAAGAGCATGAAGAAGGGGTAATTGTTCTTGGGTTGGATACAGTTTACGAGCTAAAAACAGAGTATGATGCGGGGAACCTGTATCTGGATTTTTTAAATCCACATGATATTTACGATAAGATCATCGTAGTGGATGCCGGGCATGGAGGAAGAGATCCGGGGGCATCCAGACTTGGAATTTATGAAAAAGATATTGACTTGGCAATCGCAATGGAACTGAGAACAATTTTTGAAAGTAGCACAGAAAATATTGGCGTTTACTATACCAGAACAGACGATAGCAATCCAAGTTTGCAACAGCGTGCACAGCTTGCCAATGAGCTAAATGCAGATTTATTTATCAGCATACATAACAATGCAGTTTCCGGAAGAAGTTTTTCTTCGACAAAGGGAACGCAGATTCTTTATAGTGAATCAGATGAGGGTGAGTTTTCCAGTCTACGTTTTGCGCAAATATGTTTGGAACAGGTTACCGGTGCTTTGGAGAGCGACAACGTGGGAGTGGTTGCAGGAGACCATATTTACATTGTTCGAACAAGCGAGGTTCCGGTAGCATTAATTGAGGTCGGGTTTATGAGTAACCGAAAAGAACTTGACAATCTAAATTCACCGGATTATCAAAAAAAAGCAGCCCAAGGCATTTATGCTGCTATAGTACAAGCGTTTGAGGAAGGATATTAATATGAACAAAATTATTTTTGCAACAGGTAATCAAGATAAAATGCAGGAAATTCGTGAAATCATGGATGGAATGGATGTGGAATTGATTTCAATGAAAGAAGCCGGAATAGAGGTTGATATTGTAGAAGACGGTAAGACCTTTGAAGAAAATGCATTGATAAAAGCAAGAGCGATTGCACAATATACGGATGCTATTGTACTTGCAGATGATTCCGGTTTGGAAGTAGATTATTTAAATAAGGAGCCGGGAATTTATTCCGCAAGATATCTTGGAGAAGAAACTCCATACGTTGTTAAGAATCAAAAGATTATTGAGCGTCTCATCGGGGTACCAAAAGAGCAGCGCAGTGCGCGCTTTGTATGTGCAATTGCAGCAGTATTACCAAATAAAGAAGAGTTTGTGATACGTCAGACCATGGAAGGATATATTGGAGACGCTCCGGGGGGAGAGAATGGATTTGGTTATGACCCAATTTTTTATTTAGAAGAATATGGTTGTTCTTCTGCGGCACTTTCCAGAGACGAAAAAAATGCGATTAGCCACCGTGGAAAGGCACTTCGCGCCATGAGAGAAATTCTTTCAAAATATTTTGAAAAAAGTTGTTGACAAGTACCACACCCTATAATATAATAATATTCGCGTCACGGGTTGACGGTAATATAATAACCTTCGGGGTGTGGCTCAGCTTGGCTAGAGCGCCTGGTTTGGGACCAGGAGGTCGCAGGTTCGAATCCTGTCACCCCGACTGATATGCGGGTGTAGTTCAATGGTAGAACACCAGCCTTCCAAGCTGGATACGTGGGTTCGATTCCCATCACCCGCTTTATGTGTCCGTAGCTCAGCTGGATAGAGCAACGGCCTTCTAAGCCGTGGGTCGGGGGTTCGAATCCCTCCGGGCACATCTTTGTTTTTATATGGTGGGTATAGCGCAGTTGGTTAGCGCGCCAGATTGTGGCTCTGGAGGCCATGGGTTCGAATCCCATTATCCACCCTGTTGCGGTAGATGCAACATATTTTCAAATGTTGGGCTATCGCCAAGCGGTAAGGCACAGGATTTTGATTCCTGCACTCGCTGGTTCGAATCCAGCTAGCCCAGCTTCATATGGGGTATTAGCTCAGTCGGTAGAGCACTTGACTTTTAATCAAGTTGTCCGGGGTTCGAATCCCCGATGCCTCATGAAACAAAAAGGATATCACGGATGTGATATCCTTTTTTTATGAATGTTGTTGAGTTTGAACTCCGATGGACCTTGGCTTTGCTTGTGCAACTTCTGGTTGCGACAATATGTAAATTTAAGGTGCTAGACGATAAAAACTACCTTTCATATAATTTTTTTATCAAATATTTTCAAATGGGAGGAAAAACATGAAAAAGAAATTATTATTAGGTTTGTTATTGGGATTGGCTTTTACTTTTCTGACCGGTTGCGGTTCTAAGGTGGTAAAAACAGAAATTCAAGCAGAAGATGATTCAACAACAACAGAACAGACATCAGATACATATCAAAAGAAAGATGAAAATAACGATTCTGTGGTAGAAACAGCAACGCCGCTTATTGCATGTATTGTTCGGGGAGAAGAGTCTTATATTATTAATGATACTACAATTTTAAATATAACAAAAGAGGATGCTGGTGTTGAGGTAGATGAATCTGGTCATCTTGTTATCCCTGAAACAGTGACATGGGAAGGGAAAGAATATACCGTAACAAGTATTGGAAATTCTTGTTTTAGGGGGAATACAGAGATTGTTACTGTCACCATGCCTGATACGATCGAGCGTATCCAAGAAAAAGCATTTATGGAATGCTCTAATCTATCTAGTATTACTTTGTCCAAAGGACTAACTTATATTGATATTTATGCATTTGGAGTATGCGAATCATTAAAAAACATTGATTTCCCAGATGAACTATCCACTATTAAAGATAGTGCATTTTCGTCATGTACTGCATTAGAATCTATAGACTTATCGAATACGAAAGTTGAAAAGATTTACGATAGTGCATTTCTCAATTGCACGAATTTAAAGACGTGTATTCTATCAGATACTACATACGAAATAGATCGATTTGCGTTTTATGATTGTATTGCATTAACAGAGCTGAAGCTTCCTGAAACTATCTGGACCATTGGGGAATCTGCACTTGGTTATGACGAAGATGATTTCCCGTCGGGCTTTGAAAATTGCACTTTTTATGTAACAGCCGGCTCCTATGCGGAAGAATACGTTACGGAACAGTGTATGAAACAGGTGGTAGTAGAATAATTCTTTCATTTTAACAAATGAATTGAAAAAGATTAAAATAAATGTTACCATTTGTGTAGAAAAGGAAAAGACGCAATTGACAAAAGAGAAGGTACGAAGAAATGAATTTACTTATAGGGACAGCTTTTCAGACGATTTTGGATAATACAAAGGACATGATCTTTATTAAGGATGCTAATTTAGTATATGTTGCAGCATCAAAGCCTTTTGTTGAAATGGTTGGTAAAAATTCAGAAGAAGAGATTGTTGGCCGGACGGATTTAGATGTTTTTGAAGATGAGAGTTTGGCAAAAAGATATATTGCGGATGATCATAAATTACTTAAAAAAAGAAAAAATCTGATTAATTATATTGAGCCGATTACAGATGATGATGGGCAAGCAAGGTATGGAACTACTTCAAAATATATTCTATCAGATGATGATGGAAATATTATAGGAATATTAGGTGTTACGAAGGATATTACACGAGAGTATATTGCACGTCAACATTATCAGCAGGAATTGAAATATCTATTTAAACTTCCGGAAGGTACCTATGCAGTAAGTTATATTGATGTGGATGATTGGAGAATTATCAGTCAACGTCGGCAGGATATAGAAGGTGCTACCATGCAAGAGTGCCATACCATGGATACATTGATTAAAGCTGCGCAGGAGTCGATTATAGATAAGGAGAGTGAGGCTTTCCAATTTTATTGTGATTTTACTTCGGAAGTTTTACAAAAAATATATGCAAGTGGGAGAACAAATGTATATTTTAATTATAGGAGACGCTTGACAGATGGCACGATTCGATGGGTATATAATGATATACGCTTTTTGATTGACGTGGATAGTGGACACTTGTGTGCAATGCTGTCTGCAAAAGATATCGACGCGAAGAAACAACAAGAACAAAAACTCATGGAAGAGGCACAATTAGATAAAATGACAATGCTTTTCAATCGTGAAACAACGATGGAAAAAATCAGACATATCCTCCAAACAGATATAGAAGAACAGCATGCATTGTTTATTATTGATGTCGATAATTTTAAATCGTTAAACGATACACTTGGTCATCAGGCGGGAGATGATTTCTTAATTGCTTTGGCTGAAATTTTGAAGGACGGTTTCCGAGAGAGTGATATTGTGGGAAGAATTGGTGGAGATGAATTCTTTGCCTTCATGAAAAATGTTTCTGATTTTAAAGCCACCACCCATAAAGCCCAGGAAATGTTAGATGAGATTGCGAGGTTATGCACCAATTATCCGATTAATCAGCTGTCTGGAAGTATAGGTATTGGAATGTATCCGGAAAACGGAAAAACACTCGAAGAACTTTATGCTAACGCAGATAGCGCGTTGTATCAAGCAAAGCGAGCCGGGAAAAATCAATATGTTTTTGCTACAATGTGAAATGATAATAGGAATGGCTTGCGGTGAGTTCACTGCAAGCCATTTTGTTTTCGGTATTGTTCCGGTGTGATTCCGGTTTTTCTTTTAAAAACGCGGAAAAAGTATTTGATGTTATCATATCCCACAGCTTTTGCAATAGAATACATTTTTTTGTCCGTTTCGTTTAATAGTTCTTTTGCCTTTTCAATTCGAATATCGTTAAGATAATCTACAAAATTCTGCCCGGTTTTTTCCTTAAATAAATGACTTAAGTAGCTACGGTTTAGATAGAACAAAGAGGAAAGAAATTCCAAATTCAAATCTTTGTCATAATTTTTCTGCACATAGGTTTTCACATTCACAATAACATCGCTATTAGAGTAAATATTGCATTCTTTAAAAATTTCTGTAATATTGCCAAAGAACTGCAGATAATACTTTTGCAATTCACCGATTGTAAACATTGTGTTTAGCATGTTTTGCATACTAAGGGTAGAAGAATGAGATTTCACTTGTTCTACATATTGAGCGACAATGTTTTGTGTCAGAAAGGACAATTGAAAACAGTAATGTTTAATGTCCGAAAGTGGTGCAGCAGTTTCTCGAAGAAATTGAAATAATTCCAAAATCAGGTCATGAACTTCTTCTGACAATCCTGATTCAAGGCGGAAGAGAAATTCTTCGCGTCTTGGCCAGATAAGCATAATACGTTCCGGAGTCTCTTCCGTGAAAAAGTAGTGTTTGAAATTCTCGCCGACACATCGTGTATTGAGAGCAGAAACCGTTTCTAAAAATGCGCGGTGTAGTTCACTGATGTCAGCGTGTTGTGCGCTGATTCCAAAGTTTAAGGTGCAAAGAATGCCATCATAGCGGTCTATCAAGTTTCGTACAATCTGTTTGCAAAAACTTGGGGCATTCAAGGCAGAACCCTCAGAAATAAAGAAAATTAAAAAACCAAGGTGAGGGGAGTTTTCGTTTTGCAGATATACGGCAAGATCTCCGAAACGGTTTTCTTCCAAGAAGTCTTGCATATCTTTTTCATTAAGCGGGTCAGAGCTATGTAAAGTGATTAGAATAAACTCATGTGTGTCATTGATATAGCTGAGACGGTTGGAAATTAATTTGGAGGAAGAAGAGTGATACCCCATTAGCATGTTATTTAATAACTGGGTGTCATATTCAAATTCCACGGCTTCTTTTTGTGATTCGGATGAAATAATCTGCTGTTGCATGGAAGACTGATTTTCGATGCGGGCAATGGCGCGCATAACGCTGTTTTGAATATCTTCTTTTCCAAATGGTTTTAAGATATAATCAACAGCATTTGCTTTAATGGCTTGATGCATATATTCATAATCTTTGTAGCTGCTAATAATAATTACCTGTTTGGAAGGATATTTTTCGGTAATGATTGGCAACAATTGTGTTCCATCCATAATCGGCATATTCATATCCATAATAACAAGATTTGGATTTAGTGCATCAATTTTTACAAGAGCTTCCTCTCCGTTTTCTGCCTCTCCGATACATTGAATCAAATGGGAAAGGGGCTCTAATTTTTTTTGGGTTCCTTTACGGGTTAATTCTTCATCATCAATGAGTAAATAGGTATACATTTTAAATACGCTCCTGTTCAATATAAGGAAGTTTAATGGAAATTGTGGTTCCGGTACCTTTGGTGCTGTCTACAGTAAGCCCGTATCCAACTCCGTAATACAGTTCGATTCTGCTCGCAATATTCTTTAAGCCGATACTTTGTGTGGAACGGCGCCCCAGTTCTTTGAAATGAGGCGGTTCTTCTAACGTTTTGCGTATAGTTTCCAGTTGTTCATCGTTCATCCCCATACCGTTATCGCTGATTTGGAAAATGAGATTGTCTTGCTCCATTTTTCCGTGAATGGTAATCGTATCACCATAACCACAGCGATCCAGTCCATGAAGGAGTGCGTTTTCCACAAGTGGCTGAAAAATCAGTTTTAAAATATGGCAGCGATACATTTCTATCGGAATATCCAAAATAAGCTGAAATTTATCTTTAAAACGAATTTTTTGAATGGATACATAATCCTCTACATTAGAAAGTTCTTCTTTTACGGTAACCAATTCGCTTTTTGCTTTAATGCTATAACGGAACATGTTACCCAGTGCCATTGACATAATTGAAATACTTTCAATACCTTCAATTTCTGCAAGGCTATTAATGGATTCTAATGTATTATATAAAAAGTGTGAGTTAATTTGTGCTTCCAGAGATTTCATCTGCGCGTCAAGCGTAATTAACTTGTTTTGGTATTGGTCCTTAATGTGTTTTTCCTGTTCTTCCAGCATCGTGTTATATTCGTTAAATAATGTTCCGATTTCATCTGAGCGGTTTAAGTATCGTTCGTTTGTCACATAGCCGTCTAATTTATGATTTGACATTTTCCCACTTAAATAGATAATTGGTCGTGTTAAAAAACGTGATAATAGCGCAGAAATCAAAATAAACAGTAGGACATAAATGGCACCCAATAATAAAATAATCCATCGAGTAGAATTATAATTGTGATACAGAACGGAAGGATTGACAGATGATGTAAGTATTAATCCGTCGATATCTAATTCCACTTTGGAAATGGTTGTTTGCTCCGGGTTTGCCGGAAGTGGTTGTTGCAATTGGTTCACATTCGAATATAATATGTAGCTTTCCGAAGTCTCGACTGTCAAAAGAACAGATTCCGGCAGTGTATTCACGGTACTGAGATCGAAAATCTTTGGAGAATAATCAACAAAAAGTACACCTAGAAATTCATGTGTATATACATCATATAATGCTTTCGAAAAGGAAATGGAAGGTTTACTATTTATAAAGAAGTTCTTTATGCTGACTGGACTCACGTAAGTCTTACCTTCCAAGCTTAATGTTTTTTTATACCAGTCATCGGAAAATGGTTCATAATTCGGCATGATGGAAATATTGCTACCATAACCAAGTGATTGACCACTTGGTGTAAAAATAAAAATACCGTTTATATTTTCTGTAGAATAGATTAAGTTTTGCGAAATGAACTTAAGATTATTATTGCTACGGAAAACATCGGCAGCGGTATAATTTTCCTTAGAGGTATATTTTTTCAAGTCTTGTATCAAAGAATCATCGGAACTGTTATAAAGTGCAAACATCTCTAAGATATGGTTAATTTCAGAAATCGATTGGTTTGCATCTTTTTCTGCACTCAAGGTGATTGCATGATAAAGTTCATTCATATTATTTCGAGACGTATTGGCATACTCATAGTATATGCTAATCATAATAATCAAAACCGGAATAATTGATGAAAGTAAGAACATCAAAAACACCTTAGGTTTTAGTTTCATAAAGCAACCTCCTTGTCAAATCTAAAAAAAGTGTACCATAACTGATAACAAAAGTACACTTTTTTTGTGATACTATATTACTATCAACAACAGCGCAGTTGTTCTATTAAAAGATAATATGTATGGGAGGAATTAGTAAAATGCGTAAAAAGAGAGTTGGCGCACTGCTTTTAGCAGGAGCAATGTCACTTACTGCTTTAACAGGATGCGGTGGTGATGGAAAGAAGGATTCTGATGAAATCACAATTACAATGATGTATTCAGGAACAGCAGCAGAGAATGACTTCGAGACAGAAGTATTACCTGAACTTGTAAAAGAGAAATATCCGAATATTAACTTAGAAGTTACCAAACTTCCGGATGATCAGTACTACACAACATTACAGACCAAATTAGCTTCCGGAGAGTGCCCGGATATTATTCTTGTTCAGCCAATGTACGCAGGCGCAAATGGTGTTATTCCGTTAGCAGAGGCTGGATACTTAGAGCCACTTACTGACATGAAAGCAGTTGAGTTAAGCGGAGCAGGAGCAAATTCATTTACATATGAAGGCGAAGTATATGGAATCGCAAGTGGTGTTGACGTATTAGGAACTTATTACAACAAAGATATGTTTACACAGTATAACTTAGAAGTTCCAACAAGCTGGGATGAGTTCTTGAACTGCTGTAAGGTATTAAAAGACAATGGCGTTCAGCCAATCGTTATGGGTGATGCAGAAAACTATGTAATGCAGTTTGGTTTATATCAGATTGCATGTAATGAAATATATGCAGAGAATCCGGATTTTGACAAACAGTTAAGAAGCGGAGATACAAAATTCACAGATGAAGGAACATGGGATAAAGTATTAGAAATGTATACGGAGCTTTATGACAACGGATACATTGATGGTAGCATGTCATTAGGTTTAACCAATGCACAGTCTCAGCAGTTGTTCATTGATGGTGAAGCAGCTATGATCTTTGACGGTGGATTTAATATGCCGGCAATTAGCAAAGAGGGTGCAGTTTCTTTTGAAAGAGGATACTTCCCATTACCGGGAACAGACGGAGATACTTATGCAGCATTGTCTCCAAAAGCAGGTCCGGCAATTTATGCTGAGTCTGAGTACAAAGATGAATGTAAAGAAATCTTAGAGTTACTTTATGATGGTGAATCTGATTGGTACAAAGCATACGTAGATAGCGGTAGATTAATTCCGACTTATGGTTATGGTGCAGATGCATTAGATCCGTTATATGATGATTTCATGAAATGTAACGCAGAAGGAAAAGCTTTCTACTGGGCAAATCAGGCATGGCCAGCAGGTGTAAATGATGAAATGCAGGCTTTGTTAAGTGAGTATATCGGTGGACAGGGAACCACAGTAGACGATATCACTGCAGGTATGCAACGTAAGTTTGATGAACTAAACGAGCAATAATTATGTACTATCAAAGGACTCGATTTAGAGTCCTTTGATTTTTAGAAAGGGAATAAAAATGAAATCATTAGTTTTTCCAAAAAGAATGTATGTGTTTGTGATACCGGCATTAGTTTTATTCCTGGTGTTTTGGGTATACCCACTGTTACAACTTTTTTACTACAGTTTTACCAATTTTAATGGAATTAATTTTAAAAATATTGATTATATTGGATTTAAAAACTACGTTACGTTGTTTAAAGAAGGAACGTTAGTAAATAGTATTAAAAATACGTTAATTTATACAGTTATTGTTGTTATCGGAACCAACTTATTGGGTCTTGCAATGGCAATGGCTTTGAATGTTAAAATTCGTGGAAAAGCATTTTTCCGTACATGTTCTTACTTCCCAGCACTGTTTAGTGCAATTGTCGTAGGATTTATCTGGTCCTATGTTTATATGCCGAATAGCGGTATGATTCCATCTTTGTTGGAATTATTAGGGTTTGATTTTACAAAAGTAAATATCTTAGGTAACTTCAAGACGGCGCTATACGGTCTTACCGCTGTAGATATCTGGAAAGGATTCGGTACCACGATGATTATTTATCTGGCCGGATTACAGACGGTAGATGAGAATTTGATTGAAGCGGCTCGAATTGATGGCTGTAGCGAATGGCAAGTTTTTACAAAGGTAAAACTTCCGCTGATATCTCCTACAATTACGATTAATGTGATTCTTAACATTATAGCAGGATTAAAAGCATTTGATAATTCGTTTATTATGACGAGTGGTGGCCCTGGAAAATCAACAAACACATTGATGTATACCATATTTAAGGTAGGGCAAACGGAACGATTGATGGGTAAATCAAGTGCATTATCGGTAATATCCTTTTTTGTGATTATTTTGATTACCATATTCATGTTATACATTATGAATAAGCGTGAGGTAGAGCTATGATGGCAAGAAGTAAAAAATATAAAGAAAAGGAGAAAATGGCAAAGATTACACCGGGAATTATTTTGTTGTATATTTTCCTGATTGTATTTTGTATCATTATTATTTCTCCATTATTAATTGTGTTTTCTAGTTCTTTAAGAGATCCGGAAAATATGAAATCACCATTGATACTGTTCTCTCAATTTTCTTTGGAAAGCTACAAAATTGCATTTAAGAGTATGAATTTCCCGGAGAAATTCATGAACAGTATTATAACAACAGTTGGTTCGGTTATAGTGGTTGTACTGGTTTCAATGATGGCATCTTATCCGGTGTCACGTATTAAATCAAAATTCAGCCGATTTTTGTACTATTTCTTTATTTCCGGATTGGTAATTCCGGCACAGATGGTTATCATACCGGTTGCGCAGACGTTTAACCGTCTGAATATTCCAAATAGCCGATTTACACCAATGATTATGTTTATTACATGCAGTATTCCTTTCTCAACTTTCTTGTATGCTGGATTTTTCAAGTCCGTCCCAATAGAAATTGAGGAGTCAGCATATTTAGATGGTGCTAGTTTGTGGACACGATTTAGTCGTGTAGTATTGCCGCTTTTAAAACCGGCAACGGCATCCGTTGTAATTACGCAGGGTATGTGGATCTGGAATGATTACTTCTTCCCAATGGTATTTGCCACCAAATCAGACCAGCAATCTTTACCGGTAGGGATGATACAGTTCCTAGGTGATAAAGATAACCCTGCACAATGGAATGTCTTATTTGCAGCATGTGTATTGTGTGCAATTCCGTTGATTATACTTTTTGCAACTATGCAAAAACAATTCATTAATGGTATTGCAGCAGGTGCAGTAAAAGGATAGTATCATGGGAACAATTACAAACAGTATTGAAAATTTTCAGATGATTGTAAATCAAGACTTTGTAGATAAAGCAGAGTCATTAAAACCAACTTTGCGGACGGAAATGATATCCGCTGAGAGTTGGGTAAAAATTGAAAAGGATGAAGACTGGTGCATTGCCCAAAAGGGCGATGCGTTAGAGGTATATGGAAAGCCAATTGCAATTGGGGATTCGGTATGTTTGGACTTTGGAAACCATTGTGTGGGATATGTAACACTTTATGTATCATCTGTAGGAAGTCCACCGGATGCACCGGCGCATATCCGGATTAAATTGGGGGAAACACTTTGTGAAATTGGCGAAGATTCCGCGGATTATCATGGTTCGATTAGTAGTAGTTGGATTCAGGAAGAATTTCTACATGTGGATGTTCTTCCTACTGTAATCCGTATGCCAAGGAGATATGCTTTTCGATATATGGAAGTAAAAGTAGTAGATACTTCTCCAAAGTATCAACTCGTTATAGATGCAGCATTTTGTGAGACGGTTACTTCGGCAGATCGATCAAAAGTAAAACCGTTGCCAATAGAAGTGCCACAAAATTTACGCAAAATGGATGAAGTTGCGCAAAAGACTTTAGAAGATTGTATGCAACTTGTTTTCGAAGATGGACCAAAACGCGACCGCAGACTGTGGATTGGAGATTTACGTCTTCAAGCATTAGTGAATTATGTTACTTTCCAAAATAATGATTTGGTAAAGCGGTGTTTATACTTATTTGCAGGATTGTTGCAAAATGAAAACCGCGTAGGTGCATGTCTATTCATTGAACCGAAATTACAGGTTGATGATACTGCACTATTTGATTACAGCCTGTTTTTTGTTTCCTGCTTGTACGATTATTACATGGAAACACAGGACATAGAACCCCTAAAAGAATTATGGAATACGGCCTATGAGCAGCTCATGTTGGCAAATAAGCGCTTGCAGCCAAATGGAGTTGTCGCAGATAGTGATGACTGGTGGTGTTTTTTAGACTGGTGTGAAGGTCTAAATAAACAAGCAGGCGCTCAGGGCGTATTTCTGTGCACACTTCGACAGGGGATTACACTTGCCGGGATTTTGAATTTGTCAAAAGAACAGCAGGAGTTAGAGGCAATTTTGGAGCGTGTTTTAAATGGAGCACGCGAGTATTTATGGAATGAGGAAAAAGGCTTTTTTGAAAGCGGATCAAACAAGCAGATTTCTTGGGCTTCACAAGTATGGCTTGTGCTAGGGAATGTGTTTGACAAGCAAAAGAACAAAGAGATTTTAATGCGTTTACAAGAAGAAAAGCCATCCTACGGAATGGTAACACCATATATGTATCATCATCTGATTGATGCTATGATGCAAAACGATATGGTGGAGGAAGCGTTTTTGTGTATGGATGCATACTGGGGTAAGATGGTAGAAGAAGGTGCGGATTGCTTTTATGAGCTTTTCAATCCGGAAAATCCAAAAGAATCGCCGTATGGTTCGCGTATCATTAACAGTTATTGTCATGCGTGGAGTTGTACACCATCCTATTTTATTCGTAAATATTATCAATAATAAAGACCGCCATATGTTTTGCATATGGCGGTTTCTTTTTGAACATGATACAATATGAAAAATGTCTATACCCAAGGAGGTTTACATGCCAAAGTCAACCAAACAGAAACAAAAATTATTGTATATTGCAGAATATCTGTTACAGAATACGGATGAGACACATGCAGTGACAACACCACAACTGATTGCATATCTCGAAAGTAATGGAATCAAGGCAGAACGTAAAAGTATTTACAGCGACATTGAGACATTGAATGAATTTGGCATGGATATTATTCGAAGCAGCGAACATCGTGGAGGATATCAGATTGCAAGTCGTGACTTTGAACTGGCAGAAGTAAAATTGCTTGTAGATTTGGTGCAATCATCCAAGTTCATTACGACAAGGAAATCTCGCGAACTAATTGCGAAATTAGAGAAACAAGTTAGTAAAAATGATGCAAGACAATTACAGCGTCAAGTGGTTGTAACTGACCGAAACAAAACGGCAAACGAGAATATTTATTATAGTGTTGATGTAATTTATGAAGCCATTGCAAAGAATGTAAAAGTGCGCTACCAATATTTTGAATGGGATGTTAACAAGAAGATGAAATTACGCAAAGACGGTGCATTTTATGAAGTGAGCCCGTGGCTTTTGACATGGGATGATGAAAATTATTATTTAGTTGCATACGATAGTGATGCGATGTTAATGAAACATTATCGCGTGGACAAAATGCTACATATAGAATTGGTGGAAACACCAAGACAAGGGCTGGATGAATTTGAGAAAATGGACATTGCAGCATTTTCTAAAAAAACATTCGGAATGTTTGCAGGAGAAGAAAAGACTGTACAGTTGCTATGTAAGAACGGGATGACGGGGGTATTGGTAGATCGATTTGGAAGTGATGTTGCACTTCGCAAATTTGATGAGGAACATGTCTTGGCACGTGTAAATGTAGTAGTCAGTTCGCAGTTTTTCGGATGGCTTGCCGGATTGTCTGACAACGTAAAAATCCATGCGCCGAAATCTGTTGCCAAGGAATATTGGGATTACCTCAGAAAAATCATACAGCAATATGAGGGAGTTTAATTATGCATAAATCAGAATATGAATTACGAGTGAATTCCGTTCTGGTTCATGTAACCAGAAAATGCATCAAAAATATGTATCTTCGAGTAAAACGACCGGATGCAAGGATTTCAGTAAACGCACCTCTTTTCGTATCAGATGATGAGATTTGTCGGTTTGTAAACATGCGTATGGATTGGATAAAACAAGCACAGCTGCGCGTGCTTGTTTCAGAAGAAGAACGTGCAAAACAGCCGGAATTATCACCAGAATTGGAAAAACTACATCGCACATATTTAAAGAGTGAGATTACCAACCTGATTGCAAAATGGGAACCGGTTATGAATGTTCACCCAACCGGTTTTTCCATTCGAAAAATGAAAACGCGCTGGGGCTCATGTAATGTGAAAACACATCACATGAATTTTAATTTATCACTTGCAAGAGTGCCTGCACGTTATTTAGAATATGTCGTTGTACATGAGATGACACATCTTTTGGAACCAAGCCATAATGTAAGATTTTGGGATTATATGGAGTACTATCTGCCGGAAACGCAAAAACTAAGAAAAGAATTAAATAAACTGGCAGGAATCAATTAATATAGGAGAGGAACAATGCAGATAAATTGTGATTTTTGCGCATATAACGAATATGACGAGGAAGATGATGCATATTACTGCTCGGTAAATATGGATGAAGATGACATGGCTCGTTTTGTACAGAGCAGTTATAAAAGTTGTCCGTATTATAAATCAGGGGACGAATATCAAGTGGTTCGGCACCAAATGTAATTTAGAGAAACTTTAGAAACGAAAATATTGATTTTACCGCTTATTTTACATATAATAAGAATGTTATACGATAGGAAAAGTGGAGGAATTATGGATAACCAACAACCAAATAATTATAATAAAGGCAATAACAACAATAACGGAGATCATAATAACCCGGGCAATGGGAATAAGAACGGACGCAATGGGCAGATGCTTATGGGAAGTCTGGTCATGGTGCTTGTGGTGATATTTTTATTTAATTTTGTTAGCAAATACTTTTTTGAGATGAGTACCAAGGAGACCACATACTCCGAGTTTCTTCAAGAATTAGAGGATAAGAATGTTAAGAGCGTTGAGTTTAAGACATATCAGATTGATTACACTCTGGTCGATGATAAAGAAGAGATTACTTACTTTACCGGACGTATCAATGATCCGCAATTAATAGAGGATTTGAAAGGTGCAAAAACTTCGACAGATGATTCGGTTGAGGTAAAGGCAGCAGTACCGGATAATACATCTACATGGATTGCTAATATCCTTGGGATGATAATACCGTTTATACTACTTTGGATTCTATTTGGGTTTATTATGAAGCGCATGGGTGGCGGCGTCATGGGTGTTGGTAAAAGCACAGCCAAGGTATATGTAGAGAAGTCCACAGGTGTCACGTTCAAAGATGTAGCAGGACAGGATGAGGCGAAGGAATCTTTGCAGGAAGTAGTAGACTTCCTTCATAACCCGAATAAATACAAAGAGATTGGCGCAAAGCTTCCGAAAGGAGCACTTCTTGTAGGACCGCCGGGTACGGGTAAGACACTTCTTGCGAAAGCGGTTGCAGGAGAGGCAAACGTACCGTTTTTCTCGCTGGCAGGTTCTGATTTTGTGGAGATGTATGTAGGTGTTGGTGCATCAAGAGTAAGAGATTTATTTAAAGAAGCGCAGAAAATGGCACCGTGTATTGTATTTATTGATGAGATTGATGCCATTGGTAAGAGCCGTGATAGCCGTTACGGCGGAGGAAATGACGAGCGTGAGCAGACGTTGAATCAGTTGCTTGCGGAGATGGATGGATTTGATACTTCCAAAGGACTATTGATGCTTGCAGCAACCAACCGACCGGAAGTACTGGATAAAGCATTGTTGCGACCGGGACGCTTTGATCGCAGAATCATTGTTGATAAGCCGGATTTGAAAGGGCGTTTAGAGACACTCAAAGTGCATTCCAAAGATGTTATGATGGATGAAACAGTTGACTTAGATGCACTGGCACTTGCAACAGCAGGATTGGTTGGTTCTGATCTTGCGAACATGATTAATGAGGCTGCAATTATTGCGGTGAAGAATAATCGAAAGTATGTGAATCAGGCAGACTTGTTTGAGGCATTTGAATTAGTTGCTGTCGGCGGCAAAGAGAAAAAGGACCGCGTGATGAGTGAACAGGAACGCAAGATTGTTTCTTACCATGAAGTTGGTCATGCGCTTGTATCCGCGCTTCAAAAGAATACGGAACCGGTACAAAAGATTACTATTGTTCCACGTACCATGGGAGCGCTCGGATATACATTACAGACTCCGGAAGAAGAGAAATTCTTACACACAAAAGAAGAGCTGATTGCCAAAATTAAAATATATATGGCAGGACGTGCTGCTGAGATGTTGGTATTTCATTCTGCAACAAGTGGTGCAGCGAACGATATTGAGAATGCAACCAATATTGCAAGAGCAATGGTGACAATGTATGGTATGTCAGATACATTTGGTATGATGTGTCTTGCTACCGTTGAGACCAAATATTTAGATGGCAGAGCAGGGCTTATTTGTGGAGAGGACACTTCCGGACAGATTGACAAAGAAGTATTATCCATTATCAATGAATGTTACGACGATGCTATGCGCATGTTGACAGAGAATCGTGAGATTTTAGATAAGATTTCCGAATATCTTTATGAGAAGGAGACTATCACCGGTAAGGAATTTATGAGAATGTTCCGCCAGATGAAAGGCCTTCCGATGGAAGAGAATTCACAAGATGACATATTTGAGGATGAATAATGTTTGATATTCAAGAAGAACTTGCAAAACTCCCGGATCAACCGGGAGTTTATATTATGCATGATAAAAATGATGTAGTCATTTATATTGGAAAAGCGATAAGTCTTCGGAAACGCGTACGGCAGTATTTTCAGCCCAGTCATGATGAAGGCATCAAAAAAAAGCAGATGGTAAGTCATATTGCGCGATTTGAGTATATTGTAACCGATTCGGAATTAGAGGCACTAGTATTGGAATGTAATCTGATTAAAGAACATGCCCCGAAATACAATACGATGTTGCGAGATGACAAAACGTATCCTTATATCCGTGTAACAGTTGGGGAAGACTACCCAAGAATCCTTTTTTCTCGTCAAATGAAAAAGGATCATTCGCGCTATTTTGGACCATATACCAGTGCTGGCGCGGTAAAAGATACGATTGAGCGATTGAATAAAATCTATAAACTTCGCACCTGTAATCGAAATTTGCCGAAAGACATCAAAAAAGATAGACCATGCTTAAACTATCACATTCACCAATGTAAAGCTCCATGTCAAGGCTATATCGGCAAAGAGGAATATCGTGCAAATGTGGAGCAAGCACTGGAATTTTTAAATGGGAATTATGCACCGGTCATCAAAGATTTAACAGCGCTTATGCAAGAAGCATCCGATGCGATGGAGTTTGAAAAAGCGATTGAGTACCGTGAACTTCTTGCAAGCATCAAGCAGATTGCGCAGAAACAAAAAATCACCCATGCAGATGGAGAGGATAAAGATATTATTGCAATTGCAAATGATGATACGGATGCTGTTGTGCAAGTATTTTTTATTCGTGCGGGAAAAATTATAGGAAGAGACCATTTTCATGTTCGTGTGGGAACAGAAGTTGAAAAAAGCAAAATTTTAACAGATTTTGTGAAACAGTTTTATTCCGGAACACCATTTATACCGCGCGAAATTATGCTGCAAGAGGAGATAGAAGAAATTTCGGTACTCGAAGAATGGTTAACTACAAAAAGAGGAAAGAAGGTTATCATTCGTATTCCACAAAAAGGATTAAAAGAGCGCTTAGTGGAATTGGCGGCCAAAAACGCACAGCTTGTATTAAGTCAGGATAAAGAAAAAATAAAACGAGAAGAAGGAAGAACCATTGGTGCAGTCAAAGAAATTGAGCGCTTATTGGGATTAAATGATTTGAATCGAATGGAAGCTTTTGATATTTCCAATACCAATGGATTTGAAACCGTTGGCTCCATGATTGTCTATGAAAAAGGGAAACCGAAGCGCAGTGACTATCGTAAATTTAAATTGAAAACGATTACCAGACCGGACGATTATGCATCGATGCATGAGGTGCTTACCAGAAGATTTATGCATGGCATGCAGGAACAGCAGATGTCCAAGGAATTTGGAAGTTTTAATCGTTTCCCGGATCTGATTCTGATGGATGGTGGACGAGGACAGGTTAATATCTGCTTAGAGGTGTTAGCGGAACTTGGATTAAATATTCCTGTGTGTGGTATGGTCAAAGATGACCATCATCGAACAAGAGGACTCTATTTTAACAACAAAGAAATTCCGATCGATCGGCATGGTGAGGGCTTTAAGTTGGTTACAAGAATTCAGGACGAGGCACATCGATTTGCAATCGAGTATCATCGCTCTTTGCGCTCCAAATCGCAAGTGCACTCTGTGTTAGATGATATTGAAGGAATCGGTCCGACGAGAAGAAAGGCGCTTATGCGTCGCTTTCAATCTCTGGATAATATTCGAAAAGCAACATTAGAAGAACTGGCGCAAACAGAGTCAATGAATCAGGGGGCAGCAGAAAAAGTATATCGTTTTTTTCATGAGCAGGAGCAAAGTTCATAATATTGAAGAATTCAAAATCGTATGGTAGAATTTAGTATATTTACGTGGGGAGGTTTGTCAAATGAATGGACAACATAGCGTTAGTGTATCAAAAATTGCAGAATTGATGGATCTGAAAAATTATACAGATGATCTTGATTTGAAAGGTCGTAAGATTACAACAAGTGAGGTTAATCGACCGGCATTACAGCTTGCAGGTTATTTAGAGCATTTTGAGCAGTCACGAGTAGAAATTATTGGTAATGTAGAATACACATACATCCAGCGTATGAATGATGAAGATAAGAAAAGACGTTATATTGATTTCTTGAAATATGATATTCCATGTATCATTTTTTGCCGTGATTTGCAACCGGATGATTTATTTTTAAAAGAGGCAATCGAGAACAATGTACCGGTACTTGGAACCGGGCGTTCTACATCGGAATTTACTGCGGAATTGATTTATACATTGAGAGAACAACTTGCACCTTGCATCACGATACATGGAGTATTGGTTGATGTATATGGCGAAGGACTTTTGATTACCGGTGAAAGTGGAATCGGTAAAAGTGAGGCTGCGTTGGAGCTGATTCGTAGAGGTCATCGTCTGGTTACAGATGATGTTGTTGAGATTCGTAAAATCAGTGAACATCAGTTAATGGGAACTTCGCCGGATATCACAAGACACTTTATTGAACTTCGAGGAATTGGTATCATTGATGTAAAAACCTTATATGGTGTTGAATGTGTGAAGGAAAAGCAACAGATTGACCTTGTCATTAAGTTGGAAGACTGGAAAAAAGACGCAGAATACGATAGGCTTGGTCTGCAGGAAGAATATACGGAATATCTTGGCAATAAAATTGTATGTCATTCGCTTCCGATTCGACCGGGACGTAATCTTGCAGTAATCTGTGAGGCGGCGGCAGTAAACCACAGACAGAAAAAGATGGGTTATAATGCGGCACAGGAATTATATCGTCGTGTGCAGGCAAATCTTACGAAGAATCATGATGAGGATTAGAAATTATTGAATTAGGAAATGGAGATATTGTAGCATGGATAAGAAAAATGCATGGGAGAAATATCCAAAAGGAGAACAGCGAGATCTTATATTTGATTTTGCAGAAAATTATCGCAAATTTATTTCTACCTGTAAAACGGAGCGCGAATGTGTAAATGTGCTTTATGCAGATGCAAAGGCAGCTGGCTTTTTGGATATGGATGAATTGATAGAAAAAGGAGCTACCCTAAAAGCAGGTGATAAGGTTATAGCAAATAATATGGGCAAAGGACTTGCTCTTTTTATCTTGGGAGAAAAACCGATAGAACAGGGAATGAATATTTTAGGTGCGCATTTAGATTCTCCACGTCTGGATTTAAAACAAGTGCCTTTATATGAAGATACCGAGATGGCAATGCTTGATACGCATTATTATGGTGGAGTAAAGAAATATCAATGGGTGACTCTTCCGCTTGCATTGCATGGTGTTATCTGTAAGAAAGATGGCACCACGGTTACTGTAAATATCGGGGAGAAACCAACGGATCCGGTATTTGGTGTAAGTGATTTGTTAATTCACTTGTCAGCAGAACAATTGGAGAAAAAGGCAGCCAAGGTAATCGAAGGTGAGAATCTCGATGTTTTAATTGGAAGCATCCCGTTAGAGAAATGTGAAGATGAGAAAGAAACAAAAGACCGTGTAAAAGCCAATATTCTTTGTATTTTGGAAGAGGAATACGGCGTGGATGAACAAGATTTGCTTTCCGCAGAAATCGAAGTGGTTCCGGCAGGCGAAGCAAGAGATTATGGATTGGACCGTAGTATGATAATGGGATACGGACATGATGACCGTGTATGTTCCTATCCATCCTTCCAAGCAATGTTACAAATTGATGTACCGGAATATACAAGCGTTTGTTTATTGGTAGATAAAGAAGAAGTTGGAAGCATGGGTGCATCCGGAATGCAATCACGTTTCTTTGAAAACTGCGTTGCAGAAGTGATGAATATGGCAGGAGACTACAATGAACTGTTAGTTCGTCGTGCATTGAAAAATTCCAAAATGCTTTCTTCTGATGTGTCTGCAGCATATGATTCGAATTATCCTACGGTGATGGAGAAAAAGAATGCAGCATATTTTGGAAAAGGTCTCGTATTTAACAAATATACCGGAGCAAGAGGAAAATCCGGTTCCAATGATGCGAATGCAGAATACATGGCAAAGCTTCGTAATATCATGGATAAGAACGAAGTTACATTTCAGACATCAGAACTTGGGAAAGTGGATCAGGGTGGTGGAGGAACCATTGCCTACATTCTGGCGAACTACAATATGAATGTGATTGATAGTGGAGTTGCTGTATTGAATATGCATGCTCCATGGGAGATTATCAGTAAAGTGGATTTGTACGAAGCATTCAGAGGTTATGTGGCATTTTTAAAGGAAGCGTAATATGAATATGAATTTTTATGAAAAATTAAAAATGGTCATTCCTGAGAATGAAATTCTTTTGAATGAGCCAATGAAAAATCATACTTCGTTTCGAATCGGAGGAACCGCGGATTATTACATCTGTCCAAATGAGGAACAATTACAGTCGACGATAGCCATTGCAAAAGAAATGCATATTCCGTTTACGATTATCGGAAATGGAAGCAATCTTTTGGTAAGTGATAAAGGCATTCGAGGTCTGGTCATCGAAGTAGGCCGCAATATGGATTTTGTCAAAGTATGCGGGAATGAAATCGCAATCGGTGCAGGAACTTTATTATCAAAAGTGGCAAATGTAGCATGTAATAGTGGTCTTTCCGGTTTGGAATTTGCAGCAGGAATACCTGGGAGTCTCGGCGGAGCTGTTGTAATGAATGCCGGTGCGTATGGCGGAGAAATGAAAGATATATTAAAAGACGTGACCGTCTTAACGAGAGATGGGGAAAGAAAGACATTAGCAGCGGATGAATTAGAGCTATCTTATCGCCACAGCATCATTTCGCAAAAAGAATATATTGTGTTAAGTGCAACAGTGCAATTAGAGCCGAAGGAACCGTCTGCTATTCGCGCAGTTATGGATGACTTAAGGAATCGTCGTATAGAGAAACAACCATTAGAATATCCAAGTGCAGGAAGTACGTTCAAGCGACCGGAAGGTCATTTTGCAGGCAAACTGATTATGGATGCCGGTCTTGCCGGATATACGGTAGGTGGTGCGCAGGTTTCTGCAAAGCATTGCGGATTTGTCATTAATTGTGGGGAGGCCACTGCATCGGATGTGAAGCAGTTGATCGGTGATGTGCAACAAAAGGTAAAAGAACAGTTTTTGGTGGATTTAGAGCCGGAAGTAAAGCTAATAGGAGAATAAGAAAATGAAACTCGTAATTGTAACGGGAATGTCAGGAGCAGGAAAAAGCACGACCATGAAAATGATGGAAGATATGGGATTTTTTTGTATTGATAATCTTCCGATTCTGTTATTAGACAAATTAATTGATTTTTCGAGCAGTATGTCTACAGACATGCAGAAAGTGGCAATTGGTATAGATGTTCGTAGTGGAAAAAGCTTGAAAGAAATCAAAGGAACCTTAGAAAAACTGACACAAAAAAACACCACCTTTGAAATCCTTTACTTGGAAGCAGAGGATTATGTACTTGTCAAACGTTACAAAGAGACAAGACGAAATCATCCGCTTGCAGCAGGGGAGCGCATTGATAAAGGAATTGAAAGAGAAAGAAAAGCACTTGCGTATTTGAAAAAGCATGCAAATTATATCATAGATACCAGTAAGCTTCTTACCAGAGAATTAAAAACGGAATTGGAGAAAATTTTTGTTCTGAATACAGATTATAACAATCTGTTTATAACAATTTTATCATTCGGATTTAAATATGGGATACCGGCAGATTCTGACATGGTAATGGATGTGCGCTTTTTGCCAAATCCATATTATGTAGAAGGTTTAAGAACAAAGACAGGTAATGATGCAGAAATTCAGCAGTATGTTATGCAGTACGAGGAAGCAAATGTATTTCTTAATAAACTGGAAGATATGGTAAACTTCCTGATTCCGAATTATATTTCAGAAGGGAAAAATCAATTGGTGATTTCCATTGGTTGTACTGGTGGTAAACATCGTTCAGTGACTCTTGCGAATGAACTTTATAAGCGGTTACAAGGAAAAAAAGGATATGGATTAAAAGTGGAACATCGTGATATTAGTAAGGATGCATTGAGAGGAAAGTAAGATGTCGTTTTCAAGTGACGTAAAAGAGGAACTTGCAAAGCAGTTCAGCAAAAGTCGCCACTGTCAGATTGCAGAATTGGCAGCGATGTTAGAATTGGATGCCAAAATAACTGCCAATCCGCTTACATTGGAAATGGACTCCGATAATCCCGCCCTATTGCAGAAGTATGCACTTTTGATGAGGCAGGCATTTTCGATGGATATTTCTCGTCCTTTAGAAGAGAAGGATATTAAAAAAATATTTGAAACCATGAAGTGGAATCTGACAGATATAGGTAAGGAACGTGCAAGTGGACTTTTGGTACAAAAGGTTTGTTGCAAAAGAGCATTTATACGTGGTGCATTTATGGCCGCAGGTTCTATCAGCAATCCAAACAAATCGTATCATTTCGAAATTGTATGCCATACTATGGAACAGGCAAAACAATTACAAGAGCTGATGGAAAGTTTTGAGGCAGATGCAAAAGTGGTGGAAAGAAAACAACACTTTGTAGTATATTTAAAAGATGGTTCACAGATTGTCGATATGCTAAATGTAATGGAAGCATATGTATCACTAATGCATTTGGAAAATGTACGAATTCTCAAAGAAATGCGCAATTCTGTAAATCGAAAAGTGAATTGCGAGACTGCAAATATCAGCAAGACAGTTAATGCTGCCGTAAAGCAAATCGATGATATTATGAAAATTCGTGACACAATTGGATTGGAGCATTTACCAATTCATTTGAGAGAAATGGCAGAACTTCGGTTGGAATATCCGGAGGCTCCGTTAAAGGAACTGGGCAATTATTTAACTCCTCCGGTTGGAAAATCCGGTGTGAATCACAGATTGCGGAAATTATCCGCAATTGCAGAGGAATTGTAATAGGATGAAAGGTTGTTGAAAATGGAAAAATTATTATTTGTATGCAATCCGTATTCGGGAAAAGGGTTAGTAAAAAATCAAATGCTCGACATCATCGACACTATGGTAAAAGCAGGTTTTGAAGTGACTGTGCATACAACACAATCACAAGGAGATGCAATACAACAAGTTGCTAACAAAGCAGCACAGTATGACCGTATTGTATGTAGTGGTGGGGATGGAACGTTAGATGAAGTGATTACCGGCTTGATTCAAAGTGGAGCAAATGTTCCGGTAGGATATATTCCGGCAGGTAGTACCAATGATTTTGCAAATTCCATCGGTGTACCAAAGGAAATGATAAAGGCTGCACAGACAGCCGTAAGTGGAGTTGCATTTCCGTGCGATGTAGGCGATTTTAATGGAGATCCATTTGTCTATGTTGCGGCATTTGGGGTGTTTACGGAAGTTTCATATAAAACCTCCCAACAGCTGAAAAATATACTTGGGCATCTGGCATATTTATTGGAAGGGGTGAAAAGTCTGATTGATATTCCGGCGTATCATATACAGGCAGCATATAATGACGTGCAAATAGAGGATGACTTTATTTATGGAATGGTAACAAATTCTTTATCGGTGGGTGGCTTTAAAGGCATAACGGGAAATGATGTGAAGTTGGATGATGGCGTATTTGAAGTAACATTAATCAAAAAACCACGCAATCCCATAGAGTTAAATGAAATTTTAAGATGCTTGACAAATCGAATTGATGATTCGGATTTGATTTATTCGTTTAAAACAGAGGAATTGAAAATTGCATCAACGGATAAGGTTGCCTGGACATTAGATGGAGAGTTTGGTGGAGAACATGAAAACCTTGTAATAAAAAATCTTCATAAGCGCGTGGAGATTTTCATTGATAAACAAGAATAAATGTAATATAATCATTATAAATTATGTTTAGGAGGATAATAAAATGTTAGTATCTGCAAAAGAAATGCTTGATAAAGCAAAAGCAGGCCATTATGCAGTTGGTCAGTTTAACATTAACAATTTAGAATGGACCAAATCCATTCTTTTGACTGCACAGGAGTTACAGTCACCGGTTATTTTAGGTGTATCTGAAGGTGCAGGTAAATATATGACAGGTTTCAAGACTGTTGCAGCAATGGTTAAGGCAATGGATGAAGAATTAGGAATTACAGTTCCGGTAGCATTGCATCTTGACCATGGTTCTTATGATGGATGCTATAAATGTATTCAGGCTGGATTTACTTCTATCATGTTTGACGGTTCTCATTATCCGATTGAAGAGAATATTGAGAAAACCAAAGAGCTAGTAGCAGTAGCACATGCAATGGGAATGTCCATCGAAGCTGAAGTTGGTTCTATTGGCGGAGAAGAAGATGGTGTTGTAGGCGCAGGTGAATGCGCAGATCCGAATGAGTGTAAGGCAATTGCAGACCTTGGAGTGGATATGCTTGCAGCCGGTATTGGTAACATTCACGGAAAATATCCGGCGAATTGGGCAGGACTTAGCTTTGAGACTTTAGATGCAATTCAGGAGAAGACAGGAACAATGCCATTAGTACTTCATGGTGGCACAGGAATTCCTGCTGACATGATTCAGAAAGCAATTTCACTTGGTGTAGCAAAGATTAATGTTAACACAGAATGTCAGTTATCTTTTGCAGAAGCAACTCGTAAATATGTAGAAGCTGGCAAGGATTTAGAGGGTAAAGGATTTGATCCTCGTAAATTACTTGCACCGGGTGCAGAAGCAATTAAAGCAACTGTAAAAGAAAAAATGGAATTATTTGGTTCTGTAGGCAAAGCCTAAACAAGCATAAACAGGGGGCGTTCCAATAGGATTGGAATGCCTCTTTTTAAGCGATAACAGAAAGGAAGTTATGAGAATGAGCGAAAAAGAGTACTACAATGTAGCGCATATCTTTGGCGAGAATGTTTTTAATGACGCTGTTATGATTGAACGTCTTCCAAAGAAGGTATACAAAAAGCTACATGAAGTTATGGATGAAGGGAAAGAACTTGATCTGGAAACGGCTGACGTTATTGCGCATGAGATGAAGGAATGGGCAATTGAAAAAGGTGCAACGCATTATTCCCATTGGTTTCAGCCATTGACAGGAGTAACCGCAGAAAAGCATGATTCATTTATTACTTCTCCAATGGATAATGGAAAGGTATTAATGAGTTTTTCCGGAAAAGAATTAATCAAAGGAGAACCGGACGCATCTTCCTTCCCATCAGGTGGACTTCGTGCAACTTTTGAAGCAAGAGGATATACGGCATGGGATTGTACATCACCGGCATTTGTTCGACAGGATGCCGCAGGTGCAACGCTTTGTATACCAACCGCTTTCTGCTCTTATACCGGCGAGGCATTGGATCAAAAAACCCCGCTTCTTCGTTCTATGGAGGCAATAGGTGAGCAGTCACTTCGCTTATTAAGATTGTTTGGAAATACTACTTCTACCAAGGTGACACCTTCCGTTGGACCGGAGCAGGAATATTTCCTGGTTGACAGAGAGAAATATCTCAAAAGAAAAGATTTGATTTTTACCGGTCGAACTTTATTTGGAGCAATGCCTCCAAAAGGACAGGAGATGGATGATCATTACTTTGGGGCAATTCGTGAAAGAATTGCCGCATATATGAATGATGTGAACAAGGAACTTTGGAAGCTTGGGGTATCTGCTAAGACACAACACAATGAGGCTGCTCCGGCACAGCATGAGTTGGCTCCGATTTATGCAGAATGTAATGTGGCAGTAGATCATAATCAGTTGATGATGGAGACCTTAAAAAAGGTTGCTGGGCGTCATGGTTTACAATGTTTATTACATGAGAAACCATTTGCCGGTGTCAATGGTTCGGGCAAACATGATAACTGGTCTCTTGTCACAGATGATGGAATTAATCTTTTAGACCCAGGCGCAACTCCACATGAGAATATTCAGTTCCTGTTAGTGTTAACTTGTGTGTTGCGTGCGGTGGATAAGCATGCATCCTTACTTCGTGCATCAGCAGCAGATGTAGGCAATGACCATCGTTTGGGTGCAAATGAGGCACCGCCTGCAATTATATCGGTATATCTTGGAGAACAGCTAAATGATGTATTGACACAGTTGATTAGCACCGGAACTGCAACACATAGTTTAAAAGGTCAAAGATTAGAGACCGGCGTTAAGACACTTCCGGACTTTATGAAAGATGCAACTGACCGTAACCGTACCTCACCATTTGCATTTACCGGAAATAAATTTGAATTTCGTATGGTGGGTTCACAGGATTCGGTGGCACAGCCAAATGTGGTATTAAATACCATTGTAGCAGAAGCGTTTGCAGAGGCATGTGATGTTTTAGAAAAAGCAGATGATTTTGATCTTGCAGTACATGATTTAATTAAACGTTTTGCGATAGAGCATGAGCGTATTGTATTTAATGGAAACGGCTATTCAAATGAATGGGTGGAAGAGGCAAAAAGACGTGGTCTTCCAAACATCAAGTCTATGGTCGATGCAATTCCGGCATATACTGCACCGGAATCGGTAGAAGTTTTCGAGAAGTTTGGCGTATTTACAAAAACAGAATTGGAATCTCGTGCGGAGATTGAATATGAAACTTATGCCAAAACGATTAATATTGAAGCAAGAGCGATGATTGATATTGCAAGCAAACAGATTATACCTGCTGTTATCAAATATACGACCTTACTTGCGAATTCTTATTCGGCAGTATTAAATGCTTGTCCGGACGCAGATATAAGCGTTCAGAAAGAACTTTTGGAAGAAACTTCGGCTTTATTATCAGAAACCAAAGTAGCACTATCCAAACTTACTGATGTGGCTGAAATTGGTGGTGCGATGGCAGAAGGAAGACAACAGGCTGTTTACTACCGAGATGAGGTGAAAACAGCAATGGATGAGTTAAGAGCACCGGTAGACAAACTGGAAATGATTGTTGATAAAGAACTTTGGCCAATGCCATCCTATGGAGATTTGATTTTTGAAGTATAATATATTCGAGACAGAAAATCCGAAAATCCCTGACGTTATGCGTCAGGGATTTTTGATATTAAGGTGTTGTAATATTCGGCTGTTCGTTACCTGTAGAGTCTGGCTCTTTTGGAGGGGTGTCAGTATCACCGCTACTACCGGAATCCGGAGTGGTTGCTGGGGTATCGCCATCATCGTTGCCCTCGGCGTCCGAATCGGTTGGTGGATCATCCAAAACATCAGTTGAAGAGTCATGTTGCGTACATGTTTGCGCCAAGTATTCTTCTGTAGCATACATACTTTCGCCAGTTGATTGTGGGTTATCAACAGTTGTAAATGCAATGCGACTGATGTGGTCAACCGGACAGTATTCGTTGGCTATCATCCAAGAGTCCGTACACACATCAAGCAAAATGTGGTTATCACAGGTCTCTGTTGGAAGCGAACTTTGTGCAAAATATTCGGTGTAAGTCATAGAACCACGAATATCTGATTCGCAAACACCGCTTTCAGGGAGAAGCCCGGATTTTTTGCAAACAATAGAGGTTGTGATTCCGCTCGGCCGTGTAAAATCTTTATAAGGAAGGTCAGCATGAATACGTTTCATAGCTTCGCGCCAAATATTTTTCGGGTAAGAAGTCAAGGATCCGCTTTGCTTTGAATTATCATCATTTCCACCCCACACAACGCAGGTGTAGTATGGAGTATAGCCTGCCCACAGACAGTCACGATTAGCAGTTGTTGTGCCGGATTTACCTGCTTGGGCCATGGAACCGCCAAAGTAAGCACGTGTTCCGGTTCCGGAGGTCATAACATCTTTCATGGCATCTGTTAGTAACCAGGCAGTAGTCGATTTCAAAACGATACGGCTTTCTTGTGTTTCGGTTTTGTCTAAAAGGACATTTCCTTCATGATCGAGTACCTTGGTGTAGAATTTTGGTTCCAAATATTCCCCTTTGTTGGCAATTGTTGCATAAGCTGCTGTAAGTTCTAAGTTTGTGACACCATATGTGAGCCCGCCTAAAGCAAGCCCAAGGTTCTTATCTTCTTCAGATAATGTGGTAAAACCGAAAGCTTCTGCATATTGGTAGCCAAGGTTAACACCTATTTCATCAAGTGTTTTAACAGTAACAATATTAATGGAATCTGTGATGGCTTCACGTATAGTTGTATATCCGCGATATTTGAAATCATAGTTGTTGTAAGTTTTTGAGCCTGCAGTGAAAGGTGCATCATCTTGTACGCTTGCCAGAGTAAGTCCGCCGGCATCTAAGGCAGGGGCATAGGCTCCAATAATTTTGAAAGTTGAACCGGGCTGGCGAGGTGTTTCGGTAGCTCGATTTAAGGTACGACTACCAACTTTATCTCCGCGTCCGCCAACAAGCGCTTTTACTTCGCCGGTGGATTGGTCAATCACGGTCATGGCAACCTGTGGTTGCAGGGTGATATGAATGGATTGAGAATCCTCTACAAGAGTATCGCCTTCTTCCAAAACGGCCTGTTCGTATTCTGCAATTGCAGTATAGCAGGCATCTTCTGAACTATAGTTGATACTATATTCTGAATTCCCTGTTTTCTTTTTATAATAAGACAACATGGTTTGGTGTGTATAAGTCTGTAAGGTGCCATCTGCTTTCTTTACTTGGAAAGAAAGAGAGAAGGAGTATTTTGGATTAGAAGGATAATTATTTAGATTATTTACTTCTTCATCGCAAATCTGTTGGATGGTCAAATCCTGTGTGGAATAAATGGTTAAACCACCTTGGAAAATTAATTTTGATGCTTCGCTTTCCGTATAACCAAGTTCTTCTGTTAAATCCTTGTAAAGATCATCAATTAAAGCATCTGTAAAATAAGAATTCGTGGAGATATCCTCTCCGGAGTTATGTTCAGCGATACGAGAATAAACATCATCTGCCAAAGCTTCTTCGTATTCCGCTTGTGAAATATAACCCTGTTTTTTCATTTCGCTTAATACTTTTTTCCGTCGGGTAGC
The DNA here is from genome assembly GCA_045531055.1 of Lachnospiraceae bacterium. Classification (GTDB taxonomy): domain Bacteria; phylum Bacillota; class Clostridia; order Lachnospirales; family Lachnospiraceae; genus Roseburia. The sequence goes on along the minus strand of JAZSDG010000026.1, from coordinate 90,664 downwards.
ATTTTTATCCGGGTGGGTAATAGGATTATAAGAAGAAGGATTCTGTGTAATACCGGCAATAACAGCACATTCAGAGAGCGTCAGTTCGGAAACATCTTTTCCAAAGTATTTCTCTGAGGCAGCTTGTACACCAAGGGTATTGGCTCCAAGGTTAATGGAATTCATATAATTTTCAAGAATCCAATCCTTGTCATTGACCATTTTCTCAAGCTCAACCGCAAGATATTGTTCCTGTATCTTACGCTGGAAACGTTCAATCTGTGAAGATTCACTTGTCCACGTAGTAAGAACATTGTTCTTAATAAGCTGCTGGGTAATGGTACTTGCACCTTGCGAAAATTGGAATCCATCTCCGATTCCGACTGCAAATGCACGAATAATACCCTGTGGATCGATTCCGTTATGCTCATAGAATCTCGCATCTTCGATTGCAACAAATGCCTGTTGCAGATCAAGCGGAATTTCATCAATGGTAACATATTTTCGGTTTGCTCCGGAAGCAACTAAGGTTGCAATTTCCTGTCCATCACTGGAAAGAATTGTCGTGGAATATCCGGTCGGTGTTACATCGATTTTAGAGATATCCGGTGCGGAGTCAACAATACCCTTCCAGATGCCAATGGCAGAGCTAATGCCAACAATTCCAAGGAAAAGAAAACATACAAGAAATACTTTTCCGATATTGACACCGATTTTTCTTCGTATTTTTCGTCTTTTGCTGGTGATTGATTTCTCACGGCGTTTAATTGATTGTTTTCCGTAATTCATAATACAAAACCTCCATTAAACACTATTATAGCAAAAAATCAAAAGAATACAAAGAAAAAATTGAATACGTATAGGAAACTATGATAGGATGATAGCATCGATAGAAAACAAAGAGGTGGAAAATGGCGGAACAATTAAAGGAAGGATACCGTACCGTATACAAAGGTGGAGAGGGCGAAATCATAGAAAAAAAATCACGCTTTATCGCTACAGTTTATCCGGTTAAGACAGAAGAAGAAGCGACAGCCTTTATTAATGAAATGAAAAAGAAATATTGGGATGCACGTCACAATTGTTCTGCGTTTGTGATAGGGGAACGGCAGGAACTTACCCGTTGTTCAGATGATGGAGAACCAGCGCAAACAGCAGGGCGCCCAATATTAGACGTGTTACTGCGGGAAGGAGTTACAGATGTGGCAGTGGTGGTGACACGTTATTTTGGAGGAGTGTTACTGGGAACAGGCGGTTTGGTACGTGCTTATCAAGCAGCAACTAAGGCAGGCCTTTCAGCAAGTACCATTATTGAAAAACGCAAAGGAATAAAGTTGCAGGTAACAACCGATTATAATGGAGTAGGGAAATTGCAATATTTGTTTGGCCAAAAACAGATTGCAATCATTGATTCACAATATGGTGCGGATGTAAATCTGTGTGTATTAGTTCCGACTGAGCAAAAGGAAGCTATTGAGAAATCTGTAACAGAGCAAACAAGCGGAACTGCACATATGATTTGGGAAGAAGAGGTGTTGTTTGCAATACTCGACAAAGAAGTTATGATTTTTTCGTAAATTGTCCATAAAATGGGGTTGACATCAATCAATCATTCGTGTATACTACCATTTGTTGAAACGACATTGGCCCATCGCCAAATGGTAAGGCAACGGACTCTGACTCCGTCATTTCAAGGTTCGAATCCTTGTGGGCCAGCTTGGAAGCACTACGTTATGTAGTGCTTTTTTTGACAATATAGGAGATAGAACGAATGATATATACATGGGATAGCCAAGTAAGATATAGCGAAGTTGATGTTAATGGAAGGCTTGGTTGGGCTGCATTGCTGGACTATTTTCAGAATTGCAGTGTGTTTCAGTCAGAGAGCCTTGGGGCCGGTGTGTCGCATTTGTATGAACAGAATATGGCTTGGATGCTTTCGGCATGGCAGATACGAATCAATCAATTACCGAAGCTGATGGATAAGATTCAAGTAAAGACTTGGGCATATGATATGAAAGCATTTTATGGGTATCGTAATTTTGCGATGGATGATGAACGGGGCAATCGTCTGGCATATGCGAATTCCATTTGGATATTGGTAGATACAAAGACAGGGCGTCCGATTCGCGTGCCAGATGAAGTGACTGCATTATATGGTCATGAAGAACCGCTTCCGATGGAATGCAATGAGCGTAAAATTCCAATTCCCAATAATTGTAAAGAGTATGATTCGATTCCCGTGCAAAGTTATTTTATAGATACGAATCATCATATGAATAATGGTAAATATGTAATGATTGCACAGGAATTCATTCCACAGGATTTTATAACAAGTGAAATACGTGTGGAATATAGAAAAGCAGCAAAACGAGGAGACATTCTGTATCCACATGTTGCGGTGGCAGAAGATCGCATTACGGTATTGCTTTGTAACGAAGAGGAGAAACCATATGCAGTAATTGCCTTCTTATCAGAGAAAGATAGTTAGAGAGGTTGATATGAAATTAGGAGAATATCAGGAATTAACTTATATTAAAAAAGTGGAGTTTGGAATATATCTTGCCGAGGAAGCAGATAGCAATGAGCGCGTATTACTGCCGGCGAAACAGGTACCGCAAGATATAAAACAAGGTGAGAAAATTCGTGTCTTCTTATATAAAGATTCCAAAGACCGTTTAATTGCAACCACAAATGAGCCAAAACTGACAGTAGGTTCTTATGGAGTACTTCGTGTGAAAGATGTTGGTAAAATAGGCGCATTTTTGGATTGGGGACTGGAAAAGGATTTGTTTCTTCCATATAAAGAGATGACCACACGTGTGGAGCCGGAAGATGAAATTTTAGTTACCTTATATATAGATAAAAGTGAGCGCTTATGCGCAAGCATGAAAGGGATTTATCATCTTCTTTCTAAAAATTCACCATATCAAAAGGATGATACGGTAACAGGGCGAGTATATGAGTTTAGTGATAACTTTGGAACGTTTGTAGCAGTGGATGATTGTTATTCTGCACGAATTCCGAATTTTGAGGACCATAGTTATTTAAAAGTTGGTGATGTAATAGAAGCAAAAGTAACTGCGGTTAAAGATGATGGAAAGTTGGATTTGACACTTCGCGAAAAAGCTTATATACAGATGGATTCTGACGGGGAGAAAATCATGGAACTGTTGGATTCTTATGCAGGTGTTCTACCGTTTACAGAGAAAGCCAGTCCGGAAGTAATCGCGCGAGAGACCGGGCTTAGCAAAAATGCATTCAAACGTGCAGTTGGACGTTTATATAAGGAAAGGAAAATTACCATTTCCAAAGATGGTAAAATCAGAAAGGAGTAACATCATGAAAAAAGTGATTTCAACAGACAAGGCGCCGGCAGCAATTGGACCATATTCGCAGGCAATTGAGGTAAATGGTATGGTTTATACTTCGGGAATTATTCCGGTAAATCCACAAACTGGAGAAATACCGCAAGGCTCTGTTGCGCAGGCGAAACAAGCGCTTACGAATCTTTCCAATCTGTTAGAAGCAGCAGGAACAAGTATGGAGAGTATTGTTAAGACAACCGTATTTATCAAAGAGATGAATGATTTTGCGGCAATCAATGAAGTGTATCAGACATTTTTTGAAAGTGACTATCCGGCAAGAAGCTGCGTAGAAGTTGCAAGACTTCCAAAAGATGTTATGCTGGAAATCGAAGCAATTGCATTGAAATAAGAAGATTTGGATAATAAAAAGGGAATCAGTTGCGCTGATTCCCTTTTGCTTTATACAGAAACATCTAAATTTCCACCGATATGTGGGGTGACGGAATTCTCCATCATCTTTACCATGCCGGCATTCATCTGTTCGTTCATGTCTAATGTGTTGTCAAGCATTTTCATACTGACTGCGCCGGTAAGACTTGCTGGAGACGGTGCTGCCTTAACGGCACTGAGAGCAGAACCAATATTCATCAAATCCATAGACACACCACCTTTCTAATTTTTAATAAATTGTTACGTCCATTTATCTATATATATTATGACATGAAGAGGTAGAAAAAGCAAGTAAATGGTAGGTATTTCCAATAAAAACTGGGGTTGACACACTTGTGTGCCTTTGCTATAATAACGACGTAACAAATGTAACAAATTCGTAACAAGTTATTATAAATAACGTATTGGAGGCAATAATGAAAAAGAGAACCGTGCGACTTAACGCTTGCTTGCTTACAGGAGTGCTTTTGTTAGGAACAATTCCTTGCAGCGTATCGGCAGCGCCGACAGCAGGTGTAACAAGTTACACAACGAGTATTATGACATCAACATCCATTCCAACAGCGGGGGTATCGGCTACATTTACCCAATGTATGGTTGATACGGAGAATGAAGCAATTATGGATAGTGCTAAGGCTCAGGTCGCAGAGAATGATGTTCCGGTTGTTTCATCTGAATATGCAGATATTGCGATAGCACAGGTGAATGATTATGTGAACGTTCGTTCCTTACCAAGCGAGGAAGGAGAAATCCTTGGAAAGCTGTATAGTAATTCAGCAGCTACCGTATTGGAGAATGCGGACGGATGGTATAAGATTCATTCCGGATCTGTTACTGGATATGTAAAAGCTGACTTCGTTGTTGTTGGGGATGAGCAGTTAGCAAAGAGTGTAGGACTTCGACTGGCAACAGTTAATACGGAGACTTTGAAGGTTCGTAAAGGTGCAACTACAGAAAGTGGAGTGCTTGCATTGGTTCCGTATGGTGATGATTTGTTGGTAATCGATGAATCTGTACCGGGATGGATTGGCGTAGCGGTTGAAGCAGGAACTGGATATGTATCTGCAGATTATGTTGTACTTTCTACAGAATATCGTTATGCAGAATCCAAAGAAGAAGAGGCAGAACGTTTACGTAAAGAGCAGGAAGAGCGTGAAGCGGCTGCTGCAGCTGCTGCGGCTGCAGCTGCACAGAGCAGTTCTTCAAGCAGTAGCTCATCAAGTTTTCATGCGACGGGCGCACAGTCTTATACCAAACCGACAGGAGGTTCCGGACAGGCTGTTGCAGATTTTGCTTGTCAATTCGTTGGAAATCCATATGTATATGGGGGAACAAGTTTGACAAATGGAGCTGATTGCTCCGGATTCGTAATGTCTGTATATGGTGAATTTGGAGTTAGTCTTCCACATAGTTCACGTTCATTAAGAAGTGTTGGTTATGGCGTAAGCACAAGTGAGATGCAACCGGGCGATATTATTTGTTACAGCGGACACGTTGCTATTTACATTGGTAATAATACCATCGTTCATGCAAGTAATCGTTCCGATGGTATTAAATATACTTCTCCGGCTAACTACAAGAAAATTTTGGCAGTACGTCGTATTTTTTAAAAAATTATCTGACCGTCGTAGTTTTTCTACGACGGTTTTTTTGACATAAAACTTGCGGGAAGAAAAAAAGTAGAAAAAAGCATTTTTATACAGCTTGCACAAAAAAGCAAAAAAAAATTCAAATTTTCCAAATAAAGATAAATGGAAAAATGAAAAGTTATCCACAATTTAACCTTGGAAAATCATGAAAAAATGAGTTATACACCAAGTTGTTCACTTTTTCCACAAAAAATAGGGTCATTTTTCAGTTTTTTTAAGAACATGGGGCAAACATTTGTTTTGTGAACTAATTATAAACTTTTTCTAAAATGGAAAAAAAAGGGCAAAGGTTGTTGACATTTCAAGAGTGAAATAATGGAGAAAAAAGGGGTGAAATAGTCGGACAATATCGAATTGTGTCGAAAATGTTAAGAAAACACAAAGCTTGCCAAAAAAATAAGATTTTGGTATACTTACAAGCATTATGAATAAGACTATTAATATTGCAGGAATCGAATTAGATAATGATACAGTGCGAGAATCAATTGTCCGGCTCGAGCAGAATATTGGCGCCAATACATTTTATAAAGTTCAGGAAGTAACAATGGAAATGATTATGCTGGCAAAGAATGACGAGCGAATTCGGCAAGCGTTGGAGTTAATGGATCAGACGATTATAGCTGAAAATGAAATTTTAGATGCCGTAGAGAAGAATACAATGCAACGTCAGCATGAGATCGCGGAGCGAGCATTCTTTTATGAGATGATGATGCGGCTGGAGCGGAATCACAAGTCGGTGTTTTTGTTATGCGAAGCTCAGGATAAGCTTTCTGACTTTTCTTCTTTTATAGAAGACGAATTTCCAAATGTGAATTTGGTGGGAATGGAAGTGATAGAAGAAGGTGCAGGATTAGATGATGCTGTTGTCAACGAAATCAATGTTGCGCATCCGGATGTGGTAATCGGAATGTTACCAAGTCCGATGCAACAATATTTTTTGTTGGATAATTGTGATAAGCTTTCTACATCTCTTTGGTATGGTGTAGCAGATGAACTTCCGAGGAACAAACGGAAAGGACTGCTCTCTCGCTTGCGCAAACGTATGCAGGTTCGAACACTGGAAAAGCATATTACAAATTATGAGGAGCAGAAAGAGTCTTCGAAATGAAAATAGCACATTACGTTTATATCATCATCGGAACAGCATTGCTGGCAGCAGCAATTCAATGCATTTTTGATCCAACGGGTTTGATTACCGGGGGGTTTAGTGGACTTTCCATTATTATCAAATATATTTCGGAAAGTGTGATTCCCGGGGGAATTCCGTTGTGGCTTACGAACATTGTTTTGAATATACCGGTGTTTGTGTTAGCGTATATTTATATGGGTAAGAAATTTGTGGGACGAACTTTGTTTGGAACAATTATGGTCTCTGTGTGGCTGTATTTGATACCGGTAGTGGAATTGGCAGAGGGGGATTATTTGCTGGCTGCTATTTTCGGTGGGGTGATTTCCGGTGCAGGTATTGGTCTTGTGTTACGTGCAAATGCAACAACGGGTGGAACGGACATGGTTGCATCATTGATACGGCGCAAATTTCGTCATTATACAGTTGCTCAAATTATGCAGGTGATTGACGGAATGATTGTTTTGGTTGGTTTGTATGTGTTTGGAATCCGCCCGACATTATATGCCGTTGTAGCAATATTTGTTGCGACTAAGGTAAGTGATGCGATTGTAGAAGGCTTTCATTATTCAAAAGCTGCATACATTATTACCAATCACCATGAAGAAATAGCAAAAGTGCTTATGACAGAGGTGAATCGAGGGGTCACAGGATTAGAGGCGCAAGGGATGTACACCAATGAGAAAAAGTGTGTACTTTACTGCGTGGTTTCCAAAAAGCAAATTGTCATGTTGAAGGAACTTGTTATTGCGATTGACCCGAATGCCTTTGTGATTGTGTCTGATGTGCATGAGGTTTTGGGAGAAGGTTTTCAGGATCAACGTGTTATCCACAATTCATAGTGAAAAATTACTAAGTATTTTCAAAAAAAAGAGAGGAATTGCATAAAAAATGCACATTTCCTCTTTATTTTTTTGTGTTTATGCATTAAAATGGTAGAAAGTGTTTATGCAAAAATGCAAATAATGGGGTGGAGGAGAAAAAGTTATGATTTCTAATCAGATACTTCAGAATACGATTGAGGGATTAAAAGGAATTACAAGAACGGATTTGTGTGTCATTGATGCAGACGGGAAAGTTCTTGCATCAACATTAGATGGTGCAGAGAAATTCGCAACTTCAGCACGCGAATTTGCAACTTCTTCTGCAGATAGTCAGGTGGTAGGAGGTTGCCAATTTTTTAAGGTATATGATGACCATCAATTGGAATATATTCTTTTAGCATACGGAGATACAGAAGATGCATATATGATTGGCAAGATTGCCAGTTTTCAGATACAGAATCTCTTAGTGGCCTACAAAGAGCGTTTTGATAAAGATAATTTTATCAAGAACCTGCTTCTTGATAATTTATTGTTGGTTGATATTTATAATCGTGCAAAGAAGCTTCACATTGAAACAGAAGTTCGCAGAGTGGTGTTTATTGTTGAGACTCATCGTGATAAAGAGGGAAATGAACTTGAGAAGATACGAAGCCTTTTTGGCGGAAAGTCTAAAGATTTTGTGACAGCAGTTGATGAGAAGAACATCATTGTTGTGAAAGAACTTGCAGAGAATGAGACTTACGATGATTTAAGAAAAACCGCAGAAGTTATCATTAATCTTTTCCGTACAGGTGGTGAGTGTAGTGCGCACGTTGCATATGGCACCATAATACAGGAGCTAAGAGATGTTTCTCGTTCTTATAAAGAAGCACGTATGGCACTTGATGTAGGTAAAATTTTCTTTGAAGAAAAGGATATTATTGCATATTCACAGCTTGGAATTGGTAGACTAATTTATCAGTTGCCGATTCCGCTTTGTAAAATGTTCATCAAGGAAATTTTTGATGGAAAATCACCGGATGAATTTGATGAAGAACTTTTGACAACAATCAATAAGTTCTTTGAAAACAGCCTAAATGTTTCAGAGACTTCAAGACAGTTGTATATTCATAGAAATACATTGGTATATCGTTTGGATAAGCTTCAGAAGAGTACAGGACTTGATCTTAGAGTTTTTGAAGATGCAATTACCTTTAAAATTGCGCTCATGGTTGTGAAATACATGAAATATATGGAGTCATTGGATTATTAATGTAAGGAGAATGCCATGATTACACTGAAACACGTCAGTAAATCTTATTCAGCGGGTATTCCCGCGCTAAATGATGCGAATTTGCACATTGAGGAGGGGGAGTTTGTTTTTATTGTGGGAGACAGCGGTTCTGGGAAATCGACGCTTATTAAATTATTACTAAAGGAACTTGAACCGACGGAAGGAACAATTGAGATAAACGGGAAAGATCTAAGTAAGATTCGAAGACGTCAAATTCCGAAATTTCGTCGTAATATCGGAGTTGTTTTTCAAGATTTTCGGTTGTTGAAAGATAGAAATGTCTATGAAAATATTGCGTTTGCACAGAAGGTGGTAGGGGAGACAAATACACATATTCGTAAGCGTGTGCCTCAAATGCTCTCCATGGTTGGACTGGCACCGAAGTATCGTTCTTATCCAAGACAGTTATCCGGAGGAGAACAGCAACGTGTGGCAATTGCGCGTGCGTTGATTAATGAACCGAAGATTCTTTTAGCGGACGAACCAACCGGTAATTTGGACAATAATAACGCGTGGGAAATCATGAAACTTTTGGAGGAGATTAATAGTAAAGGAACAACTGTGGTTGTTGTTACGCATAATCTTGAAATAGTTAAGGTCATGAAAAAACGCGTAATCACTGTAAAGAAAGGTACTATTGTAAGTGATAGTAAAGCGGGTGATTATAGCGATGAATCTTAATACTTTTTTATATTCCTTAAAGCAAGGCGTGAAAAATATCGGACGTAATAAAATGTTCTCGCTGGCCTCTATTGCAACGATGGCAGCGTGCATTTTTATGTTCGGGCTTTTTTATATTATCATAACCAATTTTAATACGATGGTAGAAGAGGCGGAGCAAAGTGTTGCCGTAACAGTTTTTTTTGATGAGGGAATTCCCCAGGAGCAGATTGACCATATTGGAGATGAAATTTCAAAAAGAGTAGAAGTATCCCGCTATGAATTTGTATCGGCGGAAGAGGCATGGGAATATGTCAAAGAATACTATTTCGAAGGAAAAGAGGAATTAGCGGCGGCATTTGAAGGCGATAATCCGGTTGCAAATTCTGCTCACTACGAGATTTATTTAAGTGATGTCACTATGCAAGAATCTTTGGTGAAACATTTAGAAGGATTATCGGGTGTCAGAGAAGTGAAAAAATCAGAATTAGTTGCGAATACATTGTCTGATTTTAAGCGTTTAATAGGATATGTTTCATTTGGAATTATTATCATTCTTTTATGTGTAGCAATATTCTTAATCAGCAACACGGTAACAGTTGGTATTTCTGTTCGAAAAGAAGAGATTGCCATCATGAAATTAATTGGCGCAACGGATTTTTTAGTACGAGCACCGTTTGTTGTGGAGGGTATGATTATAGGACTGGTAGGAGCAGCGATTCCGCTTGCTTTATTGTATATTCTTTATGACCGTATCGTAGGATATATTAGCAGCAAATTCAATTTTATTGATTCGATTTTAAATTTTGTATCTGCGAATAACATTTTTGAAACACTCATACCGATATCTGTATTACTGGGTGTTGGTATTGGGTTTATCGGAAGTATGTGGACAGTTCGCAAACATTTAAAGGTATAGGTCAGAAGGAAAGAAAATGGATAATCAATTTAACAATTTTTATGTGCAACAACCAAGCCCAAAAAAGAAATGGGGTTTCGGACATGGTTTTGGTTTTGGAATATTAACAGGGGGCATACTCCTTTTGGTTGCTTTGGGAATCATACTAATGCTATATTCACGTTTTTCAAGTCAGCATGTTGTAATCGGTGATCATGGTGCCCAAACAGTTCAAATGACGGACATTTTGGATGAAGAGACCGTTGAAAGACTTGATGAACTAACAGAATATATGGATGTCTATTTTTATGAAGGCTATGATACGGACGTGGTTCAAGATTCGCTATGCAAAGGTTTGATTGACGGTTTGGGAGACCCTTATTCTGTATATTATACAGAAGAAGAGTACGAAGAAATGCAGATTGACACAACAGGTGAGTATTATGGAATTGGTGCCGGATTGACACAAGATCCAAATACTATGGAAGTAACAGTGAATAAAATTTACTCGGGCACTCCGTCGGAGGAAGCCGGTTTAAAAGAAAAAGATATTATTTTATATGTAGATGACATTGAAGCTACCAGTATGGAATTGACAGAGCTTGTGCAGAATATTCGAGGGGAAGAAGGAACGAGTGTATTTATACAGGTTTACCGCCCATCAACGGATAAGATATTAGAGTTTGATGTGGAACGCCGCAATGTGGAACTTCCAAGTGTTGAAGGTAAAATGCTAAGCAATAATATTGGATATATCGAGATTTTGGAGTTTCAGACCAATACAGCTACTCAGTTTAAAACGTTATTAGAGGAACTTGAAAGCCAGGATATGGAAGGACTTATCGTTGATGTTCGAGCAAATCCGGGTGGGACAGTGAATTCTGTTGTTTCTATTTTAGACATATTGCTTCCGGAAGGCATTGTAATGTATATGGAAGATAAGTATGGGGATCGTGATAATTTTTATTCGGATAGTAGTTGTGTGGATTATCCGATTGTCGTTCTGATGGATGAGAATAGTGCAAGTGCATCTGAGATTTTTGCCGGAGCTATCAAAGATTATAATTATGGAACATTGGTTGGAAAAACAACCTTTGGAAAAGGGATTGTACAGTCCGTTTTCCCGATAGATGACGGTGGGGCATTGAAAATTACTACCGCAAGGTATTTTACTCCGAATGGTTCTTATATACATGGAGTTGGAATTGAGCCGGATATAGAAATTGATTATGAATATTCCGGACCGGAGGATGAGGAGTATGACATGCAATATGATAGCCAGGTTCAGAAGGCAATTGAGGTAATGAATGAAGAACTTTCAAAGTAAGCTGACTGGCAAGAGAAAATTCTTTCGATTCATGACTACCGTGTTCATAGTTGCATGGATGGTTACTATTTTTCTATTTTCAGCACAACCGGCAGAAGCATCATCCGATATGAGTGGGCGTGTGAGTTATTCGATTGCAGAGAACTATGCAAAATGGACAAATTGCGGCTGGGATAAAGAAACCATAAACCAAGTTGCGCAACAAATTGATTTCCCTATTAGAAAGCTTGCACATATGACAGAATATGGAATATTGTCATGGATTACCTACGCATTTTTGACTGCATGGGGAATAAAAGCCGGAAAAAGTGGTTATCTATTTGCGTTAAGCATTACTTTTTTGTATGCATGCACAGATGAGATTCATCAGATTTTTGTACCGGGTAGATCCGGACAATTGGTTGACGTCATCATTGATACAAGCGGTGCATTGATTGCACTTGGTATTTTGTGGTGTGTAAAATTTTTAATAAATAACAGAAAGAGGTGAGACTGTGGTTGAATTAGATAACTTTAAGAGTACGCTCTTAAGCTATAAAGCTCCACTACAGGAAGTGAGGGATTCACTTTGACCTGGTAAATAAAGAACAAAAAATCCAGGAATTAGAACGAGAAATGGAGGCTTCGGATTTTTGGAATGATCCGGAGGTTTCCCAGAACAAAATGAAAGAATTAAAGCGCTTAAAAGACGATGTTGCAACATATGCACAGCTAGCTACTTTATACGATGACATTGCAACCATGATTGAGATGGGATACGAGGAGAATGACGAATCATTAATTCCGGAGATTGGCGAGATGCTTGAAGAATTTCTTAATGTATATGAGAATATCCGTATGAAAACATTATTGTCCGGTGAATATGATAAAGATAATGCAATTGTATCTCTGCATGCAGGTGCGGGTGGCACGGAGTCTTGTGACTGGGCGTCCATGTTGTTTCGAATGTATTCCCGTTGGGCAGATAAAAAAGGTTTTTCGTTAGAAGTTTTAGATTCTTTGGATGGCGATGAGGCGGGAATCAAGTCGATTACCTTCCAGATTAATGGGGACAATGCATATGGCTATTTGAAATCAGAAAAGGGAGTACACCGCTTGGTACGCATCTCTCCATTTAATGCAGCCGGCAAACGCCAGACATCGTTTGTATCTTGTGATGTTATGCCGGATATTGAAGAAGACGTTGACATCGAAGTAAAAGATGATGATATTCGAATTGATACGTACCGTTCCAGTGGTGCCGGTGGACAGCATATTAATAAAACATCTTCTGCAATTCGAATTACACATTTTCCGACTGGGATTGTTGTACAGTGTCAGAATGAACGTTCGCAGCACATGAATAAGGAAAAAGCAATGCAAATGTTAAAAGCAAAGCTATACTTATTAAAGCAAGAAGAAAATGCTAGGATTGCAGCCGGAATTCGCGGTGAAGTAACGGAAATCGGTTGGGGAAATCAGATTCGTTCTTATGTTATGCAACCGTATACCATGGTGAAAGATCATCGAACAAGTGTGGAGTCAGGAAATGTAGATGCAGTGATGGATGGAAGCATTGATGTTTTTATTAACGGATATTTAAAGTGGCTTTCACTTGGTTGCCCGAAAGGCATGGGGGATAATGAGTTATGAAAATCGATGCAGGAATGATTAAAATAATTGTTGTTGTGGTCATTCTTCTTATTGTTGTAATTACCGTTGTGGCAATTGTAAACAACATTAAGAGGAAACTTCAACGGATTTCAAATGCACTTTTTGGAACAAAAAGTTTTGTAGAAGGCTTTCAGCGGCAAGCAGATCGAGTGGCAGAAACACCGAAATCGGTATCAAGCATGACGCGATTAATGGAACCGCAGATAGCGGAAGATTTTCCGGGATTTTCGTGGAATGAATTTAAACATAAGGCAGAGAATATGCTGACATCAGCACTTCTTGCAATATCTGCGGCCGATATATCAAAACTGATGAATGCGTCGGATGAGGTTAAAAAACAAGTGCGTAACCGCATTGAAGCGAATCATTTGGCAAATGCAACAGAGCACTATGAGAATATTCGAATTCATCAGACAGAAATCTCTGATTATGTTAAAAGTAATGGTAAGTGCATTATCAAAATTCAATCTGCAATCGAATATATATATTACAAAGAAATTGGTGAAAGATTAGTTGCCGGACAAAAAGATAGGAAAACGCAGGCAAAATACAATATGGAACTGATTTACATACAAGATGCTGACAAAGCGGAAAGCAAAGGCGTCAATACAGTATTTGGGGTTAACTGTCCAAACTGTGGGGCACCGGTGAAAAATCTCGGGGAATTGGTTTGTGAGTATTGTGGTTCATCCGTTACACCAATAAATATTAAGGTTTGGTCTCTTCACAAATTTTATGAAGTAGATTATAATAATGTTTAGTGTTGTTAGAACATATAATTTTACAAATAGAGGAGGATAATGAAATATGGGTCTTATTAAGGCTATTGGCGAAGCAGTTACTGGAAATTTGGCGGATCAGTGGTTGGAAGTGTATGAGCCGGATATGAATGACAAAGTCGTTTTTTCTGCAGCTGTTAAAACAAGAAAAGGACAGAATATCAAGGGTTCCGATAATACAGTTAGTAATGGATCTATTATTCATGTATACGAGAATCAGTTTATGATGTTGGTTGATGGTGGTAAAATTGTAGATTATACTGCTGAAGCAGGATACTATAAAGTGGATAATTCATCATTGCCATCATTGTTTAATGGTCAGTTTGGAGATTCTTTAAAAGATGCGATTAACCGTATTAAATTTGGCGGACAGACACCAACGGTTCAAAAAGTTTACTATATAAACCTTCAAGAAATTAAAGGGATTAAATTCGGAACACGCAATCCGGTCAATTATTTCGATTCTTTCTACAATGCGGAGTTGTTTTTCTGTGCACATGGAACGTATTCGATTAAAATTACGAACCCGATTCAGTTTTATGCAGAAGTAATCCCTAAAAATGTAAACCATGTAAATATTACTGATATCAATGAACAGTATATGGATGAATTTTTAGCTGCCTTGCAGTCTGCAATCAGCCAATTATCTGTGGATGGAATCCGCGCCTCACAAGCAATCAGTAAATCTCTTCAATTGGGAAAATACATGCAAAATGTATTAGATGAAGATTGGAAACAGATGCGTGGTATGGAAATCCAATCCGTTGGTCTTGGTGGTCTTTCGTATGATGAGAAGTCTCGTCAAATTGTAGATATGCGAAGCGAGGTTGGTGTATTTAGTGACCCGAACTTGGCGCAGGCATATATGATGAAGAATATGGCGACTATGGCAGAAGGTGTAAAAGCAGCTGGTTCTAACGAGGGAGGAGCTATGAATGGCTTTCTTGGAGTTGGATTAGGAGCAGGAGCCATGGGCAATATGATGAATGGTTTTACGCAGATGACGCAAAATATGCAACAAATGCAACAACAACCAATGCAACAACAGCCAATGCAACAACAGCCAATGCAACCAACTCCAGTAGGTGCCGCAGTGATAGCAGGAGGAGTTGCACAGGCAGCGGCTCCGACAGCAGAAGGCTGGGCATGTGAGTGTGGAACTACTAATACCGGTAAATTCTGTAGTAACTGTGGCAAACCGGCACCGGTAAAAGAAGAAGGTTGGACCTGCGAATGCGGAGCAACCAATACCGGTAAGTTCTGTAGCAATTGTGGCAAACCGGCACCGGCAAAGGATTGGACCTGTGAATGCGGAGCAACCAATACCGGGAAATTCTGTAGCAACTGCGGAAAACCACGTGCATAACTAGTTTGAAATAACATACATATCATATAAGTGGAGCCATATCTGTTGTTCCTTTGGAAATTAACAGATATGGCTTGCTTTTGTTTACGGGGTGTGTTAAAATCTTCCTCGTGAAGACACATGTTAGTCTCTGACAAACACACAGATGTGATGGAGGTACATAGAAATGGCGGAAAAGACATCGTACTTTGTACTGCGAGAGAAAGCAGTTCCGGAAGTATTGCTAAAAGTCGTAGAAGCCAAGCGCTTGTTGGATTCCGGGAAGGTTGCATCGGTTTTAGATGCCACAGAGATGGTTGGAATTAGCAGAAGTTCGTTCTATAAGTATAAGGATGACATTTTCCCATATCATGAGAATAAGAAGGGGCAGACCATTACCATGGTCATCCAATTGAACGATGAGCCTGGACTTTTATCTATGATACTTAAAATAATCGCAGAATATCATGCGAATATACTAACCATTCATCAAAGTATTCCGGTGAATGGGATAGCCTCATTGACCATCAGTATGGATGTCTTTCCGGAGACAGGAGACACCGATGCAATGGTAAGAACCATTGAAGAAGGTCAGGGAATACATTATGTCAAAATTTTAGCCAAGGAGTGATTAGAAATGAAAATTGCAGTAATGGGATATGGAACGATAGGTTCCGGTGTTGTGGAAGTATTAAGAATCAATAAGGAGAAAATTGCCAGACGTTCGGGAGAAGATGTTGAGGTAAAATATATTCTTGATTTACGTGAATTCCCGGGAGATCCAATGGAAGATAAAATTGTTCACGATTACAAAACTATCGTGGAAGATCCGGAAATCGGAATTGTAGTAGAGACAATGGGTGGTGTAGAACCTGCATACACTTTTGTAAAAGCAATGTTAGAAGCCGGTAAGCAGGTTACAACATCCAATAAGAACTTAGTTGCGGCAAAAGGTGCAGAGTTAATTGCAATTGCAAGAGCGCACGGCGTAAATTTCCAATTTGAAGCAAGCGTTGGAGGTGGAATTCCGATTATTCGTCCGCTGAATAAGTGTTTAACAGCAGATGAAATTGAGGAAATTACCGGTATCTTAAATGGGACCACGAACTATATGTTGACTAAGATGGCAGATGAAGGTGCAGATTTTGATGATGTGTTAAAAGATGCACAGGAAAAGGGATACGCAGAAAAGGACCCTACAGCAGATATCGAAGGCCATGATCCATGTCGTAAGATTGCTATTCTGACTTCGCTTGTATGTGGAAAACAGGTAGATTTTGAAGATATCCATTGCGAAGGAATTACTAAGATATCTGCAACAGATATTAAATATGCCAAGGCAATGAATCGTTCCATCAAACTTTTGGCATCCAGCAGACAGGAAGGAGACAGTTATTCTTGTATGGTAGCTCCATTTATGCTTCCTGTAACACATCCATTATGTGGTGTAAATGATGTATTTAATGGAATATTTGTACGTGGCAACGTGCTTGGTGATGCTATGTTTTATGGTAGTGGAGCCGGCAAGCTTCCAACCGCAAGTGCTGTCGTTGCTGATATTGTAGATATGGTAAAACACCAGAATACCAACATTTACATTGATTGGAAACCGGAAAAAATGGAATTAATTGATTATAAAGCTAGCAAGAATGCATTCTTTGTTCGTTCATCTTCGGATAAAGCTACGGTTGAGAATGTTTTTGGAACAGTAGACTATGTTGATGCAGGTGTTGCAGAGGAAGTGGCATTTACAACACAGACAATGAGTGAGGCAGAATTTGAAGAAAAAGCCGCTCAAATTGTTGTAGTAAGCCGCATTCGTCTTGGATAATTATATTTGAAAAGGAATAAGAATCATGAAATATCTAGTGATTTTAGGGGATGGTATGGCAGACCGCCCAATCGAAGAACTTGGCAATAAAACACCGTTAGAGTATGCATCTACACCAAAGATGGATGAACTCGCACAAAAAGGTGAAATCGGAATGGTACATACCATTCCGAAAGGGATGAGTCCGGGAAGTGATACTGCTAATTTATCGGTATTAGGCTATGATCCAAAACAATATTATTCCGGTCGTTCTCCACTTGAAGCATTAAGTATTGGTGTTCCAATGAAGGATACGGATATCGCTCTTCGTTGCAATATCGTAACTTTATCCGAAGAGGAAGATGTTTATGAAGAACGCCATATCATTGATCATAGTGCAAGTGAGATTAGTACCGAAGATTGTGCAATTTTACTTGACGCAGTACGGGAAGGATTAGAAACCGAAGAGTTCAAATTTTATCTTGGAACCAGTTATCGTCATTGCCTGATTTGGGACAAAGGAACGGTCGTAGATTTGGTTCCGCCACATGATGTATTAGGTCAGGTGGTTCTTGATAATTTACCAAAAGAAGAAGCACTTCGCAATATGATGAAAAAGAGCTATGAGATTCTAGTCAATCATCCAATTAACGTGGAACGAAAGAAAAACGGATTAAACCCTGCAAACTCCTGTTGGTTCTGGGGAGCGGGAACCAAACCGGAACTTTTTCCATTTGAGGAAAAGACAAATAAAACAGGGGCTATGATTTCTGCAGTAGATTTGTTAAAAGGAATTGCTGTTGGAACTTCTATGAAAGTGATTGAAGTAGAAGGCGCCAATGGTGGATTACATACCAATTATGAAGGGAAAGCGCAGGCTGCGCTTGATGTGTTAACGAAGGATAACTATGATTTTGTTTATGTGCATCTGGAAGGGCCGGATGAGATGGGACATCAAGGAAGTGTTGAGAAAAAGGTAAAAGCAATTGAGAATCTCGACACGCGCATTATTAAGCCAATTGTAGAAGGATTAGAAGCAGCAGGAGAGGATTTCCGTCTGGTTATTTTACCGGATCATCCGACACCGATTTGTATTCGCACACATACCGCAGACAACGTGCCATATCTTTTATATGACTCTACCCATATTCAGAATCATAGCTGGCATTATAATGAGCATGAAGCTGAAAATGCAGACAATTATGTGGAAGAAGGTCACAAACTTATTGATAAACTTTTTGAAAACGAATAGTTAAAAGAAATCCCCCGCAAATTTTTGCGGGGGATGATTATTTGTCGTATATTATCCTAGCAATGCTTTATCTGATGCAAATTGTTCACCGCTAACTTCTTCGAATTTTTGAAGAAGATCGTCGACTGTTAGTTTCTTTTTCTCTTCGGAACCGATATCTAAGATAACTTTTCCTTCATGCATCATAATAAGTCGATTTCCATGTGCAATTGCATCTTTCATGTTGTGAGTTACCATCATAGTGGTAAGGTTATTCTCAGCAACAAGTTTGTCTGTAATGGAAAGAACTTTTGCAGCAGTTTTTGGGTCAAGAGCTGCAGTGTGTTCATCCAACAAGAGCAATTTTGGCTTCTTTAAGGTTGCCATCAAAAGCGTTAATGCTTGTCGTTGTCCACCGGAAAGTAATCCGACTTTTGACGTCATACGGTCTTCCAGTCCCAAATCCAGTTCTTTTAGAAGTTCGTGATATTGTTCTTTCTCTTTTGAGGTTATTCCCCAGTTTAAAAAACGGAATTGACCACGTCGTGAAGCAAGTGCAAGATTTTCTATAATTTGCATGGTTGCAGCAGTTCCGGTCATTGGGTCTTGAAATACGCGACCAAGGTATTTTGCGCGTTTGTGTTCCGGAAGTCCGGTTACATTAATGTCATCGAGAATAATAGCTCCTTCATCTACAGGCCATACACCTGCAATTGCATTTAGTGTGGTGGATTTTCCTGCACCGTTTCCACCGATTATAGTGACAAAATCACCTTCAGACAATGTAATATTAACACCATCTAAAGCTACTTTTTCGTTAATGGTTCCCGGATTGAAGGTCTTATGAATATTTGTAATTTGTAACATAGGCTAGACCTCCTCTTTCGTATTTGTAGCTAATGCTGCACGTTTTCCGGCACGGCGGAAAGAATTTTTGCTTTGTGCCCGTAAGTATGGTACAGCAAGGAAGATTGCAACAATAATGGCGGTAAAGAGCTTTAAGTCATTCGAATCCATCTTAAGCCAGATAACAATTCCGATAACGATATAGTATATGATACCGCCAAGAACAACAAAAGATAGACGTCCAATAAAGTTCATATGTTTACCGAGCAAAGAATCTCCAATAACTTCTCCAATAATAATTGCGGCAAGTCCGATTACAATTGCGCCACGTCCCATGTTGACGTCTGCGAATCCAGAGAATTGTGATAATAATCCACCGGAAAATGCAACAAGTCCATTAGAGAGAGCAAGAGCAATTAACTTCATGTTATTATTATTAATTCCTTGTGCCTTACTCATGGCCGGATTACAACCGGTTGCACGGATGGAAGAACCTTGTTCTGTTCCAAAATACCAGTATAAAATTGCAATAATAACAACACTGATTATTACACCGGCAATAATTGCCCGTGGAATATTACGGGAAGAAAGAAGTAAATTATAGCGGTCAACGCTAAGTGCTTGATTGGCTTTTCCCATAATATGCAAATTGATGGAATATAAAGCAATCTGTGTTAAAATTCCGGCAAGAATCGGTGGAATGCCAAGCCGGGTATGCAATAGTCCGGTAACAAGTCCGGCACATATGCCTGCAATTGTTGCAATAAGTAGTGCGGTCCAGATACTATATCCATGGATGGTTATCATAACGGTTACAGCACCACCGGTTGCCATAGAACCATCAACTGTCAAATCAGCAAAGTCTAAAAGACGAAAAGTTATGTATAGTCCAAGTGCCATAATGCCCCAAATTAATCCTTGGGCAATATTACTTGGCAAAGCATTAAAAAATGTAGCAGGATTAAGCGCCATAATTGAAGTACAAATAAAAGACATAACTAAAAATCCTCCTGTGGAGCTTATTCGGTCTCAATTGCTTTATAGTCATCCGGAATTGTAATATCCAATGAAGTAGCAATTGCCTCATTAAACTGTTTGGTTACTTCAGCTGCAGTTTGGATTTCCATAGTAGCAGGATCAGCGTTATTTACAAGAATTTCGTAAGCCATTTCGCCGGCTGCATATCCAATATCATAGTAATCGATAGAAAGTGTTGCAACACCGCAACCGGAGCAGATACCTGACTCACCTGCAAAAATTGGCGTTCCATCCGGCTGAGCTACGTTGTTAATAGCTTCTGTACAGTTTGCAGCTGTGTTATCTGTTGGAATGTAAATCAAATCACTTTCATCACATGCACTTTGTGTAACAGCAGCAACATCGTTTGAATCAGCAAAAGTAAATTCTTTACAGGTATATCCCATATCCTCTAAGTGCTCGGAGATGACATCTGCTTGATATTTGCTGTTTGCTTCAGCAGAACAGTAAAGGATTGCAATTGTTTTTACATCTGGAAACAGTTCTTTGATACAATCCGCTTGTTGATCCAGTGGAGCTAAATCTGAAGTTCCGGATACATTTATTCCTGTAACACCGGTCCAGTCATCGATATCAAGAGCTGTTGCATAGTCGGTAATGGATGTTCCCAGTATCGGAATCTCATCTGTGGAAGCAACTGCTGCCTGAAGTGCAGGAGTTGCATTCGCAAGGATTAAGTCGTAATCATTTGATACGAATGTGTTAGTAATAGTAGAACAGGTTGGTACATCATTTTGTGCATTCTGAAGATCAATGTAAACATCATCCCCAAGTTTTTCTTTCAGCGCATCCTGAAATCCCTCAGTGGCAGCATCCAATGCCGGATGTTCCACCAACTGGCAGATGCCTACCTGATATTTTGCTTCGTTCTGTGTACTATCTCCACAGGCAGCAAGCGATAATGCCATAGCAGCTACCATTCCGATAGATACAATTTTTTTTGTGTTTTTCATTATAAAATCCTCCCATTAAATTATGCGGAATTAACGCGTTAAAGCATTAATCCTTTCAATAGTTAAATTATACCTAGGAGAGCATGGTAAAGTCAACAAAAACATGCTATAATGAAACAATAGGGAGAGATTTGGGAAAGGACCCAAATGAATAGAAAGCAATTACGCATTTTTCGTAGAAAGCTAGAAGACATCTTATATCCGCCGCGGTGTATAATATGTGATGAATTGCTTGAAACGAATGAACAAGGAATTCACAAGAGTTGCATACATCTTTTATATCCGGTTAACGAACCAACTTGCATGCATTGCGGGCGACCATTTGCCTTGCCACAACGTGAATATTGCTATGATTGTGAAAGAAAACACCGGAAACATACGAGACAAGGGAAATCCCTCTATTTATATCAAGAGGCGGCAAAGATGATGATGTATCGCTTTAAATACAGCAATAAGCGGGAGTATGCATATTTTTTTGCACAAGACACAGTGCGCCGTTATGATAAGTGGATTCGACAATCTCGGATACAGGCGATTGTTCCGGTTCCTATGTATCGGAAGAAGGAACGTATGCGCGGATATAACCAGGCGAGAACTTTTGCAAAAGAATTGTCCCTATTAACCGGAATTCCGATATGGGAAGCTGTGCATCGCATTCGTGATACTGCACCACAAAAGGGATTGGATGATATTGGACGTAAAAATAATCTTAAAAATGCTTTTCAGTTCTGCGAAAATAATGTAAAATATAAATATATCTTGCTAGTAGATGATATTTATACAACGGGCAGTACCATAGATTCTGTAGCACGCGTATTACGTCTGGCAGGAGTAGAAGAGGTGTTTTTTCTGAGCATATGCATCGGGAAGGGCTTTTAGGAGGCGGTAGTGATGAGAGTTGCAAATTGTAGAGGGTGTGGGAAATTATTTAATGCCATTTCGAATGAAAGGCTTTGCCCGACGTGCCGAGAGGCTTTAGAAAATAAGTTTCAGCAAGTAAAGCGTTATTTACAGGAGAAACCAAATTCGACGGTGGATGAGGTTTCCAGAGAGAATGAAGTCTCCGTCAATCAGATTAAACAATGGGTTAGAGAAGAGCGTTTGTTCTTTTCGGAAGATTCCATGCAGGGCCTTGGCTGTGAGAAGTGCGGAAAACTGATTCGAACCGGACGTTATTGCGATGAATGCAAGAATAGTATTGCAAGCAATTTACAAAGTGCGTATGGGAAGGCTTCGGTGAGTACACCGAATTCCCGAAACCGCAGGGATAAAGATAGAGACCGTATGCGTTATTTATAAGAATAGAAGCAATACAGTAGATACCATGTGTGATGCGCATGGTATTTTTACGTAAATATATTGATAAATTTTTCTGTGGTATGGTACAATGAAATATAACGTCAAAATGACTGAAACAGTAGGAGAACAGACAATGAAGATAAAGAAATATGCGGAAGAATACGGTTATTATATATTGCTTGCAGTCATTGCCATTTTTTCTTTTGTTATTTTTCGTGGTGTTGGAGGAATAATTTCCGGAACATTAACAATGGATGATTTGTGTTCGGTACAATTTTCCATGATGGGGGATGGCTTCCTTGATAAGATGAAGGGAATTATTGCGAATGACCCGACCAACGTTCCGATTTTTTATCTTATGCTATATGGCTGGATTGAATTATTTGGTTATTCTGCGAATGTCATGCGTATTTTGCCGGAAATAGCAGCGGCGCTATTTGTAATAGTTGTAGGACTAATTGGGAAAACACTTGCAGGGAAAAGAGCCGGTGTGATTGCATCCGTGGTAGCATCCTCCTCCATTCAGTTGATTTATGCGGGATATCAGGTGCGTGCATATGCATGGTTGATGTTATTTGCAGCAATTGCATTTTATTTTTGGATCAAAAGAAATACCACATGGAAATCCATAATTGCATTTTCTGTTGCGATGCTTCTTATGAGCTATACACATTTTCTGGGAGCACTGGTATGCGCCGCATTTGGTAGTCTTGATGTGTTTCGTATTATCTTTAAGAAAGAGAATAAAAAATGTCTGTACTCTTATGTGATCTATGTAGTCTGCTTTGTGCCGTATCTTATGATTGCATATTTGAGTGCGATGGCATTGTGGGAGACCTTCTGGCCACCGGTTCCGGGCATAGGTGATTTCTTCCAGTTTTTGGGGCGGATTTGTCCGATGGGAACGATAGGAATTTGGCTGGTAGGAATCGTTTTTTGCATATATCTTATGATGATTGTTACAATGCTTCGAACAAAGAAATGCGATGGACATTTGGAAAAGACGATTTTTGCATGCTACTGGGTAATATTTGCAGTGCTTGGTGTTGCGTTCGTTTATTCGAGATTTATCAAACCAACCAGTTCTATCTGGGTGTATCGTTATTTTTTGGTATTGTACCCCTTTACGGTTACGATTGTGGCCTATGCAATTGAGAAAATTTTGGTGTGGATAGAGAAAAATATCCGAATACCGAGGGTGGTATTTGTTGGAATCCTTTTATTTGTTGCATGTAGATATACCTATAGCAATACGCTTTATGCTAAAGCGAATCCGGATAAAGTAATTGTTAATGGCATCAATTTCGAAGAGCTGACCGCGGATATTTTATCAAGAGAAGATGTGTTCCGTGATGACACCCTGGTATATTTTGGATATCCGACCATTTACTTTGATGGATGGAAACTATATGCATCAGAAGGCGGAAACAAAGAACTTCCGAACCTCTATTGTGATGAAGAAAATTTTACAAATCAGGATTTGAGTGAATACAATACACTATATGTGATTCGAATTGCAACAGAGTTGCCGGAAGATGCGGCTAAACATGTAGACACTACATACGAGTTAGACAACACGGTTGGTGATGGCGTGTACTTTATTGATCGATATGTGAAGAAATGAGAGAAGGTAAAATTGTGAAGAAATTAATTTCCATTGTTGCACCAATGTATAACGAAGAAGCGCTTGCACATGAATATTGTAAAGAGACACTGGCAATGACAGAAGGATTAAAAGATAGATATCATTTTGAGATTCTGCTTGTAAATGATGGCTCAAAGGATAACACATATGCAATTATGCAGGAGGAGCAGCAGGCACACCCGGATCAAATCAGTATTATTTGCCTGTCTAGGAATTTTGGATTAGAGGGTGCAGTGCATGCAGGAATTTCAAAAGCATCCGGAGATGCCATTATCGTTATGGATTCTGAT
Source organism: Lachnospiraceae bacterium (assembly GCA_045531055.1). Classification (GTDB taxonomy): domain Bacteria; phylum Bacillota; class Clostridia; order Lachnospirales; family Lachnospiraceae; genus Roseburia. Next base: position 66,281 of record JAZSDG010000026.1, on the reverse strand, counting down.
TTGCAGGATCCGCCGGCATTGATTCCGCAGATGATTGAAAAATGGGAAAATGGCGCAGATATTGTAGTAGGAAGTAGAATCAAAAGAAGCAACGACGGATTCTTCAAAAAGTTTGGAGCAAACTGTTATTACAAAGTATTGGATTCCTTATCCGGTAAGTTGAAATTGGAGAAGAGTGCAGCCAATTTCCGCCTATTATCCAGAAAGGCACTCAATCAGGTGCTGAATTTGCCGGAAGTAAATAGTGTTTTCCGAGTAGTAGTGCCTTTTGTAGGTATGAAGACTGATATTATTGAATATGACAGGGATAAGCGTTTTGCGGGCAAGACAAAATACAATCTAAGATCCATGATTCCATATGCATTAGATAGTATAACAGGAATATCGGTAGAGCCGCTTCGGAAACTGATGTACTTTTTGCCGGTGCTGTTTCTGTTGTTTCTAGCATCTGTTGTGGGAATTATTTTTGTACCGGGGAATTGGAAACCGGCATGTCTTGTTATTATGTTTATGAGTGTGATGTTTGGATTCCTTTTTATTGCAATCGCGGTTATGGCGGAATATATGGCACAAATCATGATAGAAGTAAAGGGAAGACCAACATCTATTATTTACGAATATAAACCATGTGAGAATGCAAAAGGGAGAAGCGAAGCATGAAATACATACGTATGGGGAATTCCGGATTAAAGTTGACAGAGGTAACATTCGGTTCTGCGCTTACGATTGGAACAGAACGAATGGAACAGGAATATGCCAATCAGATGATTGATAAAGCATGGGAATTGGGAATTCGTTCTTTTGATGTGTCGAATAATTATGGAATGGGTGAAGCTGAACGTTTGGTAGCGAAAGCATTGAAAAGATATCCCAGAGAGGAATACGTTATATCGACTAAAGGTTCTTGGCCGATTGGGGAAAGCCCATATCATAAAGGTCTTTCCAGAAAACATATGTTATGGGCGTTCGAGGAATCCATGAAGCGAATGGATTTAGAGTATGTGGATATTTATTATGCACATCGCTATGATCCGGAAGTGCCAATGGAAGAAATTGTGCGTACATTTCATTATCTAATTCAAACAGGTCGTATTCTTTATTGGGCAACTTCAGAATGGCCAAAGGAAGCACTTTTGGAATGTCATGAAGTTTGTAATCGACTTGGTCTTGAGAAACCGATTATTGAACAGTGCATTTATTCGTTTGCCGTGCGCAAAACAGAAACGAATGGCGTTAAGAATTTTTGTGATAAAAACGGAGTAGGCATGTTAGGGTTTTCTCCACTTTGTCAGGGGCTTCTTACCGGCAAATACAAAGAAGGGATTCCGAAAGATTCCCGTGCTGCAAAAAGTAAACAGATTAATTACGATAAAACGATGAATTTTTACGCTCAGAATAAAGAGCGAATAGATAAGTATTTAGAGATTTGTGAACAGTGTTGCGTGCGTCCGACGGATGTAGCAATTCAATGGGGAATTCGAAAAGGAATTTATCCGGTCCTCGGAGCGAGCAAACCGGAGCAATTAGTAGATACTTTAAAGAACCTCGAGCTTGCAATCCCGCAGGAAGTATGGGATCTCTTAGAAAAGATATAAGGAGTGTATATGAAACTTTCAATATCGAACATTGCCTGGGGCATGGAACAGGATGAAGCGATGTATGTCTTTTTGCAGCAACACAAAGTAGATGGCATTGAAATTGCGCCGACGCGTATTTTCCCGGACAACCCATATGAACAAATATCTCAGGCAAAAGAATTTAGAAAAATGCTTTGGGAACAATATGGGTTAGAAATATCTTCGATGCAGTCCATCTGGTTTGGAAGAAATGAGAAGATTTTTGAAGATGCATCGCAAAGAGAATGTTTGTTGGAATATACGAAACGAGCCTTTGCTTTTGCACATGCACTGGAATGTAAGAATTTGGTGTTTGGGTGTCCGAAGAATCGCAATGTTAACTCACCGGATGATAAAGCGATTGCAATCGATTTTTTTGCGCAATTAGGGGAATGTGCCATACAGGAAAATACGGTACTTGCATTAGAGGCAAATCCACCGATTTATAATACGAACTTCATGAATAATACCAAGCAGGCATATGAAATCGTGCAAAAGGTTGCGTCACCGGGAATTCAAATCAATTATGATTTGGGCACGGTTGTTTGTAATCAGGAGAATGTAGAAGAGCTGAATGAGATGTTGCCGGTAGTGAATCATATTCATATCAGTGAGCCATATTTGGCAGAAATATCCTATGGAAAATTACATACACAGTTGATACAACTTTTACAGAAACAAAATTATGAGAAATACATTTCCATTGAAATGAAGAATTTAGAAGATCTTACGAAAGTACAGAATTCAATAATAGAGTTACAAAAACGATTGGGAGTAACAAATGGAATTTGATAAGATTATTATCGGTGGCGGATTGTATGGATTATATTCTGCACTTTTTTGTGGAAAAAGGGGACAAAAGGTACTTGTCTTAGAGTATGATAGTCAGGCCTTTATGCGTGCTACTTATATCAATCAGGCGCGCGTACATATGGGGTATCACTATCCGAGATCTTTTTCTACAGCAATTAAATCCGCACATTATTTTGAGAGGTTCTGCAAGGATTATGCAGATTGTATTTTGACAGAATTTGATCAGATTTATGCTACATCCGCAAATTTTTCGTGGACAAATGCAGAGCAATTTAAGAAATTCTGCAAGGATGCCAATATCCGTTGTGATGAAATTTCTCCAACGAAATATTTTCAAGAAGGAAAATGCGACGGAGCATTTCTGACCACAGAATACACCTATGATGCGGGAATGTTGAGGAATCGCCTGCTTGCTGAAATTGCAGAATACAAGAATATAGAGATTGTATATCATGCAAGAATACAATCGATTCATCAAGATGGAAATCAGTATTGTATTACGATAAAAGATGGCACATGTTATAAGAGTTCATTTGTTCTGAATGCAACATATGCATCCGTAAATCAGGTGAATGCGCTTGTTTGTCAAGAACCGCTTCCAATCAAATATGAATTATGTGAAATCATATTGTGTAATGTTAGTGACGAATTTAAAAATGTAGGATTGACGGTTATGGATGGTCCATTTTTTTCCATTATGCCGTTTGGCAAAACTGGATATCATTCGCTGACATCAGTTACATTTACTCCGCATAAGACAAGCTATGATAAGACTGCAGTTTTTCCGTGCCAGAAAGACTGCAAGGAAGGATATTGCTCCAAAGAACAGTTGGGCAATTGTAATGAATGCATTGCAAAACCTGACACTGCATGGGCGTATATGTCCTCACTTGCAAGAAAATATATAAAAGATGAATATGCATTTTCTTATGATCATTCTCTTTTTTCCATGAAACCGATTTTAACAACGTCGGAAATAGATGATTCAAGGCCAACGATAATACGTGAATACACGAAGAATCCTACGTATATCAGCGTATTATCCGGTAAGATTAATACGGTATACGATTTAGATGAGGTATTGCTCAATGAATAACAAACAAAGCAATTTTGTTTCTGCAGTGGTATATCTTCATAAAGAAGAAGCGCACGCCTATCAGTTTCTTTTGACCATTCATGAAGAACTGGAGAAACATTTTGAAAAATACGAAATTATATGTGTGGACGATGACACGAATGAAAAGACATTGGCGGATGTCTACCGCTTTAAAGACGAAAGTGTACGGGCAAGTGTCAGCATTGTTAAGATGGGTTTTTGTCATGGATTGGAAGCGGCAATGAATGCGGGAATTGATTTGTCAATCGGTGATTTTGTGTTTGAATTTGATTCCTGCTATATGGATTTTTCGCCGGAATTGTTATTTGTAGTATACGAGAAAATGCTCGAAGGCTATGACATTGTAGCTGCAACGCCGCCAAAAGGCAAAAGCAGGACTTCTTCGCGTATGTTTTATGGGATTTATAATCATTTTTCCGATAGTAACGAGAAACTATTAACCGAGCGTTTTCGTATGATCTCCAGAAGAGCAGTTAATCGTGTATCTTCTTTCAGTAAAACGATTCCATATCGTAAAGCAGTGTATGCATCCAGCGGACTTCGTATGTGCCATTTGGATTACCACCCACAGAATCCGCAAGGTGTATATTTTGGTGATACCGAAAAAAATGATACAGCAATCGATGCGCTCGTACTATTTACAAATTTAGCATATAAGGTGTCCATGTTTATCTCTGGGGTGATGGCCCTATTCATGGTTGTATCCGGATTATATACGGTAATTTCTTACTTTGGAGCAGATAAACCGGTAGAGGGATGGGCACCGATTATGGGACTGGTATCCGCCGGATTTTTGGCGACTTTTATCATGCTAACAATTATTATTAAGTATTTGGATGTTTTTTTAAAACTTACGTTCAAAAAACAAAAATATTTGATTTCATCCATTGTAAAATTATAAAACAGGGGGAAAATTTGCTGTATGGAAACCAAAAAGACAGATTGGTGGGAAATTACCTACCTTGTCATATACGGCATGATTTTAACATACAATTTTCTGACGACCACGGTATTTCCGATTCCTTATCCACAGGGATTACGCCATATCCTTTTTGGAATGTTGGTTTTGTACGTGCTTGCAAAAGTCATTTGGCTAAGATGTTATTCGAAAAAGGAATTGATTTTCTCTGCGCTGATACTGATTGCATTTATCATTCCGGCAGTTGTTGCAGGATACACGTTTCTTTTAGAAATTGGGTTCTTGATTGTAGGTGCAAAGAAGGTCAATCTGGATAAGATTTTGACGGTTTATGTGGTGATTGGGATAGCAATTATGGCTGCGGCATTTTGGGCTAGTCAGACAGGACGCATTGTAGATTTGATATCATGGAAAGGAACGCAGATTCGTCATTCCTTTGGAATTCTTTATACAACCGATTTTGCAGCACATGTTTTTTATCTGATTTTGGCGGGGGCATGTATTCATAATCGCACGGTATCTATTCCGGCGATGATAATTCCATTATTCTTTGCATTGTTTGTATGGAAAGAATGTTATGCCTCCACCAGTTTTATTTGTATTAGCCTGTTTGTTGTTATGATGTTTGCGATAAAATGCTTTGGTCTTCGGACAAAGCCGGTGCCGTTCGGGCGTTGGAAATATGCATTTACATCTGTGCCGATAGTTTGTTGCGTCGGATTTTATGCGCTTTTGGAAGCTTATCAAAGAAGTGGCAGTGCAATTTTGGACAAGTTGAATGATTTGCTAAATAATCGACTTAGCCTAAGTGTGGCAGGAGAGAACTTCTATGGATATACGTTTTTTGGTCAGCCGGTGCTTGAAATAGGAAATGGCGGAGTAGATAATTTGGTTATCTATTATTTCTTTTTGGATAATTCTTATGTAAGTATTGCAATGAAGTATGGAATTATTCTTTTATTTGTTGTATTATTAATATTAGTGTTTATAGGTGTTCGGAATATGAAAGCAGGGAGATGGCTGGTAGTTGCGGCAGTGATTATGTTCTCAATTCATAGCGTAATGGAACATCATCTGTTGGAACTAGCGTACAATCCATTTCTGTTTGCATTGTTAGCAGAATTGTCATATGACAAAATAAAACAAGAAAACAGCATTTTTTTGATAGATGTATGTGGATATAAAGTTTAAAATATGTTATAATGCACGTGGTTTAGGGAAGAAACCGGTTTAGTTAGTTGAGAGGGAACATGTGTAAGGATATTAAAATTATTGTTGCAACACACAAAAAATATAATATGCCGGAAGATGACATGTATATGCCGTTACATGTAGGAAAAGAAGGCAAAGAGGATTTGGGTTATGTTGGAGATAACACAGGGGACCATATCTCGGACAAGAATCAGAGCTTTTGCGAACTGACAGGCTTATACTGGAGTTGGAAGAATTTGGATTACGATTATCTTGGTTTGGCTCATTATCGGAGATATTTTGCACTCAAAGGAAAGGAACTCCTTCGCAAAGAAGAAGCGCTTTCTCTTTTAAAGGAGTATGATATCCTTGTTCCAAATCGAAGAAAGTATTATATAGAGACTTTGTATAGTCATTATAGCAATACTCATTATCAGGAGCATCTGGATATGACTCGTGAAATTATCAAGGAGAAATGTCCGGAGTATTCGCATGCGTTTGAATTGGTGATGAAGCAACGCTATGGACATATGTTTAATATGTTCATTATGAAAAAAGAGCTGGTTGATGAGTATTGCCAGTGGTTATTTGATATATTATTTGAACTTGAGAAAAGAGGTCACGCACCGGAGTTGTCACGTTTCCAAGGACGATTTTATGGACGTGTCGGAGAGATTATTTTCAATGTGTGGCTAAGATATCAGATTGAGAATCACAAATATAAGGTGAAAGAAATCAAATGTTTCCAAACGGAGAGAACCAATTGGCTGAGAAAAGGTGGGGCATTTTTGATGGCGAAATTTTTCCATAGAAAATATACCAGTAGTTTTTAGTAGGAGAGAAGGATATGATTTCGTTTATTGTTCCGGCGTACAATGCAAGCGATTATTTGGAACGGGCAGTAAGTGGATTTGCACAGACAACAGACTTGATGCAACAAATTGAGGTTTTGATTGTGGAGAACGGTTCCACTGACAATACACCTATTCTTGCCGAGAAACTGGCAAAAAAATATCCGTATGTTCGTGTGCTACATTCCGATAAAGGCGTTTCGAATGCGAGGAATTTAGGCTTGCAGGAGGCACAAGGGGAATGGATAGCATTTATAGATGCAGACGATTATTTGAAGGAGGATGCATTACAGATACTGTTAGAGGATGCTAATAATGCGGATGCCTATGATTTGTACGTATATGGACATTGGGCGGGTGAAAGAAGTAATATCGTAACTGCGCATGCTAACAAAGAAGTATTTGTAAAGGAACAAGTAGAGGCCGCGCGGATTCGGATGATTGAGAATCCGACAAGATATATGCAGGTATGGGCAAAGTTGTTTCGAAGTGACTTGATTAAAAAGTATCAACTGACATTCGAACCAAAACTGCGGTTGTCAGAAGATAGCGATTTTACATTAAGATATGGGAAATACTGTACGAGTATCTGTTTTTCTCCGAATGTGGTTTATCATTATTCTATAGACAATGCCTCTACCATGCGCACATATAACGAGGACAAGATAAACGACTATCTGTTTGCCATGCGCCACACCAAACAGAACGTCCAAGCAGAAAGCAATCGAATACAGAAAGCTTTTTATAAGTATGTATTGATGCATCTGAATATTGCAATGGTTAGAGATGTGTTTTCTGTTGCAAATCAGAGTCGCTACTCTAAGAAAATTGCGCGTATGAAACAAATAATTCAGGAAGATATTTTTCATGAGGCAATTGTTCAAACAAATATAATGGAATGTAAGTCACTTCGTATGCTACCAATACTTTGCATGAAGTGGCATTTTTATTGGATAAGCGGATTTGTTTATAAAGTGCGTGCGAATTCCAATCATGCAAAGGAACACTAGCAAAAGGAGAAATTGATGAAAAGAATTTTGGTGTTTGGTATGACAGAAAATCCCGGTGGAGTGGAAAGTGTCATTATCAATTATTATCGAAACATTGACCGAAATAGATTTCAGTTCGATTTTCTTTGCAATTCCTATGAAAAAGTTGCTTATGAAGATGAACTGATTGCACTTGGTGGCAAAACAATTCATTTTCCGGCTAGAAGCCGGGATTTCTTTGGATATCGCAAAGAACTGAATCGCTTTTTTAAAGAACATGCACATGAGTATCATGCAATCTGGGTGAATATCTGTAGTCTTGCAAATATTGATTATTTAAAACTTGCAAAGAAATATGGAATCAAACGCAGAATCATTCACAGCCACAATTCGCAAAACATGGACAGCAAATTACGTGGTATGTTGCACAAATGGAACAAGTGCAATTTGGAACATTATGCAACAGATTTTTGGACATGCGCAAAGGATGCGGCTGATTGGTTTTACAAACCAAGATTAAAAAAACAGGTAGTTATGATTCATAATGCGATTGATATCCAAAAGCTTTCATTTGATCAAGAAGGAAGACAAAAGTATCGCAAAGACCTTGGCTGGGAAGACAATTTTATTATTGGTAATATTGGAAGATTGCATTTTCAAAAAAATCAGACATTTCTTTTGGATGTCTTTTATAACTTTTTGGAACAATTTCCGAAAGCAAGGCTTGTGTTGATTGGACAAGGAGAAGATGAAGCTGCATTGAAAGAGAAAGTAAAACAGCTTGGCATAGACGAATTGGTTTATTTTGCGGGCGTGCAGTATGATATCCGAGGATGGTTAAGTGCGTTTGATGCTTTTTTGTTTCCGTCATTGTTTGAAGGACTTAGCGTAGTTGCACTGGAAGCACAGGCAAATGGGATTCCGGTGCTGGCATCTGCGAAGGTAATTCCTAAGGAGTTACAAATTAATCCGAATTTTTGTTTTTTTTCTTTAGAAGAAAATGCGCAAAAATGGGCTGAGAAACTCCTGCAAATGAAGGATGAAAATGGTCGCGTTTCGCAGACAATCATCGAAATTAACTTTACAAAACTTGGGTACAATATTTCACAGGAAGTGAACAAATTACATGAACAATTATCAGATTGATTTTATTATTCCTTGGGTAGACGGAGCAGACCCGGAGTGGTTAGCCGAGAAAAATAAATATGAAGAGCGAAAGGTCGAGCAAACGGATGAGGCGGATGCTCGTTTTCGTGATTGGGATAATTTACAGTATTGGTTTCGTGGGGTGGAGAAATTTGCACCATGGGTGCACAAAATTTATTTTGTTACTTGTGGACAAACACCGACATGGCTAAATACCGAACACGAGAAATTGGTCTGCATCCATCATAAAGACTATATTCCAAAAGAATATTTGCCGGTATTTAGTTCCCATCCGATAGAGCTAAACTTCAACCGAATTGAAGAGTTGTCAGAACATTTTGTCTATTTCAATGACGATATCTTTTTTGCATCGAATGTGGAACCGGAAGACTTTTTTGTGAACGGACTTCCATGTGATTATGCGGTGGAATCACCAATTACACCAAATCGAAAAGACATTTTCAATGATATTTTGATGAATAATATGATTCTTTTAAACGAGCATTATAACCGAAAAGAAGTGCTCAAAAAGTATCGCAAATTATTTTATTCGTGTAAAGATAAGAAGGGGTTGTTTACAAATCTTTGTTTTGCACCGCTTCGAAGAGAAGATTTCTTTGGGTTTGAATATTCACATATGGCGACGCCGCTCTTAAAGTCCACGTTGGATGAGGTGTGGGCGCAAAGTGGGGCGTGGTTAGATAGTACTTGCCGCAATCGTTTCCGTCATGCAGATGATGTGAACCAATATATTTTCCGAAATCATCAATATGTCACCGGTCAATTCCATCCGTATAACTGGCGGAAAAATGGTCGCTCTTATCAAGTAAACGATAAGGACGAGAATAATAATGTAGATGAGATTTGTACAATGATTCAAAATGGCACGTACAAAATGCTTTGTATCAACGAGGCAGATGTCATGCACTTTGAAGAAACAAAAACAAAAATCAATCAGGCATTGGACGCAATCCTACCGGAAAAATCCAGCTTTGAAAAATAACAAGGAGCAGCATGGAACCAAAAAGAATTTTAATTGGCGGCTTTACAGAAGGTCGTGGTGGTATGGAAACTTATATCATGGATATATACAGACATTGCGACCGAACAAAGTTGCAATTTGATTTTTTGAATTTTCATACATTTGATATTGCATACAAAGAAGAAATCGAAGAGTTAGGTGGGTGCATCTATTATATTCCATTAAAAAGCGTGGATATGAAAATGCATTATCAGGCACTGAAACAATTGTTTTTAGAAAACTCATATTGTGGCGTTTACTATCAGTGCAATCACAAATTGGTAAGTTTGGATGTGTTTAAAATTGCAAAGAAGCACGGTGTAAAAAAACGAGTGGTACATTCCCATAACAGCACACATAAGCCGGGGTCATTCATGCATCGGTTACGCGAAAAAGTGACAGAAATGCAATTTCCAAAATATGTAACGGCAAATTTTGCATGCTCTAAAAATGCGGGAAAGTGGATGTTTGGGAATCGTGAGTATACGGTAATTCGTAATGGAATTGATACATCTGTTTTTGCATTTCATCAGGAAAAAAGAGAACAATTACGACGCGAAATGGGGATATATCGCCAACTTGTCATTGGAACAGTAGGACGCCTGGTAGAAGCGAAAAATCCGGAATATATGTTGGAGATTTTCAAAATACTTCACGAACAAAATCCAAACACGGTTTTTTTACATGTTGGAGACGGCAATTTGCGTGAGCGAATGAAAAAAAAGATTGTCGAATACGGATTGCAGGATAGATATTTGCTTCTTGGGATGCAAAGCAATGTAGCAGATTATTTGTGTGCAATGGATATATTTCTTTTACCATCGATACATGAGGGATTTCCGTTTGTGCTTGTAGAGGCACAAGCAACCGGACTTCCTTGTCTGGTTGCCGATAACATTACAAAGGACTGCGATTTGACAGGGAATATGACCTTTATTTCCAATCAGGAACAACCGAATGTCTGGGCAAAAAAAATACAAGAAATCGATATCTCGAATAGGCAGTGCGGGGTTGAGCAAATTCAAAGGCAGGGATATGATGTCAATACCGTTGCTATGCAGATACAGGACTATTTTTTAGGAGAAGAAACATGCAAAGAACAATTGCCGCAGTAATTGTAACCTATAATCGAAAAGAATTATTGAAAAAATGCATACAGCAGATTTTAGCACAGTCGGTTTCGGATAAGGTGGATGTGCTGGTCATAGACAATGCAAGTACAGATGGAACCAAAGAGGAACTGCATAATCATTTTGTAATGGGCGAGCAGGTGTATTATCAAAATACAGGTAGCAATCTCGGCGGAGCCGGTGGATTTTCTTATGGAATTCGTCACGCAGTAGAAGCTGGATATGAGTATCTTTGGATTATGGATGATGATACGATTCCAAAAGAAAATACATTGGAAGAATTATTAAAAACGGACGAGCTGTTAAAGGGGAATTACGGATTTTTGTCAAGTTATGCCGAGTGGACGGATGGTACTCCATGTGAAATGAATGTTCCTGCAGTTAGTTTAACTTGGCGACAAAACATTAAACAGCAATTTGAACATTCTATTTTGCGCTTGGATAGCGCCTCGTTTGTTTCTCTTTTTGTGAAAGCAGAAGTAGTAAAAGCGGTTGGGCTTCCGATTAAGGAATTTTTCATATGGGCAGATGATATTGAATATACAAAACGCATTTCTCGCAGGTATCCATGCTATTTTGTCTATCAAAGTCAGGTGGTACATGAGATGGGGAGCAATAAAGCGACCACGATTATGGATGCGGATGATGAGCGTCTGTCACGCTTTCAAGTGCTTTATCGAAATCGCTATTATGTCGCAAAGCACGGAATGAAACGAGATAAGATATTATACTGGTTAGAGATAAAAAATACCATTCGCGATATTTTGAAAGCAAATTGTTCGCACAAAGGAAAGCGTATTCGAATTGTGCTTGGAAGTTGCGTGAAAGGGTTATTTTTCAGACCGAAAATTGAATATTTGAAGGAGTAATATGAAACAACAAAAATCCATCAAATTAAACTTGATAATGAATATCATTTTAACAATGTCGGCAGTTATTTTCCCGTTAATTACATTTCCGTATGTATCACGCGTGTTGTTGCCGATTGGAACCGGAAAAGTTTCCTTTGCTACTTCGGTTGTTTCCTATTTTGCAATGATAGCACAGCTTGGGATCCCGACTTATGGAATACGTGCGTGTGCAAAAGTAAGAGATGATAAAGAAACGCTAAGTAAAACCGTGCAGGAAATTTTTTTGATTAATATTGTGATGTGTGTGATTGCATATATTGCATTTTTTGGAGCGCTATTTTGCGTTCCGAGACTATATCAGGAGAAAGAGTTATTTTTGATCATTAGTTTGACTCTTTTGTTCAATACAATTGGGATGGAATGGTTGTACCGTGCATTAGAACAATATACCTATATTACAGTGCGCTCGATTATTTTTAAATTTGTTGCGCTTCTTGCGATGTTTCTTTTTGTGCATAAAAGAGAAGATTATGTGATTTATGGTGGTATTACTATATTGGCAGCTGTGGGTTCCAATGTGTTTAATTTTATACATGCACATAAATATATTATGATGCGTCCTATGGGCAATTATCATCTAAGGCGCCATATCAAGCCGATTCTTACGTTTTTTGCGTTATCGATTGCAGCGACAGTATATACAAATTTAGATATTACAATGCTGGGATTTTTAAAAGGTGATACGGATGTCGGATATTACAATGCTGCAGTACGAATTAAGACGATTCTGGTTAGCGTGGTAACCTCGCTTGGGGCTGTACTTTTGCCGCGCGCATCGTATTATATCGAGAATGGTATGAAGGAAGAGTTTTTTCGAATTACCAGAAAAGCTCTGAATTTTGTGGCTATATTTGCAACTCCGTTGATGCTGTATTTTATGTTATTTGCCAAAGATGGTATTTTCTTTCTATCGGGAGAAAAATATGTTGGCTCCATTTTGCCGATGCAAGTGATTATGCCGACGCTGGTCTTTATTGGGATGTCCAATATATTAGGGATACAAATGCTTGTTCCGCTTGGAAGAGAAAAAGTTGTATTGTGTTCTGAAATTGCAGGGGCATTTGTGAATTGTGTGATTAATGTGAATTTGATTCCGCAATTGGGAGCTGTCGGGGCAGCGATTGGAACAGTTGTCGCAGAATTTGTTGTTTGGATATATCAGTATATCGTGTTAAGGGATATGGTAAAGGAAGCATATCGTCAGATTCGTTTGGTTCCGATTTTTATTGGACTTGTCTTGGCAAGTGTGGGATCTGTAGGAAGTAAACTGTTTGGACTGTCCTCATTTATTACACTTGTGATTTCGGCAATTTTGTTTTTCGGGATATATTTTAGTGTTCTTTTGCTTGCAAAAGAACCGATGACGATAGAAATGAAGCAACAGGTTTTTGAAAAGCTTTTAAGGAGAAAAAAGTAACACTATGAAGGAAAAGAGAATCCAATATATATCGGTGTTAGGTGTTTTATCAATGTTTGCAGTTGTATTGTCACATGCAAACGGTTGTTTTTGGGAATTTAGTAAAGAAGGTTACTGGCTTTCTGCCAACATCATAGAAGTTGTAATTTATTTTTGCATTCAGAATTTCTTTATGATATCCGGGGCAACGCTTATGGATTATCGCGAGAAATATTCCACCAAAGAATTCTTCGTCAAGCGAATCAAAAAAACAGTGATTCCATTTGCTGTGTGGAGCATCATTGGTCTTATATTCCGTTTTATGCAAAATTGGTTTGTGCTGGGCGAAACTTCTGTTAAGGAAATTTTCGAACGATTAGCAAATACGGATGTTATTAGTATTTATTGGTTTTTTCCGGCTTTGTTTGGTACATATTTATGTATTCCGGTCTTGGCGGCGATACCGAAAGAACGTCGTAAAACAATCTTTTCGTATATAGCAATTGTTGCATTCGTTTTAAATTGTGTAATTCCATTTGTTTGTCAGTTGACCGGTTTTGAGTATCTTGGTTTTCGCGAGTTTGGAATGGATGGAAATCCGGTATACTACGCGCTTCGGATGGGGATCGGAGAAAATTATTTATTTTATGTAATTGTTGGCTATTTGTTACACGAATATGATTTAAAGAAACCGCTTCGATATGTGATTTATACGCTGGGTGCTGCCGGATTTTTTACACATTTGTGTGGGACGTATTTTCTTTCCATGCAAGCAGGAGAAATCGTACACATTTTTAAAGGGAATAACAATCTTCCGGCCGTATTACATGCAATTGCTGTTTTTGTATTAATCAAAAATCTGATTCCAAAAATGAGTAAAAGAAAGGTATTTGCTAACATCATTGATTGGATTGAGAAAGAGATTAGTCCATATACATTTTCGATTTACTTGATTCATTTTTATTTTTTACAAATTGCAATCCATATATTAAACCTAAACGGATATAGCCTCGTATATCGTTTGGTGGCACCGGTGGTTATTTTTGTATTGTGTATTTTAATTGCAAAAATTATACGGAAAATACCGGGAGGTAAATGGATATTACCGTAGAAAGGAAGTGCGCGAATGAATCAAAAAAATGCAGACAACAGAATTGTATGGCTGGATATATTACGCACAATTGCAATTGTTTGTGTTGTAGTATGCCATGTGTCGGAACGTTTCTACTTTTTGGAAGGAAATATTGCTGAATTATCCTTGCCTGAACAAGTGATTGGATTTAGCATTTTTAGTTTGGGACGTGTTGGTGGGGTACCGTTATTTTTGCTAATTACCGGGTATCTCTTTTTGCAACGCGATTATGATAATGCAGGAATCGGTCGTTTTTATAAAAGGAATCTGCTTCCTCTTTTTCTTGCGACAGAGATATGGTTAGTAATATATCATTTTTATAAAATACTCTTTTTTCATACGCCATTTTCCGTAAAGGAATTGGCAAAAAGTATGTTGTTTTTTCAGGACGCAGATGGATATTTGTGGTATTTGCCACTGATTATCGGGATTTATGTATTTATTCCGTTTATTGCAATTGGATTGCAGAAAATAGACAGTAAGTGGTTCATATTACCAATGGTATTAGTGGCGTTTTATTTATTTGTCTGTCCGTTTTTGGGGGGAATGCGGGATGTGAAATTATCACTTGCTTTTAGTGGCGGAACATATGGATTATATGTTATAATAGGTGGTCTGTTTGCAAAAGGTATATTTGCAAATATGAAAAAAATGTATTGGTGCATCGGTGCCGTTTTCTCATTTGCATTTACTGTGTTATATCAGCTGTACATTTTGTATACAGGTGAAGTTTATCCGGTTTGGTATGATTTTGCCTTTCTTCTTTTGTGCGGGATTTGCATTTTTGGCGCATTGCGCGGAACTTTTGAGGATTCAAAACAAAAAGGTGTTTGGAAAATGATATCGGAATCGTCATTTGGCATGTATTTGGTGCATATGATTTGGATTTATGCATTCATGAGATATCTTCCCTTAGAGGGAATTGCAGAGCCGGTTTGCGTTCTTATCGTCGTGGTTTCTGCACTTCTGGGAAGCTTTGTAAGTGTAAAGGTACTTTCTTTAATCCCGGCAATTGCTAAAGGGCTGTTTCTTATCAAAAGATAATAAGCGGAGGGAATTATGAATCAAAAGAGAATTGATTATCTGGATATCATAAAAGGTTATGTAATTATAATGACGGTTTTTTGTCATTATCCGGTTATGCATGCAGATTCCTATATCGGCAACGCGGTAATGATGTTTGGCTGGGGAACAATTCCATGCTTTTTCATGATTTCCGGTGGATTGATGCATCGAATGAAGGAACTGGATTGGAAAAAACATTTATGGCGTGTTGCAAAAATGTATCTTGTGTTGACGATTTGGCGTGCGCTTTATTTGGTTTACTTTTGTATTGTATGGGAAGTGGATCCCTTTCATGTAGCAGACGTATTGCGATATTTATTCTTGTTTGGCGAAATCGGCAGTGTGCGTACGGGGGCTATGTGGTATATTGAAGCATATATAGAAATGTTACTGATTCTTCCTATCACGCATTTCCTTTTTTCAAAAGGGAAAGAGGGAAGAAAAATATTACTGTTTATGCTTATTGTGCTAGGCTTTTCAAGTTTTGTGGTTTCATCTTTAAAATATGCGACAAACGGTGTGTTTGATCTGACGGAATTAACCGGATTAGTTCCGCTTGGAGAATATAAGAATATGATGTTTTGGTTTATACTGGGTGCGTTTGTTTTGGAATACGAGAAAGAAACCAGAGATTTCATTTGTGCGAAAGTGTGGCGAAAATTTCTTCCTGCAATCGTGTTTTTACTGGGATTACTGGGATTATTGCTGTTTAAATTCCGGATTACCGGTGCGTTTACATATGACCATGTGTACTTAGATGATGGATTTAATCTAATATCAAGTCTTTTGCTCGGACTTGGGATGTATTTCATATTTAGTACCAGAAAGAATGGAAGGTTTTCTCAATTTATGGGACGAGTTGTGGGAAAAGAGACACTTGGGATTTTTTATCTGCATGTTCCGGTGTTGGTAGCTTATGGAAGACTTTGTGAGAAATTCATTCCGAATTATACCAGGTACTATTCTTTTTTGCTGACAGTTGTGCAAACAATCATTGTTTTAGTGATATGCATAGGTGTATCGAAACTGATGAAAAAAATACCGGTTGTAAAATGGCTTGTTTAATTTAGGAGGAGAAGCAAATGGATAAAATCGCAGTGTTAATTCCTTGCTATAATGAATCGAAAACAATCGAAAAAGTAGTGACGGACTTTCGTAGAGAACTTCCGGAAGCTGTAGTATATGTGTATGATAACAATTCGACGGATGGAACAGACGAAATTGCAAGAAAAGCAGGTGCGATTGTACGTTATGAATATCAACAAGGCAAGGGAAATGTAATTCGAAGGATGTTTGCAGAAGTTGATGCAAAGTGTTATGTCATGGTAGATGGAGATGATACTTATCCGGCAGATCAAGTGGGTGATATGGTAGAAAAAGTTCTTGTACGTCATGCGGATATGGTGGTAGGCGATCGTTTATCCTCTACTTATTTTGAGGAAAACAAAAGACCTTTCCACAATTTTGGCAATTCTGTTGTACGAAAAAGTATTAACATGCTTTTTAAAAATGACATCAAAGATATCATGACCGGATATCGTGCATTCAGTTATCGTTTTGTGAAAACGTTCCCGGTATTGTCTAAAGGATTTGAAATAGAAACAGAAATGAGTATTCATGCTATTGACAAGAATATGTATGTAGAAAATGTTGTCATTGAATATCGTGATAGACCGGAAGGTAGCGTGTCAAAACTTAACACATATTCGGATGGTTTTAAGGTGATTTCAACGATTGTTCGTTTGTTCCGAACCTATCGTCCGATGGCATTTTTCGGAATGATTTCATTGGTTCTTGTGGCTTTGGCAGTAATCTTTTTTATTCCGATATTAATTACTTATGTCAATACGGGACTGGTGCCGAATTTCCCAACATTAATTGTGTGTGGTTTTGTCATCATGGCAGCAATACAGTCCCTGTTTTCCGGATTGATATTAAAGACGATTTATCAGAAAAATCGCCAGGATTTTGAAATGGAAATTTATCGTGTGACAAGAGAAGCGAAAGACAATCAATAGGAGGAAGTATGAGAATTAATAAGAACATGCTTGCGTTTTGCGTGTGTGGAATGATAGCAATGTTTTCCACATTCTCGCTTTATATGCTGAATTGGAATGGCGGAGCAATCAACACCGTTTTGGCAGTGGCATTCTGGTGTTTATATTGGCATTTTTATAAGAAATATAAGACACTTGGTAAGGTAAAGGGAATTGGTATTCTTTCGTTGATTCTTGGCGCGTTTTTTGGTGTTGGAAACTGTGTAGCATATAATGCGTCGTTTGGAGATGGGATTGTTGCAATCGGAAAAGCAGTTGTAGTAACCATTGGTGCAGCAGCGTTTTATTATGTGGCGCTCACGTGGTTTTATCAGCTTTTACATATGAAAAATATTACGCTGTTTGTGCTACCGAAGAAGATAACCAATCTATTTGAAAAACATCCATTTGGATTTTCGTTTGTACTTCTTATGTGTTGTTATAGCGTTCATTTGATATTGAAATACCCGGCAGGAATGTGCTGGGATGTAGGGTATCAGATTGAGCAGGGAATTGGAAATGCGCAACTTACGACACATCATCCGCTTGCACATACCTTTCTGGTAACAGCGTTTGTGCTATTTGGGCAAAAAATCGGTAGTGTAGCAGTAGGGATGTTCTTGTGTGTGATTTTTGGAGCGGTCGTAACAGCGCTTATCTTCAGTTATGTAATAGCCTTTTTACATCGTATAAAAACATACAACTGGTGTTTCATCGGGACCATTGTTTTTTTTGCGATTAGTCCATATGTAACCGGATATATAGGACAACCGGTGAAGGATTTCTGGTATTCGGTATTTTGTGTATTCTTTCTTGTGATGATAGCGGAACTTTTACACTCGCCGGAATATTTTTGGAAGCATATCAAATGTCCGATTCTATTTGTGGTTTCAGTATTGGGAGTTGTACTGTTCCGAAATAACGGAAGTTATATTTTGATACCAACAATGATTGTCTTAATCATTTATGAATTAAAGAAATACAAGGCTTGGAAACGTGCGCTTTTTTTACTATTAAGTTGTGTGTTATCATTAGGAATGTTTAAAAGTCTTGAAATTTTTTCCGGAGCAGAAAAGGGAAGCATCAAAGAAGCGTTATCGTTACCATTTCAGCAAACTGCTCGTTTGGTGACGTATTACCCGAATTCTATTACAGAAGAAGAAAGAGAAATTATCAATCAGATTCTTCCTTACGACGAATTACCGGAGTTGTATCATGAACATATTTCGGACCCGGTGAAAGATTCCTTTCATCAGGAAGCAACAACGGAAGAGTTGAAAGCATATTTAAAGGTTTG
Source organism: Lachnospiraceae bacterium (assembly GCA_045531055.1). Lineage (GTDB taxonomy): Bacteria > Bacillota > Clostridia > Lachnospirales > Lachnospiraceae > Roseburia. The sequence goes on along the minus strand of JAZSDG010000026.1, from coordinate 47,651 downwards.
GTTTGCACAGTTCTTGCGTGAGCCGGGATGTTATGTAGAGGCAACTGTTAGCCAAAATATTTATTTGATTTATCCGGGGTACAATAACTATACCTATTACATTGATGGTACAAATATGGTGTATCCACATGCCGAAGAAGAACTGTTTTCTTCTCCGGAAATGATTCAAAAAATTCAAGTATGGTATAAACGTTATTTTGGTGCAATGCATAAATTGCCGATTTTGTATTTGATTAACAACATGGCAACTTATATTATTTTAATGATAGCAATGGCATTTTATGCTGTAAAAGACAAACAAAAAACACAACTGTTATATTTGTTGCCGTGCTATTTGTCGACTGTAATCATAATTTTAGCACCGGTTATTCGCAATCATGTGCGGTATGCGTTACCGATTATCTATGCATTCCCGCTCCTAATTGGCGTGTATTGTGCGAGTCTGGCAAAAAAAGATGAGGAGAAGATGAGTGACATCACCAAAGATTTGTATAAGTAATTTAAAAAAGAATTGGTTGTTGCCGATTTTGGGATTTGCATTTTTGTGCCTGGAATCTACAAAAACTATGGTTGGACTTTTTGGAGCAATTCTCGGATTCGTTTTCATGATTGTGGTCGCAACACAGATTTCGGATTTGTGGGAGCAGATGTCAAAGTGTGACATAGGTACAAAGGTTTTTTCGTTATTGAGTGCAATTGGAATTTGCTGGTATGGTTTTGATCGTTCATGGCTTCCGTTTTCGGTTGCACTTGTAGGTGCGATAAGTGGTGTTCTTTTTGTATATGTGTTTGTGCTACTGCTGTTAGATGCGGTGGTAACTACATGGAAAAAAACAAAGGTATTTCATGGGATTCATAGAGCAGAGGGAATCGTATATGCACTCTTGACATTGGCGATGGTTGGATTGTGTGTCTATGCATTTTCGCAAAGCCAGGCATTTTATGCAACGAGCCATACATACGATGTGGTATACACCAGCGATTCGCCGTCGCTGGTAAAAGACAATGCTTACCTTTGGCTGTTTCACAGTGAAAATGATTTCAGGCAGCCGTTATTTATGGTGTTTTCTGCGCCATTTTTGGGGATTTCTTATTTGATTTCCAAGGTGGCATCACAGGTGTGGTGGATGTCATCCCTACTGCTTAATGTCATCCAGATTATCATGATGATGTTTTCCAATTTTCTCATTGCAAAAATGATGAAAATAAACAGTTTAAAAAGAGTTTGCTTTATGGTGTTTTCTACATGTACCTATACAACACTGTTGTTCGGTTTGATGATGGAACAGTACATTCTTGCATATTTTTGGATTATATTTTTAATATATCAGTATACCGAAGAAAAGAAAGCGTCTAATTTTGCGCTTATGGGAGCAACAGGTACTTTATTAACAGGAGCTGTTTTAGCTCCTTTGACAACAAATACTTCTCCAATCAAACATCCTTTGAAATGGCTGAAAGAAATGATACTGGCAGGAATTTGTTTTCTTTTGATTATGTTTGGCGCCGGTCGGTTGGATGTAGTATATCATTTGCCATATCGTATGGAACTTTTATCCGGATATACCGGAAAAATTATAACGATGCAGGATAAAGTATTACAATATCTGTCGTTTATTTCCAATTGTCTGATTGCGCCGCAAGGATATATTGATTTTGAAATTAAGGAATATGCAACGTGGAAATTAAGACCGGTAACCGGTGTTTGCTGGGTGGGGGTTGTTCTTCTTGTGCTTATGTTCATTAGCTTTGTGATACATCGCAAAAATAAGCTTACACAAATAGCAGGAGCATGGACGGCATATTCGTTTGTTGTGTTAGGGATTCTCGGTTGGGGAACGACAGAAAATGGATTAATTTTGTATGCACTATATTTCGGCTGGGCCTTTTTTGTGTTGCTGTTCCAATTGCTGGAAACCATAGGTGATAAACTAAAAATCAAGTTTTTGATACCACTTGTAACCATTGTATGTGTTGGATATTTGGGTATGGTAAATGTCACTGCAATCAAGGAGTTAGTATCTTTTGCGATTCAATATTATCCGGTCTAAGAAAGGAGTTACCATGAAGTATTATCTGAAAGAAATGCGTGTGCATCATTACATAAAAAATATCATGATATTTGCTGCGCTATTATTCAGCGGTAACTTATGGAACGAAGGTAAGCTACTGGCAGGAATGCTTGGTTTTGTGGCATTTTGTATGGTGGCATCTGCAATTTATATTGTCAATGATATTTGGGATGTCGAAAAAGATAGAAAACATCCGACCAAATGTAATCGTCCGATTGCGGCGGGAAAGATTCCGGTTCGCAATGCATGGTTCATGGTTGTGATTCTTCTTATCCTTGCTTTTGCTTGTAATGCTTGGGTATATCACTTGCAGTCATCGTTATTACTTTTGTTATATTTTATTTTAAATTTGGCATATAGCATGGGATTAAAAAAAATACCGCTGGTAGATATTACTATTTTAGTTTCCGGATTTTTGATTCGTATTGTTTATGGGGCAATTATTACGGATATTGAAATTTCCAATTGGCTATATTTGACAGTAATAGCAATTGCATTCTATTTTGCTCTCGGAAAACGCAGAAACGAATGTAAGCGTACCAAATCCGGTGAGACAAGAGATGTGCTTAATTACTATCCGGAAAGTTTTTTGGATAAAAATATGTATATGTGTCTTGCGTTGGCCAATGTATTTTATGCGTTGTGGAGTATGGATGAAAAAAATCTGATTTGGACAGTTCCAATTGTGTTACTTATTTCCATGCGTTACAGTTTGGTGATAGAAGGTGATTCAGATGGGGATCCGGTAGAAGTGTTGGTACACGACAAAGCCCTGATACTTCTATGTTTTGTCTATATGGTGGTTATGTTTGTGATGCTATACATCTGATAAAGAATGTGTTATAATAAAAAATAATGCTCATTTAAGAGGAGATACTATGATTAACGAAGAACGTGTGAAAGAGCTATATCAGGTAGCTCTTTATGATCAAAATGAAGAACAACGATATCGTCAGGTAGCAGAATATTATCGGAATGACTATATCAGCAAAGAGATAATCAAGAGTTTTTTCTCTGGAACAATTGCTTTTGTGTTAATAGTAGCTTTATGGGTACTTAGGGACATTGAGGGAGTATTAGATGGTATGGGCAGTGCCAATTACAAGGGAATTGCTGTGCTGTTGATACTTCTGTATGTTGTATTTATGGCAGTTTATCTGTTATGCACGAGGATTGTTTATTCCATGCGCTATAAACATGGACGTGAGAAGCTTAAGAAATACTACAATCACCTTAAGAAAATCGATAAGATGTATGAACGAGAAGAGAAATTGAAAATGTAGGAGGTTCCTATGACACAGTTATTAGAGATGAAAGACAAAGTAATTAAGTTTTATGGCCAATATGAGACCTATCTTCGTATTGCCGTAAGATTTGTGCTTGTCTTAAGTTTATTCCTTGTAATTAATTTGAACATCGGATATATGGAGAAACTGGGTTCTGTTCCGGTGGCAATCGTATTAGCATTGGTTTGTTGTATTCTTCCGGTGAACGGTACAATCGCAATCTCTGCAATCTTGGTACTTGTACACATGTATGCACTTTCTGTAGAAGCTGCACTTACAACACTAATTGTATTTGCGATATTGTATCTTGTGTATTTCCGCTTTGCGCCCAAGGATGGATTTGGAGTATTGCTGACACCAATTTGTTGTGCACTTAAGATTCCGTATATTATGCCGATTGGTTGTGGGCTTTTACGTCCGGCATATTCAATTGTATCGATTGTATGTGGAACAGTGGCATATTATTTTGTAGATGGAATTCATCAAAACGCCAGCTCATTGGCAAATGTGACATCCGGAGAAGATGCTGCGGCAACTTCAAAGTTTAATGTGTCATTTGGACAGTTGATAAGCAACCAAGAGATGTTTTTGGCAATTGTAATTTTCGTCCTCAGTGCGCTGGTTGTGTATTATGTGCGACGAATGTCGGTAGAGAATTCTTGGGTCATTGCAATCGTTGCAGGAATTCTAATTCAGTTTTCCGGACTATTGGCAGGATATTTGATTATGAATATTTCCGGTAAAACACTATGGCTTATCGTTGGAAGTATTCTCTCGTTGCTTTTGGGTATGGTAATCAAATTTTTCTTTATGGATCTGGATTATGCAAGAACAGAACGTGTGCAGTTTGAAGACGATGACTATTATTACTATGTAAAGGCAGTTCCAAAGAAGATGGTTTCATCCAAAGAAAAAACAGTGAAACGATTTGGGAATACGGCAAGCATGGGCAAGAAAATTGACAAAAGCAAATCCAATACTAAAGGGAGCGATGATGTGCTAAACCGAAAAGTAATTGCAGAAGAATTGGACATCGATGAAGATTTGTTAAAATAAACATGAAATTGAAACCGTAAGAAAGGAGGAGAAATATGAGAAATTTTCCGGGGATGTTTAGTGAATTTGTAGACCGGGCATCCATGCTCATTGGATTATCAGACATTAAGATAACATTTGTAGATATCATAGAGATTCTTATTATTTCACTCCTTTTTTATCGTGTACTCTTGTGGATTAAAAGTACACGCGCTTGGAATTTGTTTAAGGGGATTATTGTAATCTTTGTATTTGTACTTATTGCGGCACTCTTCCAAATGAGCACGATTTTGTGGCTGGCAGAGAATACATTTAATGTTGGCTTAATCGCACTTGTAATCATTTTTCAACCGGAACTTCGTAAAGCGTTAGAGAATTTGGGTGGGAAGAATCTCTTTGGACATTTCTTTAATTTCTCCAAAACGGAAGACAGCAAGTTCTCAGATAAAACCATTGATGAATTGGTGGAGGCTACATTTGCAATGGGAAAGGTGAAAACAGGGGCATTAATTGTTGTAGAGGATACTATTGTTCTGTCCGAATATATTCGAACCGGAATTGTGGTTGATGCCATGGTATCCAGTCAACTGCTGATTAATATATTTGAGAAAAACACACCGCTTCATGACGGTGCGATTATTGTACGCGGGGATCGTGTGGTAGCCGCGACTTGTTATCTTCCTCTATCGGATAGCATGACGCTTAGTAAAGATTTGGGAACGCGTCATCGTGCGGCAGTAGGAATTAGTGAAGTGAGTGATTCTATGACTATTATTGTTTCGGAAGAGACAGGAAGAGTATCTATCGCTAGGCAGGGGCAGATTTATTATGATATTGATGCAGAGTTTTTACGCAAAAAGCTTGTGTATATGCAGAATCGAGATCATGAAACGACGCGACTGGAACTTTTGAAAAGGAGGTTTAAGAATGGCAAACAAGATTCGAAAGACCTTGACCAATAACTGGGGATTCAAAATTCTAGCTGTAGTTTTTGCATTTCTTCTGTGGCTTGTTGTTTATAACATTAATGATCCGACTAAAACACGTACATTTACAACTAGTGTTACGGTAGAGAATGCAGAAGCAATTACGGATGCGAATAAGTATTTTGAGATTTTAGATGGCACCAATAGTGTAACATTTGTTGTTACGGCAAAACGAAGCATTTTGGATAAATTAGAAGATAATGATTTTAAAGCAACGGCGGATATGAGTCGTTTGGTTTTGTCGGAAGATGGAAAAACAGGTACGGTGCCGATTAATATTAAATGTAATCGTGATAATAGTTCATTGAAATATAACGATAGCAAGCGTTTGAAGATTTCCTTGGAAGATATGATGAGTAAACAGTTTGTGATATCAGCCAATGTTAAAGGAAGTGTTTCGGATGGATATGCACTAGGAGACGTGAGTGTATCCGCACCAACTGTTTTAAAAGTGTCCGGACCGGCATCTATTGTAGAAACGGTGGATCATGTTGTTGCAACCATTGATGTGGAAGGAATGTCCATGAGTTTGACCGATAATGTGGTGCCAATCCTATATAACGAAAAAGGAGAAGAAATTGATACCACAAAGTTGAAACTAAGTAATGCAACTGTTACAGTATCGGCAAAGATTCTTAGTACCAAAGAAGTTCCGCTGCACTTTTCAACGCGTGGAACTCCGGCAGGAGAACACACGATTCTTTCGTTGGTGTCTAATCCGGAGAAAGTGCGCTTAAAGGGTTCTTCAGCAGCACTGAACGAAATCACCACTATAGAGGTTCCAAGTTCCGTATTAGATGTGTCCGGAATGACAGCAAGCCTGACAACGTCTGTGGATATTACGGAATACTTACCGGAAGGCGTGGAATTAGTAGATAGTAGTGAAGCAAATGTCACAGTTACTGTTACCATAGAAGCATATGAGACTAAGAATTATTCGTTAACCGCCTCAAACATTACGGTTATTGGTTTAGAGGATAATTATTCGATTTCTTATCCGGATGGACTCTCGGTTACAATTGGTGGAATGGCGAGTGAACTTAAGGATTTAACTGCGTCTGATATCAAAGGCAGTATTGATGTGGGAAGATTGTCAGAAGGGACACATACCATATCTGTTGATTTAGACTTGGACGGAACGAAATATACACCTATTTCAACGCAGATACAAGTACTTCTAACGCACGTAAGTGCAGATGAAGATACAAATGATGGTACAAATACTGAAGGAGATAATTAATATATGGCTAGAATGTTTGGGACAGATGGAGTGCGTGGGATTGCAGGAACAGAGCTTACGATAGAGTTGGCGATGAAGTTAGGGCAGGCAGGAGCCTATGTATTAACCAAAGAAAAATCACATCAGCCGACCATTATTGTAGGATGTGACACCAGAATTTCCGGCGGAATGCTGGCAAATGCTTTGATGGCCGGAATTTGTTCGGTGGGAGCAAACGCTATTTATGTTGGGGTGGTTCCAACACCTGCGATTGCGTATCTAACCAGAAAACATAAAGTGGATGCTGGAGTAATGATTTCTGCTTCGCACAATCCGATGGAATTTAACGGCATTAAATTTTTTAACGGAGAAGGCTACAAATTATCTGATGAATTAGAAGATGAAATTGAATCCCTTATTAACAACAACATGGATGATGTTGTTTTCCCGATTGGACCGGGAATCGGTAAAATTGAATATCGTTTTGATATTTGCGATGAATATGTAGAATTTGAGAAAAAAACCGTTCCGGTAGATTTGTCCGGTATGAAAATAGTAATTGATTGTGCAGAAGGTGCAAGCTATTATACTTCGGTCAAAACTCTCAAGGAGTTAGGCGCAAATTTAATTGCCATTCATACAGATCCGGATGGAACTAATATTAATGCAAATTGTGGTTCTACGCACATGGATGAGCTTAGAGCGCGTGTAGTACTCGAGAAAGCAGATATCGGAATTGCATTTGACGGTGATGCGGATCGTATGCTTGCAGTCGATGAGAACGGAAAACTGGTGGATGGAGATGAAATTATGGCAATCTGCGCCAATCACCTAAAGAAACAGGGCAAGCTTGCAAAGGATACGGTTGTAGTAACTGTTATGACGAATCTCGGATTTACTTTGATGGGCGAACGAGAAGGAATACATATTGAAAAAACTAAAGTCGGGGACAGATATGTTCTTGAGAATATGAAGGAAAACGGATATAATCTTGGCGGCGAACAATCCGGTCATGTTATTTTCTTAGATGATAATACTACCGGTGATGGATTGCTTAGTGCATTACATTTGCTACAGGTAATGGTTGAGACGGGAAAGCCGTTATCGGAGCTTGCGAAGGTGATGGAAGTTTTGCCGCAGGCGTTGGTTAATGCAAAGGTTCCAAATCACAAGAAAGAAAGTTATATGGAATATACTGAGATTGCAGATGCAATTGCAGAATTGGAGAAGAAATTTGCAGGAGAAGGAAGGGTACTTATTCGCCCATCCGGAACAGAACCGCTTGTACGAGTTATGATTGAGGGCAAGGATCAAGCGGTCATTGAAAAGGAAGCTACAAAGCTGGCAGATTTAATTCGGAAGGTTATGCTATAAGGGGGAAGTAAATTGGTATCAAAGAGTTTGATTATTAAAAACCCGACAGGGTTACACTTACGTCCGGCGGGAAATTTATGTCGTGAGGCGATGAAATACAAATGTAGTATTACTTTTGAATATAGTGGAAATACAGCAAATGCCAAGAGTGTATTAAGTGTGCTTGGCGCATGTATCAAATCAGGTACCGAAATCACATTAATCTGTGATGGAGAAGATGAAGAAAAGGCATTAAGTGCCCTTGTGGAGTATATTGAAAGCGGATTAGGAGAGTGAGAGATGTTGAACAATAAGAGATATAAGCGTGTTCCGGTATTGAATTTCCCGGAACGTAAGTGGCCAAATAAAGAGATTGAAAAGGCACCAATCTGGTGTTCTGTCGATTTGCGAGATGGCAATCAGGCATTAATAGAACCAATGACCGTAGAAGAAAAAGTGGAGATGTTTCAATTATTAATCAAACTTGGTTTCAAAGAAATCGAAATCGGTTTTCCAGCAGCATCTCAGATTGAGTTTGATTTCTTGCGTAAATTAGTAGATGAGAATATGATTCCGGATGACGTAAAGGTGCAGGTATTAAGCCAGTGTAGGAAGAATTTGATCGACCGTACTTTTGAGGCAATTGAAGGAATCAAAAATGTAGTATTCCATATTTATAATTCAACGTCGACATTACAACGTGATGTAGTATTTCATATGGACAAAGAAGAAATCAAGAAAATTGCCATCGAGGGAACTCGTATGGTGAAAGAAGGTATGAAAAATTTCAAAGGAAACCTTCAGCTTGAGTATTCACCAGAAAGTTTTACTGGAACAGAAGTGGATTTTGCATTAGATATCTGTACCGCAGTACAGGATGAATGGGATCATGCAAATGATAATCCGATTATATTTAACCTTCCTGCAACAGTAGAAATGAATACACCCAATGTTTATGCAGATCAGATTGAGTGGATGAGTACCCATTTCAAAGAGCGCGAGAATGTTATTTTAAGTGTGCATCCGCATAACGATCGCGGAACTGGTGTTGCGAGTGCAGAACTTGCGTTGCTCGCAGGAGCGGACAGAGTAGAAGGTACCTTATTCGGTAACGGAGAACGTACGGGTAATGTGGATTTGTTGACTGTAGCATATAATATGTTTTCACAGGGAATTGATCCACAGCTTGATATCGAGAATATTAATGAGATAATTGAAGTATATGAGCGTTGTTGCAAGATGAATATTGACATGCGTCATCCATATGCAGGCAAACTGGTATTTACTGCATTTTCCGGTTCGCATCAGGATGCGATTAACAAAGGTGAGCAGGCATTAATAGAAAGAGGTTCTGATATCTGGGAAGTTCCATACCTTCCGATTGATCCGGGAGATATCGGAAGAAAATATGAGCCGCTTGTTCGTATCAACAGCCAGTCGGGAAAAGGTGGCGTAGCATTCGTGATGAGCACTGTTTACGGATACAAATTGCCGAAAGCTATGCATAGAGAATTTGCAGATGTAATTCAAGCGATTTCCGAACAGGAAGGTGGCGAAGTTCAGCCATCAAGAATCATGGAAGCATTCCAGCAGGAGTATCTGAAATTAAAAGAGCCGTATGAATTTATTTCCTTGAAAGTAGAAGAGGATCAAAGTGATGATGAAACCAAAGTATCACTCGATTTTAAATATAAAGGGGAAGCAATCCATTCTGAGGCTTGTGGAAATGGACCGATTGATGCCGTAAAACTTGCGATTCGCCAATGCATAAATACCTTGGATGTTACAGTGTTAAATTATGATGAACATTCCTTGTCCGAAGGAAGCCACGCGAAGGCAGCTGCATATATTCAAATGCGCGACAATCGCACCGGTAATGTAACCTTCGGTGTTGGTGTCAGCTCTAACATCACGCGTGCATCCATTCGTGGTTTGTTCTCGGCATTAAACCGTCTTTCAAAAATGAGTAGAGATATTTAGGAGTTAAAATGAGTGAACAAATGCAGGTTCTTCCGTATGTGAGCATTGTTGTTCCGATAAAGAACGAAGAGCGATATTTGCCACAATTTATGGAATGCATCGAAAAGCAGACATATGATAAAACGCGTATGGAAGTCATATTTTCCGATGGAAAATCGACAGACGCAACCAGCGAAATCATTCATTCATATATGGATAACAGCAAGCTTGTCATCAAGTACATGGTAAATGAAAATGAAAATGCCCCATCTGGGGTGAATGTAGGTATCAAAGCGGCCAGCGGAGAAGTAATTCTCCGTATGGACGCTCATACTATATATGACCATAAATATGTAGAATGGAATGTGCACTATCTGATAAATGGCTATGGTGATAATGTTGGCTGTCCAATTGAAACGCGTGGGGAAGGAACCATTGGCAAAGCAATTGCCTATGTATTATCTTCCAAATTTGGCGTGGGTAACTCCAACTTTCGTGTGTCCAAGGGAGGCGGTTATGTAGATACGGTTCCGTTTGGATGCTTTTATAAAGCCCTCATAGATAAAATAGGTTATTTCGATGAGACGTTGCCAAGAGCGGAGGATAATGATTTTAATCACAGAATCCGGGAAAAAGGCGGGAGAATCTATATGTTCGGCGAAATTCAAAGCATATATTATTCCAGGGACAGCATAGACAAACTTGTTCGAATGGGCTTTGCAAATGGTAGCGGAATAGCAGATTTGATGCGAAAAGAGAAAAGGGCAGTTGGAATCCGTCACCTAATTCCGTTTGCATTTCTTTGTATGAACGTTGTGGGTGTTGTGCTTGCGGTATGTCAAGTGCCAATCCTTCCGCTGTTGTATGCAATTGCAATGTGTTTCTATGGCGTATTGGATTTGCTTTTTTCCATCAAATCAATAAAAGAACAATCTGTATGTTCGGCAGCTCTTTGTGTGATACTATACCCAATCTTTCATCTAAGCTATGGCTTTGGAACGTTAGTGGGAATCATAAGGAAATCAAAATGAAAAAAATATTAACAATTGTAATACCGGCATATAATGTAGAAAAGTTTATCGACAAATGTCTGTCATCATTTGAACTCGAAGAAGTGCTTTCTAAGATAGAGGTACTCATTGTAAATGATGGTTCAACGGATAAAACACCGGAACTGGCGCAGGTTTTTTGTGACAAGTATCCGAATACGTATCGATTAATCAATAAAGAAAATGGTGGTCATGGCTCTACGATTAACCGCGGAGCAAAAGAGGCAAAAGGCGTTTATTTCAAAGTAGTGGATGGAGACGACTGGGTAGATACCGGGGTATTGTCTCAATTTATTACCATGTTAGAGACAGTGGCGGATAAAGAAGAAAGTCCGGATATTGTAGCCAATGACTTTATTTGCGTAGAAGACGAAACATGGAAAGAACTGGAACGTCGTAAGGTTTCATTGCATGGAAACTATGGGAAAGTCTTAAACTTTTCAAATCTTAGTAACGAACCAATGATGACCATTCATGCCTTAACAATAAAAACGCACATTATTCGCGATAATCCGGTAAAACTCGATGAAAAATGCTTCTACGAAGATATGGAATATGACCTATATCCGATACCGTATGTTTGTCGCATTTATTTGGACGAGACACCACTGTATCAGTATCGTCTGGGACGTGCCGGACAAAGTGTAGATATGAAGATGATGCAGAAACGTCGCGACCAGCACATGCGTGTCATAGATTCGTTATTGGCCTATTATGACCGTCACACAGAACTGGATGCGGCGCAAAAGAAATATATGGAAAAAGGTATTGTCGAAATTGTAGATAATCAATATCAGATTTATCTTTCCATGGGATTTAAAAAAGGCATTTATCATGAAATGAAAGCTTTTGACAGGCGAATAAGAACGGATTATCCGGGCGTTTATAAAGCAACCCCAAGGAAAAGTATTCGCATGATTCGAAAAAGCGGATATTTGCTATTCTATCCGGGCGCACTTGTTTACCGCCTTCTTCGCGGTTAGAAAATATATTGGAGAATATTTATGAAAAAGATTTTATCAATTGTTATACCGACATATAATGCAGAAAAGTTTTTGGATAAAGGCCTTCCAAGTTTTATTATGGATGATGCAAATCTTATGGACAAACTTGAGGTTATTGTTGTCAATGATGGAACTCCGGACAATAGCGTTGCTGTTGCCCAAAAATATGTAAATCAACATCCAAATACATTTTGTATTGTGAACAAAGAGAATGGTGGACATGGGTCTGCAATTAACGAAGGCGTCAAACATGTTACCGGTAAATATTTTAAAGTAATTGATGCGGATGATTGGGTAGATACCACAGCACTTGCCAACCTGATTCCGATTTTAGAAAAAGAAGATTTTGATGCAGGAATACAAAGTTACCGTACGTTCGATATCAACACGGAAGAATATGAGCACTTCCCAGTGAAATGTGACGGCAGTAATCGTTTATATTCTTTGCAGGAATTGATGGAGCGATGGTATGATGTTGCGGCATGTATGACTTTCCACGGATTATTGTATAATACCGAATTTTATAAAAACCAGAATTATGAGTTGATTGAGCATTACTATTATGAAGATCAGGAATATGCAGCAGTTCCGTTGTGCCGGGCAAAGAAGATTCGCCTGTTTACAGAAGAACTGTATGTCTATCGTATCGGTGATGTGTCACAAAGTATATCCATCACAAGCTCCCTTAAACGTCTTCCGCACTATCGTGCAGTCATTCTTCGTATGATTGAAGCAGAAGATAACATAGAGCAAATGGCACCTGGGGGTGTGGAATATTGGATGAAAAAGGTGTCCAAATTTGTTGCAGATACCTATCAGCTTACATTGGTTCGCCATGAGAACAAAAAGGAATACCGCGGATTTTGCAAAGAACTCACAGAGGAAATAAAAAAACGTAGTCCACGGATGTATCAAGGGGTTAAGAACAAATATCGCGTATTTGTGATTTTGAATCGACTTCATATGAGTGAAGAAACCTATCAGACCAAATTTATGAAGTTTCTTGATTTTACAAGAAAAGTATTTCATGTAGATAAATTGCATGCATAAAATAAACATCAAAAAAGAGGGTTGCCATTAGACAGCCCTCTTTTTCATCTTATGAATCAACATATGTGCATTATGGAGCATAAAATCGTCTCGAAGAATGAAAAGAACTAAAAAATATGTCATTCCGCCACTTGCAATCATAATCGTGGTAAAAATCCACGAAGATGGGAAGTAGTAGCTTTCCACAAGAAGTACAGCAAGCATGACAACACATGCAATCAGGTATTTTATGGATTGTTTAAAAATATGACCGATGGAAAGCTCTTTACGGATAAAATAAAGCTGTACACCGGTAACAATTGCTTCTGCAATAATGGAGGCAATTGAGGCCCCGATGGAATACAATCGAGGAATTAAAAGCAGATTCAACGCAAAGTTTGATGCTGCACCAATCATAACGGAACGGGTAAATAATCCTTCACGCTTAGTAGTGATCAGGTATTGTACGCCGGTCACGTGGCTTAATCCGATAATCGGAAGTTGCACACTTAAAATACACAAAAGAAAGATAACCTTCTCAAAGCCCGGTCCATAGAACCAAGGAACAAGATTGGCAGAAGAACCAATGATTCCAAAGCAAAGCGGTAAGCCAAGGAACCAGATAAAACGGTAGCTCTCGTACAGAAGCCGCGTTACCTCATCCTTTCTATTTTCGCTAAAATATGCACCAATACGTGGCACCATAACAGCACCAAGCGCTGTAACAATGGTAAGAACCGTCTTAATTAATTTTAACGCCTGTTCATAATAACCATTCTCTACATTTGTATCTGTAAAAAATCCAAGCATACTTTTGTCTAGCACGGTATAGACGGTGGTAGCAATTGTCGGAATAAAAAGTGCCACAGCTGGTGAAAAATGGCGGAATGGTCGCAAAGATTTCCAGTCGGGTTTGTCAACAAACTGAGGAAGAAATCCCCACACTGAAATATGACAAATCAATTCCATGGCAGTGATTCCGGCAACATAGAGAAGCAAATCCGATTCGTCTTTCACCGCAAGGAAAATAAAAGCGAGTATCAAAATCTTCACAACGAAGTTACGACCAATTATCTTACCAAATTCTTCCATGCCCTGTAATAACCAGGTGATATCAGTTGCAACCGACAAAATACTGATAATCTGAACAAGATATAGCGCCTGATTGTTGTGGACAAATCTTAGGAAGAAGCCATATACCGCAAGGCAAACAAGAACACAAAACAAACTAAACAGCTTCAGCTCCCAGAAAGTCTGGCTTCGTCGTTTGCGGTCCTGTTGCAGGAAGGAAATCTCTCGATTTCCATAATACATGGTGCCAAGCGCTGCAAACATGACGAAGTAAGAAACAATGGACGCTGTGTAGCTGTAAGTGCCGATTCCCTCCGGTCCTAACACACGGGAAAGGTAAGGGGTTGTAATGAGTGGTGTCAGTACAAGCATAATCTGATAGCTCAGATTGTATATATAATTTTTCTTTAAACTTTTCTGTGATGCCATATAATCATCCTTTCAAGAAAACATCCTAACACAAAGAAGTGGGATTTGTAAAATAGAATCTGTTATGGTATAATCTGTAAGATGGCTATACAAGAGGTAAAATTATGAAAACATTATCAATTATTGTACCAACCTATAACGCACAAAGCTTTTTGGACAAGGGGCTTAATTCTTTTCTTTTAGAAGATGCAGATGCGTTCGAACGGTTGGAGGTGCTTGTTGTCAACGACGGTTCCACTGATGAAAGTAAGGAAATCGCCCAGAAGTACGTTACAGAACATCCGAATGTATTTGTTATTGTAGACAAAGAGAATGGTGGACATGGCTCTGCCATCAATGCAGGTGTGGCACAGGCAACCGGGAAGTATTTTAAGGTGGTTGATGCGGACGATTGGGTAGACACGGATGAATTAGGTCGTTTGATAGCCCATTTGGATGAAGTAGAAGATTTTGACGCAGCGATTCAAAGCTTTCGCACATATAACATCACAACAAAAGAATATGAGCACTGGACGGTGCGAGATGACCATTCGAAAAGCGTATATACGCTAAAGCAGCTGATGGAGCGCTGGCAGGATATCGGACATACGATGACATTTCACGGAGTTCTTTATAACACTGAATTTTACCGGAATCAGAAGTACGATTTAACAGAGCACGTGTTTTATGAGGATCAGGAATACGCAACCATCCCGCTTTGCCGCGCTAAGACGATTCGCCTGATAGAAGAAGAGTTCTATGTATACCGAATCGGAGATGCAAATCAAAGCGTTGCAATTTCCAATTTGTACAAGCGTCTTCCGGATGCGAAGGCGGTACTTCTTAAGATGCTTGCGTTTGATGAATTTGTGGATAATACGCCGGAAGGCGGATACGAATATTGGATGAGGAAAGTTGCTAAGATTGTTGCAGATATCTATCATCTGACATTGATTCGCAATAAGAAAAAGCGTCAGTATCGAACCTTTTGTAAGGAACTAACGAATGAAATTAAAATGAAAAGTCCACGAATTTATGAAGGCATTAAGAATAAATACAAAGTATTTGTGATACTCAATCGTCTTCATGTGGGTGAATGGTTTTATGATAAAGTATTTATGCGACTTTTGAATTTTGCGCGTAAAACCATGCATGTAGAGAAACTGCATGGGTAGTACGATTGAATGGAGTACGTCAAATAGGGAACACTAACTATGAACGAACAACAAGTTATGTCGGGAAAATCAATAGACCGATGGGAAGTAGTCTATCTAATATTATATGCACTGCTTTTGGTCAGAGAATTTTTGGATACTACGATGTTTCCGATTCCGTGGCCGGACGGGATGATGCGGTATTTGTATGTTTTGATTATCGTATATGTCTTAGCAAAGATGGCGTTTCACAGAACCTATACCAAGTGGGAGTATCTTTTGGCAGGTCTGGTGATAGTTGCATTTTCGATTTCAGCAGTGGTAAGCGGATATTTATGGTTAGTGGGCGTTGGATTTTTAATCGTTGGTGCCAAGGATGTGAAATTTGACCATATTTTAAAGGTGTATTTACTGATAGGTCTTACGATTATGGTGGCCGCATTTGTGGCAAGTCAGGCTGGTTGGATTGAGAATCTGATGTTCTATTCACTGGATAAAGGGGCCCGTTATTCGTTTGGTATTATTTACACAACAGATTTTGCAGCGCATGTGTTTTTCTTGCTGCTGGCTTTTGTATGTATCAATAATCGAAAACCCTCTGTTTGGTCAATGGTTTTTGCGCTAGCGCTAGCAGCATTGGTGTTTTTTGTCACAAGCGCATATACAAGTTTTCTTGGAATTTTACTGTTTTTTGTTGCTATGATAGTGCTAAGATTCCTTGATGGGCGTAGTGTTTTGCTTCCGCAACCGCTCCAATATCTGACATGTGTGATTCCGGCTGTGTGTGCGGTAGGATTTTTGACTTGTGTTCATTTTTATAATCCATACAATGCATGGTGGTGGAGATTGGATAGTGGCATTTTTAATACAAGACTTTGGAACAGCGCTAATGCAGTGGAGGAATATGGATATTCTTTGTTTGGACAATTTATTCCGGAGATAGGCAATGGTGGGGAATTTACGTATCGCACGGATTATTTCTTTATTGATGATTCGTATATTCGAATTGCATTAGAGTACGGTGTGGTGATTTTTGTGGTTGTACTACTGTTGCTTGGTATCAGTCTAAAACGTATGATGAATGCGAATCGCATGATTATGGCGATCGCGACATTGCTTATTGTGGTGTGCAGCGTGATGGAACATCACTTACTGGAACTGGCATATAATCCATTTCTACTTTGTGTTTTTGCCGGTTTGTGTTATAATAATACTTTGCGAGATTTTGCAGGAGGAGACACATGTACCGAAAGATAAATTCAAGCTGGATGAAACATTGGGATTTTGAGATTTTAGATATTATTTGTCTGGAAATTGCTTTTTTTCTGGCATATGTTGTAAGGCATATTGATACATTTCCAAAGATTCCGGATATGTATCTTCGTCTTGGTTTGTTGTTGGCTGTGTTTGATATTGTTGTTATTTTCTTTTCCAAGAATTACAAGGGTATCTTGCAACGCAATAAGTGGAGAGAGTTGATTGCTGTAATCCAACATGTGACGACGGTAGAACTGTTACTTCTGTTTTATGAGTATATAACTAAGGAGGCGTGGGAATTTTCAAGAACGGTATTCCTTCTTAGCTGGGGCTTTGCTATTGTATTTTGTTTGGGTGAGCGTTTCCTTTGGAAACGCGTGATTCGTAAGAGAATTATGCATGAGAAGAATCAGGCAAGGCTGTTGGTGATATCATCCGCTGAGCGTGTGTCAGAATGCATTCGCAAAATGATGCAGAAAGATTATCGTGAGTTTAAAATTACATGTGTATCTTTGCTGGAAGGAAATCCGAAGAAGATTGATCATGTAGACGATGATGTGCCTGTTTTACAAGGTAAAGAAAATCTGATGGAATATGTCAGACAGAACGTAGTTGACGAAGTATATATTGATTTTTTTGAAAGTAAAAGTGAATTAAATGAATTGGTGAATATCTTCCTTAGCATGGGGATTACGGTTCGCATCGGAATGGGATTCCTTCCGGATGACCTTCCAAACCAGCTGATGGAGAAAGTTGGGGAAAGCCATGTCATTACCACCTCTATCAAGGTGGCAAGTGGATGGCAGCTTGCGATTAAGCGCTTGATGGATATTGCAGGTGCCTTGGTCGGCTTATTATTTACGGGAATTGCATACATCTTTGTGGCTCCGGCCATTAAGAAAGCATCACCGGGACCGGTATTTTTTAAACAGAAGCGAGTTGGTAAGAATGGACGTATTTTCCATATATACAAATTCCGCTCTATGTATATGGATGCGGAAGAACGCAAGAAAGAGTTGATGGCGCAGAATGAGATGCAGGGTCTTATGTTTAAGATGGAGAATGATCCACGTATCATTGGAAGTGAGAAAGGTCCTGGGAAGGGTATTGGCAACTTCATTCGTAAGACAAGTATTGACGAGTTGCCACAGTTTTGGAACATCTTAAAAGGTGATATGAGTCTGATTGGAACAAGACCACCAACGGTCAATGAATACGAGCAATACGACTTGCACCATAAAATCCGACTGAGTATGAAACCGGGACTAACCGGAATGTGGCAGACGAGTGGAAGAAGTGAGATTACCGACTTTGAAGAAGTAGTGAAATTAGATACGGAGTATATCGCAAATTGGTCGCTGGGGTTGGACTTTTTACTGATATTAAAGACATTTAAGGTTGTGTTGAATAAAGAGGGGTCAAAGTAAACTATTATAACAAAAGGAAAGGTTGTTGGATAATATGAGTCATATTTCTAAGATGAATAGAAGAGAACTTGCAATTGATTTAAAAGAATTGTTGGCTTTTTTTGTTCGTAAAATCTGGGTGGTGATTTTATGTATGGTTATTTTTGCTATTGCAATTACTGCCTATAAGTATATTTCCGATAAGAATGAGATGGAATCGCATCAAGCATCTGAGCAAGAAATAACTTTTAGTGATACGGAAGAGCGACAAATAGATGAATACGTTTCCTATTTGAACGTCTTAGAAGGATTGGAAGAATATATTCAAAATTCTATTTATATGCAACTTAATGCAGACACCATTACACAGAAAAATCTTCAGTATTATATCAGTGTAAATGATTTGGGCAGCGTTGAAGCTATTTCCGCTATGTATGGGAATTATATAACGGGCGGCGCGCTGTTTGAGGATATGATTCAGACGGAACCATCATTGTCAAATATGTATATTAACGATGTGATTGGGTATAGTAATTGGATTCAGGGGGATGGACAATTATCCAATGTGATTGATATCAGAATCAAGGGTAGAAATGTTGAAGAATGTGAGCAAATTGCAGCGTCAGTTGAGAAACAAATTTTTGATTTTCGTCACAAGTTACAAAATGAAGGAATACCGTCACATGAGTTGAAACAGGTTGAAAATGCTTGTTATGAATATGTTGATACAGCGCTTTACAAAAGACAAGAAGAGATTCGTGCAGAAGTTACTAATTTGAAAACGAATATAGATACGCTTGCAGCTACTATGTCACAGGCTCAATTAGAAGAATCTAGAATTAGAAGGGGCGAAGAGGTACAGAATGTAACCGTTGCTCCGATTGTAAAGATTCAGTTTTCGAATGTGATACTCGGTGCAATTGTAGGAGTATTGTTGGGTTGCATAATTATTTTTTGTGTATATCTGTTCAATCCATGTGTGAAATCCAAAAAAGAATTAGTTTCTTTTTGGGATTTGAGAGATATGGGAAATCTCATTTTGCCTGAAACACGCTTTTTAAATAAGTGGGCACGTAATATATTTTATAAAGAATATAATCTTAAAAGCTCGGAAAAAGTTGTTGTTTCTAAAATTACCCGACTCAGTAACTTGGATGATATAGAAGAACTGCATTTTGTTGGAGCTAAAAAAGCAGAAACGATTAAGCTGGTGGAGAACTGTAGAGTTAGTGTGGAAAAGAACATTCCGCATACATATCTATGGGAAGATATGGTCAATGATGTAGAGGCAATTGAGTCCTTGAGTTCAAAAAGTGATGTTTTAATAATTGTACATTTATGGAATACAACGTATAAGGAAATTATTCAAACAATTCGTTTTTGTGAAGAACAGAAAGTAAATGTTGTTGGATATGTTACTGTTGTGGGATAAAAAAGAATTCAGGCAATTAGGAAGAGTAAAATGGATGAAAATGTAAAATTTATTCAAATTGATGGAATAAATGTAAAAGTTTTGGATGAAGAATATAGCGTTTCTGAAGATAGAGACAAGCAACATGTATTTATAATTGGAAGTAAAGGTATTCCGGCAAATTATGGTGGATTTGAAACTTTTGTGGAAAAACTCACGGAATACAAGGTGAGTGAAGATATTGAATATCACGTGTCGCGCATGGGAGATGATTCACAGGATTTTGAGTATAATGGTGCGAAGTGTTTTAATATCAAAGTACCCAATTTGGGCTCGGCAAAAGCAGTATATTATGATATCGCCGCATTAAAGCATTGCATAGCGTATTGCAAAAAAAGATCGTGGATACAAAGACCTGTTTTTTATGTTCTTGCATGTAGAATTGGTCCGTTTATTGGGAGTCTAAAAAGACAGATTCAAAAGATTGGCGGCGTATTGTATGTTAATCCGGATGGGCATGAATGGAAACGTGCAAAATGGAATGCACTAATTAGAAAATATTGGAAAATTTCCGAAAAATTAATGGTAAAACATGCAGATTTACTAATCTGCGATAGTAAGAATATTGAAAAATATATTAAGGAAGATTACTGTAAATATAATCCGAAAACAACATTTATTGCATATGGTTCCGATACAACAAAATCCAATTTAAGTGACTCAGATCATGTGTTTTTAGAATGGCTACATGAAAAACAACTTAAGATGCATGAATATTATTTGGTTGTTGGACGTTTTGTACCTGAAAATAATTTTGAAACGATGATTCGAGAGTTTATGAAGTCGGATTCGAAAAAAGATTTTGCTATTATTACGACAGCAAATGACGTTTTTTTGGAAGAGTTAGAAAACAAATTGCATTTTAAATCGGATGCAAGGATTAAGTTTGTTGGTACAGTATATAATCAGGAATTGCTCAAGAAAATTCGTGAGAATGCATACGGTTATTTTCATGGGCATGAGGTTGGCGGAACAAATCCAAGCTTGTTAGAAGCGTTAGGAAGTACGAAACTGAATTTATTGTTAGATGTAGGATTCAATAGAGAAGTTGCGGAAGATGCGGCTCTTTATTGGACGAAAGAGGATATGTCGCTTGCGACATTGATTCATAAGGCGGATGAGTTATCCCAAGAGGAAATAAAAGAATTGGGAGAATTGGCCAATAAGAGAATTATAGATCATTACAGTTGGGAACACATTGTAGACCAGTACGAGAAGACATTTACAGATGTGAATTAAAAGCAGGAGAAACCGGTTATGAAAGTAGCAATTTTGATGTCTACTTATAATGGAGAGCAATATATAAAAGAGCAGATCGATTCCATATTAAGTCAGCAGGTGGATACAGAAATTGATATAGAACTATGGGTACGAGATGACGGGTCGACAGATGGTACACATGAAATTTTAAAGTCCTACGAATCGGCAAATCAATTACATTGGTACACTGGTCAAAATTTAGGCCCGACACACAGTTTCCTTGATTTGCTTAATCATTGTACCGGATATGATTATTATGCATTTGCAGATCAAGATGATGTGTGGATGCCAAAAAAGATTGCAGCGGGCATAGGGCAATTAAGTGGAAGAGAAAAACCTACACTATATGTTGCAAATGCGGAATTAGTAGATATTGAATTAAAGTCATTCGGGCGTAATGTATATGAGCATTATCCAAGAACCGATTTTCATACGTTAATATGCGCAGGTGGTTTGTTGGGCTGTGCAATGATTTTTAATCGTGCACTTGCAGAAAAATTACAAAACAAACCAATACCAAATGAAATTATCATGCATGATTTTTATACGGCAGCGGTATGTGTAGCACTTGAGGGTGAAATTATTTTTGATTCCAATCCATATATGAAATATAGACAGCATGGAAATAATGCAGTAGGTGTTCCTGTTGGATTTTGGAATACATTAAGACAGCGATGGAAGGATATGACAACGCGGTATAAAGTTAGTATATCGGATCAAACAAGAGAAATACTTGAAATATATCAAAATGATGTTGTATCAGAGAAAAAAGAATGGCTTAGTCATGTTGCTGAGTATAAAAGAAGTTTCTGGTCAAGGGTTTTATTGGCTTGTTCAAGAAAAACAAAATACAGTAGCATGAATATGGCTATAAAGATAAGAATTGCAATTTTACTGGGGAATTTATAACTGTTTGGAGGAAGAAATTTGAAAACTATATTGTTATGTGCATTATTTCTTCCAATTATCTATTGTGCATTGAAACATAAAAAATGGTATTTATATTTGCTTTTTGCGTTTTATGCAATTTTGCCATCTGCATTTGCGATAGAGATTTCGGAAAGTTTGCCATTATTGACGGGAACGCGCATGCTAATTCTATTGTTATTGATATTCTGGATATATAATAGACATGCGAATTCTGTAACGGTCATACCCAAGGAAATGATTTTTTATTTGGTAGCAAATGTCGCGATATCAATTGTTAATCTGCATTATGGATATGGAGAATTTAACAGAATATTTATTCTTGTTTTAGAAGAATTTTTAATTGTAATTTTGATAAAAGATTTAATTGCAAATAAAGAGGAATTTTATAGATGTATTGACTTTATGATTGCCGGTTCTATTGTGCTAGTGATTATTGGTGTATTGCAGACAGTTTTTCACTATGACATTGCCTCGGTTTTAAATATAGTGGAATCGAGTGCAGAATCAATTTTGACAGATAGAATGGGAATGTTACGAGCATATGCTACATCCAATGCGATATCATATGGTTGCTACTGTGCATTTATGATTCCTATTATTTTATATATGTATGAAAGAACAAAAAAAGAGAGATATTTGTTTGCTTTGTTTGCAAATTTACTTGCACTCATTTGTACGATGTCACGTAGCTCGTTATTAGCGCTTGCAATTGTACTTCTTTTGATGCTCTTAATCCGAAAAAAAGAATTGATAAAACCATTCATAAAATATATTCCATTGGCATTGATAGCGGTTATTGTTGTTGCGTATAAGATGCCAAGTCTTGTAAATAGTGTTGTTGAAGTTTCAAAATCTATTTTAAATGTACTTGGTGCTGATTTTCAGTTATCCGAGCAATTTGGTTTAAATGCAGATAATGCATCGTATTCCAGAATGGTACAATGGTCATCCTTAGAATACATGATTGGTGATGGAACCTGGTTGTTTGGATACGGATATAATGCCTATGTTAGAGGGATGCTACATTATTTCTATAAACAGTTTGGACATTGGACAGTTGCAACTACTTTAGATGTAGGGTTCGTTCGCATTCTTGGAGAGACAGGTGTTGTAGGATTAGGAATATATTTTATTTTCTTGGTAAGTATATTCAGTTTTGTGATTCGAAATATTAAGAGTAATAAAACATTGGATTTTTATACAATGTCATTTTATTTGTTAATACTTTATGTAATACTGAATATTGTATCGGCCTTTATATCTGTGGAGGCATTTTGGCTATATATTGGACTGTTTTTTGCGTATAGAAAATTGGGGGATGTTTCGAAAGAATAATTTCATCAAGGAGCTGTCTTATTATGGGTGATTTTTTAAAGATATTCAAAAAAGTAAATGGATTACAAACGCTTAAGCAATATGCAAAATCCAGAGTTTTAATACTGGCATTATGTCAAACAGCTATTCTCGGAACATCAAAAAAGTCATTAGAAATAGTAAGACTAGCAGTAAACAACCGGATATATATGAGATTAAAAAGAAAAAATAAAAAATTTATTACTTCTTTTAAAGCATCTTTCAAAGAAGAAACTATAGGGGCAGAACATGCGGATATTATTTGGGTATGCTGGCTACAAGGAATGGAGAATGCACCGAATATTGTTCAAAAATGCTATACTTCATTGAAGGAGCATATCAAGAATAAAGAAATAATAGTAGTAACAGAAAACAATTACAGATACTATGTCTCGTTTCCGGATTATATTTTAAAAAAATATCAAGAGGGAAAAATTTCAAAAGCACATTTTGCAGATTTGTTGAGAATTGAGTTACTTTATACCTATGGCGGAACTTGGATTGATGCGACGGTTTATTGTAGCGGAACACCAAAGCAAGAATTCCTTTTGAATTCGAATTTATTCTTATTCCAAAATTTAAAACCGGGATTAGATGGAGATTGTGCTGCGATTTCAAATTGGTTTATTACAGCAAGTACAAACAATCCGATTATATTGTTAACAAGATCATTACTACATAATTATTGGAGGACACATAATTATGTAGTGGATTATTTTATTTTTCATTATTTTTTTCAAATGGCATTGGAAACATATCCACAAGAATGGGAAAAAGTTGTTCCATTTAGTAATTCAACACCGCATATTCTGCTGCTTCGGTTGTTTGAAAAGTATGATAAGAATATATGGAATGCTGTGAAAGAGATGACCGATTTTCATAAGCTTTCGTACAAATTTGAAGAAGAGCAAGCAAAAATGCCAGATACTTATTACCAAAAGCTATTCGGTAAATAAAAAGATTGAGGAAATGTCATGAAGATAACACCGAAAATATCAGTTGTTGTTCTAACATATAATCCTATTTGGGAAAAGCTAAAAGCAACATTAAAATCAATTATATCTCAGGAAGAAATAGAATATGAAATACTTGTTGCGGATGACGGTTCTTCGTACAACTGCAAAGAAGAAGTAGAATCTTTTTTTGATGCTAACAGCTTTTATAATTTTACATTTTTGGCAGCAGATGAAAATTTGGGAACCTGCAAAAATGTAAACAATGCAATTCATGCGGCAAAAGGGGAGTTTATTAAATTAATTTCGCCGGGAGATTTTTTATACAGCTCGAATACATTAAAATTATGGTATGAATATGTAAAACGCAATAATAAAGAGTTATGTTTTGGAGAATCTGCTTATTATTCAGTGAAAAATGAGAAGATTTCTATTTCAAAAGTATTGCATTTGCCCCAGAATATATCGATATATAAGACCAAAAAAGTAAAGCATAAATATATTAAGGAGAATGCGTTACTATTAAGTGACTTTCCAATCGGTGCAGCGTTTCTGGTAAGTAAGAAATTGATGCAAAAGTATTGCGATTTAATCGTAGGAAAAGTAAAATATGCAGAGGACTTCATGTATCGGATTATGGTTGCAGATTCGATACCGATTTTGTATTATCCGGATGTTGTAGTATGGTATGAGTATGGAGAAGGCATTTCCACTTCAGGGAATGATAAGTGGACAAAATTATTAGATATTGATTTATCCAATGCTTATGATATTATGTTTGAAGAGATTGCGGGCAAAGATTTTTTTGACAGAAAATTCAAATTTTGGCTCCGAAAAGGTACGGAAGGGAAGCTGCTGAAATATATCTTGTTTCCAAGATTAATCATTTGGAGACTAGTATGTAAATTTCACAAGAGCTATACACCACAAGAGGTAGACAAGCAGCTGTGCGAGAAATATTTGAGGTGAAAACGGTGAAGAAAGAAATTACGCTGGAAGAGTCACAAAAAATTGCATTACAGATTTTGAAACAGATAGCAAATATTTGCGAAACACAAGGATATAGATATTGTTTGATTTATGGAACGCTTATAGGTGCAGTTCGGCATAAGGGATTTATCCCATGGGATGATGATGTTGATATTATGATGCCGCGACCAGATTATGAGCGTTTATTATTATATGTAAAGGAAAATGCAACAAAGTATCCAAATTTGGAAGTGTTTAATCCGAATACCAATCCGGATTACCCATATATGATAACACGTATAAGCGATAACCGATACGTAATTGATACAGATAATGAAAAAGATTGTGGAATGGGCGTATTTATTGATATTTACCCTTATGATGGATTAGGAAATAGTAAGAAAGAGGCGGTGAAATATGGAATGAAAGGTGATAGATTGTCATCACTTTGTTTTCTTTCCACTCGCCAAAAATATCAATGGAATTCTTTGCTTTCCGCAACAAAGAATATTGCGAAATTGCCATTGTTTCTAATCGCGAAATGTTTCGGAAAAAATTATTTTCAAAAAAAGCTACAAAGCTTAGCTTGTGTAAAAGAATATGATGAAAATGAATATGTTGGATGTGTGATATGGTTATCCTGGGGAGAAAAGGATATGTATAAGCGGGAATGGTTTGAGGAAGTAATTTCTGTGCCTTTTGAAGATGGATATTTTAATATTCCGAAAGAATATGATAAAATCCTATCTCATATTTATGGAGATTACATGACGTTGCCGCCGGAAGAGGAGCGTATCGGACATCATTTTTATAAGGTTTATGAGAAGTAGAAAGGGAAGAGTATGCAGGTAGTAAAATACGTATTCCAGCCACACGGAGATGAAAGAGGACAGTTGGTGGCATTAGAAGAGTTTAAAGATATACCATTTGAAATCAAAAGGGTATATTATATGTATGATACAGCACAAGGTGTTACAAGAGGCTATCATGCACACAAAAAATTAGAACAGATTCTGATATGCATTCACGGAAGCTGTAAGATTCGTCTTGATAATGGAAAAGAGAAGAAAATAGTTCCATTAGAGAAACCATATGAAGGATTATATGTATCGAATGATATGTGGCGAGAAATGTTTGATTTCTCAGAGGATGCAGTTCTTATGGTATTAGCATCTGAGTTATATGACGAATCCGATTATATTAGAAATTATGATGAGTTTTTACAATATGTGAATAACAATAAGGAATAATGAAGGTGAGAAAAGATGAAAGTACCTTTTGCAGAATTTTACGCAATGCATGATGAAATTCGAACGGAATTAGACAATGCATATAAGACAGTTATGGATAATAGTTACTTTATCCAAGGAAAGCAACTGGAACAATTTGAAGAAGAGTTTGCAAAGTATTGTGGATGTAAATATTGTGTTGGTGTTGCGACGGGGCTTGATGCATTATATTTAATACTAAAAGCATATGAAATTGGCGTTGGAGATGAAGTGATTGTTCCATCCAATACCTTTATTGCAACAGCGTTAGCAGTATCTTATGTTGGAGCTACACCTGTGTTTGTAGAACCAACGATGGAAACTTACAATATTGATGTGGATCAAATAGAAGCTGCTATTACCAGCAAAACAAAGGCGATTATTGCAGTGCATTTGCAGGGGAGAACTGCTGATATGGACAAGATTTGTTCCATTGCAAAGGCACATGGGATAAAAGTGATTGAAGATGCTGCACAAGCACATGGAGCGCGATATAAGGGACGGAAAGCAGGTGCTTTGGCAGATGCCGCAGGATTTAGTTTCTATCCGGGAAAAAATCTGGGAGCATTGGGCGATGGCGGTTGTATCACAACAAATGACAAAGAATTGGCAGATAAGGTAAGAGCATTAGGTAACTACGGTTCGGATTATAAATACCATCATATTTTTAAAGGAACAAATAGCCGATTGGATGAGATGCAGGCGGCTTTTTTACGAGTGAAACTTACCCAATTAGATAAATGGAATGAGGCCAGAAGAATCATTGCAGACAAATATTTAAATAATATTAAAAACCCATCGATTATATTGCCGCCGGTAACTACAGATGAGTTCGAACATGTATATCATGTGTTTGTTATTCGCTGTAATCAAAGAGATGAATTGGAAACATATTTAACGAACTTGGGTATTGGAACTGTAAAACATTATCCGATTCCAATGCATATGCAGGAATGCTATAAGGATTTAGGGATTTCGGAGGGAGAATTGCCAATTGCAGAGGAAATCAGCCGAACGGTATTAAGTATCCCGATGTATTATGGCATGACTGCAGAACAAGTGGATTTTGTGATTGAAAGCTTGAATAATTTCAATAAATGAAGGAAATACATTATGAAACTGAGAAAACTGAAAATGGATGATGCCCCATTTATGCTTGAATGGATGCATGATGAAAGTATTGTTTGTGACCTGAATCGGGATTTTTCTGCTATGACAATAACGGATTGTCAGAACTTTATTCAAAATAGTGAAGATACAAAAGTTCACATGCATCTTGCAATTGTTGATGATAAGGATGAATATCAAGGAACTGTAAGCTTAAAGCATATTGAAAAAGGAACGGCTGAGTTTGGTATTACGATTAGAAGCTGTGCCATGGGAAAAGGTTTCTCGCGTTTAGCCATGCAAGAGATTTTTTCCATTGCCAAAGAAAAATTAGGATTGCATTTGGTATATTGGTGTGTTTCTCCTAATAATAAAAGGGCATTACGTTTTTATGATAAAAATGGATATAAACGTGTTTTGGTATCCAATTTAGCGGTTCCGCTGGACTATACAAAGGAGCAATGTGATTTTTTCATATGGTACGCAGTGGAGCTATAGATAAAGGAGCATAGTAAGTTGTTAAAAAAAATAATTTCAAAATATAGCCAAACGCCAGTATCAGTAAAAGCATCTGTGGCATATACGATATGTAATATCCTGCAAAGGTGTATGTCATTTATTACATTACCGCTATTTACACGTATACTGTCAACGGAGGAATATGGACAGTCAAGTATTTTCAGTTCGTGGCTGTCCATTTTAACTATTTTTATTTCTTTGTATTTGGGATATGGATCGTTTAATACTGCAATGCTCAAATTTAAAGAGAGACGAAACGAATATCTTGCATCAGCCAATAGTATCTGTGTTTTATTTGCAATCGTTTTTATGATTATTTATTTACCACTTCAAAAATATTTTAATCTTTTTTTTGAATTGCCAACACCATTAATAATTTTTATGATACTGGAAATTATTGCAGGAAATGCGTTGCAGTGTTGGAATGGAAAAATGCGTTTTGAGTATAAGTACAAAAGCGTAATTGCAGTTACACTTTCTATGACGGTGCTTTCGCCAATTATGTCATATATTCTAATTTTAGGCAGTGATGAAAAAGGATATGCAAGAATTATCGGAAATTCAATAGTGACAATTTGTTTTGGCGGATTTTTACTTTTTCAAAATTGGTTGAAAGAACACAAGATATATACAAAAGAATTTTGGAAATATGCACTTGGATTTAATATTCCACTGATTCCATATTATCTTTCACAAGTGATTTTTAATCAAAGTGATCGAATTATGATAGGACATATGCAAGGGACTGGCAAAGCTGGAATCTACAATGTGGCATATACATTGGCAACACTTCTTACAGTTGTCTTAAATGCAATTAACAATGCCTATGTACCTTGGTTGTATGAACGAATTAAGGATGATGACAGAGCAAAGAATCAAAAAGTGTCGTGTTATATTGCTATTATCATGGCGGTATTGTTATTAGCGGTTATTATAGCTGCACCTGAAATAATATTCATTTTAGCAGGCAAAAAATATATGGATGCCATCTGGGTGGTTCCTCCGGTTGCTATGAGTTTATTATTACTGTTTTACTCACAGATGTTTATCAATATCGAATTTTATTTTGAGGAAAAGAAATCCCTTGTGAAAGGGACGATATGGGCAGCGGTGATTAATATTGTTTTGAATGCACTATTAATTCCGGTGTTTGGATTTGTGGCGGCAGCATATACAACTTTAATAAGCTATATTATTTTTACTATTATGCATTATTTTGCATATCGCAAAATTTTAGTGCGTAAAAATATCCCGCAAGATTTGTATGATTTTCGGAGCTTACTTATCATTATGTTTGCATTTCTAATGATAGGATTTCTAATGATGATGTTTTATAAGCTTAGTTTCATAAGATATATTATTATATTTGTTGGGGCATTCATTCTTTTTATCAAGAGAAAAAGTATATTGAAATTGCTAAAGCAAATAAAAAATCGTAGTGTTTAGAAGAATGTATTTGTGAAAGGAAAAGAACAATGGTTTTTAGTAATGCAATCTTTCTATTTGCATTTTTACCTATCGTAATATTAGGGTATTATGTGTTAAGAGGAAAATTAAGAAATTATTGGTTATTGGTGGTGAGCCTTTTCTTCTATGCTTGGAACAAACCACAGTTTCTTATCATATTATTGGCAAGTATTTGTATTAATTATATTGGCGCGTTAATAATAGATAAATGTAATCAAGAAAAATGGCAAAAGCTAGTTTTGTTTTTAACGGTTACACTCAATATTTTGATGTTATTTTATTTTAAATATTTTAATTTTACGATGAATGTATTGAGCCGTATCTTAAATCGAAATATTCAGTTTGCTCAAGTCGTTCTCCCAATTGGAATTTCGTTCTTTACATTTCAAGGATTATCCTATGTGGTTGATGTGTATCGGAAAGAGGTTGACGTACAAAAAAATATTTTTACACTTGGGATGTATATTAGCCTATTTCCACAGTTGGTGGCTGGACCAATTGTGCGATATAAAGATGTTGCAAGCGAGATTGATTCACGTCGAGTGACACTGGATGATTTTGTATGTGGAATTCAAAGATTTATTATTGGCCTATTTAAAAAGATTATTATTGCTGATACACTTGCATTAACGGCTGATGCAATTTTTGGAAAAGATCCATACATGAATACTGTACAAATTGCATGGCTTGGGATTATTGCTTATACGTTTCAGATTTTCTTTGATTTTGCAGGTTATAGTGATATGGCAATCGGGTTAGGACGAATGTTTGGGTTCCATTTTATAGAGAACTTTAACTATCCGTATATATCAAAATCTATTACAGAATTTTGGCGCAGATGGCATATATCGTTATCCTCCTTTTTCAGAGACTATGTATATATTCCGCTTGGAGGTAATAGAAAACGGGTATACTTAAATGTTGCAATTGTCTTTCTTTTGACAGGGATTTGGCACGGTGCCGCATTTACATTTATTTTCTGGGGAATATGGCATGGATTCTTTAATTTAACAGAGCGTGTTGTTAGAACGAAACTGGCAAACCGGACAAGCAAAACGACATCGAAAGTGAAAAGTACAGCAATTTCTTTTATACAGCATGTATATACACTTTTGGTCGTAGTAATTGGATGGGTATTTTTTAGAGCAAGCGGATTAAAGGAAGCTGTGAAGTACATTCTGTCTATGTTCGGAATGTGGAATACGGAGCAGAACGCGTTTAAATTGAATTTTTATTTAGATAAGTGGACACTTTTTGTTTTGCTACTTGCAGTTATAATGTCTACCCCACTAATGAAGAATGTACATGATTTCTTACAAAAGAAGATGCATCAGGATGTATGGAATATTATAAAGAATATTGTATTGCTAGGTGCGTTATTCTTATGCATATTGCAGGTAGCATCAAATACATATTCCGCTTTTATTTATTTCCAGTTTTAACTTGTTGCTTATATGGAGGCAATTACGTATGTTTAAAAAAATATATAATATAATATTTATCATTTGTTTTTTAGCCATATTATCGGCTCCGTTACTTTTTGCAGATTGGTCAAGTGGTGAAGTATCGGCAGATGAAAACAGATATTTGGCTGATTTTCCGAAAGTACTTGTGGATGGTAAATTTAACAACAGTTTTACAACAGAATGCGAATCATGGTTTATGGACCATATAGGATTTCGACAAGAGTTGATAAGTATTAATGCATCCATCAAATTCCATGTATTTGACCAACTAATGACTTCAATGGATTATTACTTAGGGGTAAATGGTGATCTCAATTATGCGACAGAAACGATGATGTGGGATTATGCACATTTGAACTTAAGGACAGAAGAAGAGGTGGCTGCAATTGGTCAGAGTTATCAAACGATCAGTGATTGGTTAGGAGAGAGAGGAATTCAGTTTTATTATGTCCAATGCTATGATAAGCATACGATATATCCGGAGCAGTTTATGGATACCATTGTTCAAAATGGTAATGTATCCAAAACAGACCAAGTAGTTTCTTATCTGGAAGAACATACAACCGTTGATACAATTTCACTGAAAAATATGTTACTTGATAATAAATCTCAATATGAGACATACAGTAATTGGGGAGACCCAACGCATTGGACAGAGCGAGGCGCATATTTAGGCTATAAATATATTATGTCAGCGATAAATGCAAATAATAATAATGAATTTCTAATTTTACAGGAAGAGGATTATGAGATTACCGTACAAGATGCCGGAATCACTTTGAATAATACGATTCATAAGGAAGATTTGCTGGAACATTTTGTAATTAAGGAGCCGAAAGCGTACGCACAGGAACGTTCGGTGATGGGAGAATGGTCTTCCAATGAACTCCATAATGCATGGAAAAATGAAAATGCTTCTTCCGACAAAAAATTATTATTATTATGTGATAGTTATATTGATGGTTTCATAGATGATGATTTTGCAGAGAGTTTTTCAGAAGTTTGGTTGATTCGAGCAGACTATACCTTGTATATGGAAGATATTGTAGATTTATACGATCCGGATATTATTATTTATGAATGTGCGGAACGTGTGGATCGAAGTACCAGAGTATGTGAGTTGGCAGATATATTAAATGGTAATTAAAAGAGGTACTCTAGATGATATTACGAGCAGCAAGATATTTAAAAAGAAATATTATAGCTTATAGAAAAGATATTCATGTCAAAAAAAGTTTAAAGCAATGGCAAATAAAGCAATATGATTCCAATCGCAAGATTAAAGTTGGTTTTATCTTACAAATGCCGGAAGTGTGGGACAAAGAGTCACCGGTGTATGATTTGATGAAACAACAGGAACAGTTTGAAACATATTTGATTGTGGTACCTTCCTATGATTTCAATCAGGAAAAATTAAATGCATATGGGGAAGAAAGAGCTTTTATCTATGAAAAGTATCCAAATGATAATATGATAGAGGCGCTAGATTCTGATGGTAAAGTGATTGATATCAAGAAATATGCTTTTGATTATGTATTTTATCAAAGACCGTATGATTATTATTTGCCAACAGAATTAAGAAGTGAAACGCTTGTTACTTATACGAAGGTGTGCTACATTCCATATGCCTATCAGGGTGCTACTGTTTTTACGGGAGGAAACACCAATAAAGATTTCTTTCGAAATGTTTATATGGCATTTTTGGATTCCGAAGAGATGCGAGATAATTTAATAGCCGTATTCAAGAAAAATCATAGGGAAAAATTACAAAAATTTCTATATGTAGGATATCCGGTGTTTGATACTTATTTAAACATGAAAGAAACAAATGATAGTAATGGGATTTTATGGACACCGCGCTGGTCGTTTGACCCGAAGCTAGGTGGTAGTCATTTTGTGGATTATAAAGATTCATTTCTTGCTCTGCGTAGAAATTATCCGAAGAATCGCATTATCTTAAGACCTCATCCGTTGATGTTTGAAAATGTTATAAAGGAAGGGCTGATGACGTCGGATGAGGTTTGTGCATATCAACAATTACTCGAAGACAACAATATTATGTTGGATTCAAATAAGATAATGGATGAGACCGTGAAAGATTCAAAAGTCTTGATTACAGATTTTTCATCGATTATTATTACTTATTTTATGACGGGTAAGCCGATTATCTATTGTCCATTTGAGACAGAATTAAACGAATTATATACCAATCTTATGCAGGGAATATATATAGCGAATTCTTGGGAAGAGGTAGATAAGTATTTAGCGATGATAGACAGTGGCGAAGATGTATTGTACAATACCAGAAGAAAGATAATTGATGCTAAATTGAAGCATTTAGGTGGAGGTTCCAAGAATGTGATAGAAGCCATCATAAATGATTTTACACAATAAGAAAGAGAGGGCTATTTCAGTGAAAAAAGTAATTACGTATGGGACATATGATTTGCTACATTATGGACATATTAATTTACTTCGTCGTGCAAAAGCATTAGGAGATTATTTGATTGTTGCGCTATCAACAGATGAGTTTAATTGGCAAGCCAAAAATAAAAAGTGTTATTTTACCTATGAGCAAAGAAAAGCACTATTAGAAGCAGTAAGATATGTAGATCTCGTTATTCCGGAAAATAGTTGGGAACAAAAAAGAAGTGATATACATGAGTATCATATAGACACATTTGTAATGGGTGATGATTGGGAAGGGAAATTTGATTTTCTTAAAGAAGAAGGTGCGGAAGTGGTTTATATGCCGAGGACACCGGAGATAAGTTCAACACAAATCAAGGAAGACCTTCATAAATAGTAAGCATAAATGGGACCCCAATATGAACAAAAAAAAGATGAAAAAATTGGAACTTATAAAAACTATATTTGTATTTGTATTGATTTGCATCGTAGTGTTTTGCCAAACCACGACCGTGATGGCTTCAACTTCAAATGAAGCTATGGATGCAAATCAAATTATTGTTGTATTGGATCCGGGACATGGAGGCGTAGATACGGGGACATCACGCACTTATAATGGGGTCACATATTATGAGAGGGACATTGTTTTAAAGATTACAGAGTATTGCAAAGAAGAATTGTCAAAATATCCGTATGTGAAAGTCTACATGACACGTGGTAATAATACGAATGCGAATATCAGCATTGAGCAACGTGTGCAAATGGCGAAGGCTTGGAATGCGGATATTTTTGTTAGTTTTCATATTAATTCAACAGATGCAAAAACCACTTCTGCAAACGGAGTAGAAATTTATTATCCGAATACAAATTACAATATAGCGATTTCGAATGAGGGAAAGAAATTAGCAGATGATATTTTATCCCAATTAGTAAATATTGGATTAACAAATCGAGGAACTATTATCAAAAATGCAAAAAATGACAAATATCCAAATGGTACAGCTGCAGATTATCTTGGGGTGATACGCTACTCTAAAATGAATGGCTTTCCGGGTGTTCTGATTGAACATGGCTTTATAAATAATACATCGGATTTTCAATCTTATTTCAGTTCGGATGCACAGTTAAAGCAGTTAGGGATAGCTGATGCCACAGGAATCATGAAATATGTGGATGCGAATTTGCACCGATGGATTCAAGATGAAAATGGTTGGAAATGCTATTTGGGGGATGCGTATTTCACCAATCAATGGAAGCAGATAAAGGGGAAATGGTATTACTTAAACTGGCAAGGATATCGATTCACCGGAATACATACAATAGGTGGCTATATGTATCATTTTAATGATTTCGGGCAAATGAGCACCGGTTGGATTTTAAACGATGGAAAATGGTATTTTGCAGATGAAAATGGCAGGTTTGTCAAAGGCTGGTTAAAGTTATCGAATGATTGGTACTATTTACGCTCAAATGGGGAGATGGTGAAAGGCTGGCAGTGCATTGCCGGTAAGTGGTATTATTTTGTTCCCTCAGGAGAAATGCAAACCGGTTGGAGTTATGTGAATGGCAATTGGTATTACTTAGATGCAAACGGGGTGATGAAGACAGGATGGGAATGGATGAACAATCACTGGTATCTGATGCATGAGGACGGACATATGTTGACTGGTTTACAAAATATTAACGGTAAGCAATATTATTTAGCGTCATCAGGTGAAATGCAACAGGGCTGGCAACAAATTGATAGCATCTGGTATTATTTTATGCCGATTGAGGGAAGTGCTCATACAGGATGGTTGTATGAAGGGAATAAATGGTATTATTTAAATGAACAGGGAGAAATGCAAACCGGATGGGTCAATATAAATGGAATCTGGTATTATATGGAGTTGAATGGTGCTTGGGTGAGCAATCCACCGGAAGAAGCACCACAAGAGATATAGATAAAAGAAGGGGTCTCTTTTGAAACATTAATATATATGATCGAAATGGGAAAATAGGAGGGATACATGAAAAAGAAACTAGGAATGTTCTTTGGAGTTTTGTGTTTATCCATGCTGATGACCGCACAGGTATTTGCGACGGAATTATCGGATGAAACGCAAGACCAGATAACACAGGAAGTTGTGACAGAGGTCAAAGGTGCGACCCCGTCATTTGACAATCTATCACCGGGAGTAAATTCGGTTACGGTAGATGGGGTAACCAAGAAGGTGCTTGCAGATGAAAATGGTGTCTTGATTCAAAAACCAGCAGGCACGTGGTATCAGTATTATGGTTACTCGTTTTATTATGAAGAGGCCAACTATCTGGCATTTGAAAAGTTGCTTACGATAGGTGGAGTGGATTATTATTTTGACTATTTTGCGCGTATGTGCACCGGTTCGTTTGATGCATACGATGCTACGCAGAGAAAATATGTGAAACGATTGGCAGATGCCAATGGAGCAATCGTCAAAACACCGGGATGGTATTATTATGTTAAAGAAAATGAGGATGATGAGCGTGGTTGGTACTATATTCAGAAGGATGGAACTCTTCTGGCGAAAGGAATCTACGAGATTGACGGAACGGAATATGGATTCATGACCAACGGTCAGCTGGCAATCGGAGGATATAGCTACTACGAAAACAATAAATATGTAGGGTATCTTATGGATGTCAATGGCGTTGTTATCCGAACAAGTGGCTGGCATCAAATAGATGCAGGCTCCGGAGCTTTGTGGTATTATGTGCAGGACAATGGAACACTTTTAAGAGATGGGGTTTATACTGTTAATGGGAAAAAGTACTATTTCAACTGGTATGGAGAAATGGCAACCGGAAAATTTTCAGTGTATGACAACAATTTGAGCAAATCTGTATACTGGTTTGCAAAAGAAGATGGCGAACTTATTACCACACAAGGATGGTATCAAATATATAATGGTAATGATAAGGGGTGGTACTATGTACAAAATGATGGAACTTTGTTAGTAGATGGTATTTATACAATAAATGGGAAGAATTATTATTTTTCTGAGCATGGAAATTTGATTACGGGAAGGGTGGATATATATAACTCCAGCGCCGGAAAATGGGAGTACCGAATTACAAAGCCGGATGGCGAACTTATTACGAATGGATGGTACTATTATATTGATTCCGACTATCCATATAATGGGGGCTGGTATTATGTAAAAGATGGCATGATTTTGATAAATGGCATACATACCATTTATGGAAATGACTATTATCTTAATCGGGATGGAGTCTTGCAGATAGGATCATTTATATATAAGAATCGTTATTACATAACAGATGAAAATGGAGCTATTATTAAAACGCCCGGTTGGCATCAGGTGGATGGATTCTGGTATTATATTCAGTCAAATGGCGAACTTATTGAAAATGGAATTCATACCATTCATGGAAAGCGATATGCATTTTCTTTGGGAATAATGCAAAAAGGAAACGCATATATATATGATTCCAATGCAGGTGAACATGTCGGAGTATTAACAGATGAAAATGGAGTGATTTTGGAAAATGAGGTTGGTTGGTATCAAAGAGATGGAAAGTGGTACTATTTTAAATCCAAAGGAAGTATTGCATCAGATGAACTTCTATCCATTCATGGGAATGATTATTATTTCGACGATTATGGAATCATGGCAGTAGGCTACGTGTATGATAATTGGTATGTACGTTATGTTGCCAATTCACAAGGTGTTATTGTAAAAAATAACTGGGTGCAGTATGGACAGAATTGGTATTATGCGGATGTCTCTGGAAGATTGGTGGTGGATAATTGGGTTGAGATTGGTGATAGCTGTTATTATATGGATGAAGCGGGAGCAATGGTGACAGGCTATTACTGGATTGATGGCTGTTTGTATCGTTTTGCAGATAGCGGTGCATGTATGGTATCCTTAGGAGATTTTGTGGGCTGGAAACAAGTCAACGGCATTTGGTACTATTTTAAAGAAAAAGGTGTATCTTACGATGGATGGGTAGATAATACCTATTATGTGGAAGATAGTGTAATGCGCTATCAGACTCCTATTGATTGGAATGGCAATACCTATTATCTGGATAAGAATGGAAAGAAAGTGTTTGGTTGGTATCAAGATGGAACCTGTTGGTACTATGGAAAAGCAGATGGAGTCCTCGCAGAGACGGAATGGGTTAAAATAGGTGATAGTTGGTATTATTTTGATCATAATAATCTCATGGTTACGGATCTTGTGCAAATAGATAATGAGAAGACAGGCAGTCTTGAACTTCATCGTTTTACTAAAGATGGGGTATGGTGTGGTCAAATAATAGAAACCAGCAAATGGATACAGGGCAAGTTCTTTACGAGCGAAACGGATGAAGAAAAATGGTTTTATTTTGATGAATGTGGCTATTGGAATAACTATGGTAAAGTGAAAATCAATGGCGTGGAATATTTCTTTGAAAAAATGTTGTGTACAGATAGGTTCGTCTCTGACGGTAAAAAATGCTACTATGTAAATAAGAATGGTGTAGAGGAAAAGTTGTCTGTCGGATGGAATCAAATCAGAGGTTCATGGTGTTATGTAAAATCAAATGGAGAAGTTGCAACCGGATTACAGACAATTAATGGGAAGAAATACTATTTTGTAAATCATGTATATTTTGATGATTCCTACTATGAAATTGGACCATTATTGACAACCGGTTATGTTTGGGTACATGAATATGGAAAATATTGTTTCTTTGGTAGTGATGGAGCAATGATTACTCCTACCACAGGGTGGTATAGTTCCGGTAAAAATTGGTATTATTTCAAGAACGGTGCTCCGGTGAATGGTTTCCAGACAATCAATGGTGCGACGTATTATTTTGAAAATAATTACATGCAAATTGGTGGTGTTTCTGTAGAAAGTGCAGATGCAATCTATGTATTCGATGCGAACGGAAAGTTAGTTAAGAATCAGTGGACATATGTCAATGGCAAATGGTACTACGCAGATGCAAAAGGAAGAGCATTGACCGGCGAACATGTCATTGGAGGCAAAAAATATATCTTTAAAGAAGATGGTGTCATGATTTCATGATCCCAATTTATCACAGGAGTAGAAATTTACATTCCACTCCTGTTTTTTATGGTAAAAATGTTGACATTTTACGATGAAGATGCAATAATACTAGTAAAAATACACAAAAGGAGGTATTCTATGAAGAAACGATGGGGAATGTTTTTTGGAGTTTTCTGTTTATCCATGATAATGACCACGCAAGTATTTGCGGCGGAATTATCGGATGAGACAAAAGCGCAGGCAACACAGGAAGTGGTGACTGAGGTTAAAGGTGAAATGTCATCATTTGATAATCTGTCACCGGGAGTAAATTCGGTTACGGTAGATGGAGTCACCAAGAAGGTGCTTGCAGATGAAAATGGTGTCTTGATTCAGAAACCGGCAGGTACATGGTATCAGTATGATGATGGATGGTATGGTGACGGCTGGTATTATTATGAAGAAGACAACTATCTAGCATATAGCAAAGTGCTTACGATAGGTGGAAAAGGTTATTATTTTAATTATGATGCACGTATGTGCACCGGTTCATTTCAGGTATATGATGCTACAAAGAATGAATATGTGTGGCGATTGGCAGACGCCAATGGTGTGATTGTCACAACACCGGGATGGTACTATTATGAGGAGAATTCTTATAATCATTACTGGTACTATATTCAAAAAGACGGTACTCTGCTGGCAAATGGAATTTATACGATTTATGGAACCGAGTATGGATTTACGGGCGATGGTCGGCTGGCCATTGGAGGCTGTACTTATCACGAAAATGATAAATTTGTATCTTACCTTATGAATGAAAATGGAGTTGTCATTCGAACAAAAGGTTGGCATCAAATAGATATGGGTTACGAGGATGCGTGGTATTATGTACAGGACAATGGAACGTTGTTGGCAGATGGGGTTCATACAGTCAATGGAAAGAAATACTATTTCGACTGGGATGGACAAATGGCAACCGGTGCATATTCGGTGTATGATTATGATCTGGACAAAGAAATATATCGGTTAGCAAAAGAAGATGGCGAGCTTATTACCACACAAGGCTGGCATCAGATCGATACTGGCGATTATAAGGCATGGTATTATGTACAAAGTGATGGAACTTTATTGGTAAATGAGATTCATACCGTCAACGGTAAGAAGTACTATTTCTCTCCGGAGGGAGAATTGCTAATCGGAAGGATTAGTATATACGACTCAAGTATTGGAGATTGGGTGTATAGAATTACAAAACCGGATGGCGAGCTTGTGATGAGTGGATGGTATGAATATATTGATCCGGATTATTCTTTCTATAATGGTTGGTATTATGTAAAAGATGGTATTATACTGAGAAATGGTATTCATACCATCAATGGAAAAGATTACTATTTTGATTACTCTGGAAAACTGCAGATTGGTCATGTCTCCTACAATATGGAATTATACATAACCGATGAGAATGGTGCTATCATCAAAACACCAGGTTGGTATCAAGTGGATGGGTTATGGCATTATATTCAGTCAGATGGAAATCTAATCTTTAATGGAATCTATACAATTGCAGGCAAGAGATATGCATTTAGTTACTATTCAATGCAAATAGGAAGTGCATATATAAATGATCCTAATACAGGTAAAAACTTCGGCGTATTAACAGATGAAAATGGTGTAATTTTAGAAAAAGAGGCCGGCTGGTATCAAAGAGATGCAAAGTGGTACTACTTTAAAGAAAAGGGAATTATCGCAGCAAATGAACTTTTAACCATTAACGGAAATGATTATTATTTTGACTTCGATGGAGAAATGGCAGTAGGTTATGTGCGCGCTAACGGCGATACACGTTATATTGCCAATTCACAAGGTATCATTGCCAAGAATGGCTGGGTACAGTATGGTCCGGAGTGGTATTATGCAACGAATGACGGAAGTCTGGTACTAGCTGATTGGGTAGAAATTGGCGGAAATAGCTATTATATGGATACAGCAGGTGTCATGGTAACCGGTTATTACTGGGTGGATAATTGTCTTTATCGTTTTGCAGATAGTGGTGCGTGTGTTGCGAGCTTAGGAGATTTTGTAGGATGGAAACAAGTCGACGGCATCTGGTACTATTTTAAGGAAAAAGGTGTATCTTATGATGGATGGGTTGATAATACCTATTATATAGAAGATAGTGTGATGTGTTATCAAACTACAATATATGATTATGAGAATTACAATGTTTATTATCTGGACAAAAACGGAAAGAAAGTAATCGGTTGGTATCACAATGGATATGCTTGGTACTATGGAAAAGAGGACGGAGTTCTTGCCGAAGAGGAATGGATTAAAATTGGAAATACCTGGTACTATTTTGATTATAATCGTGTTATGGTTACGGATCTTGCAGAGACATTTAATGAGGAAACCGGAGATTATGAACTTCATCGATTTGCCAAGGACGGTGCATGGATGGGGCAAATAACCGGTAAGAACACGTGGGTACAAGGAAAGTTCTATACAAGCGAAATTGATGAAGAGCAATGGATTTATTTTGATAAAAATGGTAATTGGTATCAATCTGGCGAAGTAGAAATTAGTGGGGTCAAATACTTCTTTGACGGAGAAACATTATGTACGGATATGGTTGTCTCAACTGGGGGAAAATGGGTCTATGTAAATAAGAATGGCATAGAACAGAAGTTGTCTGCCGGATGGCATCAAATCAGAGGTGCGTGGTATTATGTAAAATCAAATGGAGAATTTGCAACCGGACTACAAACGATTAACGGTAAACAATATTATTTTGAGGCGGAATATTTCTATGGACCGGAATTTGGACCAGCAATGATAATCGGTTATGTTTGGGTAGAAGACCTTGATAAATGCTGTTTCTTTGGTAACGATGGAGCAATGATTACCCCTGCCACAGGTTGGTATAATGTCGGTAAAGCTTGGTATTATTTCAAAAATGGAATTCCGGCACAGGGCTTCCAGACCATCAATGGTGCAACGTATTACTTTGAGAATGGTTACATGTGCACCGGACGTACGTATGTAGATAGTGCAGAGGATATTTATGTATTTGACACGAGCGGAAAATTAGTAAAGAATCAGTGGGTATATGTCAATGAGGAATGGTGCTATGCAGACGCAAAAGGAAGAGCGTTGACCGGAGAGCATGTTATTGGCGGCAAAAAATATATTTTTACGCAATACGGAGTAATGATTTAAATTAGACCATTGTATTGTAGGGGCAGGAATTTATATTCCTGCTCCTGTTTTTATGGTGAAAGTGTTGACGTTTTGCGACGGTGGTGTAATAATATTAGTAAAATTAAACAAAAGGGAGGTATTCTATGAAGAAACGATTAGGAATGTTGTTTGGTGTTTTGTGTTTATCTATGATGATGACCACACAGGTATTTGCGACGGAATTATCGGATGAAACCCAAGACCAGATAATACAGGAAGTTGTGACAGAGCTCAAAGGTACGACCCCGTCATTTGACAATTTATCACCGGGAGTAAATACGGTTACGGTAGAGGGAGTAACCAAGAAGGTGCTTGCAGATGAAAACGGGGTATTGATTCAGAAACCGGCAGCTACATGGTATCAGTATAATAATTACCAGTATTATTATGAAGAGGACAACTATCTGGCATATAGTAAGGTGCTTACGATAGGTGGAAATAGCTATTATTTTGGTCCTGAAGCACGTATGTGCACCGGTCCGTTTCAAGTATATGATGTTACAATGGGAAAATCTGTGTTTCGATTGGCAGATGCCAATGGAGTGATTGTTACAACACCGGGATGGTACAATCATGTGGATGAGGATTATGTTTATCATAGCGGCTGGTACTATATTCAAGAAGATGGCACCCTGTTGGCGGGGGGGATATATGATATCCTTGGAACAGAGTATGGATTTACGTATAATGGACGACTGGCAGTTGGAGGATGTACTTACTACGAAAATGGTAAAAGTGTATGTTATCTTATGGATGAAAATGGAGTTGTCATCCGAGAGAATGGTTGGCATCAAATAGATACAGGTAACGGGAATGCGTGGTACTACGTACAGGCTGATGGAACGGCACTAACGAATGGAATTCACACAGTAAACGGAAAAAAATATTTTTTCTCCGATGAAGGTAAGATGGCAACCGGTTCATTTTGGATGTATGATTATAATTTGGAAAAATCAGTATACAGATTAGCCAAAGAAGATGGCGAGCTTATTACTACACAAGGCTGGTACCAGTTATCTAATGGTTATGAGGATTCGTGGTATTATGTACAAAGTGACGAAACGTTATTAACGAATGGAGTTCATACAGTAAATGGAAAAAAATACTATTTCTTAGGCAATGGAGAAATGGCAACCGGTTTTGTTGGTGATTATAATTCCGATTTGAACAAATACGAAATACGGTATGCAAAAGAAGATGGCGAACTTATTACTACACAAGGCTGGTACCAGTTATCTAATGGTTATGAGGATTTGTGGTATTATGTACAAGGTGACGGAACGTTATTAACCAATGGAATTCATACAGTGAATGGAAAAAAATATTTTTTCTACTTTGATGGAGAAATGGCAACCGGTTCATTTGCGATATATGATGCTGATTTGCAAAAATCAGTATATCGGTTAGCAAAAGAAGATGGCGAACTCATTACTGCACAAGGCTGGTATCAATATGTTGATTCCAATGATAACTACAACGAAAGTTGGTATTATATTAAGAGTGATGGAACATTGTTGACGAATGGTATTCATACCATCAATGGAAAGAAGTATTATTTTAATGAGTCAGGTAGGTTGTGTATCGGAATAATTCCTACATATAACTCAAGTACCGCAGACTGGGAGGTAAGAATCACAAAACCGGATGGTGAGCTTGTGATGAATGGATGGTACTATTTTGTTGATTCCGATTTTATTTACAATAATGGTTGGTATTATGTTAAAGATGGCATTGTGTTGTGCGATGGTATATATACCATCGATGGAAAAGATTATTGTTTCTCTTATAGCGGACTGTTACGGATTGGAAATTTCCTCTATAACGATGAATATTTCATAACCGATGAGAATGGGGCTGTCATCAAAACGCCGGGTTGGCATCAAGTGGATGGAAATTGGTATTATATTCAGTTAGATGGAAATTTAATCCAGGAGGGAATTTATACGATTGCAGGCAAGCGATATGCATTCAGTGAAAGAATAATGCAAAAAGGAAGCGCATATGTATATGATTCCAATATGGAGAAGTTTATTGGCGTATTAACAGATGAAAATGGCGTAATTTTAGAAAAAGAGGCCGGCTGGTATCAAAGAGATGCAAAGTGGTACTATTTTAAAGAAAAGGGAATTATCGCAGCAAAAGAACTATTATCCATTAATGGAAATAATTATTATTTTGACTATGATGGAGAAATGGCAGTAGGCTACGTGTACCATAATTGGGTTACACGATATGTTGCCAATTCACAAGGTGTCATTGCCCAAAATGGTTGGGTGCAGTATGGTCCGGATTGGTACTATGCAAAGGATGATGGAAAATTGGTAGTAGAAGATTGGGTGGAAATTGGTGGAAATAGCTATTATATGGATACAGCAGGGGCAATGGTAACTGGCTATTACAGAATAGATAACTCCTTGTATCGTTTTGCAGATAGCGGCGCAAAGATTGCAAACTTAGGAGATTTTGTGGGCTGGAAACAAGTCGACGGCATCTGGTACTATTTTAAGGAAAAAGGTGTATCTTATGATGGATGGGTTGACAATACCTATTATATAGAAGATAGTGTGATGTGTTATCAGACTGCACATTATGAGAATGACAAGTACTATTATCTGGATAAAAATGGAAAGAAAGTAATCGGTTGGTATCAGAATGAGGACGATTGGTACTATGGAAAAGCAGACGGAGTACTTGCATACTCTGAGTGGTTAAAAATTGACGGTACCTTGTACTATTTTTCTGGTATTGCCATGGTTACGAATCTTGCAGAGACATTTAATAAGGAGACGGGGGCTTATGAACTTCATCAATTTGCCAAGGACGGTGCATGGCTGGAGCAAATAACCGGAAAGAACAAGTGGGTACAAGGAACTTTTAGAAACAGTTATATGGAAAACGAATCATGGATTTATATTGATAAAAATGGTAATTGGTATCACCATGGAGAAGTAGAAATCAATGGTGTCAAATACTATTTTGATGGAGGCGTATTGTGTACG
The DNA here is from genome assembly GCA_045531055.1 of Lachnospiraceae bacterium. Classification (GTDB taxonomy): domain Bacteria; phylum Bacillota; class Clostridia; order Lachnospirales; family Lachnospiraceae; genus Roseburia. Next base: position 2,928 of record JAZSDG010000026.1, on the reverse strand, counting down.
GATAAGGTTGTCTCAATAGGAGACAAATGGGTCTATGTAAATAAGAATGGTCTAGAACAGAAGTTGTCTGCCGGATGGCATCAAATCCAAGATTCGTGGTATTACGTAAAATCAAATGGAGAATTTGCAGAGGGACTTCAGACGATTAACGGAAAACAATACTTTTTCCTGGATGAGTACTATGTTTCATTCGAAGTTGGTCCGGTAATGGTGACCGGTACTTTTTGGGTAGATGAGCTTGATAAAGAATGTTTCTTCGGAAATGATGGAGCAATGATTACCCCTACTACAGGTTGGTATCAGGTCGGTAAAGCTTGGTATTATTTCAAGAATGGTATTCCGGCGCGGGGCTTTCAGACAATTAATGGTGCAACGTATTACTTTGAGAATGGTTACATGTGCACCGGATGTACGTATGTAGAAAGTGCAGAGGCTATGTATGTATTTGATACAAGTGGAAAACTAGTAAAGAATCAGTGGGTATATGCCAATGAGGAATGGTACTACGCAGATGCAAAAGGAAGAGCATTGACGGGAGAGCATGTCATCGGAGGCAAAAAATACATATTTAAGGCAAATGGAGTAATGATTTAAATTAGACCATTGTATCAAAGGAGCAGGAATTTACATTTCTGCTCCTTTTGTATTGCATGACAAAACATTGACATTATATGACAGAAATGGGATAATATTTTTCAAATTCATCAAAAAGAGGAGGTACATATGAGAAAGAAACTAGGAATGTTTTTGGGTGTTTTGTGTCTATCCATGCTGATGACTACGCAGGTATTTGCGACGGAATTATCGGAGGAGAACGAAGCGCAAATAACACAAGACGTGGTAACAGAAGTCAAAGCTGCAACCCCGTCGTTTGATAATCTGTCACCGGGAGTAAATTCGGTTACGGTAGATGGAGTCACCAAGAAGGTGCTTGCAGATGAAAACGGTGTCTTGATTCAGAAACCGGCAGGCACATGGCATCAGTATAAGAATTATTGGTATTATTATGAAGAGGCCAACTATCTGGCATATAGTAAGATGCTTACGATTGGCGGAACGGGTTATTATTTTGACAATTATGCCCGTATGTGCACCGGTTCATTTCGAGTATACGATGCTACGAAGAAAGAATATGTGCAGCGATTGGCAGACGCCAATGGTGCGATTGTTACCACACCGGGATGGTACTATTTTGTAGATAAGGAAGATGCTTATGATAATGGCTGGTACTATATTCAGGCAGATGGCACTCTGTTGACAGAGGGAATATATGATATCCATGGAACCGAGTATGGATTTATGTACGATGGCCGGCTGGCTATCGGAGGGTATGACTACGATATCGATGGAGAATATGTATATTATCTTACCGATGAAAATGGAGTCGTTATTCGAGAAAACGGCTGGCATCAGGTGGCTGACGTTTATAACGATTATTACAATTATGATGCTGAGCTATGGTATTATGTACAGTCCGATGGTACATTGTTAGCAGATGGAATTTATACCGTAAATGGGAAAAAGTATTGCTTCGATGACGATGGAGTGATGCAAAGCGGATTGTTTGAACAGTATGATAATGAACTGAAACAATGGGTGTATCGTCTGGCTCGTAACGATGGTGAGCTGATTATGAATGGGTGGTACTATCATGTGGATGAGTATGAGCCATATTATGATGGCTGGTATTATGTGCAAGATGGTATTCTGTTGTGCGATGGTATATATACCATCAATGGAAACGATTATTTGCTTGATTATGATGGGATTTTGCAGACAGGAGCGTTTTATTATAATAGTATTTACTACATAACCGATGCAAACGGTGCCATAATCAAAACACCGGGCTGGCATCAGGTGGATGGATGTTGGTATTATATTCAGTCAAATGGCGAATTGATTGAAGATGAGATTCATACCATTCAAGGCAAACGCTATGCATTTTCCAATTTTGTAATGCAAAAAGGGCACGTAGATGAATATGATTCAGATGCTGGCAGAATTATAGATGTATTAACCGATGAAAACGGTGTGATTTTAGAAAATAATACCGGCTGGTATCAAAGAGATGGGTATTGGTACTATTTTAAAGAAAAAGGAAGGATTGCATCATGGGAACGTTTATCTATTGATGGAAATGATTATTATTTCTACGATGATGGAACAATGGCAGTTGGTTATATATACGATAGTTCGTATTATCGTTATATTGCGGATTCACTAGGAGTTATTGCGAAAAATGGCTGGGTACAGTATGGCCGGGATTGGTACTATGCAACAAATAACGGAAGGCTGGTCGTAAATGATTGGGTAGAGATTGGCGAGAGCCGTTATTATATGGATGCGGAAGGTGCCATGGTAACCGGTTATTACTGGGTGGATAACTGTCTCTACCGTTTTGCAGAAGGCGGAGCCTGCATCGCGGAATTAGGAGATTTCGTTGGTTGGAAACAGGTCGACGGTACTTGGTATTATTTCGAGGAAAAAGGCGTAGCCTATGATGGATGGCTTGATGATACCTATTATATAGAAGATAGTGTTATGCTATATCAGACTACCATTTATGAGAATGGAAATATATACTATCTGAATAAGTACGGACAGAAGGTAATCGGCTGGTATCAGGATGGCGCCTATTGGTACTATGGAAAAGAGGACGGAGTCCTTGCCGAGGAGGAATGGGTTCAAATGGGAAGCAACTGGTACTATTTTGAGTATGATCGTACCATGGTTACAGATATTGTATATATATATAACAAGGAAACCAAAGATTATGAACTACATCGCTTTGGTAAAGATGGTGTATGGAGCGGTCAGATAACCGGAACCAACAAATGGGTACAGGCAAATCGTTGGAATAGTCGCATAGTAAATGAATCTAGTTATGCAGATATTATAAAGGGATTCCTACATAGCACGGTTTGGTTT
>JAZSDG010000034.1:0-11397 GCA_045531055.1 Lachnospiraceae bacterium | reverse complement strand
GCGTGAAGCCCCCCTCAAGATGAGATATCCCTTCCTATAAGGAAGTAAGACCCCTTGAAGACTACAAGGTAGATAGGGCAGAGGTGGAAGTGTAGTAATACATGGAGCTGACTGTTACTAATCGGTCGAGGGCTTGACCAAGAAATGTTTCTTATCTGTATGAAGTTTTGAAGGTATATCCTTTATTAATCCTCAATAGCTCAGTCGGTAGAGCATTCGGCTGTTAACCGAAGTGTCGTAGGTTCGAGTCCTACTTGGGGAGCTATTACTGAGTTGATTTTTTTCAGTAATTAGTATATAATACACATGGAATTAATTTTCATGTTCATAATTTGGCTCCTTGGTCAAGCGGTTAAGACATCGCCCTTTCACGGCGGTAACACGGGTTCGATTCCCGTAGGAGTCATTAATTTTGCTCTAAGAGCGTCCGATCATCGGCATTTTGGACCATTAGCTCAGTTGGTTAGAGCAACCGGCTCATAACCGGTCGGTCCTGGGTTCGAGTCCCCGATGGTCCATTTTTTATTAAGGCCCAATGGCTCAGTTGGTTAGAGCGCCGCCCTGTCACGGCGGAGGTCGCGGGTTCGAGTCCCGCTTGGGTCGTTTCTATGGGATCTTAGCTCAGCTGGGAGAGCATCTGCCTTACAAGCAGAGGGTCATAGGTTCGAGCCCTATAGGTCCCATTAAGTGAATAACATTCACTATGCCGGCGTGGCGGAACTGGCAGACGCGCAGGACTTAAAATCCTGTGGTGGCGACATCGTACCGGTTCGATTCCGGTCGCCGGCATTGCACTTCGGTGCATTGTTTTTATGTGTGAGTAGCTCAGCTGGATAGAGCACTTGGCTACGGACCAAGGTGTCGGGGGTTCGAATCCTCTCTCGCACGTTATTTAGCCTTGAAAACTATATTGTTTTCGAGGCTTTTTTTCATGTATATTTCCCACGGTAAAAAAATTTGAAAAGTTTAGGTTCGAGAATAGTTTGTAAAGTAAAAAGTATTATTAAAAATTCTTTGGATTATATAATAGAGTGTTGAAAATTAAGTGAAAACTGATAGAATAGTACATATAAGATTACAAAAAACGTTACGATAATCGAATGAGGGATAACAATTGAGAAAAGAAACTATTCGAAAAGTAAAAGGTGTAAAGATACAAACACTTGGATATATGGTTGTAATTATTGCCGCTATTTTCCTGATACAGACGATTTATGGACTTGTGATAGTAACAAAAGAGTATGATCAGTTGGTCAAATTAACCAATAGCTATATTGTAGCACAGCATGATATACAATTAATGGAAGATGCCAGTGATTATTTGACAGAGCAGGCCAGACAGTGTGTGGTTACAATGGACAAGGACTATATCGTGTCTTATTTTGAAGAAGTTAATGAAGCAAAACGACGTGAAAAAGCTTTGGCAAGTATCGAAGAACAGATGATGGAAACTAATCCGGAATTTTGTGAGAAAATGCAAGAAGTGTATGAGCAATCGAATCAGCTTATGGATTTGGAAATACACTCCATGAAACTGATTACTATACGAAAGGGATATGATTCGCAGGAGTTGCCGGAAGAGATTCAAGACTATGTCTTGTCAGAAGATGAGTTGACATACACTGAGCAACAACTTCAAGATCAAGCATATTATTTGGTTTTTGATGCGAATTATGCGATAAAGAAAGAAACAATTAATAATGAGTTGCATGAGATGATGGATGAGATAATTAGCGACTTAGAGCAGCAACAACAGGTTGGTGAGACCTCATTAAATAAAGCGCTATTGGTACAAAGTATTTATACAGGATTATTGTTTATATTAATTCTCATTATTTTAGCATTTTTATTGATTTTTGTTGTATTACCAATGAAAGAAAGCGTAAAGGCTATCGAAAAGGGTGAATATTTAAAACAAAGAGGAGTATACGAAATACAATATCTTGCAAATGTATATAATAGCATTTGGGAGCTTCGTAATGAAAAAAGTCAGGTGCTTCAACATAAGGCTGAGCATGATGCATTGACCGGATTATGGAATAGAGATATTTTTGAACAGTTTAAAGAACAGTTATTTGATTCTGGACAACCGGTCGCATTGTGCTTTGTAGATGTGGATTGTTTCAAAGAGGTGAATGATGCATATGGTCATGAAATTGGTGATCAGGCACTACAAAAGGTAGCAAATCTGTTGAAGGAGCATTTTCGTGAGCATGATTACCCTATTCGTATTGGCGGAGATGAATTTGCCATATTTATGATAGGGATTACGCCAAATGATAAGTCAATTATCAAAGGGAAATTTGATGATTTGAATAGGATTTTGCAAATAGAACAAGAGGGATTTCCTACAATGTCAATTAGCGTAGGCGTTGCGTTTTCACAGAATGGCTATAGTGACGAATTGTATAAACATGCAGATGTCGCTCTTTATCAAACGAAAAATAATGGAAGATGTGGTTGTACATTTTACAATAGTACCATGAAAAAATTATAAGGATAGAAATAAAATTGACAGAATTAGAATTGTATTATAACAAATTTAATGAGGACAAGCGTTTGCAAAGCAGACATGGACAGGTGGAGTTTCTTACTTCGATGAAATACATTCATGTCTATTTGGAACAATTGGAACAGATTAAAAAAAGAGACCACATTCAGCTTCTTGATATAGGAGCAGGAACCGGTGGGTATAGCATTCCACTTTCGGAGGAAGGGTATGATGTAACTGCTGTTGAATTAGTAAAGCACAATTTGGGAAGGCTAAAGCAAAAAGGGAAAAAGGTAAAAGCGTATCAAGGGAACGCGATGAAATTATCTCGATTTGCAGATGAAAGTTTTGATATTACATTACTATTTGGCCCAATGTATCATTTGCATTCAGAAGAAGATAAATTAAAAGCATTGTCCGAGGCGAAGCGCGTCACACGAAAGGGTGGTTTTCTTTTTGTTGCATATATTATGAATGAGTATAGTGTCATTACTTATGCGTTTAAAGAGCGCCATATCAAAGAAAATATTGCAAATGGCATGTTGGATAGCACATTTCATTGTACCGAGAAAGGGAATCCATTATATAGTATGGTCCGATTGGAAGATATTGAAAAATGGAATCATACCATCGGGCTTGTACGTGAGAAAATCATTGCGGCAGATGGGGCAGCAAATTACATACGTCCATTTTTAAATGCATTGGATGAAGAGGAGTTTAAGCTTTTTTTGCAATATCATTATTCGACTTGTGAGAGAGCGGATTTGATGGGAGCAAGCGGTCACACAGTTGATATTTTGAGAATACAGTAGCAATATGAGAGGAAATACGAATGAAGAACAGTAAGAAAATTGCAATTTTACTATCATTAACAGTTGTGCTCCTTTTTGTTGGGTGTGCAAAGGAACAGACTTCTGTTGTATCCACAGAATCGACGGAGAAAGAAAGCGAGACAGAAGTTATCGCAGAAGAGATAATAGAAGAGCCGTTAGTGCAGACTGTGACCATTACAGCGACGGGTGATTGTACCTTAGGTTCTACACAGACACATGGGTATGAACGTTCGTTCCATCAGTATTATGATAACTATGGGGCAGATTATTTTTTTCAAGGGGTGAAAGATGTTTTTGAAAATGATGATATGACCTTAATTAATTTGGAATGTGTGCTTACAACTTCGGAAAATCGTGTAGAAAAAACGTTTAATTTGAAAGGAAAACCGGAATATGTAGGTATTATGAGCCAAAGCTCTGTTGAGGCATGTAGTTTGGGGAATAATCATACAAGAGATTATGGAGAAGTAAGCTTAACGGATACACAGAACACGTTGACAAATGCCGGAATTGTATATGGATATAATGATCAGGTTGGAATTTATACTACAGAAGACGGACTTACGGTAGGGGTTGTATCTGCGAGTGTTCTTTCGCAAAGTGTTACATATGAAGATTATATCAAAAAAGGAATTGAGAGTTTGAAATTACAAGAGGTTGATCTGATTGTTGCATGTTGTCATTGGGGAATTGAGAGAGAATATTACCCGACTGGATATCAGCAAACATTAGCGCATAATATCATTGACTGGGGTGCAGATTTAGTAATCGGAAATCATCCACATGTATTACAAGGGGTAGAGGTGTATAACGGAAAAGTAATCTGTTACAGTCTGGGAAATTTTTGTTTTGGCGGCAATAAAAATCCTTCTGACAAGAATACGATGATGTATCAACAGACATTCACGTTTGTCGATGGGGCGTTGCAGACCAATCTTGAGGCAAAAATCATACCCTGTACCGTTAGTTCAACCAGTGGATATAATGATTTCCAGCCAACAATTGCAACCGGGGAGAAAAAGCAGACAATTATTAATAATGTAAATACATACTCTGCTCCGTATAGTGCAATAGCGTTTGATACGGATGGAGTTCTTATATATCAATAAAAGTAAGGAAATAATTTATGAAATATAGAAGACAACATAGAAAACATACTCAGATAGATGTTGTAGAAAAAGATGTATTACAGAAAGAAGTTTTTCAAAGCGATTTAAAGGCGTTAGACGAGATTGCAGGATATAAGGTTAGACCGGGATATTATCGGATGGAGGGCGCACATGCGACTGCGAGTGGAGTTAGTTTCACCATTAGCTCACATGGAGCAACCGCTTGTACATTACTTTTATTTCATCCGTATGAGTCAGAACCTTATGCAGAACTTCCGATTCCGGAGTCTTATCATATTGGAGATACCTATTCTATAATGGTGTATGGTTTGAAAATTGATGAATTTGAGTATGCATTTCGTTTTGATGGGCCATATGATGAAAAAAAAGGATTATTGTTTAACAAAGATAATATTATCTTAGATCCATATGCAAAGGCAGTTACGGGGCAGCGTGAATGGGGACAAAAGCCGGAAGGTGATAAGCCGTTTGTTTATAAAGCGAGAGTTGTTAAAAATGATTTTGACTGGGGAAAATTGCAAAATTTGGAATACCCATTAGAAGATTTGGTGATTTATGAGACGCATGTACGAGGTTTCACAAAAGACGAATCTTCAGGGGTGGAAGAAAAAGGGACCTATGAGGGGCTTCGCAAAAAAATTCCATATTTAAAAGATTTGGGAATTAATGCTGTTGAATTAATGCCGATTTTTGAATTTGATGAGATGGAAAGCGCGCGCGTTGTTGATGGAGTTCAATTATATAATTACTGGGGATACAATACGGTGAGCTTTTTTTCGCCAAATACCGGATATGCTTTTAAATCGGAGCATAATCATGAAGGTGATGAATTAAAACGTTTGATTTACGATTTAAAGAAGAATGGAATTGAAGTAATTCTTGATGTCGTATTTAATCATACTGCAGAGGGAAATGAACATGGACCGTCCTTTTCTTTCAAAGGAATAGACAATAATATCTATTATATGTTGACACCGGATGGTTATTATTATAATTTTAGCGGTTGTGGAAATGTTATGAATTGTAATCACCCGGTGGTTCGCCATTTTATAGTCGAGTGTTTGCGTCATTGGGTCATTGATTATCGTGTCGATGGTTTTCGTTTTGACCTTGCATCTATTCTAGGTAGAGATCAAACCGGTGCACCGATGATGAACCCGCCAATTTTGGAAAGACTGGCTTTTGATGCAATCCTAGGAAAATCCAAATTGATTGCAGAAGCATGGGATGCAGGTGGAATGTATCAGGTTGGAAGTTTCCCATCATGGAATCGTTGGGCAGAATGGAATGGGCGTTATCGCGATGATATGCGTCGCTTTTTGAAAGGAGATGCCGGAACTGCGGGGCTTGCGATAACAAGAATGAAGGGTTCGCCGGACTTATATGAACCGACAAGTCGCGGACATCGGGCTTCGGTCAATTTTATTACTTGCCATGATGGATTTACGTTATATGATTTGTATTCTTATAATACAAAGCATAATGAGAAAAATGGATGGGATAATACGGATGGCGACAACAATGGAAACAGTTGGAATTGTGGGGTTGAAGGCGAGACGGACAATCCGGAAATTAATAAATTACGTCGTCGTATGGTAAAAAATGCATTTGCAACGTTGCTGTGTAGTCGTGGACCGGCAATGTTTTTTGCGGGAGATGAATTCTGCAATACGCAGTTTGGCAATAACAATGCATATTGTCAAGATAATCTTATTTCTTGGTTAGATTGGAACCGTTTACAAGAGTTTCATGAGATTCACGATTTTGTGCGGTTTATGATTGCTTTTCGTAAAAAGCATCCAATTCTTCGTAATACAACCAAACCGGCGATTAGTGGATTACCGGAAATTAGTATTCATAATGGAAGACCATATAATGGGCAAACGGATCATAACACTCGTCTAATTGGTATGATGTATGCAGGTCGTAATGAAGACGATACGGCGGATGATATAGTGTTCTATGCTATGAATGCATATTGGGAGCCGCTTACATTAGAGCTTCCGGCCTTAGAGAATGGAATGAAGTGGAAAATTGTTGTAAATACGAAATGTGATTATTTGGATGGATTTGATTTTGAAAGCGTGACGGAGCGAATGGGAGATTATACAATTCGGATACCGGAACGAACAGCAATTATTTTAGTGGCAGAATAGTAAGAGGAAATTAAATGAAAAGGCAAAAGATACTATTGATATGTAAGGCAGTTACCTTTGTATTGATTGGTTTATTTCTGTTTCAAACAGTCAATCATGTTTTTATGGGAAAAAGTAATTATGCAAAATATCGTAATTACCAGAAACAAGATGATATCGATGTAATGATCTTGGGGAATTCACATGCAGAAGCGGCGTTTTCTCCAGAACTTATGGAAACCATGTTTAAGGATGAATACGATCAAGACGTGTCTGTATTTAATTATAGTATTTCCGGTATGCGTATTGAACATTTGGCTTTCTTTATGGAGGAGGCCTTGAAAAAGAATACACCAAATTTAATTATTATAGAAACATTTACGTTTGTGCCGATTGCGGAAGAACATCGTGAGGTTCTTTCGCGATGGGCATTTGATATGCTTCCGTTAAGCAAGAACAAAGTAGAGGCAATACAATATTGTGCGACGGAGGATTATTGGACATATTATATTCCATTTATGGTTTATCATACCAGATGGAAGGAATTAACAAAGGAAGATATACGATTGGTTTATAGCGAGGCTGCTTGGAAGAATTATGGAGAAGTGCTTATAGAAGAGACCAAGCAACTGGAAAATGTTGATGATTATTTTGAAAAGGATGTCTCTGATATAGATGAAATACAGGCAATTACAGATACAGAAAGAGAGAGCATTGAAAAAGTAATACAACTTGCAGAAGAAAATAATATTCAATTGTTATTTGTAAGTGTACCATATAAACAGCAGCTGGAGATGGATAGTGAGGAACTTATTAAGATTAATAACTATTTACAAGAGACATATGTAAACGGCGACAATGTTCAGATGCTTGATTTGAATCGCCGTCGAAAAGAATTGGATTTTGGATATGCTGATTTGCAGGATGAGGGACATTGTAACATAAATGGAGCTCAGAAAGTAACAGAACATCTGATGGATTATATTATACCAAATTATAAAGCAGAAGAGATTGTGCACTAGGAGAAAAAATGTTATTTAATTCTATTAATTTTTTGATTTTCTTTCCGATTGTAGTTTTATTATTCTTTCTTATTCCACAAAAATTCAGATATATATGGCTACTTTTGGTAAGTTACTATTTTTACATGTGCTGGAATCCCAAATATGCAGTGTTGATTTTTCTATCAACCGTAATTACATGGATTGGCGGAATTGTTATTGATCATGCAAAGGAAAAACGTTATAAAATTTGGGCGGTAGTAGCGTGTCTGGTCAGCAATTTTGGTATTTTGGTGTTTTTTAAGTATACTAATTTTTTGATTGATAATATCAATGGTGTATTAGATATTTTTGGTGTTTCGATGAAAATACCGGCATTTGATATTATATTACCGGTTGGAATTTCATTTTATACCTTTCAAGCAATTGGCTATATCATTGATGTTTATCGAGGTGAGACAAAGTCAGAGAAAAATCTATTGCGCTATGCATTGTTTATATCGTTCTTTCCGCAGCTTGTGGCAGGGCCGATTGAACGGAGTAAGAATTTATTACAACAGGTGCACCGGGCTTGTTATTTTGATGCAGAGAGAATTGTGAAGGGTCTTCTATTAATGGGATGGGGATTCTTTCAGAAAGTTGTGATTGCTGATCGAATTGCAATTTTAGTGACGGAAGTCTACGATAATTATGCAGCACATACAGGCGTTGAAATAGCGATTGCAACAATTTTATTTGCATTTCAGATTTATTGTGATTTTGCAGGATATTCAGATATTGCAATTGGTGCGGCACAAGTGATGGGATTTGAGTTGATGAAGAATTTCCGGAATCCTTACTTTTCGTGTAGTGTCACAGAGTTCTGGAGAAAGTGGCATATTTCATTAACCACGTGGTTTCGTGATTATATTTATATACCGTTAGGTGGAAATCGTTGTGGGAAATGGAAAAAATACAGAAATATTTTGATGACATTTGGATTGAGTGGTTTGTGGCATGGTGCAAGCTGGAATTTTGTTGTATGGGGAGCTTTGAATGGTTTCTATCAAGTGATTGGAGACCTTACAAAGGGTTTTCGCGAAAAAATACATACATGTTTAAAAATTAAAACGGAGAAATTGTGGTATCGCATTTTTCAAGGTATTATTACGTTTGTATTGGTGGATTTTGCATGGCTGTTTTTCCGCGCAAGCAGTTTCCATGAAGCAATTAATATGATTGTTTATGCAATTCGTAATATAGGAATTGCATCAACAAGGTTTGAATCATTTGCAATGGATAAAAAAGATTTATTTGTATTATTAATTGCACTGATTGTTTTGGCAGTAGTTGATTACTGGAAGGATAAGGTAGACTTAAGAGAAATTATATTAAAGAAAAACATTGTAGTTCGGTGGTTCGTATATTATGGTATTATATTTACTTTGCTCATTTTCGGAGTATATGGACCACAATATGAAGCCTCTATGTTTATTTATTTTCAATTTTAATTACGAATTAAAAGGAGCGAGTAGCTCCTTTTGTATTGCATGGCAAAACATTGACAGTATATGACAGAAATGGGATAATATTTTCCAAATTCATCAAAAAGAGGAGGTACACATGAGAAAGAAATTAGGAATGTTTTTGGGCGTTTTGTGTCTATTCATGCTGATGACCACGCAGGTATTTGCGACGGAATTATCGAATGAGAGCGAAGCGCAAATAACACAAGACGTGGTAACAGAAGTCAAAGCTACAACCCCGTCGTTTGATAATCTGTCACCGGGAGTAAATTCGGTTACGGTAGATGGAGTCACCAAGAAAGTGCTTGCAGATGAAAACGGTGTCTTGATTCAGAAACCGGCAGGCACATGGTATCAGTATAATGATAACTGGTATTATTATAATGAGGCTAACTACCTGGCATATAATAGGATGCTTACGATAGGTGGAAACGATTACTATTTTGGTTACGATGCTGAGATGTACACCGATTCATTTCGCGTATATGATTATGCAAATTATAAATTTGTGTGGTACTTGGCAGACGCCAATGGTGCGATTATCAAAACACCGGGCTGGTACTATGATGTAGATAAGAAAGATGATTATGATAATAGCTGGTACTATATTCAGGCAGATGGAACTCTGCTGACGGATGGAATATATGATATTCATGGAACCGAGTATGGATTTAGGCGCGATGCTAAGTTGGCTATCGGAGGATATGGCTACGATATCGATGGAGAAACGGTATATTATCTTACCGATGAAAATGGAGTCGTTATTCGAGAGAATGGTTGGCATCAGGTGACTAACCTTTATAACCATTATTACCATTATAATGCTGAGCTATGGTCTTATATACAGTCCGATGGCACTTTGTTAGCAGATGGAATTTATACCGTAAATGGGAAAAAGTATGGTTTCAATGACCATGGAGTAATGCAATGCGGATTGTTTTCATATTACGATGATGAACTAAAACAATCGGTGTATTGTCTGACTCGTGGCGATGGTGAGCTGATTATGCATGGCTGGTACTATCATGTGGATGAGTATGCTCCATATCTGGATGGCTGGTATTATGTACAAGATGGTGTTAGATTAAGAAATGGCATACATACCATCCATGGAAACGATTATTTGCTTGATTATTATGGTATGTTGCAAATAGGAGCGGTAGAACATGATGATATTTGCTACATAACCGATGCAAACGGTGCCATAATTAAAACACCAGGCTGGCATCAGGTGGATGGAGATTGGTATTATATTCAGTCAAATGGTGAATTGATTGAGGACGGAATCCATACCATTCAAGGCAAACGCTATGCATTTTCCGATTATGTTATGCAAAAAGGGCACGTAGATGAATATGATTCGGATGCTGGCAGAATTATAGATGTATTAACCGATGAAAACGGTATGATTTTAGAAAATAATACCGGCTGGTATCAAAGAGATGGGGAGTGGTACTACTTTAAAGAAAAAGGAAGGATTGCATCATGGGAACTCCTATCTATTGGTGGAAAAGATTATTATTTCGACTATGATGGAACAATGGCAGTTGGTTACATATACGATAGTTCGTATGATCGTTATATTGCGAATTCACTTGGTGTGATTGCGAAAAATGGATGGGTACAGTATGGTCTGCATTGGTACTATGCAACGAATGATGGAAGGCTGGTCATAAATGATTGGGTAAAGATTGGCGAGAGCCGTTATTATATGGATGCGGAAGGTGCTATGGTAACCGGTTATTACTGGGTGGATCATTGTCTCTACCGTTTTGCAGAAGGCGGAGCCTGTATCGCGGAATTGGGAGATTTCGTTGGCTGGAAACAGGTCGACGGTACCTGGTATTATTTTGAGGAAAAAGGTGTAGCATATGATGGATGGGTGGATGATACCTATTATATAGAAGATAGTGTTATGCTATATCAGACTACCATTTATGAGAATGGAAATATATACTATCTGAATAAGTACGGACAGAAGGTAATCGGTTGGTATCAGGATGGCGCCTATTGGTACTATGGAAAAGAGGACGGAGTCCTTGCCGAGGAGGAATGGGTTCAAATTGGAAGTAACTGGTACTATTTTGAGTATGATCGTACCATGGTTACAGATATTGTATATATATATAACAAGGAAACCAAAGATTATGAAGTTCATCGTTTTGGTAAAGATGGTGTATGGAGCGGTCAGATAACCGGAACCAACAAATGGGTACAGGCAAATCGTTGGAATAGTCGCATAGTAAATGAATCTAGTTATGCAGATATTATAAAGGGATTCCTACATAGCACGGTTTGGTTT
>JAZSDG010000003.1:0-53583 GCA_045531055.1 Lachnospiraceae bacterium | reverse complement strand
AAGATAAAAGTTCTGAAACGCACATCTTATGGTGTTAGGAACTTTGAACGTTTCAGAACTCGTATACTTTTAGCAACTAATTAATTTATAGACTGGCACTGGAAGGTTTGTTTGCCATGCAATAAAACATGTAATTTTCTACAAAACATTAAAATACCTTTAAACGCAATGAAGGAGCGCGATTCAAAGAATCGCACCCCAACACTTGACTTAGAACCGTAAAAAACCACCAGCATGACGGTACTGGTGGTTTTGTTATTTATTCATTAAATTAAGCAACACCGTTAACAAGTTTTGCTAAACGGGAAACTTTTCTAGCTGCGTTGTTTTTGTGGTAAACACCTTTTGAACAAGCTCCTTCGATTACAGAAGTAGCATTCTTCAATGCAGCTTCTGCAGCAGCTTTATCGTTAGCAGCAACAGCAGCTTCTACTTTCTTAATAGATGTTTTAACCTCAGATTTAATTGCTTTGTTTCTAGCAGCTTTGGTCTCATTTACTAAAATTCTCTTCTTAGCAGATTTAATGTTAGCCAATCTGTCCACCTCCAAAATGTAATAATTTATTGATTCAGTTCAATTCTCCATTAAATCCGGACACGGACGTTTTTAACGGAAACATACTTGATTATAATATGCCAAGTATTGCTTGTTTGTCAATACATAATTTTTATTTTGTGGGAAAAAATAGAACCATATGAAAAAATCAGCTTATTATAAATGGTAGAAAGGCGCAAAAGGGGAGGTAAACAATCACATGCTAGAGAAAACATATCCGATTCGTACCGATTTGGCATTGGAAACACAGGAAAGTATGAAAAAAGAGCGCGGAGAAATTCGTGGAGTGGAGTTTTTTGAAGAAAAAAGAGAAAACGGGATGACCATAAGCACAGTGATTATTCAAACAGAAAATGCTGCAAAATCAATGGGACGTCCACGCGGTCATTATATTACGATTGAGGCACCGGAGATGACAGAAGATGATGGAGAATATCATAGAGAAATTTCAATTGAGCTTGCTAAAATAGTTCGAAAACTTTTACCAAAATCCATCGAGCAACCGGTAGATGTTGAGAATCTAGACGAAGAACTTGAAGTGTCTGTACTAATTGTTGGGCTTGGAAACCGCGAAGTAACGCCGGACGCATTGGGGCCATTTGTAATCGATAATATGTTCATTACACGTCATATCATTAAAGAATTTGGAAAATACGCATTCGGAAGTGAGAAAATCAGTAAAATAAGTGGGATTGTTCCGGGAGTTATGGCCCAAACAGGAATGGAAGGTTTGGAAATAGTAAGAGGGGTTGTCAAAGAAACGAATCCGGATTTTGTTATCACTGTAGATGCTCTTGCTGCACGTAATACAAAACGATTGGGAAGAACGATTCAATTGACAGATACAGGTATTACACCGGGAAGTGGAATTGGAAATCATCGCAATGCATTGAATGAAAAAAGTGTAGGTGTTCCGGTGATTTCACTTGGAGTACCAACAGTCGTAGATGCAGCAACCATCGTATCAGATGCAATGACTTCCTTAATTGAAGCAATGGCACTTTCGAATTTGGAAAAACTTGACGAAACAGAAAAACAGGAGTTAGCTAGAGAATTGCTTTCTCCACAATTGAACGGCATGTTTGTTACGCCAAAAGATATTGATGAGTCTATCAAGCGACTTAGCTTTTTGATATCGGAAGGATTAAATATTGCACTTTTGGGGAATAAAGAAAAAAATGTTGACATATAATGCCTTGAAGGTGGTGGTATTGTGCGAATTAAAAAGTTGAAAAAAAAAGACAGGTTCTTTGCTTTTTTTTTGCTTTTAAATTGTTTTGTGATTGCAAGCGTGGGGAGTCGGTGGGGAGCAGAATTCTGGACGCTGGTAAAACGTAATGTGGCATTAAAATTTTACAATGGTGTTGTGGAGGTGTATATTCCAGGAGTAGTAGCAACTGAGACACAGGGGCCAACTTCGTTATACCGTGATGTGACAGCAATGATGTTTCCTTCTTTTTCCTACCACGAAGAAATGCTTTGGTATGGTTCACAAGAAGGTATCGATTATGAAAATTTGGCGGCACTGGAAAATGAGCAGATGGGACAATTGATTGCCGAAAACGAGAATGTTGAAAACAAAGAGGAGATACAACAAGAAGTGCAGGAGGAGACAGTTTCTACGCAGACGATGGAAGAAACATCTGTGGTTACTAAGCAGGTGATTATAAACCGTGAAAAATTAAGAGATTTTGATTATTTAAGGCAGAATTTTTATCAGGTAGATAGCAGTACTACAATTGGTAGTGACCAGCTTAATGTTGAGAAATTATTAGGAATAGATCTTACGTTGTCTGATAATACCGAAGGACCGCAAATTTTGATCTATCATACACATTCGCAAGAAGGTTATGTAGATTCAGTTCCGGGAGATCCGAGTACATCTGTCATTGGGGTTGCTGATTATTTGACGCAACTTTTGACAGAAAAATACGGGTTGCGTGTATTGCATCATAAAGGAACATACGATGTAAATGACAGAGAACACGCTTATTCCAACGCGGCTCCTGCATTAGAGCAGATTTTGGCGGAAAATCCTTCCATTGAAGTGGTGATTGATTTACATAGAGATGGTGTGCCGGAGACGACACATTTGGTTACAGAACAAAATGGAAAACAGATGGCACAGATTATGTTTTTTAATGGATTAAGCAGAACTACGACGCAAGGAGACCTTGCCTATTTAAAAAATCCATACATTAATCAGAATCTCGCAATTTCGTTTCAGATGCAGCTTGCGGCAGCGGAATATTATCCGGGACTTACAAGAAGAATTTATTTAAAAGGATATCGATATAATATGCACTATTGTCCCAAGACGTTGTTAATCGAAGTAGGGGCCCAAACCAATACTGTTCAAGAAGCAAAAAATGCTATGGAACCACTTGCTGACATTCTTGCAAAAGTTTTGACAGAGAGTAATTAAGAATGGTAAACTATCTTCAATACATTTACTCATTTAGGGTGTTTTGGAAGGAGAGGGTTGGATGGTAGATTATGCACAAGGAAGCGGAAAACAGTATCATACCGGGGTTGGTCCGCAGGATATTGGTCGTTATGTGATTTTGCCCGGAGATCCAAAGCGTTGTGCCAAGATTGCAGAACATTTTGATAATCCGGTGTTGATTGCAGATAACCGTGAATACGTTACATATACAGGAACGTTAGATGGGGTAAAGGTAAGCGTGACATCGACAGGAATCGGTGGTCCGTCAGCGGCAATTGCAATTGAAGAATTGTCCAAATGTGGTGCAGATACATTTCTTCGTGTTGGAACATGCGGGGGCATGCAGGAAGATGTCCTTGGGGGAGATATTGTTATTGCAAGCGGCGCAATTCGTATGGAAGGGACAAGTCGTGAATATGCACCGATTGAATATCCGGCGGTACCGGATGTGACGGTTATGAATGCAATGATTCATGCGGCAGAACAAAGGGGAATTCGGCATCATGTAGGCGTTGTACAGTGTAAAGATTCTTTCTTTGGCCAACATGAACCGGAAGTGATGCCGGTTAGTTATGAACTGCAGAATAAATGGGAAGCATGGATTCGCATGGGATGTCTGGCATCGGAAATGGAATCGGCAGCACTTTTTATTGCCGGCAGTTTTTTGCGCGTAAGAGTTGCCTCTTGTTTTCTAGTTGTTGCTAACCAGGAACGTGCAAAAAAAGGGCTTTCCAATGAACAGGTGCATGATACGGAACTTGCAATTACAACCGCAGTAGAAGCGATTCGCGAATTGATTGCAAAGGAGAAAGAGGGGGTATCATGAATCCGAAGAAAATAGCAGAACTCATTGAAAAAGCATTTATGGCAAGAGAAAAGTCATATTCTCCATATTCTCATTTTATGGTAGGAGCGGCACTTTTGACAAAATCGGGTAGCATATATACCGGATGCAATATCGAAAATGCCGCATATACTCCAACTAACTGTGCAGAACGAACCGCAGTATTTAAAGCTGTCAGTGAAGGCGAGAAAGAATTTGCGGCGATTGCAATTGTAGGCGGCAAAAAGGATGCAACAGAACTTGAGTATTGTGCTCCATGTGGCGTATGTCGTCAGGTGCTTATGGAGTTTTGCGATGAGAATAGTTTTCAAGTGATATTGGCAAAATCGTCTGATGAATATCGTGTATATTCATTAAAAGAACTTTTTCCAATGGGATTTGGACCAAAGAATTTGCAAATGGAAAGGGATTTATTATGATGAATCAGGAAAAAATACTTAAAATCGTTGATCATACATTATTGTTGCAGACAAGTACGTGGGAGGAAATAAAAAATCTCTGTGATGATGCAATGAAGTATAAAACGGCATCGGTTTGTATTCCGCCTTGTTATGTGAAACAGGCAAAAGAGTATGTAGGGAATGAGATGAAAGTCTGTACAGTTATTGGTTTTCCGAATGGGAACATGACTACTGCAACAAAAATCTTTGAGACAAAAGATGCTGTTGATAACGGAGCAGATGAAATTGACATGGTTATCAATATAGGGATGCTTAAATCCGGTATGTATGAGGAAATTCTTCATGAAATTAATGCAATTAAAGATGTATGTGAAGGGCGTATTTTAAAAGTCATCATTGAAACTTGTCTTTTGACAGAAGAAGAAAAAATCAAAATGTGTGAAATCGTAACAGAATCCGATGCGGATTATATCAAAACTTCTACCGGATTTTCGACGGCCGGAGCAACTTTTGCAGATATTGAATTGTTTGCAAAGCATGTTGGAACGGATGTGAAAATTAAGGCAGCGGGTGGAATTTCTTCCATGGAAGATGCGAAACATTTTATGGAGCTTGGAGCAGACCGACTTGGAACCAGCCGTATTGTAAAGATTATAAAAGCGCAAAGCTAGTATATAACTCTGTTTCATAACAGTTATGTTATGGAGCAGAGTTTTCTTTTGGGCTATTTGGGGAATGCAATGACTTTAAATCTTCTATGATTAATTGAAGATGCGTAATCTCTTCGGTAGTAAGTCCGGTTACGTCAATATGAGTAGCGGCAGTATCTAACTCCAACAGAAAATCTGTGGAACAACCAAAAAATTTTGCAAGTTTAATTAAAATTTCAACAGAAGGCATAATGTTGTTATTTTCCCAGTTGCTAACGGCTTGTTTGGATACCCATAATTTTTCTGCCAATTGAACTTGGCTGATGCCACGTGCACGTCTTAATTTTCGTATTTGTTCTCCTAACATGATAACCTCCTATATGACGTTCTTATAAGAAGTGTATGAAACGGAAAGTCTATTTATAAAAGACAAAGGTATTGTTATAATAGACGTTGTTTCCAGTGTTGTCGATTTTTCCTTATATCTTCTTTCTTTTCTTTTTTACTAAGAAATATAAGAGTTATGGGAAACATAGGAACAAGAAGAATATAACAGAATGAACATGAAAGAACAGGAGGCTATTCAAATGAAGACACGGAAAATAGCTTAATAAAAATAATTTATATTGCAACATCATATGCTTGTGTTTCATTAAGGATGCAAAATTGATAATACAATCATCAACAATCTCTGTAATAGAAAGAAGCTTTAATTTATTTCAAAACCAATCATAGCATCTAGAATTGAAATAAAGTCAGAAACTATCTGCCCAAAATTGATTAAAAATTTCTTATGAGCATATAGAAATAGGAAAAAGCTAAAAACTATCTGTCTAAAATCGATTCGAATAATTGTTACAGGCAGATAGAGATAGTACAAAATCAAAAACTATCTGCTTGATAAGTATTTTAAAAGCATCTAGAATTTGTTAAATGTCAAGTTCTATCTGTGGAGCGGCTCTAAACAAGTCAGATATCAGCGTCTATAAGTATCCAAATTCCCAAATCTATATGTTGCATTCTACAATTTCCATTGAGGAGTTTAAATAATTATGGTAAAATAAAAGTAATTATAATAAATTATGAAAATCCCCAAAAGTTCTTTTGTAGGAGCGGGATTTTGGGTACAGATTTTAGGAGAAAGGTGCGTTGAAAATGATAAATAATAGGAAAATGAATAACAAAGGTTTCTCATTAGTGGAACTAGTGATTGTAATTACAATTATGGCAATTTTAGTGGTAGTATTAGTCCCTGCATTTATTCGCTTTATAAATTTGACTCGTATTTCGAATGATATTTCCAATGCGGATATGATTAACGATGCGGTTACTGCAATGATTACAGAAGATGCTACAGATTTGACGACAAATTATGGTGCGGATCCATATAATAATAACGGTCACGAGGTTTCTAATCAAGGGCAACCATGGGTTATTGATGACGCTCCGAATGCTACAGAGCCGCATATTTTAGCAGTGCTTGGGGGTCAACCTATTTTGCCAAGTGTTGATAGACAAAACAATAATTTTTATGTTTATGCGGATGAGGATGGACATGTAACTGTTCTTGTATCAAATCAAACACCGGTAGCTTCTGTTAATCAGCAGACGGGAGAGGTTACTTTTACGAAAGGGACTATTCTTAGTCCATTTGATGAAGCAAATGTAGCAAATACAGATTGGGATAAAACAATTTACTAGCTGTTTGAAAAGGCTATAAAGGTTGTGAAAATATTATGGGTAATATAGAGACGATTTCGAAAGAAGAATACCAAGAAAGGATGGAAAAGCTAGATATAATTAAAAAGAAATATTTGGAATGTGTTGTTATTTTTGATAAGCATAAGAATAATTCTGAGATTGGCGTACATTTGACAGTTGATGATGAGAACTTTTTGAATAAAACAGGAAATGAATTAATCAAAAATGAAGAGCTGATGCAATGTATGAAAAGCATTCGTTCCATAAATTATCACAATATATTGCATAAACCTGTGCGCGATTATGGCTTGACTGAATGGCTTATATGCGTTGATGAAGGACTTTTTGTAGAATATGCGGTTTATATGCTTTCAAAAGTTCTGGCTGTGAATCCGTATGCAATTGACCATCGGGGGATTCCGATATTAATATATATTTCGCTGGCATATAAATATTTTGAGTTTTCACATAAAAAAGAATGGTATTCGAATTTTAAAACGATAATTTGTACTATTCTTAATGGGGAGCGTCCGGAAGCGTTTAATAATAATGTATGTAAGAAATTACAAGAATTCATAGAGGGATAATAGTAATTGAGAGTAGGAGTTGCCATGCCAAAATATAAACGCATATTTACGATAGTAATTGATTCGCTTGGGATTGGAGCAATGCCGGATTCAGAGCAGTTTGGTGACGTCGGGGTGGATACGCTGGGTCATATTGCGGAGTCGGTGGATGAGCTATCTATACCGAATCTACGAAGACTTGGAATTGCTAATTTAAAAGAATTAAAAAACGTAGCGCCGATAGAGGCTCCAATTGGTTATTACGGAGCATTGTCGGAGGCAAGTAACGGCAAGGATACCATGACCGGCCATTGGGAGATGATGGGGATACACACCAAGACACCATTTGTTACATTTACCGATACCGGTTTTCCACAGGAATTAATTGAAGAACTGGAAGCTCGTTGTGGACGTAAAGTGGTAGGGAATAAATCAGCAAGCGGAACAGCAATTATTGATGAATTGGCGGAGGAAGAGATAAATCACAATGCCATGATTGTTTATACTTCTGCGGATTCCGTACTTCAGATTTGCGGTAACGAGGAGACGATGGGACTGGATAATCTTTATCGCTATTGTGAAATCGCACGAGAACTTACGATGCGTGATGAATGGCGCGTGGGACGCGTCATTGCAAGACCATATGTCGGAAAGAAAAAAGGCGAATTTGTGCGCACCAGCAATCGTCATGACTACGCACTCAAACCAACCGGAGAAACGGTATTAAATGCATTAAAAGATGAAGGATATGATGTGATTTCCGTTGGAAAGATTCATGATATTTTTGTGGGCGAGGGAATTACGGAAAGCAATCGCTCAAAAAGCAGTGTACACGGAATGGAGCAGACGATTGAGATTGCGCAACGTGATTTTTGCGGTCTATGTTTTGTAAATCTTGTTGATTTTGATGCGCTTTGGGGACATCGCAGAAATCCGTCCGGATATGCCAAAGAGTTAGAACTATTTGATGAAAAGTTGGGGCAGTTGTTGCCGCTTTTGAAGGAAGAAGATTTGCTGATTATTACTGCAGACCATGGTAATGACCCAACATATACGGGAACTGATCATACCAGGGAAAAAGTTCCGTTTCTAGCATATTCACCGTCTATGCAACAATCCGATAAACTACAAGAACAGAGTACATTTGCAATTGTTGGAGCTACGATTGCAGATAATTTTGGTGTTAAGATGCCGAAAGGAACTATTGGAACATCGATTCTTTCACAGCTGATATAAATTTAGGAGGGGCTATGAAAAATATCATTCCAAACATGCCGAAAATAGAATTACATTGTCATCTCGACGGTTCTATGCGTATTGATACAACGCAAAGTCTCCTAACTGAACAGGGCAGGCAGTATTCGCAGGAAGAATTGCATGAGTTGCTACAGGCACCGATGGATTGCCCGTCTCTTGCAGATTATCTAAAAAGATTTGATTTGCCGATTCAATGTATCCAGACAAAAGAGGGATTGTTTGTATCTGCGTATGATTTGGCAAAAGATGCCGCAAATGAAAATGTAAAATATATGGAAGTGCGTTTTGCGCCGTCTTTTTCGACGCAGGAAGGCCTTTCGATATGTGAGATTATAGAATCTGTAGAAAATGGTCTAAGAAAAGCACGAGAAGAATTTGATATTCATACAGGCATTATTGTATGTGGAATGCGGAATCTTTCAATGGATACAAATATTTCTATGTTAAAGCAGGCGCGTGAATTATTTGGTGAAGGTGTAGTGGCTTGTGATTTGGCTGGAGATGAAAATGCATACCCAACATCACAATTTGTTGATTTTTTTGAAACAGCTAAGAAGTTTGGGATGCCATTTACCATTCATTCCGGAGAATGTGGAAGCATAGAGAACATAAAAGTTGCAATTGAGCTTGGTGCGAAACGTTTGGGACATGGAATCGCAATGGCAAAAGATGAGGAACTGATGCGTTTTTGTGCACAAAAAAGAATTGGTGTAGAACTTTGTCCGACAAGCAATCTGCAGACGAAAGCAGTTTTATCTATGGAGGAATATCCATTCCGTAAGTTTTGGGATGCAGGAGTATTGCTTTCCGTAAATACAGACAATCGAACAGTAAGTGGAACGAGTATGACACAGGAAATACAATTTTTATCCGATAGATATGAACTTGACGAAGAGGTATGGAAGAAAATATACAAAGACTCTGTAGAAATGAGTTTTGCAAATGATGATTCTAAAAATGCACTACTTGCGGCTTGGGAATAAATATTGTAATATGGCATACAGAGTAATTTTGTTTCTGCCAATCAGGTAGAACATAGAAAGAGGAAAAGAATGTCAATTGACCAGAGTAAAATTCGTAATTTTTGCATTATAGCACATATTGATCATGGAAAGTCAACACTTGCGGACCGTATTATAGAAAAAACCGGAACATTGACCAGTAGGGAAATGCAAGCACAGGTACTGGATAATATGGAATTAGAGCGTGAGCGTGGAATTACAATTAAGTCGCAAGCGGTACGTATTATTTATAAAGCAAATGATGGAGAAGAATATATCTTTAATTTGATTGATACTCCGGGGCATGTGGATTTTAACTATGAGGTATCGCGAAGCCTTGCGGCGTGTGACGGTGCAATTCTTGTAGTAGATGCAGCACAAGGTGTCGAAGCACAGACACTTGCGAATGTGTATCTTGCAATGGACCATGACCTGGATGTTGTTCCTGTTATTAATAAAATAGATTTGCCAAGTGCCAGACCCGATGAAATAGCACAGGAGATTGAAGATGTCATCGGAATTGAAGCCGAAGATGCACCAAGAATTTCAGCAAAGACGGGACTTAATATAGAGGAGGTTTTGGAACAAATCGTAACCAAGATTCCAGCACCGAAAGGGGATGCATCAGCGCCGCTTAAGGCGTTGATTTTTGATGCAACGTATGATGCTTATAAAGGTGTCATTGTTTTTTGTCGAATCATGGAAGGGACCATTAAAGTTGGCAGCCAGATTCAGATGATGGCAACCGGTGCGCAATCACAAGTGGTAGAAGTGGGATATTTTGGTGCCGGACAGTTTATTCCTTGCGACGAGCTTTCAGCAGGAATGGTAGGGTATTTTACGGCAAGTATTAAAAATGTTGCAGATACAAGCGTCGGTGATACCGTTACCGAAGTGGGACGCCCTTGTGAGGAGGCTCTTCCGGGATACAAGAAAGTAAATCCTATGGTGTATTGCGGACTCTATCCGGCTGATAGCGCCAAATATACCGATTTAAGAGATGCATTGGAAAAGTTGCAGGTAAATGATGCATCCTTGCAGTATGAACCGGAAACATCCCTTGCGCTTGGATTTGGTTTCCGATGCGGATTTTTAGGTTTGCTTCACTTGGAGATTATTCAGGAGCGTTTGGAACGTGAGTTTAATTTAGATTTAGTAACGACCGCACCGGGAGTTATCTACAAAGTCTATAAGACGAACGGAGAAGTAATTGAACTTACCAATCCATCCAATCTTCCGGATCCGTCTGAGATTGATTATATGGAAGAACCATTTGTGTCTGCGGAGATTATGGTGACCAGTGAATATGTTGGCGCTATCATGACACTTTGTCAGGAACGCCGCGGAATTTATATCAGTATGGAATATATCGAGGCGACAAGAGCTCTCATTAAATATGATCTTCCGTTGAATGAAATTATTTATGATTTCTTTGATGCGTTAAAATCCCGTTCCAGAGGATATGCGTCATTTGATTATGAAATGAAAGGTTATGTTCGTTCAGAGCTTGTGAAATTGGATATTTTAATTAATAAAGAGATGGTCGATGCCCTTTCCTTTATTGTATTTAAGGATAGTGCATATGAAAGAGGTCGCCGTATGTGCGAACGCCTCAAAGAAGAAATTCCGCGTCATTTATTTGAAATTCCGATTCAGGCAGCCGTTGGTGGAAAAGTTATCGCCCGTGAGACGGTCAAAGCTATGCGTAAAGACGTTCTTGCAAAATGCTATGGTGGTGATATTTCACGTAAACGTAAACTTCTTGAAAAACAAAAAGAAGGGAAAAAGAGAATGCGTCAGGTTGGTAGCGTAGAGATTCCGCAAGAAGCATTCATGAGTGTATTAAAATTAGACGAAGATTAATGAAATGGAGTATGTAAAAGGAGGGAAATGATGAAAAAGAATTTAGAACTCTATATACATACTCCTTTTTGTATGAAAAAATGTGACTATTGTGATTTTTTGTCTTTTTCTGCTGATGGAAAAACACAAGAAGATTATGTACGTTCTCTTCTTGCTGAAATTTTGACCTATGGTGCACAGATGCAGGAATATGAAGTTTCAACGGTTTATATCGGAGGAGGAACACCGACTTGGTTGGATGAAAATTTAATGCTTGCAATAGTAGAGACACTGTATCAAAACTTTGATATTAGAAGTGATGCAGAGATTTCGATAGAATGTAATCCTGGAACCGTAACAAGAGGAAAATTGGAATCATATCATAATGCCGGCATTAATCGATTATCCATCGGGTTGCAGTCAGCAGACAACGAAGAATTAAAAATACTTGGTCGAATTCATACATATGAGCAATTTCTAAAAACCTATGAGATGGCGAGAAATGTAGGATTTTCAAATATCAATGTTGACTTAATTAGCGGATTACCGAATCAGACAGCAGAAAAATTTGCAAAAACATTGCAACAGGTAATTCGCTTAAAACCGGAACATATTTCTGCGTATACACTTATTATAGAAAAAGGAACTCCTTTTTATGAGCGTTACAAATTTGATGCTGTACGTCAAGAAAGTGGAATGGAGACAGAGGTATTGCCGAATGAGGATGAAGCGTATCGCATCTATAAAACAACGCAGTTTATGCTTACGGAAGCCGGATATGAGCAATATGAAATTTCCAATTATGCAAAATCCAGATATGCATGCAAACATAACATTGGTTATTGGACTAGGGAAAATTATCTTGGCCTAGGGCTTGGGGCAGCATCGCTTGTGGAAAATGTACGTTACTCCAATACAAGAGATATCTATACCTATATAAAAGGTGATTGGAGAGAAGAAGAAACTTCGGTTGAGCGAAAGGCGCAAATGGAGGAATTTATGTTTCTTGGACTTCGAATGAATGCGGGGGTGGCAAGAGCAGATTTTGAAAAAGCATTTGCAATGCCGATTGAAGCGGTGTATCGGGATGTTATGGAGGAACTTAAAAAAGAAGAACTTTTAATAGTAAGAAGCGGGCGAATTGCTTTGACAGATAAGGGTATGGATTTGGCAAATTATGTGATGTCAAGATTTTTGTTAGAGTAAAATATAAAATAAATATAAAATAGCACCAAGGTGTTGACAAAGAAAACCCTTGGTGTTATTTTATTTACAGAACAGTATTAGCACTCTTTTTTGGCGAGTGCTAACAATGGGGATTAGGGCTATAAGCTGGGAGAATTGCATGGGAATTCAAGACGAAGACTTAGATGAGAGAAAAGTTAAGATTTTAGATGCGATTATTCGAAACTATTTGGAGACAGGAGAACCGGTTGGTTCTAGAACCATTTCGAAATATACCGATTTGAATCTGAGTTCCGCGACCATTCGTAATGAGATGTCGGATTTGGAAGACTTAGGGTATATTATTCAACCGCACACTTCAGCAGGAAGAATTCCTTCAGATAAGGGGTATCGTTTTTATGTGGACCATCTGATGCAGGAAAAGGATCGGGAAGTCACTGAGATGAAAGAGTTTGTCATCGAGAAGACGGAGAAGATGGAACAGGTACTAAAGCAGGTAGCAAAGCTACTTGCGAACAACACCAATTATGCAACGATGGTGACTGCTCCGGCATATCAGAACAATAAGATTAAATTTATTCAACTTTCCCAGATGGATGATGGGCAGATTTTGGCAGTTGTTGTAATGAATAATAACATTGTAAAGAATCAGGTGCTTTCTGTAGAAGAAAGCTTAGACAATGAAACTCTTTTAAAGTTGAATATTTTATTAAATACCAGCTTGAATGGATTGTCATTGCAAGAAATCAATTTGGCAACAATTACCAAGTTGAAGGAACAAGCGGGAATTCACAGTTCCATTGTCAGCGATGTAATTGATGCACTTGCAGAGACGCTAAGCGAGAATGAAGATTTGCAAATTTATACCAGTGGAACAACAAATATTTTGAAATATCCGGAACTATCCGACTCTGAAAAAGCGACGAATCTTCTTTCTACATTTGAAGAGAAGGATGAATTGGCAAGTTTGGTTACAGAGAACTTTTCTAATGAGGAAACAGGAATTCAGGTTTATATAGGACATGAGGCTCCAATTCAGACTATGAAAGATTGTAGCGTTGTTACTGCAACTTATGAATTAGGAGAAGGAATTAAGGGAACGATAGGTATTATTGGACCGAAGCGTATGGATTATGAGAAAGTAATGGATAATCTTAAGATTTTGAAATCGCAGTTAGATGGCATTTTTGATAAATCAAAGGATTGTTTATAGAGAGGTGGTAAAAAAGTGGCAGAAGAGAAGAAAAAGGATATTATGGAAGAGTTAAATAAAAATGTAGAAACAACTGTTGATGCAGAAGAAAATGTAGAAGAAACTGTAGAAGAAACTGAGACAGTAGAGGAAACCATAACTGAGGAAATCACTAAGAACGAAGATGTGGCAGAGACTTCAGAAGAAGAATCAAAGAAGGAAAGTCTTTTTAAGAAAAAGAAAAAGGACAAAAGAGACGAGCAGATTGAAGAATTAAATGACCGGCTTAAGCGTCAGATGGCAGAATTTGATAACTTCCGTAAACGTTCAGAGAAAGAGAAATCCCAGATGTTTGATATGGGAGCAAAGACGATTATAGAGAAAATTCTTCCAATTGTAGATAACTTTGAAAGAGGTTTTATGACTGTGGAAGAAGCTGATAAGGAAGATGCATTTGTAGCAGGAATGTCACAGGTTTACAAACAACTGATGACAGAGTTGGAAGCAGCTGGTGTAACTCCAATTGAGGCGCTTGGTCAGGAATTTAATCCGGATTTACACAATGCAGTAATGCAGGTGGAAAGTGACGAGTACGAGTCCGGTGTGGTTGCACAAGAACTTATGAAAGGATACATGTACAAAGATACTGTTGTAAGACATAGTATGGTTTCGGTATCTGTATAAATTGTGAACAAAGTAATTTAGTAAATAAATGGAGGAAGAAAAAATGGGTAAAATTATTGGTATTGACTTAGGAACAACAAACAGTTGTGTAGCAGTTATGGAAGGTGGTAAGCCTACCGTTATCGCAAATCAGGAAGGTGCAAGAACAACACCGTCTGTAGTTGCATTCACAAAAACAGGGGAAAGATTAGTAGGGGAACCTGCAAAACGTCAGGCGGTTACGAATGCTGAGAAGACAATTTCTTCTATTAAAAGACATATGGGTACAGATTATAAGAAAGCAATTGACGATAAGCAGTACTCTCCACAACAGATTTCTGCAATGGTACTTCAGAAATTAAAAGCAGATGCAGAAGGATATTTAGGTGAGAAGGTTACCGAGGCGGTAATTACGGTTCCGGCTTACTTTAACGATGCTCAGCGTCAGGCAACCAAAGATGCAGGTAAAATTGCCGGACTTGATGTAAAACGTATCATCAACGAGCCAACCGCAGCGGCACTTGCATATGGTCTTGATAATGAAAAAGAACAAAAAATCATGGTATATGACTTGGGTGGTGGCACCTTTGACGTATCCATTATTGAAATTGGCGATGGTGTTATCGAGGTATTATCTACCAACGGTGATACCAAATTAGGTGGAGACGATTTCGACAACAAAATTACCCAATGGATGATTGACGAGTTCAAAAAAGCTGAAGGGGTTGATCTTTCTACTGACAAGATGGCTCTTCAGAGATTAAAAGAAGCAGCTGAGAAAGCGAAGAAAGAATTGTCATCTGCAACAACAACAAATATCAATCTTCCGTTCATTACAGCAACGGCAGAAGGTCCAAAACACTTTGATATGAACCTTACCAGAGCAAAATTTGATGAATTGACACATGATTTGGTAGAAAGAACTGCTATCCCGGTTCAGAACGCGATGAAAGATGCTGGTCTTACAAATGCAGATCTTGGTCAGGTATTGTTAGTAGGTGGTTCTACACGTATTCCGGCTGTACAGGATAAAGTAAAACAATTAACAGGAAAAGAACCTAGCAAATCATTAAATCCGGACGAATGTGTGGCAATCGGAGCATCTATTCAGGGCGGAAAATTAGCAGGAGATGCAGGTGCAGGTGAAATCTTATTATTAGATGTAACGCCACTTTCTCTTTCTATCGAAACTATGGGTGGTGTTGCAACCAGATTGATTGAGAGAAATACAACAATCCCAACTAAGAAGAGTCAGGTATTCTCTACAGCAGCGGATAACCAGACTGCGGTTGATATCAATGTAGTACAAGGTGAAAGACAGTTTGCAAGAGATAACAAATCGCTCGGACAATTCCGTTTGGATGGAATTCCGCCTGCACGTCGTGGAGTACCACAGATTGAAGTTACATTTGATATTGATGCAAACGGTATTGTTAATGTTTCCGCAAAAGACTTAGGAACCGGAAAAGAGCAGCATATTACAATTACTGCAGGTTCTAATATGTCTGATGATGAAATCGAAAAAGCAGTAAAAGAAGCTGCTGAGTTTGAAGCACAGGATAAGAAGAGAAAAGAAGCAATTGATACCAGAAATGATGCTGATTCATTTGTATTCCAGACACAACAGGCATTAGATCAGGTTGGTGATCAGATTGACGCTGCAGATAAATCGGAAGTAGAAGCGGATATGGCAGCTGTAAAAGCAATTTTAGATGCTAATCCGGAAGCGGATCAGATGAGTGATTCAGTAATTGCAGACTTAAAGGCTGCTCAGGAGAAATTAACTCAGAGTGCACAAAAAGTATTTGCAAAAATGTATGATCAGGCTCAGGCAACTGGTGCAGGTCCGGATATGAGCAATATGGGAGGTGCTGCAGACGCAGGCGCAACCTCAGCAGACGATGATGTAATCGACGCGGACTTCAAGGAAGTATAATTTTAATACCCGATAAGAGCAAATTCTTATCGGGTATTCAGTGTAAAAAAGGGAAAGTAAAATGGCAGATAAAAGAGATTATTATGATGTCTTAGGTGTTTCTAAGACAGCGGACGAAGCAGAAATAAAAAAAGCATTCCGTGGAATGGCAAAAAAGTACCATCCGGATGCACATCCGGGTGATAAAGAATGTGAAGAGAAGTTTAAAGAAGCACAGGAAGCATACGCGGTATTAAGTGATCCGGATAAGCGTAGACAATATGATCAGTTTGGTCATGCAGCGTTTGAAAACGGTGGCGGCGGAGCGGGTGGATTTGACTTCTCAGGCATGGACATGAGTGATATTTTCGGTGATATATTTGGCGACTTTTTTGGCGGTGGTAGAAGAAATTCAAATAGCGGTCCGTCAAAAGGCGCAAATGTTCGAATGAGTATTCGTATTTCCTTTGAAGAAGCTGTTTTTGGTTGTGAGAAAGAAATCGAGTTTATGTATCAGGAAGCTTGTAGCACCTGTAATACGACTGGCGCCAAACCGGGAACTTCACCGGAAAATTGTGCAAAGTGTGGTGGTAAAGGTAAGGTTGTATATTCGCAGCAGTCCTTGTTCGGTATGATGCAGAATGTACAAACATGTCCGGATTGTCATGGCAGTGGAAAAATTGTGCGAGAAAAATGTCCAACTTGTCACGGGATTGGATATAATTCCAAGAAAATAAAAAAGAAAGTTGATATACCGGCAGGTATTGATAATGGTCAATGTGTTCGTGTACGTGATTATGGAGAACCGGGTAAAAATGGTGGACCAAGGGGCGATTTGCTTGTAGAAGTTATTGTGGCGCGTAATACAGCATTTGAACGTCAAGATATGAACATATTTTCGAAAGCGTCCATTTCTTATGCAATTGCAGCATTAGGTGGAGATATTCGTATTAAAACTGTGGATGGAGATATTATTTATACTGTTGCACAGGGAACACAGACCGGTACCAGAATTCGTTTGAAAGGAAAAGGCGTTCCTTCATTACGAAATAAGGCAGTACGTGGAGATCATTATGTTACCTTGGTTGTGAATACCCCAACAGCACTTAGTAAAGAAGCAAAAGAACTTCTTCGTCAGTTTGATGCAGCAACCGGAGGATCTCTTACACAGGAAAATGGTGCGGACGCAACACCAAAAGCTGGTAAAAAGAAAGGATTTATGGACAAAATCAAAGAATCCTTAGATGATTTATAGAAAAAATCACAAAACTTAGTGCAAAATGCCTATAGATTTGTGATACAAAATGTTGTAGCATATGTGCATATATGAGGAAATATGTTAACTACATCTTGTATGTCGCAGATAATTTATGAGGTTGTACTATGACACTGGAAGAAGAACGTCGGTCGTTAGATCAAGAAAGACGCCAATTGGAAAGAGAACGACAGGAGTTTATCCGTAGAATCGAGATTGAAGATCGAAGGCTTGAGCAAGAGAGACGCCTTTTTGATATGAAGTTTAAGATTTTAGAGGAAGAACTTGTCAAGCTTGCATCTGAGAAGCAGCACATTGCGAAACAGAAAGAATTTTATAGTCGCGTGAAGGAGTTTGAATATCGAAACAGTGCGCAACAGAATGCTCCTACCCACAATGTGGTAAAAGGGGAGTTGTTTTTCTCAGGAGTAGGAAATAAACAATCTTTGAAAAAGAGATACAAAGATTTGATTAAAATCTATCATCCGGACAATTTGGACGGTGACCATAATACAATTCAGGAGATTAACAGAGAGTATAATCATCTAAGCAAGGTTTTTGTATAACAATCGTACTAATTTCGGAATTCGCATCTTACGAAAGACGCGAATTCCTTTTTTTGCGCAAATCTCATTTGAGTTGTAACATCTTGTGAATTGCACGTTTTCAAATTCTATGATAAGATAGCGGTTAGGTGTTTGGATAACGAATAGAAAAGAGGAACAACAATGAAGTGGAAGAAATATACCATTGAAACAACAACAGATGCAGAAGAATATTTAAGCTCTATGCTTATGGAACTTGGTATTGAAGGGATTGAGATTGAAGACAATATTCCGCTTTCCAAAGAAGACCAGGCGGATATGTTTATTGATTTCTTGCCGGAACTTCCGCCGGATGAAGGTAAGAGCAATGTTAGCTTTTATATCGAAGATGATGGAAGTGATCAAGCAGAGTTGTTAAAACAGGTGAAAATTGCTTTGGAAGATTTGCGTAAGGTGGTTGATGTCGGAAGTGGTATCATTTCTTCTTCGGAGACGGAGGATTTGGATTGGATTAATAACTGGAAAAAGTATTTTTCGTCTTTTACAATTGAAGATATTCTAATTAAGCCGACCTGGGAAGAATTGAAAGACGAAGATCAAGACAAGATTTTAATTGAGATTGATCCGGGAATTTCCTTTGGTACCGGAAAACATGAGACAACCCAGCTTTGTATTCGCCAATTGCTTAAGTATGTTCGTGGTAGCCAGGCAAAAGTGCTTGATGTTGGATGTGGAAGTGGAATTCTTTCGATTGTTGCATTGAAACTCGGGGCAAGGGAAGTGGTAGGAACGGATTTGGATGCCGATTGTATGATTTCTACCAGAGAAAATATGGAAGTTAATCATTTGGATTCTGCCCTTGGAACTTTTTATGTAGGTAATCTGATTAATGATGTAGAGTTACAAGCGAAAGTGGGATATGAAGAATATGAAATTGTAGTTGCAAACATCCTTGCGGATGTGATTATTCCAATGGCTCCGGTGATTCCGGACTGCTTGAAAAAGGGCGGTTATTTCATCACTTCCGGAATTATTGATTTTAAGGAAACGGAAGTAAGAGAAGCAATTGAAGCAACAGGACTTGAAGTGGTAGAAGTAAATCATCAAGGTGAATGGGTAAATATTACCGCACGTAAGAATTAGAGGTAGGAAAGGCATATGTATCAATTCTTTGTTGAAAAAGAACAAGTACAGGATGAAACAATTATCATTATAGGTTCGGATGTCAATCACATAAGAAATGTGCTTCGTATGAAACAAGGCGAGAAAGTTCGTATCAGTGATAGTGAAGAACGAGCATATTTTTGTCACATTGAACAAATTACAGCAAAGAAAGTCATTGCGCGAATTGACGAATGTGATGAGTATGGAACAGAACTTCCTCATCGCATTTATCTGTTTCAGGGATTGCCAAAAAGTGATAAAATGGAACTTATTATTCAAAAGGCAGTCGAACTTGGAGTGCATGAAATTATTCCGGTAACTATGAAAAACTGTGTGGTGAAATTAGATGCCAAGAAAGCGGAAAGCAAAGTAAAACGTTGGCAGGCGATAGCAGAAAGTGCTGCAAAACAGTCTAAGCGTACGTTAATTCCGACAGTCCAAGCGCCGGTGTCATGGAATGAAGCTAAGGCGATGGCAGAAGAATTAGACATAACATTGGTTCCTTATGAAAATGAACGGGGAATGCAGGCGACGCGCGAAATTATTGGTAATATACAAAATAATCAGAGCATAGGTATCATGATTGGACCGGAGGGTGGATTTGCGGATGAAGAAATTACAAGTCTTTCGGAAAAGATGTATCGTATTTCGCTGGGCAGACGTATTTTACGAACAGAAACAGCCGGTCTTGCGACTTTATCCATGTTGATTTATGCATTGGATATTTGAAAGGAGTTATTATGGAAACGTATTTGGATAATTCCGCAACAACACGTTGTCTGCCGCAAGCAGCGGAGCTTATGGTGGAACTTTTGACGAAGGACTATGGAAATCCTTCTTCTATGCATATGAAAGGTGTTGTGGCAGAGAATTATATAAATGATGCACGGAAAAAAATAGCAAAAACATTAAAAGTTCAAGATAAAGAAATTTTTTTTACTTCCGGTGGAACGGAATCAAACAATATTGCGATACTAGGAACAATTGCTGCGAATAAGCGTATGGGCAACCATATTATTACCACTGCAATTGAGCATGCGGCAGTTGCCAATCCATTTCGTTATTTGGAAGAAAATGGATACGAGGTGACCTATCTTTCTGTGGATTCAGAAGGAATTATTTCGTTGGAAGAATTAAAGAATGCAATCCGACCAAAGACGGTTCTTGTATCAATCATGCATATCAACAATGAGATTGGTGCCGTAGAGCCAATCGAAGAAGCGGGACACATTATCAAGGAGCAGAATCCGCAAACGATTTTCCATGTCGATGCAATTCAGTCCTATGGGAAAATGCAGATATATCCGAAAAAATGGAACATTGATTTGCTCTCTGTCAGTGGACACAAGATTCATGGACCTAAAGGAAGCGGTTTTTTATATGTTAAAGAGAAGACTAAAATTAAATCTATTGTATATGGCGGCGGTCAGGAAAAAGCATTGCGTTCAGGGACGGAAAATGTACCGGCAATTGCAGCGTTAGGTGTTGCCGTAGAGGCAGCTTATACTAACTTGGAGCAAAACGTTGCACATATGTATACATTGAGAGAACACTTTATAGAGGAAATCACAAAGATATCCGGCGTGAGCATCAATGGTAAGACAGATTCCAATTCTGCACCACATATTGTCAGTGTTAGCATAGAGGGAGTGCGTGCAGAAGTGATTCTTCACACCTTAGAAGACCGACAGATATATATTTCCGCAGGAAGCGCTTGTTCATCCAATAAGCCGGCTGTCAGCAAGACATTAAAGAGTATCGGACTAAAAGAAATGCTGTGGGATTCAACAGTTCGTTTTAGTTTTTGCAAAGATACGACAAAAGAAGAAGTAGATTATACCATTGAAGTCATGCGGGAAGTGATTCCGATGCTACAAAAGTATACCAGAAAGTAGAGGGGAAAATATGTATACTGCTTTTTTAATAAAATATGCAGAAATTGCAATTAAAGGAAAAAACCGTTATTTATTCGAAGATGCATTGGTACGTAACATCAGTTATCAGCTCAAAAATATCGATGGAACTTTCCATGTACGTAAAGAAAATGGGCGCATTTATGTAGAGACGGATGGAGATTATGATTATGATGAGACGGTGTCGGCACTGCAAAGAGTATTTGGGATTGTGGGAATCTGTCCGGTTATCTTAATCGAGGACGAAGGATTTGATGTGCTTGCACAGCGCGTTATTGAACATATTAATGAAGCATATCCGAATAAGAACTTTACCTTCAAGGTGGATGCACGTCGGGCAAGAAAGAACTATCCGATGAACTCCATGGAAATCAACGCAGCAGTTGGTGAGAAAGTACTAGAAGCATTTCCGGAGACAAAAGTAGATGTGCACAACCCACAAGTTATGATACATGTAGAAATCCGTCCGATGATTAATATCTATTCGGTGGAGATACCGGGACCTGGGGGAATGCCACTTGGAACAGCCGGAAAGGCAATGCTTTTATTATCAGGTGGAATTGATAGCCCAGTTGCAGGATATATGATTTCGAAACGAGGAGTTACCATTGAGGCAACTTATTTTCATGCACCGCCTTACACCAGTGAACGAGCAAAGCAAAAAGTTATAGACCTTGCAAAAAAAGTTGCGGCATATACCGGACCAATCAAATTAAATATTGTGAATTTTACTGATATTCAGTTATATATTTATGAGAAATGCCCGCATGAAGAACTGACAATTATTATGCGTCGTTACATGATGAAAATAGCGGAACATTTTGCAAAAGAGACTGGTTGTCTTGGGTTAATTACGGGAGAAAGTATCGGACAGGTAGCAAGTCAGACAATGCAGTCGCTTGCAACAACTAATGCAGTATGTACTATGCCGGTATATCGTCCGCTCATTGCCATGGACAAACAGGATATCGTATCTATTGCAGAGAGAATTGATACCTATGAGACATCAATTTTGCCGTACGAAGACTGTTGTACTATTTTCGTTGCAAAACATCCGGTTACGAAACCGAATGTTGAATACATTAAGAAATCAGAGACAAAACTGGCAGAAAAAATAGACGAGCTTATGCAGGAGGCAATCGATAGCACTGAAATGATTATAGTAGAATCGGAATAAAAATAGATGGCGAGTTGCTCAGCCTTAGCGGAGAGTTCTCTTTTATGAGATAGGAAATTGAGAGATTTCTTATCTCAAACAAAAAAGAATCTCTCAAGAGAGATTCTTCTTTGTTCACGTCCGTTAATCAATGAGGTATGG
The DNA here is from genome assembly GCA_045531055.1 of Lachnospiraceae bacterium. Lineage (GTDB taxonomy): Bacteria > Bacillota > Clostridia > Lachnospirales > Lachnospiraceae > Roseburia. Next base: position 31,169 of record JAZSDG010000003.1, on the reverse strand, counting down.
TTTCAATACTTCCAGAATTTCATCAACGTTTGTCTCTGTATGAATAGCTAAATCAATTGGTTTGGATAAATCTAAACTGAAAATACCCATGATTGATTTGGCATCAATTACATAGCGACCAGAAATTAAATCAAAATCAAAATCGAATTGTGAAATAGAATTAACAAATGATTTGACTTTGGCAATAGAATTTAAAGAAATCTGTACTGTTTTCATAAGAAAACCTCCTTATAAAAAGATTTACTGCTTATCATGATAGTAAAGGTTTTTATGGGAAAAGTCAATTGCAATAGGAGTGAAAAATGAAAAAAGCGGCGTTACACAATTTGGGATGTAAAGTGAATTCGTATGAAACGGAGGCAATGCAGCAATTATTAGTAGATGCAGGGTATGAAATTGTTCCGTTTCATGAATCGGCAGATGTTTATGTAATCAATACATGTTCAGTGACCAATATGGCAGATCGCAAATCTCGTCAGATGTTGCATCGTGCCAAGAAACAAAATCCACAAGCAATTGTTGTCGCAGCTGGTTGTTATGCGCAGACCAAAGAAAGGGAAGCTAAAGCAGATGAAGCAGTTGATATTGTCATCGGAAACAATAAAAAACATGAGTTGGTAGAGCATATCGAAACATTTTTAGAACAAAGAGGTGTTGTGGATGCTATCATTGATATCAATGCAAAAGGACAAGAATTCGAAGAACTCTTTTTATCACAGACGGCAGAGCATACAAGAGCATTTATTAAAGTTCAGGATGGGTGTAATCAGTTTTGTAGTTATTGCATTATTCCGTATGCGCGAGGTCGTGTAAGAAGTCGTAAACTTGAAAATGTGTTGATGGAAGCAGATTATTTGGCTAAAAAAGGTTATCAGGAAGTTGTTTTAACAGGAATTCATTTGAGTTCTTACGGTGTTGATTGTGATGAATCATTGTTGCACCTTATTCAGGAAGTGCATAAAATAGAAGGAATCAAACGTATCCGACTTGGTTCTCTTGAACCAAAGATTGTCACGGAAGAATTTGCAAAAGAACTTTCTAATCTTTCGAAAGTTTGTCCACATTTTCATCTGTCTTTGCAAAGCGGATGCGATGAAACGTTAAAACGAATGAACCGCAAGTACACAACTGCCGAATACGAAGAAGGGTGTCGCTTGTTACGAAAATATTTTTCTAATCCGGCAATTACAACAGATGTTATTGTGGGATTTCCGGGTGAAACAGAAGAAGAATTTGCTATGACAAAAGCATTTTTAGAGAAAATCCACTTTTATGAGATGCATATTTTTAAATATTCGAAGCGACAGGGCACGCGGGCAGCAGTGATGGATAATCAGATACCGGAGACGGTGAAGACAAAACGAAGTGCCGAGTTGCTTACACTCGAAGAAAAAATGTCGAAAGAATTTCGGGAAATGTATGTTGGAACTACGCAGGAAGTTTTGTTTGAAGAAATTAATCAAATAGATGGAAACGAGTTGTATGTGGGATATACAAGGGAATACATCAAGGTTGCAATGAAGTCGGAACAAGATATTGCTAATTGCATGGTAACCGGAGAAATTACAGAAATGATTACAAATGCTGTCTATCGATTGCAATAAAGGTTGTATTTTTTGTCCGAGTAGTTTAAAATAAAGACAACAAGAGCAAGGGCGTGAGAATATGCAAAATATCAATAATACACAATTTTTTACAGTAGAAAAGGAGCCGGAGCTTCAGGTGAAAGACGTTCTTCGCACGGTTTACCATGCGTTGAGTGAGAAAGGGTACAATCCGGTGAATCAAATGGTGGGATATATTATGTCCGGGGATCCGACTTATATTACCAGTCATAATAATGCCAGAAGTATGATTATGAAAGTAGAACGTGACGAATTGGTTGAGGAAGTTCTTAGAAGTTATATTAAGTGTAATTCTTGGGAATAATTCCGGTATAGGTGAAGAATGCGAATTTTAGGATTGGATTTCGGTTCCAAGACGGTTGGCGTTGCAGTTAGTGATGAATTAATGCTTACGTCACAAGGCGTAGAAATTATTCGAAGGAAGTCACCGACCAAGCTACGGCAGACACTTGCAAGAATCGAAGAGTTGGTAGAACAGTACAGTGTGGAGAAGATAGTACTGGGCTATCCGAAGAATATGAACGGTACGGAAGGGGAACGTTGCGAGAAAACCAAAGAGTTTAAAGAAATGTTAGAGAAACGAACGGAATGTGAAGTGATTCTTTGGGACGAGCGTTTGACTACGGTAGCAGCAGACCGTGCCATGATAGAAACAGGGATACGAAGAGAGAACCGTAAAGAATACGTAGATGAGATTGCGGCAATATTTATTTTACAGGGATATCTGGATTACTTACATAATACAGGTGTTTGATTTTGTGCGCTTATGACATGGAATCTCAAAGGGGATTCCTTTTTGATGTATAAGAAGGAGTTATCTATGGAAAAGATTATATTTACAGACCCACAAACCAATGAAGAATTTGAATTTGCAGTAGAAGAAGAAACACAATTAAACGGCGTGAAATATCTTCTTGTTTCGGAAGGGTTAGAAGAAGGAGATAGTGAAGCATATATTTTAAAAGAAATTCATACGGAAGATGAGGACATACTTTATGCGATGGTAGAAGACGATGTGGAATTTGAATCTATTGCGAAAGTATTTTCTGAGCTTACGGATGAAAACACAAAATTGGAATTTGAGTAGAGCGGAAATTTTATTGGAGGTAATATTTTGAAGAAAGAAAAAAAACAGAATAATAGTCCGAAACTAAAGATAATTCCACTTGGTGGATTAGAACAAATCGGTATGAATATCACGGCATTTGAGTATGAGGATAGTATTATTGTCGTGGATTGTGGGTTATCTTTCCCGGAAGATGATATGCTAGGAATTGATTTGGTGATTCCGGATGTCACTTACTTGAAAGATAATATCGATAAGGTGAAGGGATTTTTTATAACACATGGGCATGAAGACCATATCGGAGCAATTCCATACGTACTTCGTGATATTAATGTTCCTATTTATGCAACGAAACTTACGGATGCAATTATTGAGCACAAATTAAAAGAACATGAAATGGTGAAAAGAACCAAGAGGAAAGTTGTAAAATACGGACAGCATATTAATCTTGGATGTTTTCGAGTTGAATTTATAAAGACGAATCATAGTATTCAGGATGCTGCTGCACTTGCAATTTATTCACCGGCCGGAATTGTTGTGCATACAGGCGATTTTAAAATTGATTATACACCGGTATTTGGAGATGCAATTGATTTGCAACGTTTTGGTGAAATTGGGAAGAAAGGGGTATTGGCCCTTCTATGCGATAGTACCAATGCAGAAAGACCGGGTTCTACCAAGTCTGAAAAATCCGTTGGAAAAGCATTGGATAATATCTTTGAGGACCATAAGAAAACCCGAATTATTATTGCAACATTTGCATCCAACGTTGATCGTGTACAGCAAATTATTAATTCAGCACATAAATTTGGTCGTAAAGTAGCGATTGAAGGAAGAAGCATGGTGAATATCATTTCCATTGCGTCTGAGTTAGGTTACTTGTCACTGCCGGAGAATATCTTGATTGATGTAGAGCAACTTCGTAATTATCCGGATGAGCAGACGGTTATTATTACAACCGGAAGTCAGGGCGAATCTATGGCTGCGCTATCTCGTATGGCAAATGGTATTCATAAGAAGATTTCTATCAAACCAAACGATACAATTGTATTTAGTTCACATCCGATCCCGGGAAATGAGAAATCAGTTACCGGTATCATAAACGAGCTGATGCGAAAAGGTGCAGATGTTATTTTTGAAGATGTACACGTATCTGGACATGCTTGCCAGGAAGATATTAAGTTAATCTATTCTCTGGTCAACCCGAAGTATGTTGTTCCGGTACATGGAGAGTACAAGCATCTGATTGCGCTTGCAAAAATTACGGAAGAACTTGGATATGACAAAGAAGATATTTTTATCTTATCTTCCGGAGATGTTTTAGAAATGGATGAGAATAGTGCCCAAATTACCGGACAGGTACAAGTTGGCAATATTTTAGTAGATGGACTTGGTGTTGGAGATGTCGGAAATATTGTGTTGCGTGATCGCCAACGCCTTGCAGAAGACGGTATTATTATTGTTGTTATGACATTAGAGAGTGGTTCAGGACAGCTTCTTGCAGGACCGGATATTGTTTCGAGAGGATTCGTATATGTACGTAACTCCGAAAGTCTAATGGATGAGGCAAAGACCGTTTTGGATGAAACAATGGAATACTGTATGTCACACAATATCACTGATTGGGGAAAAATCAAAAATGAAGTAAAAGAATCTTTAAGTGAGTTTGTGTGGAGAGAAACAAAGAGACGCCCAATGATTATGCCAATTATTATGGAAGTATAGGAGATTCATATTTATGGAATTCAGAAAGCGGATCCATTCATTTATTAAAGTTGCATTTTGTGTGATGATTGTATTATTGATTATTTATACAACAACACGTATCAGCATGATAGGATATGATTTTGGATATCGTGTTTTCACGGAATCTGCAATAGATGAAAAACCGGGACAAGATGTCGTGATACAGATTAACGAAGGAATGACAGGGAAAGATGTCGGTGTGGAATTAGAAAAAAAGGGGCTTGTGCGTGATGCAAACCTTTTCTATATTCAGTTGAAATTATCAGCTTATTCCGGAAAAATCAGAACCGGAACTTATACCCTAAACACATCAATGACGCCAAAAGAGATGATGGTGGTGATGTCGTCGGTGAGAGAAAATCCATCCATGGAGACAGGTGAATAATATATGATAGTAGATGAGCGTTTGGTTACTTATATCAATTCCTTGGATACAGGTAACACAGAAATTTTGGACGCCATTGAGAAAGAAGCTCTGGATTCTTATGTTCCGATTATTCGGAAGGAAATGCAGAGCTTTTTAAAACTTCTCTTGGCGATGAATCAACCGATGCGGATTTTGGAAGTAGGGACTGCAGTCGGTTTTTCGGCAATTCTAATGGCAGAATATGCGCCGATGGGATGTCAGATAGTAACTATTGAGAATTACGAAAAAAGAATTCCAATTGCAAAAGAAAACTTTATCCGGGCAAGAAAAGAAGGTCAAATCACACTATTGGAAGGCGACGCTGCAGAAGTGCTTCCTACCATAGAGGAGCCATTTGATATGATTTTTATGGATGCAGCAAAAGGGCAGTATATTCATTTTATGCCGGAAGTTATGCGTCTTTTGAAAAACGGAGGAGTACTTATCTCGGATAATGTTTTGCAAGATGGTGATATTATAGAATCCCATTACATCGTAGAGCGAAGAAATCGTACAATTTATAAGCGCATGCGGGAATATTTGTATGAGTTGACTCATCGCAAAGATTTGGTGACGGCTGTGTTACCAATCGGAGATGGAATTACAGTTAGCACAAAATATGAACGTTTGGAAGGATAGGAAAACGATATGAGAAAAATTGAGTTGCTGGTTCCTGCCAGCAGTCTGGAAGTGTTAAAAATAGCAGTTATTTTTGGAGCTGATGCAGTCTATATTGGTGGAGAGGCTTTTGGACTTCGCGCAAAAGCCAAGAACTTTACGTTGGACGAAATGGCGGAAGGAATTGCATTTGCGCATGCACATAATGTAAAAGTATATGTTACCGCCAACATATTGGCGCATAACTATGACTTAGATGGCGTACGCACCTATTTTCAAGAATTAAATACCATGAAACCGGACCGTCCGGATGGTTTGATTATCGCAGACCCGGCAATTTTTATGTTGGCAAAAGAAATCTGTCCAGCCATCGAACGCCATATCAGCACACAGGCGAATAACACAAACTATGGAACTTTTCAGTTCTGGTATGAGATGGGGGCAAAACGTGTTGTAACGGCTCGAGAACTTTCTTTAAAAGAAATTAAAGAAATTCGTAATCAAATACCAAACGACATGGATATTGAAACCTTCATCCATGGAGCAATGTGTATTTCTTATTCTGGAAGGTGTCTTCTTTCTAATTATTTTACGGGAAGAGATGCAAACAAAGGTGCTTGTACACATCCATGCCGATGGAAATACGCAGTGGTGGAAGAAAAACGTCCGGGCGAATATTTGCCGGTATATGAGAATGAGCGTGGAACCTATATATTTAATTCAAAAGACTTATGTATGATTGAACATATTCCGGACTTGATTGATGCCGGAATCGATAGTTATAAAATTGAAGGCCGAATGAAAACTGCATTGTATGTAGCTACAGTAGCCCGTACATATCGAAAAGCCATCGACGATTATCTGGAATCTCCGCAGAAGTATCAGGATAACATGCCATGGTACTTGGATCAGATATCCAATTGTACGTATCGTCAGTTTACCACCGGTTTCTTCTATGGAAAACCATCCGAGGAAACACAGATTTATGACAATAACACCTATGAAAAAGGTTATACCTACATTGGAATCGTAGGAACGAAAAACAAGCAGGGGTTATATCGCATTGAACAACGCAACAAATTCTCAGTAGGTGAAACCATCGAAGTGATGAAGCCAAACGGAGATAACATCGAAGTGATCGTAAAACGCATGATTGACGAACATGGTCAGGAAATGGAGTCCTGCCCACATCCGCAACAGGTTTTTTATCTTGACCTTGGAATGGAATTGGATGAGTATGATATTTTAAGACGTCAAGAAGAAGACCGAGTCATCGACTTAGAGTAAATAATAAATAAAAACCATAGTAAAGCCAAAGACAAGCAAGGAGTCTTTGGCTTTATTTATTACATAATTCTATTTATAAAAATCTACAATTTTATCAAGTTTAGCGGTCATATTGGCAAAAAGCAAATCAACAATGGTAAGTGCTGCCATTGATTCGACTACAACCACTGCGCGTGGTACGATAATCGGATCGTGGCGGCCTTTGATATTAATTGTAATTTCTTCGCCGTCTTTATTGATAGTCTGTTGTGTAGCGGCAATGGAAGGTGTTGGCTTGAAGGCTGCGCGAAAAACAAGTGGTCCGCCATCGCTCATACCGCCTAAAGTACCACCTGAGTGGTTTGTTTTTTTCATGGCCATACCATTGCCATCAATTGTAAATGCATCATTGTTTTCAATTCCGGTAGCATTAGCGGCTGTAAAACCATCTCCGATTTCAAATCCTTTTACTGCGCCGATAGAAAAGATGGCTTTGGCAAGATTTGCATCAAGTTTCTCAAAAACAGGATCGCCGAGTCCAACAGGAAGTCCGTTTACCACGCATTCTACCGTACCACCGGCTGAATTGCAATCGGAAAGACATTTTTCTAAGAATTCAGTAGCTTCTTTGGCGGCAACAGAATCCGGCATGTATAATGAATTCTGCGTAATTGCATTTGCATTAAAACGCGTTGGATCAATGCTGATGGAACCGATAGATTTGGTATAAGTTAAAAGGTGAATACCAATGGCGTTTAAAAGTTTCGTGGCAATTGCGCCACCGGCAACACGTCCGATTGTTTCACGACCGGAAGAGCGTCCGCCCCCACGATAATCACGAAACCCATATTTCATGTCAAAAGGATAATCTGCATGTCCAGGGCGATAGTAAGAAGCGATTTCGTTATAGTCACGAGAACGCTGGTCTTTGTTCCAGACTGCCATAGATATAGGGGTACCGGTTGTTTTTCCTTCGAATACACCGGATAAAATTTCAACCGCATCATCTTCCTGACGTTGGGTAGTAAATTTTGACTGTCCCGGCTTACGGCGATTTAAGTAATCCTGAATATCCGCTTCGCAAAGAGGAAGTCCTGCAGGACATCCATCTACAACAACACCGATTCCTTTCCCATGGGATTCGCCCCAGGTAGTAATCTTAAATATATTTCCAAACGATGAACCAGCCATCTGATTTTCCTCCTTCATAAGCATATGCCCATTATAAGGAAACACAAGTTGAATAGTCAAGAAACTTGTGATATATTTTTTAGGGGCTTTGAGCAAAATAAGGAAAGATACAGAAAGAGAGTAGGTAAATGACAAATTATGAATTACTGAAGCAGGAAGGAAACGCAAAACGTGCGGTATTTCACACTGTTCATGGAGATATTCAGACACCGGTATTTATGAATGTTGGAACAGTTGCAGCAATTAAAGGTGCTGTTTCAACCGAAGATTTAAAAGATATTCGTTGTCAGGTACAACTTTCCAATACTTATCATCTACATGTAAGACCGGGCGATAAACTGGTGAAAGAAGTTGGAGGCTTGCATAAGTTCATGGTATGGGACAGGCCGATTCTTACGGATTCAGGTGGGTTTCAGGTGTTTTCGCTTGCAGGCCTTCGTAAAATCAAAGAAGAAGGAGTATATTTTCATTCGCATGTGGATGGCGCTAAGATTTTTATGGGACCGGAAGAGAGCATGCAGATACAGTCTAATTTAGGTTCTACAATTGCAATGGCATTTGATGAGTGTCCTTCTAGTATAGCAGACCGAAAATATGTAGAAGATTCCGTTGCCAGAACCACGCGTTGGTTAGAGCGTTGCAAAGTAGAGATGGCGCGCTTGAATGGACTGGAAGATACCATTAATAAAGATCAGCTTTTATTTGGGATTAACCAAGGTGCAATTTTTGATGATATTCGTATTGATCATGCAAAACGAATTGCTGAGATGGATTTAGATGGTTACGCTGTTGGCGGACTGGCTGTTGGAGAATCGCATGAAGAAATGTACCATATTTTAGAACAGACTGTTCCGCATCTTCCGGTGAATAAACCGACATACTTGATGGGCGTTGGAACACCGGCAAATATTTTAGAGGCAGTGGAACGTGGAGTGGATTTTTTCGACTGCGTATATCCAAGCCGCAATGGTCGTCATGGACACGTATATACGAATCAGGGTAAAATTAATTTATTTAATCAAAAATATGAAAAAGATATGCGCCCGATAGAGGAGGGGTGTCAATGTCCGGCGTGCCGTTCATATAGTCGTGCATATATACGTCACTTATTAAAAGCAAAAGAAATGCTTGGTATGCGATTTTGTGTGCTTCATAATCTGTATTTCTACAATACCATGATGGAAGAAATTCGTAATGCATTAGACGAAGGTCACTTCCATTCATATAAAGAAGAGAAACTTTATGCTATGGGACAGATAGCTCGAGAAAAAGAAATATAATATTAGGAAAAAGGACTTGCCCTTATTTCGTAAGTTGTGTAAAATAGCAATAGTATTTTAATTTAGGAGGACAAATTGATGTATTCAATTTTAGCAGATGCACCACAAGGTGGAGGTAATCTTTTAGTATCACTTCTTCCGCTCATTTTAATATTTGCGATTATGTATTTTATCATGATTCGCCCACAGAAGAAGGAACAACAGAAGAAAGAATTGATGTTAAGCGAACTTGCAGCCGGAGATACCGTTCTTACCACAAGTGGTTTTTATGGAACTGTAATCGATGTTTCTGACGATACGGTTATTGTAGAGTTTGGTAACAATAAGAACTGTCGCATTCCAATGCAGAAAGCTGCAATCTCAATCGTTGAGAAACCGGAAGAAGCAGAGGCATAATTAAGAATTGAGGGGCTGTCACACATAAGTGTGACAGCATTTTTACTGTAGAGGTAATTTATAATCCTATACTTTGTTGGAATAGTATGATGGATAAGTATAATTTCCGGTTATGTCACATATGAAAAACTACAATATTGTTTTTGTTGAAAATCAATACTTTTTGCTATATGATAGTATTTAATAGACTTTTAAGAAAAGAGGTACATATATGAATTGTCAGATTGGTGTCATTTCCGGCGATGGAATTGGACCGGAAGTCGTTGCAGAAGCACAGAAAGTGCTTAATGCAATTAGCGCAAAGTACGGTCACGGCTTTGCATACACAGATATTTTGATGGGAGGATGTTCTATTGATGCAACCGGAGTTCCGCTTACAGATGAAGCGATTGCACAAGCGAAAGCAAGTGATGCAGTATTGATGGGATCCATTGGTGGGAATACATCCACATCGCCTTGGTATAAGTTGCCACCACAGCTTCGACCGGAAGCTGGTCTTTTGAAGTTGCGTAAATCTTTGAACTTATTTGCGAATTTAAGACCTGCATATTTATATGAAGAGTTAAAAGCAGCATGTCCACTCAGAGATGATATCATTGGAGATGGATTTGATATGATGATTATGCGTGAATTGACCGGAGGACTTTATTTTGGCGAACGTAAGACGGAAGAAATCGACGGGGTAATGACAGCTGTGGATTCACTTACTTATAACGAGAATGAGATTCGCCGTATTGCTATTCGCGGTTTTGATATCGCAATGAAGAGAAGAAAAAAAGTAACATCAGTTGACAAGGCAAATGTACTTGACTCTTCGCGTCTTTGGAGAAAAGTTGTAGAAGAAGTTGCAAAGGATTATCCGGAAGTAGCTTATGAACACATGTTGGTAGATAATTGTGCTATGCAACTTGTCAAAAATCCAAAGCAGTTTGATGTAATCTTAACAGAGAATATGTTTGGAGATATTTTATCAGATGAAGCAAGTATGGTAACAGGTTCTATAGGAATGCTTGCCTCTGCAAGTTTAAATGACACAAAATTTGGTTTATATGAACCAAGTGGCGGCTCTGCACCGGATATTGCCGGCAAAGGAATTGCGAATCCGATTGCAACAATTTTAAGTGCAGCTATGATGCTTCGTTATTCATTTGATTTAGATAAAGAAGCAGATGCAGTAGAGGCGGCAGTAAAACAAGTATTAAAAGAAGGTTATCGTACGATTGATATCATGCCTCAGGCAGGAGAATCAACTGAAGGCATTACTCAGGTTGGAACCAAAGAAATGGGAGACCTGATTGCAGAACGTGTATAGATAAATTTATAAGATAGAGAGGGATAAGATATGAAAAGTGATAATGTAAAAGCTGGTATGCAGCAGGCACCACACAGAAGTTTGTTTAATGCGTTAGGATTTACCGCAGAAGAAATGAAAAAACCAATGGTCGGAATCGTTAGTTCCTATAACGAAATCGTACCTGGACATATGAACCTTGATAAAATTGTAGATGCTGTAAAACTTGGAGTAGCTGAAGCTGGCGGTGTGCCGGTTGTATTCCCTGCAATTGCAGTATGTGATGGAATTGCAATGGGCCATGTCGGAATGAAATATTCTCTTGTTACCAGAGATTTGATTGCTGATTCTACCGAGTGTATGGCACTTGCGCATCAGTTTGATGCACTAGTTATGGTTCCAAACTGTGACAAGAATGTTCCGGGACTTTTGATGGCTGCAGCACGTATTAATGTTCCTACCGTATTTGTATCCGGCGGACCAATGCTTGCAGGTAAAGTAAACGGATGTAAAACAAGTCTTTCTTCTATGTTTGAGGCAGTTGGTTCTTATGCTGCAGGAACAATGACAGAAGAGCAGGTAAGAGAATATGAACAGAAAGCATGTCCTACATGTGGATCTTGCTCAGGAATGTATACGGCAAACTCTATGAACTGTTTAACAGAGGCGCTTGGTATGGCACTTGGCGGAAACGGAACGATTCCGGCTGTATATTCCGATCGTATTCGTCTCGCAAAACATGCAGGTATGGCTGTTATGGATATGTACAATAAGAATATCCGTCCAAGAGATATTATTACAAAAGAATCTATGATTAACGCATTGACAGTAGATATGGCACTTGGATGTTCTACGAACTCTATGCTTCATCTTCCGGCAATCGCACATGAAATCGGATTTGATTTTGATATTGCATTTGCAAATCCAATCAGTGAAAAGACACCAAACTTCTGTCACTTAGCACCGGCAGGTCCTACTTACATGGAAGACTTAAACGAAGCAGGTGGTGTATACGCTGTTATGAAACAGCTTGCTGATTTGGGATTATTAAATACAGATTGTATGACTGTTACCGGAAAAACTGTTGGAGAGAACATTGCAAATGCAGTGAACTTAAATCCACAAGTTATTCGTCCAATCGATAATCCATATAGTAAGACAGGTGGTCTTGCTGTATTAAAAGGTAATTTAGCTCCGGACGGAAGTGTTGTAAAACGTTCTGCAGTAGTAGATGAAATGATGGTGCATGAAGGTCCTGCAAGAGTATTTGATTGCGAAGAAGATGCAATTGAAGCAATCAAAGGTGGAAAGATTGTAGCCGGAGATGTAGTGGTTATTCGTTATGAAGGACCAAAAGGCGGACCTGGTATGCGTGAAATGTTAAATCCGACTTCCGCAATTGCTGGTATGGGACTTGGAAGTTCGGTTGCATTGATTACAGATGGTCGTTTCTCAGGAGCATCCAGAGGGGCATCTATTGGACACGTTTCACCGGAGGCAGCAGTTGGTGGACCAATTGCATTTGTAGAAGAAGGCGATATCATTAAGATTAATATTCCGGAAATGACATTGAACGTAGAGATTTCCGATGAAGAGATGGAAGCTCGTCGTGCAAAATGGCAGCCAAGAGAGCCAAAGGTTACAACCGGATACTTAAAGAGATATGCATCTATGGTAACTTCAGGCAACAGAGGTGCTGTCTTGGAATTAAAGAACGACTAAGTAGGGGATTAGAACATGCAGTTAACAGGATCACAAGTAATTATTGAATGTTTAAAAGAGCAAGGTGTGGATACTGTATTTGGTTATCCGGGCGGAGCGATTTTAAATGTATATGATGAACTTTATAAGCATAAAGATGAAATTAAACATGTATTGACTTCGCATGAACAGGGCGCATCTCATGCAGCTGACGGATATGCGAGAAGTACAGGAAAAGTCGGTGTGTGTTTTGCAACTTCAGGACCGGGTGCAACAAATTTGGTTACCGGAATTGCGACTGCATACATGGATTCTGTTCCGATGGTTGCAATTACATGTAATGTAACAGTTCCGCTTCTTGGAAAAGATAGTTTCCAAGAAATCGATATAGCAGGAATTACAACACCGATTACAAAACATAATTTCATTGTAAAAGATGTAAATAAACTTGCCGATACCATTCGTCGTGCGTTTACAATCGCAAGAAAAGGAAGACCGGGCCCGGTACTTGTAGACATTCCGAAGGATGTTACCGCAAATCTTGTGGATTATGAGAGGGTTGTTCCGGTAATTCCAAAGCCTGTTTCAGAGACGATTCGCAAAGAAGATATTGCTTCTGCTGTTCGCTTGATAGAGCAGGCGAAAAAGCCTTACATATTTGTTGGTGGTGGTGCTGTTATTTCCGGCGCAAGCGAAGAATTGAAAAAGTTCGTAGATTTAGTAGATGCACCTGTGTGTGATACTTTGATGGGAAAAGGTGCATATGACGGAACTTCCGATAAATACACAGGTATGCTTGGTATGCATGGAACGAAAACCTCCAACTTAGGAGTAAGCCAGTGTGATCTTCTGATTGCAATTGGTGTTCGTTTTTCAGATCGTGTTCTTGGAAATGCGAAGAAGTTTGCATCGAAAGCAAAGATTCTGCAATTTGATATTGATCCGGCGGAAATTAACAAAAATATTCAGACCACAGAAAGTGTCATTGGCGATGTTAATGAGATTTTAAAACGAATCAACGAGGAATTAGAGCAGCAGAATCATGAAAAGTGGCTCGCGCATATTGATGAATATAAAAAAGAATTCCCAATGACTTATCCTAATAGGGGCTTAAGTGGACCATATATTATTGAGAAAATTTATGAAATGGTAAATGGTGAAGCAACAATTGTTACGGAAGTAGGTCAACATCAGATGTGGGCGGCTCAATTTTATAAATATGATGCGCCACGTAAACTTTTGACTTCCGGCGGACTTGGAACCATGGGATACGGTCTTGGTGCAGCAATTGGTGCACAATGTGCAAATCCGGATAAGCAGGTAATTAATATTGCAGGTGACGGATGTTTCCGAATGAATATGAATGAAATTGCAACCGCTTCCAGACAGAAGCTTCCATTAATTCAGGTGGTTATTAATAATCATGTTCTTGGAATGGTTCGCCAATGGCAGACCTTATTCTATGAGCGTCACTATTCGGCAACTGTTTTAGATGATGGTGTTGATTTTGTAAAACTTGCAGAAGCAATGGGAGCAACGGCAAAACGTGTTACCACACGCGAGGAATTTGAGGCTGCATTTGCAGAAGCATTGGAGTGTAAGACACCATTTGTATTAGATTGTATTATTGACTGCGATGATAAAGTTTGGCCAATGGTTGCTCCGGGTGCTCCAATCAATGAAGCATTCGATGAAAATGATTTTCGTGCGAAAAAATAACGGGAATACCTTGACAAATTTTTCACAATTAGGTATCTTTAAAACGTTTGAATAAAAAGGAGGAAGTTTTAAAATGAGTAGAGTTTATAATTTTTCTGCAGGTCCTGCAGTTTTACCGGAAGAGGTATTACGTGAAGCCGCTGATGAAATGATGGATTACAAGGGATGTGGAATGTCCGTTATGGAGATGAGCCACCGTTCTAAAGTTTATGATAACATCATCAAAGAAGCAGAGCAGGATTTGAGAGATTTGATGAATATTCCGGATAATTACAAGGTTCTTTTCTTACAAGGTGGAGCATCTCAACAGTTTGCTGCAGTACCAATGAACCTTATGAAGAATCGTAAAGCCGGATATATTGTTACCGGACAATGGGCAAAGAAAGCTTATCAGGAAGCAAAGCTTTATGGAGAAGCTGTAGAACTTGCATCATCCGCAGATGAGACATTTTCTTATATTCCGGATTGTTCTGATTTGGACATTGCAGATGATTTGGACTATGTATATATCTGTGAGAATAACACCATTTACGGAACGAAATTCCAGACTTTACCAAACACCAAAGGAAAACTTTTAGTTTCCGATGTTTCCTCCTGTTTCTTATCAGAACCGGTAGATGTAAGCAAATATGGCTTAATCTATGGTGGTGTTCAGAAGAATATCGGACCGGCAGGTGTAGTTATCGCAATCATTCGTGAAGATTTGATTACCGATGATGTACTTCCTGGAACTCCAACCATGTTAAAATACAAAACTCAGGCAGATAACGATTCTCTATATAATACACCACCATGTTATGGTATTTATATCTGTGGAAAAGTATTTAAATGGATTAAGAAAATGGGCGGACTCGAAGCAATGAAACAGCATAATATCGAGAAAGCACAGATTCTTTATGATTTCTTAGACGAGAGCAAGATGTTCAAAGGTACTGTTCGCAAAGAAGACCGTTCTCTTATGAATGTACCATTTGTAACCGGCGATGCTGACTTAGATGCAAAATTCGTAAAAGAAGCAAGTGAAGCTGGTTTTGTTAACTTAAAAGGACATCGTTCTGTTGGTGGAATGAGAGCTTCTATCTACAATGCAATGCCAAAAGAGGGTGTAGAAAAGTTAGTTGAATTCATGAAGAAATTTGAAGCAGAAAATGCATAAGAGAGGATAATCAAATGTTTAAGTATAATTGTTTAAACCCAATCGCAGGTGTAGGATTAGAACTTTTTTCTGACGATTACACCAAAGTAGATACTTTAGAAGGTGCAGATGCGGCATTAGTTCGTAGCGCGGCAATGCATGATTTGGAATTACCGGAGTCTCTTCTTGCTGTAGCTCGTGCAGGAGCCGGTGTAAATAATATTCCGTTAGAGAAATGTGCCGAAAAAGGTATCGTTGTGTTCAATACACCTGGAGCAAATGCAAATGGTGTAAAAGAATTAGTTCTTGCGGCTATGCTCTATGCATCTCGTGATATCGTAGGCGGTATTGACTGGTGTTTAGAGAATCAGAATGATGAGAACATTGCAAAGACAGCTGAGAAACAGAAAAAGAACTTTGCCGGAACCGAAGTTTCAGGCAAAAAATTAGGTGTTATCGGTCTTGGTGCAATCGGTGTATTGGTTGCAAACGCAGCAACTCATCTTGGAATGGAAGTATATGGATACGATCCTTATATTTCTGTTAATGCAGCATGGAATTTGTCCAGAAGCGTAAAACACATTAGTAATGTAGAAGATATCTATCGTGAATGTGATTTTATTTCTATCCATGTTCCGCTTTTGGATTCTACCAAGAAAATGATTAATGCAGAAGCAATTGCATTGATGAAACCTACTACAATTGTTCTTAACTTTGCAAGAGATCTTCTTGTAGATGAAGAAGCAATGGTAGATGCATTAGCTGCCGGAAAAGTAAAGAAATACGTATCTGATTTCCCGAACAATACAACAGTAGGTGCAAAAGGTTGTATTGTTACTCCTCACTTGGGTGCTTCTACTGCTGAGTCTGAGGATAATTGTGCAATTATGGCAGTACGCGAAATACGTGATTACTTAGAAAATGGTAATATTGTTCATTCTGTTAATTTCCCGGATTGTAACATGGGTGCATGTAAGAGTGCAGGACGTATCGGAATTTTACATATGAACAGCAAAGGTATGATTGGTCAGTATACCACCGTTTTAGGTGAAGCTGATATTAACGTATCCGATATGACAAACAAAGGTAAAGGTGATTATGCTTACGCATTGCTTGATGTTGATTCTCCTGTTACGGAAGAAGTGGTAAGCAAATTGGGCGCAATTGAAGGCGTATTACGTGTCAGAGTAATTAAATAATTATGAGTGAAATAAATGGCGTCATATCCGTTTTGATATGACGCTATTTGTGACATGTTCCATATACAAAAAGAACAGAATGGAGAGAATATATGGCAAAGATAAAACCATTTGTCTGTGTGCGTCCGGCCGCAGATAAAGCAGATAAAATTGCTGCACTTCCGTATGATGTATATAACAGGGAAGAAGCAAAAGAAGTGGTAACAAAGAATCCGCAGTCCTTCTTAGCGATTGACCGTGCGGAGACACAGTTTTCCGATGATGTGGATACCTATGCACCGGAAGTATACAAAAAAGCAGCAGAAATGTTGCAGGATTGGATAAAAACAGGAGCATTTATTCGTGATGAGCGTAAATGTTATTATATTTATGAACTTACCATGGATGGAAGAACGCAGACTGGAATTGTTGCATGTGCGTCTATCGATGATTATCAGAACAATGTTATTAAGAAACATGAGAAAACGAGAGCCGATAAGGAAATTGATCGTATCACACATGTAGATACCTGTAGCGCGCAGACAGGACCGATTTTCCTTGCATATCGTTCCTGTGCAGTAATTCAACAAGTGTTAGCAGATGTAAAAAACACAGAACCTGTTTATGATTTTGTTTCAGAAGATGGTATTCGTCATCGCGTATTTGTAATTGATGAAGTTGAAAAAATTGCAACAATCGAGCAGGCCTTTGCTGCAATTGAAGAAATCTATATTGCCGATGGACATCACCGTGCTGCATCAGCAGTAAAGGTGGGATTGAAACGTCGCGAAGAGAATCCTAACTATGATGGAACAGAAGAATTTAATTATTTTCTTTCTGTATTATTCCCGGATGAAGAATTAATGATCATGGATTATAATCGCGTAGTGAAAGACTTAAATGGTATGACAAAGGATGATTTTTTACAAAAAATGAAATCGTTGTTTGTTGTTGAAGAAATTATGGGAATAGGTGGAGTAGAATCAAGACTGTTAGATGTAATTGATGGTCAGGAATCAATTGACGAAACTCGTGTACGACCAACACAAAAGGGTGAATTTACTATGTTTTTGGAAGATAGATGGTATCGTTGTCGTATGCAGGAAAAAGATATTCCGGATGACCCGGTGGAAGGATTGGATGTATCGGTATTGCAAAATGTATTACTCGGACCGGTACTTGGAATCGATGACCCGAAGACGAATAAACGTATTGATTTCGTTGGAGGAATTCGAGGAATGAAAGAGTTGGAACGTCGTTGTGAAAAAGATTGTAAAGTTGCATTTGCAATGTATCCGACATCGATTCAAGAATTATTTGCGGTTGCGGATGCTGATTTGTTAATGCCACCAAAATCCACATGGTTTGAGCCAAAACTTCGCAGTGGATTGTTTATACATGAGATTTAATAAAGGAGATAGGCAAAAATGGAATTCATAGAAAAATACTTACCAAATATTTTGAATTTTCTAATGCAAATTGTATTTATTTTACTCGTACTTATTATTGGTCTTCGATTAATTAAGTGGATTGTAAAATTAGTGAAAAAATCATTAGAAAAAGCGCATGTGGAGACGGGGCTTGCCACGTTTTTATGTTCGTTACTTAAGTATGCACTATATTTTGTATTAGTTATGATTATCTTAGGTCAGTTCGGAGTTACAACAAGTTCCGTTGTTGCTGTACTTGGTTCTGTTGGTTTGACACTTGGTTTATCATTACAGGGAAGTCTTTCAAATTTTGCAGGCGGTGTATTGATACTTTTAATAAAACCGTTTGTTGTTGGGGACTACATTATCGATAATGGCAGTGGAGCAGAGGGTACCGTAAAAGAAATTACTATTTTTTACACCAAATTATTAACAGGTGATAATAAAATGATTCTGCTTCCAAATGGAACATTATCCAATTCCAGTATTACAAATACAACAAAAATGGATAAACGAAGAGTGGATATTACGGTTGGAGTGTCTTATAATGCCGACCTTTCTAAGGTGAAAGAAGTTTTACAACAAGTTGTAGATGAAGAAAAGAATGTGCTTCGTGAGGAACCAATCAATGTATTTGTCTCTGAGCTTGCAGATAGTAGTATTACAATGGGCATTCGTGTTTGGTCTAAGACCGGTGATTATTGGGATGTGAAATGGAGAATGACGGAAGAAATAAAAAATGCATTTGATAAAAATGGCATTGAAATTCCATTCCCGCAGATGGATATTCATATGAAAAATAATTGACAGAAAATGACAGATGTGCTAGTCTCAATTTGTTAGGTAAAATTACAAATGAGTATGTATTAGGAGGTTTTTTTAGTTATGCAACAAGGAACAGTGAAATGGTTTAATGCAAAAAAGGGTTACGGTTTTATTTCTGATGAGGCCGGCAACGAAGTGTTCGTACATTTTTCAGCACTTAATATGGATGGATACAAAGAATTGAAAGATGGCGAGCCGGTTGAATTTGAAGTGGTTGAAGGAGACAAAGGACCACAAGCTGCTAACGTAACTCGTCTTTCATAAATAGGATTTAAAAAGATTGCACAAGTTGCAATCTTTTTTTTGTAACGAATGAATAGGGTTGTTGGACTTATTTATAGAGAAGGAGGTGAGGCACAGTTGGACATGAAACAAATATATGAGGAAAATGAACATGTTGTGTTTGGCTATTTGATGGGTTTAACAGGTGGGAATAAAGACTTATCCGAGGAGCTTACACAAGAAACATTTTATCGTGCAATTAAAAATATCCATAAATTTCGCGGAGACGCTAAAATATCAACATGGTTATGTCAAATTGCAAAATATGTATTTTATCAGCACATTGATAAGAAGAAACGACACAAAGAAGTGTCGATAGATACTGCAGTTGAAGTGCAAGTAGAAAAGCAGTTGGAGCAGGAATACGTTGATAATGAAGGGAAATTGCGTATTTATAAGAAAATACATACTCTTTCCTCACCCTTAAAAGATGTTCTTATGTTGCGACTTACAGGCGATTTGAGTTTTAAAGAAATCGGTGACATATTGGGAAAAAGTGAAAACTGGGCCCGAGTAACTTATTATAGAGGAAAGCAAATGATTGGAAGGGAGTTGAGCAACGATGAATCATCATTATAACAATTGTGATATTGCATTTGATCTGCTCCCACTTTATTTGGATGGAAAAACAGGTCAGGAAAGCAATGCTTTTATGGAAAGACATTTATCAGAGTGCAAGGAATGTCGGAAGAACTATGAACTAATGAAAACAACTGCTATGGGATGGGAACCGGAACAACCAAAAGTTCCAAGGGAAAGGAAGAAGGCGTATCGACGTCTTATGGCAAAGATATACAGACTTTGGATTTTGTTTGGAATCATCTATATTGCAATGATTTTCTTTGTCGCTTGGATGATGCTTGGAATATTACAGTGGGATATAGGATAAGACGTGAATGATAGGAGGTGCCCATATGAAGAATATTACTTGCGGAGTTGTACGTGATTTAATGGAGTCTTACAAAGAGGGGCTTACAACAGAAAACGTATCTGCTGCAATGAAAGAACACATTGCAAGTTGTGAAGGATGCAGACAAATTTGTGAACAATGGGAATTGCAAAAACAACAAATTGCGCAGATGGAACAGATAGACGAACAACAATTACAAAATAAGATAATATCTCATCGTTCGTATATATTAGGATTTTTGGCAGGTGCTGCAATTGTGATGTCCATATTTCTTTTGTGGTCGCTAGGTTCTTGGTTGTACGATGTTATCTATTATGCAAATCTTTAACATCGGAGGAGAAAATTTATGAAAAGAATAGATAAGAAGAAGTTTGGAATCGGAATGTTAATTGGCGCAGTCGTGACAATGGGATTAGCACAGGTAGTTATCTTTGTTGGATTATTTGTGTTGGTGATTATATCTGAATTTACGAATATAAATACAGAGACAAGTACAGATATTAACCATTACGAAACAATCGATGAATATCAATTAGAAACAGGATTGATTGTATTTCCGGAAGGAATTCCAAGGAGTGCAACAAATACAGAGTATAAATTTTACTATAATTCAGGGTTGTTTGATGATTATGTGGAATTATATTTGCAATGTATATACAATGATGAGGACTATGAAAAAGAAGTGAAACGCTTAGAAGATACTTATAAAGAATATAAAGGGAGTCGTAAAGAATTACTTCGTGATAAAGAAGGCAAATTCAATTATCCTGCGTATATAGCAATAGAGAATCATTTTAGTGAATATGAATATGCGCTTTTAACCGGAGAAAATGAAATTACATATATCTATACAGCGTATCGCTTTGCGGATGACATTTCTTTTGATATGGATTATTTGCCTTCTGATTATATGGAGAATGAAGGCGAAGAATTTGGTAGCGGATACTCTATTTATATCACAGAGTTTTCTAAAGACGGTATAGCATATGATTATACAAGAGATCGTGTCGTAGGCGAATAGTTTTTCTTTTCATTTAACACATTCTGGGATATAATAAAAACAGTATGTTTTTGGAGGAAGGTTAAATGAATATTCATGAATTGAATGCATATGAAGTGATTGAAGAACGAAAGATTTCAGATGTGTCCTCAATGGGATACATTTTACGCCATAAGAAAAGCGGAGCTCGTGTTTGTATTTTATCCAATGATGATGATAATAAGGTGTTTTATGTAGGATTTCGTACTCCGCCGGAAGATGAGACTGGAGTGCCTCATATTATTGAGCATACCGTACTTTGTGGTTCGGAGAAGTTTCCACTTAAAGACCCTTTTGTAGAATTGGTGAAAGGTTCTTTGAATACTTTTTTGAATGCGATGACATATCCGGACAAGACCGTATATCCGATTGCAAGCTACAATGATAAGGATTTTAAGAACTTGATGGATGTATATATGGATGCGGTATTTCATCCCAATATTGTGCACTATGAAGAAATTTTTAAACAGGAAGGCTGGCACTATGAATTAGAGGACAAGGCTGCACCTTTGACGATCAATGGTGTTGTTTATAATGAGATGAAAGGAGCATATTCATCACCGGATGAAGTGCTACAGACAGAGATATTTCGTTCCTTGTTCCCGGATAACACATATAGTAAGAATTCCGGTGGAAATCCAAAATGTATTCCACAGCTTACCTATGAAGATTATCTGGCATTTTATAAGAAGTATTATCATCCATCCAATTCCTATATTTATTTGTACGGAGATATGGATGTAGTAGAACGTCTGACATGGATGGATGAAGAGTATTTATCAAAATACGATGCAATGCAGGTCGATTCTGAAATTCAAATGCAGAGTGGTTTCTCTAAAGTACAGAAAGTAACACAGGAGTATTCCATTGCTTCGGATGATTCTATGGAAAATCAGACGTATCTTTCTTACAATAAAGTTATTGCAAGCGTTTTGGACAAAGAGTTATATCAGGCGTTTGATATTTTAGACTATGCTCTTGTCAGTGCACCCGGAGCACCGATTAAAAAGGCTTTAATCGATGCGGGAATCGGACAGGATGTATACGGAAGTTTTGAGAGCGGAGTACTTCAGCCGGTATTTTCCATTGTTGCAAAAAATGCGAATCCGGAAGATGAAGAGCGTTTTGTTTCAATTATCGAAGAAACATTACAGAACATTGTAGCAGAAGGGCTAAATAAAAAAGCATTGCTTGCCGGAATTAACAGTTCGGAATTCCGTTTTAGAGAAGCTGACTTTGGTCATTATCCGAAAGGGTTATTATACGGACTCCAATGTCTGGAAAGCTGGCTTTCGGATGATAATCAGCCATTTTTACATTTGGAATGTCTAGATACGTTTGCATTTTTAAAAGAGTCTGTCGAGACGGGATATTTTGAAAAACTGATTCAAACATATCTTTTGGATAACAAACATGGTTCCATTGTTAAAGTTGTTCCAAAACAAGGGTTAAATGTTTGTGGTGAGGAGGCACTTGCCAAAGAACTAGAAGCGTATAAAGCCAGTTTATCCGATGCAGAAATAGAAAAATTGATTGCAGACACCATTCATTTGAAGGAGTATCAAGATGAACCGTCTTTAGAAGAGGATTTAAAGAAACTTCCAATGCTGACTCGTGAAGATATGAAAAAGGAAGCAATGCCGTTTTCCAATGAAGAAGAGTTGTTAGATGGAATGAAGGTGGTACGTCACGATATATTTACCAATGGGATTGATTATATTTCTTTATTCTTTGATGCAGAGGATGTTGCGATTGAAGATATTGGTTATCTTGGAAGTCTTTGTGGAATTTTAGGATATGTGGATACTGCATCATATGGGTATGCGGATTTTTCTAATGCAATCCATATTTATTCCGGTGGTGTTCATTGCAATGTCAGTCTTTTCCCAAATGTAAAAGAATCTGGTAAAAATGCAGTGAAATTTGAAATCCGAATCAAAGTATTGGAAGACCAGCTGGAAGAGGTTATGAAACTTATAGATGAGATGATACAGACTTCTAAACTTTCGGATACCAAACGTTTATTAGAAATTGTGACGCAGACAAAGTCTCGTTTGCAGATAGCTCTTAGCAGCTCCGGTCATACGGTTTCTGCAATGCGTGCAATGTCATATTTCTCTCAGTATGGATATTATCAGGATGCATTACATGGAGTAGAATATTATCGCTTTATCTGCAATTTGGAAGAGTTATTAAGACAGGATGCAAGTAAAGTGACCGAGAATTTGGAACGTATTTGTAAACAGCTATTTAATACCAATCGTCTTACTATCGGATTTACCGGTAATAATACTGCTTATCAGAAGGCGAAACCGGTATTGGCGGAATTTTTAAACCGATTACCGGATTATGGTGAAAGAAAAGCAATTCCAAGTATTGTATTTTCTCAAAAGAATGAAGGTTTAACTGATGCATCTCAAATCCAGTATGTTGCACGTACCGGTAACTTTATTAGCCAGGGCTTTTCTTATACAGGGGCGCTTCGTATCTTAAAAATGATTTTAAGTTATGATTTTTTATGGATGAATATTCGTGTCAAAGGAGGTGCATACGGTTGTATGAGTGCATTCCTTCGAACAGGCGAAAGCTATTTTGTGTCCTATCGTGATCCAAATCTGGCAAAGACAAATGCTGTTTTTGAAGGAATACCGGAATATTTGAAGAATTTCAATCCGGATGAACGTGATATGACCAAGTATATCATTGGTACCTTTGGAAATCTTGATACACCGCTTTATCCGGAAGGAAAAGGAAGCCGTTCTATGGCTGCCTATTTTTCCAATCTTAGTTACGAAGATGTCCAAAAAGAACGTGACGAAATTTTGAATGCGACAACGGAAGATATTCGCGCACTTGCAGACTTGGTGCAGTCTATCTTGGATGGAAGAAATTTGTGTGTAATTGGTAACGAAAATGCAATCAAATCAGAGGCAGAAATGTTTCAAACAATTGGGAAATTATATTAACATTTAAAGAAGGATAACATATGACAGAAAATTTTAAATCTGGTTTTGTAACAATCATCGGCAGACCAAATGTTGGAAAATCAACCTTGATGAATCGTCTCATTGGGCAGAAAATCGCAATCACTTCCAATAAACCGCAGACAACGCGTAATCGAATTCAGACGGTTTATACGGATATGGAAAGAGGACAAATTGTGTTTTTGGATACTCCGGGAATTCACAAGGCGAAAAATAAGTTGGGTACCTATATGGTTAATGCTGCGGAAAAGACATTAAACGATGTGGATGTTGTGCTTTGGCTGGTAGAACCTACGAATTATATTGGAGCAGGGGAACAGCACATCATTGAGCAGTTAAAGAAAGTAAACACACCAGTTATTTTGATTATTAACAAGGTAGATACCGTTGAGAAAGAGAAAATACTTGAATACATTGATACGTATCGCAAAGTTTATGATTTTGCTGAGATTATTCCGACGTCAGCGCTTCGTGGACAGAATACGGATGATGTAATTGATACGATTTTTAAGTATCTTCCTTATGGACCGCAGTTTTATGATGAAGATACGATTACGGACCAACCGGAGCGTGCAATTTGTGCGGAAATAGTCAGAGAAAAAGCATTACACGCTTTAAATGATGAGATTCCGCACGGAATTGCAGTATCCATTGATGTGATGAAGGTTCGAAAAGGGGCAAAAATGGTTGACATTGATGCAACAATTGTCTGTGAAAGAGAATCGCATAAAGGAATTATTATTGGGAAACAAGGCGCAATGCTTAAAAAAATTGGTTCGAATGCACGTTATGAAATGGAGCGTCTTTTGGATATGAAGGTGAACCTAAAGTTATGGGTTAAGGTCAAAAAGGATTGGCGCGATAGTGATTTTTTGATTAAAAATTTTGGCTATCGGGAAGACGAGTAATTTCCATTTTTTCTTAGGAATACTCTTATGTAAATTGCAAATCCTAACGTTAAGGGAGGGAATTGCAATGGAGAAAACCTGGGAGAAATTCTGCATGACAGGAAAAGTAACCGATTATCTTGCCTATCGCAATTGTGCGGTATCGGAGCAGGAGAAATGGAAAGAAAAAAAGGAACAGATATCGGATGGGACAGTCGGTGGTATTGACAGGAATGGTTTTAACAGCCATGCCTATTAGTGACTATGACAAAAGAATAACGATACTGACAAAGGAAAGAGGAAAGATTACAGCATTTGCAAGAGGGGCGAGACGGCCAAATAGTCAACTGCTCGCTGCAACCAATCCTTTTTCTTTTGGTGAATTTGAGCTTTTTGAGGGGAAAAGTGCATACAACCTGACAAAAGCTTCCATACATAATTATTTTCGTGAGTTGGCAAGCGATGTGGATGCAGCCTATCTTGGATTTTATTTCTTGGAATTTGCGGAATTTTATTGTCAGGAGAATAATGACGAAGTAGAAATGCTGAAATTATTGTATCAGTCGCTTCGTGCACTGGAAAGTCCGGTATATGACAGGAGACTTGTGCGTGCGATTTTTGAACTAAAAGCAATGACTATAAATGGAGAAGGACCAAACGTTTTTTCCTGTATGCAGTGTCAAAATAAGGAAAACTTACTATTTTTTTCGGTGCCACGTGGTGGGATTTTTTGCGATAGATGTAAAAACGGCGTTCATGGAATTGTTATTTTAGATTCTACCCGTTATACATTGCAATACATTGTGTCATCTCGAGTGGAAAAATTATTTTCTTTTGCGGTTTCTGCGGAGGTTTTAGAAGAACTTACCAGAATCGCAAAAGAGTATATTTCACATTATGTTCGACATACGTTTAATTCATTACAGGTCATTGATCACGTGTTTACGGTTGAAATCAAAAAATGAAAAGTGTATAATAGCAGAGATTCTAAAAAAGGTAGGAGGATTGCATGAAGAAATATACTGCCATTTTATTAATGTTGGTTCTTACGGTTGGTATGCTTGTCGGATGCGGGAAAGACTATGCAACCGAAGAAAGCACGATTTTCATTGAGAAAAAAGGAAAAGTGGTATATACCGATGTTAAGAAATTTGATGAAAAGACCTATGATAGAGAAGAACTAGAGGAATATGTAAAAAGCATCATCGATGAATACACAAAAGAACATGGAAAGAAAACAGTTACGTTTGAGAGTCTTACCGTAGAAGATGGCGTAGCGACATTAACATTAGAGTTCGAGAATGCAGAGCACTATACGCGTTTCCAAGGGTTTGAAGTTTTCACCGGAAGCATGGCAGATGCACTTGCGAAGGGATATAGCTTTGATGCAGAGTTTGCTTCTATCGACGATGAAAAGGCAACAATTTGTGATGTCTCTAAGTTTTATGAAAATGAAGAATACAAAGTAGTAATTGTAAAAGCCAATACGAATGTTAAGGTGAAAGGCACCATCTGTTATGTGTCAACAGAAAATGTTGCGTTAGTAGATGAGAGTACCGTTTCCATTAAATCTGGAAACCGGCTTACCTTTGCAAAAGAGGAAAGTACAGAGTCAGAATCTGCTACACAGACAATCGATGGTACAGAATCAGGAAGTGTTGGAGAGGATGAGTTGGAAGTTGGCGTGGAAGAGTCAACAGAGATGATTTTTGAGTTTGAACAAGCTGAGAAGGAAGAAGAAAACGGCGAATTCAGCAGTGTATATACTTATATTATTTATAAATAGAAAAAATATTTTTTAAGGAGTGCGTTATGGAAAAGAGCATGGACAAAATTGTACAAGTTGCAAAGGCAAGAGGATTTGTATATCCGGGATCTGAGATATATGGTGGACTTGCTAATACATGGGATTATGGAAATCTTGGTGTAGAATTAAAAAACAATGTAAAAAGAGCATGGTGGCAGAAGTTTATTCAGGAGAATCCTTACAACGTAGGTGTGGATTGTGCGATTCTTATGAATCCGCAGACTTGGGTTGCTTCCGGACATCTTGGCGGATTTTCCGATCCGCTTATGGATTGTAAAGAGTGTAAAGAACGTTTCCGTGCAGACAAACTTATAGAAGATTTTGCAGAAGAAAAAGGGATTGAATTAAAAGGTTCTGTAGATGGATGGACACAGGAAGAGATGAAGAACTTCATTGAAGAGAATAACATTCCATGTCCAAGCTGTGGAAAACACAACTTTACGGATATCCGACAGTTTAACTTGATGTTTAAAACTTTCCAGGGTGTAACCGAGGATGCAAAAAATACAGTATATTTAAGACCGGAAACAGCACAGGGTATTTTTGTTAACTTTAAGAATGTACAAAGAACCTCCCGTAAGAAAATTCCATTTGGTATTGGACAGATTGGTAAATCATTTCGTAATGAGATTACACCTGGTAACTTTACATTCCGTACTCGCGAATTTGAACAGATGGAATTAGAATTCTTCTGTGAGCCGGGAACGGATATGGAATGGTTCCAGTATTGGAGAGCATTCTGCCGTGATTGGTTACTTTCTCTTGGAATTAAGGAAGATGAGATGAGACTTCGTGACCATGATCCGGAAGAACTTTGCTTTTACTCCAAAGGGACAACGGATATTGAGTTTAAGTTCCCATTCGGATGGGGCGAGCTTTGGGGAATTGCAGATCGTACTGATTATGACTTGACTCAACATCAGAATACTTCCGGAGAAGATATGTCCTACTTTGATGATACAAAAGGCGAGAAATACATTCCATATGTAGTTGAGCCTTCTCTTGGAGCGGATCGTGTGGTACTTGCTTTCCTTTGCGCCGCATATGATGAGGAAGAATTAGAAGGTGGAGATGTTCGTACCGTATTCCATTTCCATCCGGCACTTGCACCGGTTAAGATTGGTGTACTTCCATTGTCTAAGAAATTAAACGAAGGTGCAGAGAAAGTATTTGCACAGCTTTCTAAGAAATATAACTGTGAGTTTGACGACAGAGGAACCATTGGAAAACGTTATCGTCGTCAGGATGAAATTGGTACTCCATTCTGTGTAACTTACGACTTTGATTCAGAAGAAGATGGAGCAGTTACCGTTCGTGATCGTGATACAATGCAACAAGAAAGAATTAAAATTGCAGATTTAGATGCATATTTTGCTGAAAAATTCCAGTTTTGATATTTTTTTAACATTAACACTTGCGAAATGAAAAAACTATGTTAAAATAATTCATGTGCGACCTCAAATAGGTCGTGCATGAATTTTTTTGATTATATTTTTAGGAGGAAAAGTCAACATGGCAAACAAATGGGTATATTTGTTTTCAGAAGGAAACGCTAACATGCGTGAACTTCTTGGCGGTAAAGGTGCTAACTTAGCAGAAATGACCAAATTAGGTCTTCCGGTACCACAGGGCTTCACTATTTCAACAGAGGCTTGTACACAGTACTATGAAGATGGTCGTAAAATCAATGATGAGATTCAGGCTCAGATTAATGATGCAATTGTTAAAATGGAAGAGATTACCGGAAAGAAATTCGGTGATTTAGAGAATCCATTACTTGTATCTGTTCGTTCAGGAGCTAGAGCTTCTATGCCTGGTATGATGGATACCATCTTAAATCTTGGTTTAAATGAGCAGGTAGTAGAAGTAGTTGCTAAGAAAACCGGTAATGAGAGATGGGCTCGTGACTGCTACAGAAGATTTATCCAGATGTATTCTGACGTAGTTATGGAAGTTGGTAAGAAATACTTCGAAGAACTCATCGACAAAATGAAAGAAGAAAAAGGCGTTACACAGGACGTTGATCTTACAGCAGAAGATTTGAAAGTTTTGGCTAATCAGTTTAAAGCTGAATACAAAGCTAAAATTGGTAAAGACTTCCCGGATGATCCGAAGGAGCAGTTAATGGGAGCAGTTCAGGCTGTATTCCGTTCATGGGACAACCCACGTGCTAACGTATACCGTCGTGATAACGATATCCCATATTCTTGGGGAACCGCTGTTAACGTACAGGAAATGGCATTCGGTAACTGGTCAGATGATTCCGGTACCGGTGTTGCATTTACTCGTGATCCTGCAACAGGTGAGAGAAAACTTATGGGTGAGTTCCTCATCAATGCTCAGGGTGAAGACGTTGTAGCTGGTGTTCGTACACCACAACCAATCGCTGCATTACAGGAAGTTATGCCGGAAGTATTCGAGCAGTTTACACAGGTATGTGATACTCTTGAAAAGCATTACAGAGATATGCAGGATATGGAGTTTACAATTCAAGATCGTAAATTATTCATGCTTCAGACTCGTAACGGTAAGAGAACTGCACAGGCAGCTCTTAAAATCGCTTGTGACTTAGTTGTTGAAGGAATGAGAACAGAAGAAGAAGCTGTTGCTATGATTGATCCTCGTAACTTAGATACATTATTGCATCCACAGTTTGATGCTGCTGCATTAAAAGCAGCTACTCCAATGGGCAAAGGTCTTGGAGCATCTCCTGGTGCTGCTTGCGGTAAAGTTGTATTTACAGCAGATGACGCAGTTGCTTGGGCTGAAAGAGGAGAGAAAGTTGTATTAGTACGTCTTGAGACTTCTCCGGAAGATATTACCGGTATGAAAGCTGCTCAGGGTATTTTAACTGTTCGTGGTGGCATGACCTCTCATGCTGCAGTAGTAGCTCGTGGTATGGGTACCTGTTGTGTTTCCGGTTGTGGAGATATCAACATGGACGAAGAAAATAAGAAATTCACATTAGCTGGCAAAGTATTCAACGAAGGAGATGCTATCTCTATCGATGGTACAACAGGTAACATCTACGATGGAATTATCCCAACTGTAGATGCAACAATCGCTGGTGAGTTCGGAAGAATCATGGCTTGGGCTGACAAATACCGTACACTTAAAGTACGTACCAACGCTGATACACCGGCTGACGCTCGCAAAGCTCGTGAGCTTGGTGCAGAAGGTATCGGTCTTTGCCGTACAGAGCATATGTTCTTCGAAGAAGACAGAATTGCAGCATTCCGTGAAATGATTTGTGCTGATACAGTAGAAGAAAGAGAAACTGCTCTTGAAAAAATCCTTCCATATCAGCAGGGAGACTTCGAAGGATTATTCGAAGCACTCGAAGGAAATCCGGTTACAATCCGTTTCTTGGATCCACCTTTACATGAGTTCGTTCCGACAGAAGAAGCTGATATTAAGAAATTAGCAGATGCTCAGGGTAAATCAGTTGAAGATATCAAAGCAATTATTACTTCATTACATGAGTTTAACCCAATGATGGGACACAGAGGACTTCGTCTTGCTGTAACTTATCCTGAAATTGCAAAAATGCAGACAAAAGCTGTTATTCGTGCAGCTATCAATGTACAGAAAGCACATGCTGACTGGAAGGTTGTTCCGGAAATCATGATTCCACTTTCATGTGACGCAAAAGAATTAAAATATGTAAGAGATATCGTTATCGCTACAGCTGACGCTGAAATCGAAGCAGCAGGTGCTGATCTTCACTACGAAGTTGGTACCATGATGGAAATTCCTCGTGCTTGCTTAACAGCTGACGAAATCGCTGCTCAGGCAGACTTCTTCTGCTTCGGTACTAACGATTTGACTCAGATGACATTCGGCTTCTCACGTGACGATGCTGGTAAATTCTTAGATGCTTACTACGATACAAAGATCTTTGAGAACGATCCATTTGCTAAACTTGACCAGACAGGTGTTGGTAAGTTAATGGAAACAGCTATCAAACTTGGTAAACCGGTTAATAGCAATCTTCATGTTGGTATCTGTGGAGAGCACGGTGGAGATCCTTCTTCCGTAGAATTCTGCCACAAGATTGGTCTTGATTATGTATCATGTTCACCATTCCGTGTACCGATTGCAAGACTTGCTGCAGCACAGGCAGCTATTGCAAACAAATAAGACTAAAAATTCTATGGAAGACTCCCAGAGTTTTTGGCGATGATAAAAATGAGAACCTTCATATTAACCGAAATGGTTAATATGGAGGTTTTTTGTATAGAGATTTTGGTTCTAAGTCAAGTGTTGGGGTGCGATTCTTTGAATCGCGCTCCTTCATTGCGTTTAAAGGTATTTTAATGTTTTTTAGAAAATTACATGTTTTATTGCATGGCAAACAAACCTTCCAGTGCCAGTCTATAAATTAATT
>JAZSDG010000002.1:0-10822 GCA_045531055.1 Lachnospiraceae bacterium | reverse complement strand
CGAAAACGGCAAACTGGCAAAGAACCGGTGGGTGTATGCGGATAAAAAGTGGTACTATGCAGATGCCAACGGAAAGGCATTGATCGGACAGCATGTCATCGATGGAAAAGGATACGTATTTACAACAGAAGGTGTGATGATTTAGTAGAAATGACTGTCGCTTGCGGCAGTCATTTTTTGGGGGTTTTTGTTGACGAAACAGTAGTATTGTAGTAAACTGATTTCTATATTGTGGAAACACATGTGTAGAAGGAAGGTTGGGGAACACAAGATGAAAATAAAAGAAAAGACAAAAGATTGCCATCTTACCGTAAATGTAAATCTGTCAATGGGTGAGAACATCAATGAGATGGAACTCAATCGTTTTGCAAATCTTTACCTTCGCGGCTTTTTAAAACCCAGATTAATTAAAAAAAAGAAGATAGAATATACAGGTCCGGTTGGAGTAAGCTTATATAATCGAATGCAGAAGCCTATTACCAAGCGGGATTTTATGTACATTATTGAGCAGTTAGTAGTTGCGGCGAGGAAACTGAAAGCCAATCAACTTCCGATTTATCATTTGGAGATGAATATTCATAATGTCTTTATTAATGAGCTGACAAAGGAAATTCAGTTTTTATATATTCCATTAATCGTATCTCAGAATGAGGAGAATTTGATAGAGTTAATCAAATCCATAATATATTCGGCAAAGGTAGTGAATATGGACGATGCGGATTTTATTTCGCGATTTGCCTATTTTTTTAATGGTCTTAAACCGTTTAATGGTGATAAAATTGAGGAATTTATTGCTCGGGAAGACAGAGGAGTTGTGAATACAATAAGCAAGCAGAACGCTGGGCAAAGTGGTTTTATGACCAATAAGCAACAGCATTATTATGAACATTATAATAACAATCATGCGGATTCTGTGGGGGACGAACCTACCGGATTATTAGGTGATGATGATGTTACAGGATTGCTGATAGAGAATGAAGATGACGCGACAGGGTTACTTCTGACAGATGACGGGGCAGAAACCGGATTGTTGAATGAGAACGAATATCAAGGTGTTCATACCATGCCACAGCAGATGGTTTCGAACGAACATTGTCCGACGTTATTGCGAGTGCTTACAAATGAGACAATTCGCATCGATAAAATCGTCTACAGGATTGGCAAGGAAAAGAGCTGTGTGGACTATCCTATTGCTGACAATCTGGCTATTAGCAGAAAACATGTAGATATCATTACAAGAGGGAATCGATATTTCGTCAAGGACCTTAATTCTAAGAATTTTACATATATGAATGAACAGCAGATTCAGCCACAATGTGAGGTGGAGATTTATGATGGTTGTCATTTACGATTAGGCGACGAAGAATTTGTGTTTCATGTATAGGTGAAGGGATAGCATTGATTTAGATATGGGGTGAGAATATGCGATTTATTGCAACTGCGGATACGGATATTGGAATTGCGAAAGATACAAATCAAGACAGTCTGCTGATTAAGCATGCTTCAACGGAAGACGGAGAAGTACTAATGGCCATTGTATGTGATGGAATGGGAGGATTGTCCAAAGGGGAATTAGCCAGTGCTAGCGTAGTACGGGCTTTTTCTGCGTGGTTTGATGAAGAATTGCCTTTTGAACTTGAGGCGATAGATATGCAGATTATTGGTGCAAAATGGTCTTTGTTATTGAAGGAACTGAATGCTCGGATTCTGGAATATAGTAGTGAAATCGGTGCAATGGGAATTGGAACCACATTTTCCGGGATTTTATTTGTGGGGAATCAATATGTAATTGTACATGTTGGAGATACAAGAATTTACCATATCGGCTCTACGCTAAGACAATTAACAACCGATCAGACATTTGTGGCAAGAGAGGTCAGTCGCGGTAATTTGACAATAGAGCAGGCGAAAACGGACCGCCGGCGTAATATGCTTTTGCAATGCGTTGGGGCTTCTAAGGTGGTGGAACCGCAGGTGATTACCGGGACAACGGAACAAGGCGCATATATGCTGTGTTCAGACGGCTTTCGCCATGAAATCAGTGAAAGTGAAATCTATGAATCACTGAATCCGATTAATTTGCTAAATAAAGATGCAATGCATAATAATTCTAAGTATTTAATTGAACAAGTAAAGAATCGAGGAGAACGAGATAATATTTCGGTTCTTCTTGTGAAAACTGAGTGAGGTAAGAAGTTATGACTGGGGTTGGAACTGTCATAGATGGGAAATATGAGATTCTAAAAGAAATCGGCCGCGGTGGAATGTCCGTTGTTTATCTAGCAATGGATAAACGTCTGAATAAGCAGTGGGCCGTAAAAGAAATTCGTAAAAAGGGTAGTAATAAGAACGATGAAATCGTTGTAAACAGCTTATTGGCGGAAGCGAATATGATGAAGAAACTGGATCATCCATCGCTTCCTAGAATTGTAGACATTATCGACAAAGGCGGAACGATATATGTCGTGATGGATTATATTGAAGGAGAATCGTTAGACAAGATTCTTAATGAGTACGGAGCTCAGTCGGAAGAGCTGGTGATAGGTTGGGCGAAACAGCTTTGCGATGCATTCATATATTTGCATTCACAGAAACCACCTATCATCTATCGTGATATGAAACCGGCGAATGTAATGTTAAAGCCGGAAGGTAACATTAAGATTATTGACTTTGGTATCGCAAGAGAGTACAAGGAACAGAATTTTGCAGATACTACGGTACTTGGAACCAAAGGATATGCGCCGCCGGAACAGTATAGTGGGCAGACAGATGCAAGGTCTGATATCTTTGCACTTGGTATGACGATGCATCATTTGTTGACAGGGGTTGATCCACGAAATGGTGAGCCTTATGCGCCGGTGAGATTGTGGAATCCGGAAATATCAGAAGGACTAGAAAGTATTATTGATCGCTGTGTCAAACCGGCAGCAGAACATAGATATCAAAACTGTACGGAACTTCTCTATGATTTGGAACATCCGGATTTAATTACCAAAGGTTTTCGAAAAAAACAAAAAAGAAGACTGATGTCATTTGTTGCTTCAATATCTCTTTGTGTTGTCATGTTTATTGCAGGTATTGGCTTGAAGATAGCGTCTACGAGCGTGAACAACCAGGATTATGATGTTTATGTCTCCGGATCAGATCCGGCAAATTATTTTGAAGCCATAGAAATCTACCCGGGCAGAGGTGAAGCATACGAGAAATTGATTGAGTACTATAAGAATCATAGCGGAACCAATAACCAGATTAAAATGGTTGGAAATACAATTGAAGCACATGCCGACGATTTGGATACTTCGGATCCTGAGATAGCAGATTTGTATTATGATATGGGGAAATTATATTTTTCCGATTATGATGGTTCCTTTAAAGTTCGGGCAGTTAGTGCGCGGAATTTCTTTCAGATTGCATCACAATCGGAATCGCAGTTTGAGAAAAAGAAAATCGCCAATTGCTATTATTCTATTTGCAAGTTTATGACCAATCAAAGTACAACTTCAGAACATTCACTGGATGATTATAAAACGTTGTTTCAGGAAATTGAAGAATCCATGGAAGTAGTTGATAACGCTAAGGATAGTGAAGCAAATTACGATAAGATATCATTGTATTATGTGACCTTACTGCTCATCAATGATCAAGCGGAATATATGGCAGGTGTTGGATTTGACAGACAAGTAGCGCTTGATTTAATGGAATCTTTGTATCAGAAATCAAATAGTATCACTTCAACGCTTTCTTATGTTAATGACTTGAAAGCAGAAATAAATTTGAATTATGATTCGTATATTACAGGCATTGATGCAAAATATAATGAAGTGGAAAAACGCCAACAGCAAAGTGGGCAGAATGGAGGTAATTAAATGGCTGAAACATTATCAACATTGTCGATTATCTCATTTGTGATTGCTGGGTTGTGCTTGGGAATTGCTGTTTTTTTGTGGTTTTTCTTAAAAATTCCCAATGTTATAGGTAGTTTATCCGGTAGAACAGCGAGAAAGTCTATTGCTAAGATGCGTGAATCTAATGAAAAAAATGGTGCATTTGCTTACCGAAGTGTGTCCGCAAATGCAAAGCCTGATTTCATAACGAAGAACACAGCGTCGACGGTAGAGAACGAGGAAGTGGAATCGGTAGAAGATGACCTAAGGCCGGAAACAGGACTGCTTACGGATAATAAGAATGATTATTTTGAAGCAGAAGAGACAGGAATGCTTGAGGTGGAAGAGACGGCATTATTGACTGATGAGGATGCAACGGTGCCTTTGGATTTGCCGCAACAAGCGATTGCTGGAAATACAGACAGAAAGAAACTAATTATGCTGGATGAAGTCATGTTGATTCATACGGAGGAGGTGATAGAATGAAATACTTTCGACGTATGGAACGGTTATTTTGGTTTGCGGTCATATTGTTGTTGTTGATGTCGGCAACCATATTGATTATGCCCTTTGCTGCAGAATGGGGAGAGCAGAATCGAGCAATTGTTGTTTTGGTAGGAATATTGTTCTGGGTTACGACAATAGGTGGGTATACATTACTTGGATTAGCCGGACTAGAACGTAAGAAACATATCAAACAAAACAAAATAAGCAATGATGCAAGAATTGGAATTGTTACATTCTTTGCCAATCGACCGGCGATGGTGGCTGATATTACCATGATTCTAAGTTTGCTACTGTTTATAGGGTTAAATTTTACAATCTATAAAAATGACTACATTGCATATGTTTTACTGTTCCTTTTCCTAGCATCAGTAAACATGCACGGATTGTTTAATGGAAGAATATACAAATTGTTAAAAAATACTAAGGAGAAAAAATAGTATGAGTCGAGTTAGAAACAAAAAGTCAAGCAAGTTACTTGCCCTGTTTTTGGCGTTAGCTATGATTATTTCAATGCTACCATTATCCATAGAGACGCAAGCTGCGACACAGGAAAATTCGGACGCAGTAACTATTACGGTAACAGATAGTGATGGTGAGCCGATTAAGGAGGCTACTGTTGCTTTTAAGGTTAAGTTGGATGATGGAAATAGTGAAGCGCTGGTCGCAGAAGATAGCCTTACGACAGATGAGCTCGGTATCGTAGAGGTTCTTGCGGCGGATGATTTTGATCCTGACAAGGGAGTGTGGACGATTACGGCTGAAGTAAGTGCTGTTGGGTACAAGGCTGGAGGAATTGAGGAAGATAACCCGAAAGCAATCACTTCGGAAGAGCGAAATATTCCGGTTCCTTTGGAAAAACTTCCAGAAATTGAAGATGTGACAATTGATTGGAAGAATGGCGAGAATACTTTTACATATAATGGGGAAGAACAAGATGTAGTTGTGATTTCCGGTTATAAGGAAACGGACACCGTAAGTATTACGGTGGACGGAATTGCGCTAACGGATCAACAAGTGGCAGAGCAAGCTGGAGTTACCGTAATTGATGGGACTACAGGAGAAGATGAAAATGAGCAGTTAACCAAAACACTCTATCTAAAAAATGTTAAGCGTGATGGTGATGGTAATGTTGTGCCATATTCTATTACAATAGAGGTTCAAAGAGACGGACATGCGACAAGAACTGAGACAGAAGATATAATGGTTGAACCAGCTTTGATTCCTGGTATTGAGGTTACCCTTGCAAAAAATGAGTTTCAATATAATGACACAGAGCAAGAACTTGTAAAGTTAAAGAATGAGTGCCCTTTGAGTGAATATTCACTAGAATGGTTTTTGGATGGCGTGTCTACGGGGGAAAGGATTCCGACGGCAAAGAGTATTGGAACACATACCGTAAAACTTGTTGTTGATGCAGGTTCCAATTATAAACTCTTAGAAATTACCAAAGAGATAGAAATCAAGCTTGGGCAATTAGAAACAACAGGATTGGAAATTAAGGGGCTTAAATCTAAATATAATGGTACGCAACAACTGGCAGTAGAAGTAGTAAAAAATGAACAAGCTTACACTCTTCGTTATCAGTTGGACGAAACGGGTAATGGAGTGCCTGACGAAAACAAATGGTCACCGGATATTCCGCCAATTGAAAATGCAGGAACGTATATCGTTTTAGTTGAGGTAAAGAAGGATGGGTATGCACCGAAGATTTTGTCATATAAAGCTTTAATAGAAAAAAGAAATGCACAATTGCTAGCATTTAATGAAAACAAATACAATAAGGAAGAGCCGACTAAAATTGAGAGAACAACGCAGGAGCCTTATGAAAATAATAATACGATTAATTTTCAGGCTACGCCTCAAACAAATCATGTTCCAGGTGCAATTGTTACATACTCAGTTCAATGGATAGGTGATGCAGAAATTGAGCCTCAGCAAGGGGCAACTATTGATTCAAATGGGAAGTTGACCTATAAGTATCCGGGAGTTATTACTGTAACTGCAACACTTTCGGGAGATAATAATAATGAACCATGTGAAATAGAACATAAAGTTATTATTTTGGGTAAAGAGGATTATATATATTATGCAGAGAATGAAGTAGATTATATACTTAATTCTAACCCAATTATTTCAAATCAGAAAATTAAAAAGAGATATGGATATGTTCCGGGAAATATAACATATTCAGTCCAAAAGTCTAATGAAGATTTAGATTTGGGAGAAACTGGTATACAATTAGATAGTGATGGTGTGCTCAAAGTAAGGAATTACAATAAACTTGCAGAAACTATTAGAAACACTGAGAATAGTAAATTACAGTTAAAGATTATTGCAACTAAAGAAGAAAAAAATCAATATGCTTCAGATACAGCAGAATATGTGATTAATATTAAATTTGCAGATATGCCGGAGGAACCATGTTATACATTGTCATCGGAAGTGGCGCCGAATGCTGCTGGATGGTATACAAGTGCTGTAAAAGTGACTCCGGTAAACAATGAGGATACAACTTATACAATTGCTAAGAAATTGCCAAGCTCTGAGGAATCTTGGACAAATATATTTAGTTCTGAAGTTCAAATTACTGATTATGATGAAGTAGATGAAGAGGGCAAATATGGTATCTATCTAAAGAATGAAGATGGTCAAATTACGGATCGAATCCCTATTGCGATTAAGATTGATACAAAACGGGTAGATGTTGATGATGCATTAATAGAGATTAAAAAGAAGCTTGAACTTGAAAATGGCAATGAGGAAGCTGCACGATTAGGGAAGTTTATAAAACAAAATTTAACATATAGATTCTCAAATAAGCCAGTCATATTTACGTTTACTTTTACAGTTGAAAAAGATAAAAGGGCATCTGAAATTGCTAGTGTGAAAATGCTTTATGTAAAAGAAGCGGAGGTAAGCAATTCTATTTTTGGTAATACAGAAGTTGACCCTATTAAACTTACAACAGAAGAAACGGATACAGAAGTAACATATGTTGCAACGTTTGAATTAACACCTACAGAAGCCGCACAGTATCGTGGTAATATAGGGTTTGTT
Organism: Lachnospiraceae bacterium; assembly: GCA_045531055.1. Classification (GTDB taxonomy): domain Bacteria; phylum Bacillota; class Clostridia; order Lachnospirales; family Lachnospiraceae; genus Roseburia. The sequence goes on along the minus strand of JAZSDG010000002.1, from coordinate 3,374 downwards.
GTAAAGGATCAGGCTGGTAATCCGAGCAACATATATATGGATAATGGAAAGACAATAGTTGTTATTGATAACATTAATCCTACGATGTCGGTATCTCATGCACTTGTGGATGAGAATGATAACTACGATAGTGTGACAGATGAGGAATCCCAAATAACACGTCATTATTATGGTGGTAAAGTAGTATATACGCTTACAATCAAAGAGGCAAACTTCTTTGATCCGTATATAAGTAAAGAGCATGACGAAGAAAGGGACGTGAAAGTTAAAGTTTATAAAGATGGTGATGAGAATGGGTATTCACCTGAGATTACATGGACTCCAAAACAGCAGGATGACGAGCTTGGAGAGAGTGGTGAGCTTGAGGAGAATGAAGACATTTATTATGGCTCATTTTTGCTTAGCAGTGATGGCGACTATGTAATCACTGTGGAATATGAAGATAAATCTGAGAATGTGATGGTGGATAAAAACGGGAATGAAATAGAAGAATATGTATCGGAAACAATCACAATTGATACAACACCTCCTACACTTGAATTTAAACACAATGACACTTCCGACTCACAGAAAACAACAATCTCTGTGAAAGAAGAGAATTTTCGCCCTCAAGATATAAAAGTTGTAAAATTTACTGCAAATGATATAAAGGGTAACCCGGTTACAACGATTACAGCCGATAAATTTCAACAAATGCTTCATGCACAGGAAAACTGGATATACGATGAAGTTAATAAAGAATATAACTTTGTACCACAAAATCCGCAAGCGTGGATCGATGCGATAGATGCTAATTACAACATTTGTTTGAATTATACAGATATCGCAGGAAATCCTGCGGTGGGGGGTGTTGATGAAAATGGCACTAAAATAGAAGGAAAGGAACTTACATTTACCGTTGACAATACAGCGCCATCTAATGTCACCATCAAATATGAAACAAGTCCTTTGGATAAAGTTGTTGGGATTATAACATTTGGTTTTTATAAACCTTCTGTAGGTATTACATTTACAGCATATGATGCAACTTCACCGATTAAGGAATTTTCGTGGGAATACTGTGAATATAATGGGGAAGATGATGCCCCAGTGAACAATAGTGAAGAAAATGAAACACAGAAGAACATAGCGACAATACAGGCAAACCCTGTTAAAGATGAAAATAATAAGATAGTATGTTACACAGCAACCATAACGCTTACTGCGGATGAAGAAAAACAGTATCGAGGATATATAGCGAGCGTAAAAGCGAAGGATTTATTTAATAATGAAAGTACAGAAGCTAGTACCACATATGATCCAGATGATTTGGAAAATATAGACATATTCGTAGCAGATACGCTTCCGCCGGAGATCGATGTGACGTGTAATACCGCTGGAATATACAATAAAGATACGAAGAAAACTTACTTCAAAGAGAATGTAGAATTAGGAATTAGCATTAAGGAAGCAAACTTCTATCAAGAAGACGTGGAAGTCTTTGTTTCTAAAGATGGCGGAGAGCCATATGAAGCCACACCGGCGTGGGAAAATGGAGAATCCGAAAATGTTATGGTGGGTACCTTGTCACTGGAGGCAAACTCTGATCATTCCGCGGATGGTGATTATGTGGTAACGATATCATATACGGACAAGTCGACGAATCCGATGGATAAAACCGATGGAAGTGAGATAAACCTTACAGAGACTAAAGATGAGGATGGAAATGTAATAAAACGTACATACACATCGAATATCCTTACCATTGATACAAAGAACCCGATCATTACAGTGGATTACCAGAACAAAGATGCGATTCGTACGTTGAACGAAGCGGGACATCAGCGCAAATATTTTGCAGGTACGCAAACGGCAACGGTTACCATCACAGAGAAAAACTTTGATCCAACAGCTGTCAATATCGCAATTGATGCAAAAGATGTGGCAGGGAATAATCTTGAATTGAATAATCGGATTGTTAAATCAAAGGTAACATCAACGGGCGATGTACATCAGTTTGATATTACATACAGTGGTGATGCAAATTATAGCTTTGATATATCTTGTAAGGATTTGGCAGAACAGGACGCAAAGGATTATCCAACAGACTACTTTACAGTAGATAAGACGGCTCCAAAGAACATTAAGATTAGTTACAGCAAGAGTCTATTAGATACCGTATTGGAATCCATAAGCTTCGGATTTTACAAATCCGAACCAATTGTTACCATCAGCGCAGAGGATGATATATCAGGGGTGCATTCTTTTACATACAGCTATGTGAAAGCTGCGAATGTAAGCACAGTGAATGCGGGACTTACCAATCAATCCATTTCAGAGTCAGATATCACGTATACAAATGGAGGAAAGACAGCTACAGCATTATTTAAGATTCCGAAAGGAGCGCTGAATAATCGCAATCAGTTTAATGGAACGGTTGAGTTTATGGCGTTAGATCGTGTGAACAATAATTCGTCAACGCTTAAAGATACCAAGCGAATTGTTGTAGATAATATTGCACCGACTGCAAGCGTAAGTTATAACGAAGCGATGAATGTGCTTGGAGATGTTGCTTATTACAGTGGCAATATCAATGCAAGTATCACAATCAATGAGGCGAATTTCTATGCAAAAGATGTGCAGGTTATGGTTTCTAAGGATGGAGGTACGGCAACAGCAGTAACTCCGAATTGGACTTCGAATAATGCAGATGTTCATGTTGGTAAATTTACGTTAACAGAAGATGGCGTATATAGCATTACAGTGAATTATCAGGATAAGTCATCGAACAAAATGGCGACCTATACCTCCAAACAGTTGGTAATTGATACCGTTTGTGAAACTCCTACCTATACAATTAACGGAATTGCACGAACAGAAGAGGGTGGTGCCTATAAAAATGACGTAGTAGTAGGATATAGCTACGAGGACTTAAACTTCGATACAAATACGATTAAGCTTACTAGAACCAAAATGGGTAAAGTAGAAGATGTAACCAAAGAATTTATAAAGGTTGCAGAGAATGAAAACGGTGGTCGTGGAGACTTCACAATTCCATATGATGTTGATAATGATGGAATTTACGTTTTGACTATTGGTATGACAGATAAGGCAAAGCAGACAGTGGAGTCAAGGATCAAGTTCACGGTTAACCGTTATGGTTCTGTATATGAGTACAGTGATTACCTTGTTTCATTAATTGAAGATGGTGGCCGGTATATTACCATCAAGGATGGCAATAGTGCTGCAATTACGGAAGACCTTGTCATTACAGAGTATAATGCAGAACCATTGCTCAGTGATTCGCTTAAGATTATGATTACGCGCGATGGAGAGGCAATCAAAGCCGATTATACAACTACGCCGGAGAATATGAATCACGAAGGTGCCATAGG
>JAZSDG010000010.1:0-156458 GCA_045531055.1 Lachnospiraceae bacterium | reverse complement strand
ACTGCTGCCAACGCAGTCAACACTACTAACACACCAATAAATATAATTGTTTTTTTCAATTGCATCATCTTCTCCGTTTCACGAACATCTTATATTACTCTTTTTAATCGATTTGCCACGACTACTCCTAAGCAGCCAAAGAGGGATCCGCTAACTGCCGAAACCCCTAGATAAAGCCATAAAACAGGCCCCCGCAAATGAAATACAATGAAATTTGCTGCTAAAGATGCCATTATTGCTGCTAAGGCATTTGCCAGCACCATTCTTTCTGCAACATTGCATTTTATTTTTTCTTGAATTGCATAGATAATATCAATTCCTACACCGGATGCCATAAAAGCCAAAGGAATTAATATTCCCATGCTTCCAACTCTGCCAAGAGCAAGAGAGACCAATCCTTGGACCGTACTCATAAGCGTACCGCACCAGTAAAACATTGGCTCTTTTTTTACATCACATTGGCTTCTTACAATTTCTGTAGCAACAACTAAAAACATAATGGAAAACCCTGTACTAATTCCACCCGGAATGTGTAAAGTTTCCGTAATGATATTCGCAAAAGGATTCATAAGCTTTTTGCAAAAAATACCAAGTATACAGCATAAAGCCATGAAATTTAACATGACCAGCTTTGATTTTTTCATTTTTGAACTCCTTCTCAAAATAGAAAGCATACCCGTTTCCCGATATACTCCGGTGACAAAGTCACGGATACAGTCCATACATTTTTAAAATGGTTAGGTTTCTGTACCTCGAAATTCATTTTTATTTTAACTCAAGATACTCCTTCTTTGTATTAATATTTTGTAATTGCGGAGCATCTTTCTCGTCTATACGGACACAAATAACTCTCATTTTATCAAGCGCAGATTGCATACGGTTATTTCCGGACAATATCTGCTCTTTAAAAATGCTCACCATGGATTTACGGTACACGCCACACAACGGATGCCATCTTCCATCCGCGGTTACGGCAATGACCGCATCCACGTTTTCTTTTAAGGATTCACAAAGTAGTTTGGATAATTCCCCTGTTAAAAAGGGCATATCACAAGTTGTAAAAAACATCGCATCTGCTTTGCAACAGGAAAGTACGGCATGAATTCCACCTATTGGACCTTTGTCCTTATAGATATCTTCGATTACTTTCCAGCCTTCTATGAAGCAATCCGGATTCGCCCCTCTTGCAATATACTTTTCAGAAAAGAATGCAAACTCCTTGCAAATCCGTTCTATAAATTTTTCTCCCTGATATTCTAACAGTGCTTTGTCTTGCCCCATACGTTGGCTTTTTCCACCAGCCAAAATAGCACAACCAATTTTTTTATCCATACATTAATCCAATTCAAGATATTCTTTTTCTAATGTCAAAAATCCTATTGTGACTTTTGCAAGACCACGATAAAACCCGGTTGAAGAATACTTAATTACATCCTGTACGAAAGCCGGTATCCAGTTACTTAAGTGGCAATTAAGAAAATCCTTCTGTTCTTGCACTTCTTCCTCACAGATTCTTCCCATGTATTCCAGTAACAGCCCGATATGGTCTTCCGGAACATGGTACATATCCATTCTTGGTTTTAAACCTTTTTTGGCAAAAAGTGCAGACGCACTGCTTCCTGCTTCCTGCATAATCAAATGCTGACTGCTGGTGTATACCGATTCATACGGAAATGCCGCCTTGCCTTGTGCAACGCCTGCAGATAAAAATATTCGTGCATAATCCACAGCCAGCTCATCTACGGTATCTTGATTTACTTCCTTGCCTTTTAGATACTCTGCAATTTCCAAAAATCCCTGCTGCATATCTTCATTGATGCCTTCTTCGGGTAATACAAGCTGTTTTAATGCGACAAGCTGTGCCTCATTTACTTCAAACAGGTAAAGATTACTCAAAAGATAATAGATGTTTTTTCTGGCAACGTTTAATGTATTATTTTCCATGATACTCCCCTCCCTGTTTTTCAAATTCGTGCGGCAACACATCAATCCAATCTGCATTTCTTAAAATGAATCTGCCCGATGGTTTGTTTCCAAAGTCTTTTAGCGCATATACATGGCCTTCCGCCGCTGCAATCGCTTTGGATACAATACTATTTGGGTCATTAACGTCTCCATACATCAAAGCATTTCCTGCACAGTTTCTTACGCATGCCGGATCTTCGCCCTGTTCTCTTCGGCTTACACATATATTGCACTTGTCTGCCACATGGAGTTCTTTGTTTAAAATAATGGCATCATACGGACAAGCATTTTTACATTTTCCGCATCCAATACAACGGTCACGTTCAATCTTTATCACGCCATCCGCCTCATCTTTATAACATGCGCCGGTTGGACACACCCCAACACAGGTGGGATTTTCGCACTGTTGACACATGAGAGGAAGAAAATACATTTGCAGTTCCGGAAATATTCCGGTTGGTCCCATGGTATACAATTTGCTTCTGGATGGTCCTAACGGAATCTCATTTTCGATTTTGCAGGCAACCTGACAACCACCATGGCAACCGATACAACGGTCTAAATCTGCCAAAATGATATACTGCTTCATTATTTTTCCCCCTTTCCATAATGCTCTTTTTTAGAAGTATCCGGCACAGGTCCGATTCCCATAGGAAGCCAGGATTTAAAGTCGTCAGGCTTGGTCCATACTCCTTCCGGTGCTCCCGGTGCTTTTTCGATTTTCACCTGAAAAGCACGTAATGTATAGGTTCCTACCACATCATTAAATGGCGCACTGGATTTGGTTAATACGTTTACGTTCATTTCTTTCCAGCCGTGTGTCTTGGTATCTAAGGTTTCCGGATTCCAGAAACGCTCCATACACACTACCCCCGGATGAATTCCCTGTGTCACATATGCCTTTGCTGTGATTCGTCCTCGCTTAGAGGATACATAGGTCCAATCGCCCTGTTCTATGCCATATTTTTCTGCCGTCTGTGGATGAATCCAGATTTCAGGCACGGGATACATCTCACGTAGTGCAGAGACATTGCGCAAGGTGGAATGATGATAGAACGGTACTCGCCCATTTGTCATAACAAGTGGGAATTCTTCCGAAACTTCATCCTGACGTATTGGATTTTCATATGGCTCCAAATAATATGGGAGCGGTTCATAATTCTTTGACGCAGGCGGCAATTTTTCTGCTGCAAAAGGTTGTCCGGTTCGCCCCAATGTAATCATGCTTTCCAGATAAATTTCAAGCTTTTTGGACGGAGTCGGGAAACCTTGTGGTTTACCGGTTTTTTCATCAATATTCTTATATACGTAATAAGTTCTCCACTCATCCTTAGACATGTATTCATATGGGGAAACCTCTGTAAATGTTTTCCAATCCAGTCCTACTTTTGGAAGAATATGATTAAAGAATTCTTCCAAAGAATCCCAGTATGGCAAATCCTCTCCCATAAATTCTGCATCAAAGGATTTTTGGCAACCTTCGTGTCCCATCTGGGCACATTTTTTTGCAAGCTTGGACCAGAAGAGAGTTTCATCCATGGTTTCCCACAAATGTGTCACTGCCTGTCTTGCAATCAGCTTATTGCAGGTCTCAACTATCATATCTGTTTCCAACCACTCTTCTGCCGGAAGCAAAATATCTGCGTATGCAGAAAACGATGTAGGATACATATACATATGTACAATAAAATCCAGTTTCTCTATGGCTTCTACCCACTTTGCACTTTCTGCGACAACACCTAATTTATTACCGGAACGGTCAATCCACATTCGCGGCTGATAAGGCTTTCCTGTCAGTATCGCGTCACGGATACTGGACGGATGTCCCGCCCACCAGATATGTAATCCTTTATGTTCGGTACCACCTAAACGTTTTTCTAGTTGTCCTTTTGGGAGAAGCTTTGTCGCTTGCGGAACCGGATAGTTTGGCATGCGGAGAACTCCGCTGGTTCGAAAACGTTGAAGGAGACTTCCCGGACGCTCTACATTTCCCATTAAAAGATCAATTGTCGCTGCTGCCATTGCCGCCTGTACGGAGTTTGGTGTCTGATCGGTTGCAACTCCAATGGCAAGTCCACCCGGTGTATTTTGGGCAAACATTAAAATGGCCTCTTCTATTTTCTTTTGATCCAGCCAGCAGATATCCGCTGCTTTTTCCAACGTATATTCTTCTACGCTTTCCCATAAAAGTTGGAAACCTGTTTTATAGATTTTTCCATCCACCTCAAAGGTTCCCCATAGAGCTGGTGATAATTTTTCATCATACGGATATTCCATTGGCTGCATGGAATCTGTTTTTTCATCCCATACCATATAGGTATCCGGTATCCCTTCCTGTGTGCTTTTTTTTGCACGAAGCAAGAGCTTTGTTTCTACATCTACAAGATAAGGCAAATTGCTCCAACGTAGTACCATCTCTTCATCATAGAGCTTATGCTCCATAATATATCGTATCCACGCCAGTTGCAGTGCCACATCCGTTCCCGGACGAATAGGAAGCCAGATATCAGCTTTTGCTGCATCCGGTGTAAATCTCGGGTCGATAGAAATTGTCTTTACGCCTCTTGCACGAAGTTCAACTACTGCATTACCACCACTTGCCGGACAGGAGTACGACGGGTCGGTCCCCCATAGAACCAGACATTGAATCGGTGTCTCATCCGGAAAATAAATCTCAAGTGCATTGGAATCTGCAATACTTGGATCCACTCCACCATACATCATGGTATAGGCAAGTACTCGCGGCAGATAACACTGTGCACATCCCGGTTCAAACCAGTTTGGTGTTCCAAACACATTACAAAAACGGGCAATACTCCAAATTTCCGGATTGCCGCCGCCTCCTGTAGAACAAAACACGGCTTCTGCTCCATATTTTTCCCGTGTACTCATGAGATTTTCTGCAATTGTTGTCAGTGCTTCATCCCATGAAATACGCTTCCATTTATTTCCGCCTCTTTCCCCTACGCGTTTTAATGGAAACTTATTACGATTCGGATGATACAGCGCTTGAATTCCGGCCAAACCCTTGGCACACATACGTCCCTTACTCATAGGGTCTTCGGGATTCCCCTCTAAACGAATAACCCGTCCGTTTTTCACATATGCCAATACCCCACAATTGGCAATACAGGCTCTGCAACAGGTTTTAACAATCTTAACCGAATCATCCGGTTCTACTAATTTTGGCTCACATACTTCAAATGCTCCCTGCTTTGGAACTACATTCTCAATACCAGGGATAGAAATAGCCTCCAGATATTTCTGTCGTTTTTGCTTCTCCATAGGTTCCCTCCTCTTATGATTCACGTTTTACCATCTCATACTCGATTATCGTTGTAAGATTCTCAAAATCAAGGATTTTTGACAAAACATCTTCTAAAGAATCCCCCTTAACAGTATCCTTATGCATCCTCGGTTGTGCATAATAGTTTCCGCTAGCACCGCGGGCAATCGGAATATGATGATAGGCATCTTCCAAATATAACTCATATACACATTCATATGACTCATCGATTTGCTCTGCAAAATCATTCAAATAAATTGTGCTGATTTGCGAATTGGCCAAATCTTCCTTCGTCAATATTTTAGTCATTTTAAAATGGTATCTTTGCGTCAAATAATTTGGCGAACCATATGCTAAAATCAGGTTTTGCGTTTTTCCTGCTAATTTTAATAATTCCTGTACTTTATTTGTATCTTTTAAATCATATCTTTGTATCTCTTTTTCAAAGGTAAGTGCAATATCAGACATTTCAAATGTTTCCATGTCGTATCCTTCCTCGTCCTTACGTTCCTCAAATGCACCTCTATAATGCCGACCGATAAAGGATTGATCCATATTCTCCCAAATCCCAACACGGTTATTCATTTTATAAAGGCTTTTCTGATTGTCTGCATCGATATCCAATCGATAACAATCTTCAAGGTTTTCAAAATACCTTCGTGTCATTACATTGCTATCTGCGTGTAATGTAGCATTATTATTAGTTATCATGCACGATACAAAATAAGTTGAAAAATAAAATTCCAAGAGATTTGGAAGAATCTCCATCAATCGGTCAAATATCATTTGTGCACAAGAATCTATATAGGTAATAGGCAAAAGCAGCAAAAAGAGCAAATCATTTTCTTCGTTTTGAGTCATTTCTAAAAGTTGCTTATCTTCTAGTATTTGATGCAACACTTCTTTTTCATTCAAAAAGAATCTTACATAATGATAATGACATTCTATCTCCCACTTCATGTGTTCGCCAAAATTCAAGGTAATACGAGGAGCCTCTTTAAATCTTCCTTCTATCAAATCGAATTTGGTAAATTGTCTTCTCCATTCTTTTGACGGGCGGAAAACGTAATTTATGTATGAAGGCAACGTGAGATAATTGGCATAAACAAAGCTGCTGGCAATCGGTGGTTCTTCATCGATTTTCATCGCCCGGTCACCATATGCAACCGCTAAATAGTAATACCAAAACTCTCTGGTGCTTAGTCCGAATTGATATTCATATTCTTTATTCACAAGATACTGCGCATGACTATTGTGATATTTATAAGCAAAATAAGTATCATGCAAAGCCCGCATCAGTTTTGGATTTTTAAATGCATCATTGGTTTTCGTATATTCATACAAAATCTGGTCGGCTTGTTCTTTAGAAGGTCGTAAAATAGTAAGTTGCAACAAAATATTGGAAGAAAATTTATATTTTTGAAATAATGGCGACTCAAATACATCTTTCACCTCTTGAATCTCTTCTTTGCATTCTTCCGGAATTTCTACGGCAAATGTTCTGTTATTTTCTTTAAAATAACGGCTCCAACCTCTGCCTGCATACTTATCCCGAATAGCATGCATCTGTTTTTCAAATATCTTTGCATACTCATCTTCTGTAACATTTAAACGCGAATACCCTTCAATATCCGGATGTTTCTCAAGGATTATGCTCTTTAGATTTTTGTAAGTATCCTCCCATTTCGTTTTTTCTATTTTCTTTAAGTTACATTCTTTGTATAAATAGGCACACGCGGACTTAGGAAAAACAAATAGTTTCATAAGAAATTCTACCATACGTACGAAACAAATGTTGATATGATCATCCTCTAAATCAAAAATACTCATTTTAGAAGCCGCCGCCTGTTCATCTGTCAACAAGAAATCTTTTGCACACATAGCAAGCGAGTACTTGTATTCTTCCATGGAATAATCTTGTTTGTCCCATGTGTTATTTTTTGCACAAAAATACAACTTTTTATAACATCCAAATGCTCTTCGAATGGTAATATTCACTCTACCTTTATATATGCTAATAAGTGATTCCAAGTCTTTTTGTTGATTCCAAATGAAAGAAACACCCGCATGGTACAAATCTGTTTCTACGTAATTGAAAGCATCGGTTGTTGCCTCCTCCGGTTTTATTGGTATCAGGAAATTGTTCGGGTCTATGTAGCACGCATATACCATGGACAACCAGACAAGAAGGTTCTTTGGAAGAATGGATACCTCCACCAGAGTCTGATTATTAAGGTAATCGCACAATGCTTTAAAATAGGACTCTTCAAACTGCTCTTTTAAAAATTCATCCGAGAGAAAATACGCTTTCCAAATTTCGTCAGATTCTCTTTTCGTTTCATCTGTAAAAATAGCACAGAATTTCTCCATTGCAGGTGTATGGAAGGAATCTTCATACGCCTGTCTTTCCGCTTTTTCTATTTGTTCCATCATATATGTAGATTTATGCAAATTCTGTTGTTCTATTCTTGGTTCTTCCGATTCGTTCTTGATACCTTTAGCATATCGAATTGCCTCTTTATATGCACGTTGTAAAGCCTGAAACTGCTCCGGATTTTCTTCCGGATGATACTTCGTTGCGGCTTTCGCATATGCAGCTTTTATTTCTGCCAGATTATTGGTTTTCTCAATCCCTAAAATATCCCAATTGTTCATTTTCTTTCTCCCACTTACAAATATAATTTTTTACCTTTTCTATTTCTCTGGCTTTTTCTGCTCTTCGATTTGAGAGCATGACCTTTTCTAGGTTTTCAATCATAGTTTCTATAAACTGCCTGCTATTCCCGTGCTCAACCTCGAAAATCTGATGCAACTTTTGGATATATTGCTTTATTTGTTGCTGCTCATTTAGCGTTTCTCGAATAGAGTTTAGATTTTGAAGTCTATTTTTTAATTCTTCATCTGATAACTCGTGATTTGCAATCATGATTTCTTTCGTTTCATTGCAGGAATTGGTAACAAACACTTGAATGATTCCATTGATATCGTAATTGAATGTAACCATGACACTTTCTTCCCCTCTCATTGCCATCGGTACTTCAATTTCAATTTCTCCTAACAAAACATTATGCTCTGCATAATATTCTTCACCCTGATATATTTTAATACATATTTTGGTCTGATAATCCCGAACCGTTGTAAAATAATGTGTTGTACTGGCAGGAAGTGTTGAATTTCTTTCAATCATCGGAAAAAGATGTGTATATCCCCCCGTTGCCTCATGATTTATCACACCTGTTCCAAGTGTAAACGGTGCCACATCGGTCAATACTATATCTTTAATGTCTTCATTTCTTTCTCTAATTCCGGCATATATACCAATTCCCTTTGCCACACAACAATCAGGAGAATCCACCAATATCGGTTTTTTTCCAAACAATTCTTCTATAAAATCTTGTACAATATGTAACTTTGAGGAACCCCCTACCATAACCACATCATTGATATCTGAAATTTCATACTCAGAATCCTTTATGATACGATAGAACAAATTTTTTATTTTGGAGAAAATCGGGATACACAGCTCAAATAATTTTTCCTTTTCTATCGTTTCCTTGCTGTTTCCGCATTTAATTTCTTCCGCTTGTTTTATGAACATACACTGTTCTTCTTGGGATAATTCATCAAAATCCACTTGCTTTAGTTCGCACAAATACTTTGCAATTGCCTCATCAATATCATTTCCGCCTAAATGATTATCTCCGACAATTGCCACTATCTCAATAATATTCTGAAAGCATTCAACCATGGAAATATCTAACGTACCTCCGCCAAAATCAAATACCATGATGTTTTGAATACTTTCATTGGTGTTGAATCGATACGCCAATGCTGCTGCCGATGGCTCATTTATAAGTCTTTCTACATGTAACCCTGCAATCTTAGCAGCTTTCTTTGTATCGCTTCGTTGCTTATCATTAAAGTAAGCAGGTACAGAAATAATGGCCTCATTTACTTCTTCCCCTAAGTGCGCTTCCGCATTTTTCTTAATTTCATGTAATACAAATGCAGACAAATCAACAGGTGAATATGTGTGATTTCCATTCTCATAAATTTTTTCCGTTCCCATAAATCGCTTAAATGATGTATAGGTACGTCCGTTCTCGGTTACAATATGCGCTTTATTTCCTACCGTTTCCATTCCATTTTGGTCAACTGATACTATAGACGGAAGCATGACATCGCCATCACAATTGAGTGGTATCAAATGCGCACATCCATCCTTCCAATAACTTGCCAAACTATTTGTGGTTCCTAAGTCAATTCCTATAATTGCCATGTTCTTCTCCATATACTATAACCTTAAGAAGCAGAGGTACCAAAACCTCTGCTCCTAAATTCCTAACGTTAATCTCTTGACTCCACAACAAGTAAAATACCATCCCTTATGGCAATATGCGCTTCTTGTCTTATAATCTCATTGCTGATACCAAGCGAATTTCCTCGCTCCATGGTGTAATCTGTAAGCGGATATAAAAATCCTTCTAAGGTAACGCCTGTAACAGTCTGTGTATATGGAATCAATGAAACATATTTTCCTAATTGATGTTTTTTACTCATCGTGAGTGGTTTATCAATCATACGAATTCGATTATGTGAATCAATCAGCTCCATTGGTACATTTTCCTTCAGTCCAATCTCCAATAAAGCGATATTACTAATCACATGGTCTAATCGAGTTCCTGTTCCACCCAAAATTGTTATTTCAGTTGCTCCACGGCTAAACAAATCGCGAACTGCAAATTCCGTATCCGTATCATCTTTATTAGGATTTAATACACAGAATTCAATCTGCTCCTGTTGCTGAAAAAAAGAAACAACTTCCGACTCTGCAGAATCCATATCACCAACAATAATATCAGGGGTTAAATGATGACGGTACAAAAAATCCATACCTGCATCTACTGCAATTATAATCTCGTAACCGCCATTTTTAATTGTTTCACAGGCAAATGTATCGTCAATTGTGCCCCCTGCAATAATTAATCCTCTCATACTCTTTCTCCTATGAATTCATAATATCCAAAAAACGTCTGATGTTCTCTGAAATCTCACCACGAAACACCGAGCTACCTGCTACAATAATATTGGCACCGGCGTCCATAAGTGTACCAACATTATCCAGAGTAACTCCACCATCAACCTCGATATCTACTTTATTGCCTGTTTTCTGTAATAATTTCTTCAACTCAGCAACTTTTTCAATGGTATACGGAATCAGTTTCTGTCCACCGAATCCCGGATTTACTGTCATAATCAAAACCATGTCCACTTTTGAAAGTACGTGACGAATTATTTCAATCGGAGTTGACGGATTTAGCGCCACACCTGCCAACAAGCCTTTTTCTTTAATGGCCTCAATCGTACGATCCAAATGTTTACATGCCTCCGCATGTACGGTAATGATGTCTGCCCCCACACTCACAAATTCATCTATATAACGAATCGGTTCATCAATCATTAAATGTACATCAAACATGCGCTCTGTACAAGAACGAATCGATTTGATAACCGGCATCCCAAATGATATGCTCGGCACAAAACATCCGTCCATAACATCAATATGGACATACTGTGCACCTGCTTCATCAAGTTGACGAATCTGTTCTCCTAACATGGAAAAATCAGCAGATAAAATAGATGGTGATAAACAATTCATAACATTCTCCTAATATTTGCGGATATTTTTCATTTCCTCATATAGTAACTTATAATTCTCGTAACGAACTAAGCTTATTTTCTTTTCTTCGACTGCTTCTTTGATTCCACAATCCGGCTCATTAATATGGCAACAGCCTTGAAAACGACAATATGGTTCATATTTCAAAAATTCCGGATAACAACGCCATAAATCTTCTTTTTCCATTCCCGGTACATTCATGGAACTAAAACCGGGCGTGTCCATAATATACGCATCATGTGTTATCGGTATAATTTCTGAATGACGTGTGGTATGCTTTCCGCGTTCAATCTTTGTACTGATTGCACCGGTTTGCATATGGTGTTCTTTCTGCAACTGATTGATAAGCGATGATTTTCCGACACCGGATGGACCAGCAACCGCAGTTGTCTTTCCTCGCAGGATTTTACCTACTTCTTCAATACAAATATGTTCCTTCGCACTTGTAAATAAAAGTTGATACCCTGCCGGACGATAAATTTCTTCTAAATGTTTTTGTTCTTCTTCGGAGATCAAATCACATTTATTAAAACAAATCACTGCCGGAACCTTCTGGTATTCCATCATACAAAGAAACCGGTCCAATAGGTTAAAGTTTGGTTGTGGTTTTGCCGCCGCAAAAATCACAAGTGCCAAATCAATATTTGAAACTGCCGGACGAATCAATTCGTTTTTACGTGGCAGAATTTCTTCTACATTACCAATTTTCTTTTCTTCATCCAGTACGGCAATTCGCACGGTATCTCCAACAAGCGGTTTCATTTTTTGATTCCGAAAGGAACCTTTTGCCTTACATTCATAAATTCCGGTTTCTACTACATGAACGTAATAGAAACCGGAAATCCCTTTGATTATTTTCCCTTGCATATTTTTAATAGTTTACGGCGTATGATTCGGTGTATGATTCTAAGCTTCCATCCTCAATTGACCAAGTAACTTCCAACTTTGTTGCCTTATTATTTGTCAATACGCTACTGGTATAATTCCATGTAGTTCCGGAAACAGTAGTACTTCCGGAATCATAGATCGTGCCGGAATCATCCTTTAATTTGTATTCAGCCACTGTATACCCTGCCGGAATAGTAACTGTTGCTTTTGCCTTATACTCGATTACTTCTTTACCCAAGCTAATCTTAATCGTAATTTCAGTTCCTGCCGGCACAGCCTTTCCATCTACAACAGACTGACTAATAACTTTGCCTTCTTCAACCGTATCGCTATAGGTCTCTTCTGTTGCAACAGTTAATCCTGCGGCAATCAATTCATTCTCTGCTGTTTCTAAATCTTTTCCGACAACATTTGGAACATTGACAGATTGCACACCTTGGCTAACAACAATTGTAACTGTAGAATTTTTCTTTACAGAACTTCCAACTCCCGGTTCTGTAGAGATGACTTTTCCATTCTCAACATCATTACTATATTCATATTTCCTCTCAAAACGTAATGAAGAATTGTTCAATCCTTGAATTGCCTCTGCTTCTGAGTATCCAATCACATTTGGAACAGTTACCATCTCTTCACTTGTTGAAGCAGCACCGGAAATCACAACATCAACCGTATCACCCACTGCAATTTCTTCGCCTTCTTCCACACTTTGAGACAAAATAGTATCACGCGGCTTATCGGACTTCTCTGTACCCACGACAAATAGTTCCAGACCAAGTTCTGCCAAAGCCTCTTCTGCATCATCCAAAGACATACCTGTGATATTAATCATCGAAATCATCTCCTCCGTCTCCGGTTCCGGCTGTACGATCTCTGACTCTGTTGCTATTGTTGTTGGCGGTGTACTTTGCTCCGGTTTCTTTCCAAAACGTAATAATCCTGCAAAACTTGCAATTAGAATAATGACAACAATTACAATAATTGCCGCCACTACAATGCTCATAATAGTGATTGCCTTATCCATCTTCGGACTAAATCCGCCTACATTCTCATCATCTTCATCAAAAGCGTCTTCGTCCTCATCCTCATCATCTTCTTGATGTATTTCTTGGTCTTCTAGGTCATCATTGGACAAACCTGCTCTACCTTCTTTAATCAATTTCAGCTCCTCTTCGCTGATTACCTTCGTCTTTCCGTTATCTAACAAAGGTGCAATAATAACAAAATCTTCATCCGGATTAATTAAAGATTTACGCAAATCGTTTAATAAATCTTCAATCGTCTGATAACGGCGATCCGGATTTTTCTGTGCGCATTTTAGAATAATTTTCTCCATGCTGATTGGAAGTTTCTCCGCATATGCACTTGGTTGTGGCATTTCCTCCTGTAAATGCTGGATTGCAACCGCAACTGTTGTCTCTCCATCAAACGGAACACGCCCGGTAACCATTTCATACATTACAATACCAAGTGAATAAATGTCACTTCTTGTATCCACAAAACCATTTCTCGCTTGCTCCGGTGAGGCATAATGTACCGAACCCATAACATCAGAACTAATGGTATTTGCAGATGCCGCACGAGCAATACCAAAATCCGTAACCTTGACCTTTCCTTCGGTAGAAATAATAATATTCTGCGGTTTAATATCTCTATGAATAATATTCTTGTTATGTGCAGACTCAATACCTCGTGCAACCTGAATAGCAATACTTACAGACTCTTTAAATGTAAGATGTCCCTTTTTCTCAACATAAGTTTTTAAAGTAATGCCCTCTACATACTCCATTACAATGTAGTACATGCCATCTTCGCTTCCTACATCATAAATATTCACAATATTCGGGTGTTCTAAACTTGCTGCGGATTGTGCCTCAGTACGGAATTTTGTAACAAAATTCAAATCTTCCGAGAATTCCTGTTTCAATACTTTGATAGCCACAAACCGACCAAGAATATGATCCTTTGCTTTGTATACATCGGACATTCCGCCCGCGCCGATTTTTCCTACGATCTCATATCGATCTGCTATATACATTCCTTCTGTTAACATATCTTCACCTCATCCGAAAACGGTTTAATTATCATGGCAGTAATATTATCATGGCCGCCATTCTCATTTGCTGTCTGAATCAATGCCTGTACTTGTTTCTCAATACTATCATGCGACTGCACAATGGTATAAATATCTTCGTCATCTACCATATTGGTCAGACCATCCGAACATAACAATATACAATCACCTGTATGTAAATCCACCTCAAAAAAATCTACATCCACCGACTCTGACGCACCAATTGCGCGCGTAATAATGTTCTTATCTGGGTGTTCTTTTGCCTGACTTTTATCCACTTCTCCAATTCTTACCATTTCTTCTATCAGAGAATGGTCCTTTGTAATTTGGCAAATCTTATCAGAAATGACGTAAAGCCGACTATCCCCTACATTGGCAACAAGCATTTTGTGATCTTGGATGGTAGCAACCACAATTGTTGTTCCCATTCCATACTTTGTTTCATCTTCTCTTGCTTCAATAATTAGAAGTTCATTCGCCTTTTGAATGGCTTCTTTTATAATTGCAACCGGTTCCTTCCCCGTATTTCTTGAAACTGCAGCGACAATGCGTTGTGTTGTATAGCGTGATGCATAGTCACCTGCTTTGTGACCACCCATACCATCTGCTACAATGTACAAATTAGGGAGATTACCAACAGCGGTATCAGATGCAAAAAAGAAATCTTGATTCATTTCCCGCATTGCACCGGTATCCGTCATAGAAAACGTTTTCATGCGTTCTGCTTCCTTTCTCTATAGCTCTTTCGAAGTTGCCCACAGGCACCATCGATATCTCTACCCATTTCCCTTCTAATAGTAACATTTATTCCGTTTTTTTCAAGTTTATTTTTAAAGATGGTGATTACGCCTTCATTTGACTGTACATAATCACGCTCTTTAATCGGATTTACCGGAATCAAATTTACATGGCACTTCAATCCGTTTATCAATGCACAAAGTTCATTTGCATCCGTATCAGTATCATTTACACCACCAACCAAACTATACTCAAATGATATTCTTCGTCCTGTTTTTTGGAAATAATATTTGCACGCGTCAATCACTTCGTGTATTTCATATTTATTCGCCACCGGCATTAATGATTTGCGTTTTTCCTGATTGGATGCATGCAACGAGAGTGCCAATGTGATAGCAAGATGCTTTTCTGCAAGTTCATAAATTCTTGGAACAATTCCACAAGTCGAAACCGTAAGATTTCGCTGACTGATATGTATCCCATTTTCATCTGTCAAAAGTTCGATAAACCGCAACAAATTGTCATAATTATCCAGTGGTTCACCGGTTCCCATAACAACAACATTGGAAATTCGTTCTCCAATATCTTTTCCTATTTGATAGATTTGGTCCATCATCTCTGCCGGTGTCAATCCCCTCACCAAACCATCTAGTGTAGAAGCACAAAAACGACATCCCATCCGACATCCCACTTGTGAGGAAATGCATACAGAATTCCCATATCGATACTTCATCAGAACACTTTCAATTACATTACCGTCTTCTAGTAAAAATAAGTACTTTCTTGTACCATCCAATTTGGATATTTGAACTTCTTCTTTTTTTAAGGTTGTTAAAAAAGCATTTTCCTTTAATTTTTCACGAAATTGTTTGGATAAATTGGTCATTTCATCAAAAGAATTTACTTGTTTTTCGTGAATCCATTGATACAGTTGTTGTGCACGAAAAGCCTTTTCTCCAAGTCCAATCACAAACTGTCTTAATTCATCCCAATTCATAGATTTGATATCTGCTTTATCCAATGTTGTTTCTCCTTACCATCTTGGCAATAAAAAAACCATCCTGCCCAAATTCTCCCGGTAGCATTTGTTTCTCGCTTATTAACGAAAAATTCGGATGCTTATTTAAAAACCATCTGACATTTCCCTCATTTTCTTCTTCATGAATAGTACATGTGCTGTAAATAAGTATTCCATCCTGTTTCACATAACGATAAACAGTATCTAACATCCTTCGTTGCAGCTCTACCAGCTCGTGTTGTTTTTGTAGTGTCATTTTGTGACGAATATCGGTCTTTTTCCCTATAACACCAAGGCCTGAACATGGTAAATCGCAAATCAGAACATCCGCCTTTTCAATTGCATTTTCATCTAATTGTGTTGCATCCCATTCAATTGCTCTCATATTTGAAAGTTGGTGCCGTGTAATATTTTCATCAATCAAACCAACTTTGTAAGCAGTCAAATCTCTTGCCTCTACCATTCCGGTCCCATGCATCATTTCAGCAAGGTGTGTACTTTTCCCACCCGGTGCAGCGCATACATCGATAATATAACTATGTTCTTTGGGTTTTGCTGTTTCTGCCACCATCATGGAACTTGCATCTTGCACATAAAATTCCCCGGCTAAAAATGCTGGGATAGATTCTAAATAATCAAATCCTCCTATCAGCATAGCATATGGCAATTGCTCGTTACGTATCACAGAAATTCCTGCTGATTCCAATTGATTTTGTAAATCCTTAGGTGTTGTTTTCAATAAATTGGTACGAATAGAAACAGCACGACTTTTTCCAAATTCCTTTACAAACGTCTCTGTTTTTTCAACCCCATATTGAGTAATCCATTGCTCTATCATCCAACGAGGTATCGAATAACGAATTTCTAAATAATTCGCCGGTTCTTTTTCCTTATCCGGATAATGAATTTGTTGTGGATTGCGCACAATATTTCGCAGTACACCATTGACAAAGCCTGAAAGTTGCCCAAAACCTCTCTTTTTTGCAATTTTCACTGCCTCGTTACAAACTGCCGAGTCCGGGACTCGATCCATATACCGAATCTGATACACACTCATTCGCAAAAGGTTACGAATGAGCGGTTTCATTTTCTTCACTTTAACTTTTGAAAAAAGATTGATAATGTAATCAAGCTCAATACTTTTCTCTATCGTCCCCTCTGTCAACCGCGTCATAAATGCGCGTTCTGACTTTTCCAAATACTGATACTTATTTAACACGTCTCGAAGTATAAGATGACTGTATTGATTTTTTTCCATCACTTCCATCAGCATTTCAAGTACCAATTCTCTGGTGTTTCTTACATCAGTCACGACGTCTTCCTCCAAATAACATGATAACTCGTAGTAACTGTAACAATGCCGCCGCAACGCTTGCGACATAGGTTAATGCTGCTGCAGACAACACTTTCTTTGTATGTCTTAATTCATCTTCTGCTAAAATGCCTTGTTCTAAAAGTGCTCTAAGTGCGCGTTTTGATGCATCAAACTCTACCGGCAGTGTAATCAATTGAAAAATCAGTGCAAAAGAGAATAACAAAATTCCAATATGAATAATCGTCATACTGGAAGCACTATTGATCAATACACCAACTAAAATAACCGGCCATGCCAACACAGAACCAAATCTTGCCACCGGAACAAATGCCGTTCTTAATTTTAGCGGAATATAACCGCGCGCGTGCTGAATAGCATGCCCACACTCATGCGCAGCTACTCCAACCGCAGCAACAGATGTTGCATCAAATACACCACTGGATAAGTTTAACGTCTTATTGCGCGGATCATAGTGATCGGTCAACTCACCTCTCACGCGACACACTTGTACATCATAAATTCCAGACGCATGTAAAATGCGTTCCGCCGCCTGTGCGCCTGTCATTCTAGATGTGCTATAACATCTTGAGTATTTTTTAAATGTCGATTTAACATTCGAAGATGCAATCATGCAAATAATTGCACCAAGAATCACCAGGTAGTAAGTATAGTCAAAATAGAAAAATGGCATCCTTTAACCTCCTATAAGCGTTTCAAGAAACTCCCCTCTTTTATTTGATACCCACGCAAGAAGGCATCAATTTCCATACGTTTTTTCCCTTGTAATTGTACTTCTTTCAATGACAGTACCCCATCTTTCGCCTGTACCTCCATTGCATCTTTTGTAACCTTTATAATACATCCCGGTTCATAATCTGCAGAGTCCGAAACCACATGTGCAGACCATACCTTTAATAGTTTACCATCTTCCAAATAGGTATATGCACTCGGCCACGGATTTAATCCACGAATCAAACGTTCAATATCTACCGCTGATTGTTCCCAATTAATGTTGCCAAGTTCTTTGCTAATCATGGAAGTATGCGTTGCTAACAGATTATCCTGTGGTGTATATTCTGCGTTTCCTTGCTCTATCATATCCATGGTTTCCACACAAAGTTTTGCTCCAACCTCAGATAACTTGTCAAAAAGACTTCCGCCTGTTTCATCATCCGCAAGTCTTATTTCGCGTTTTGCAATCATATCTCCGGTATCTAATCCAATGTCCATTCGCATTGTGGTTACACCCGTAATCTCATCTCCATTAATTACCGCCCATTGTATCGGAGCTGCACCACGATATTTCGGTAATAATGAAGCATGTACATTAACGCAACCATATGGTGGCATATCCAAAATTGCTTTTGGAAGAATTTGTCCAAATGCTGCAACAATAATAATGTCCGGTTGAAACGATGCAAGGTAATCAATACATTCCTGTTCTTTGATTCGCTTTGGCTGATAAACTTCAATTCCATGCGAAAGTGCACATTCTTTTACCGGCGGAAACTGCATTTCTTTTCCTCTACCTTTTGGTTTGTCCGGCTGTGTTACTGCAAGAACAACATCATGTCCGTTTTTTACAATTTCTTCTAACGTTCCCACCGCAAAATCGGGGGTGCCCATAAATATTACTCTCATTTTTTATGCTTCCTCTTCTTCATAAGTTACATCA
Source organism: Lachnospiraceae bacterium (assembly GCA_045531055.1). Taxonomy (GTDB): domain Bacteria; phylum Bacillota; class Clostridia; order Lachnospirales; family Lachnospiraceae; genus Roseburia. The sequence continues at coordinate 137,819 of JAZSDG010000010.1, read as the reverse complement.
TGAATTCCACCGGTTACTTTTTCCGTATATAAATGACCATCCAAGTGATCTGTTTCATGAAGAATACAACGTGCTAAGAGTTCTGTTGCCTCTAACTCATATTCCTCCATTTGTTCATCCAAGAAACGAACTTTTACGTAGTTCGGACGCGTCACCAATCCGGCCTTTCCAGGTAAACTTAAACATCCCTCGTCTGCTGTTTGCTCCCCGGCTGTTTCTAAAATCACAGGATTAATCATAATAATTGGTCCATCCCCAACATCCATAACTACCAGACGTTTCAAAATCCCAACCTGCGGTGCAGCGAGTCCGACACCATTTGCCTCATACATAGTTTCCAGCATATCCTCAATCAAAACCAATAGCCGAGGTGTTACTTCCTTTATTTCTTTACAAACTTTGTTTAATACAGGATCCCCCTGCAAACGAATTGTTCTAAGCGCCATTTCTTTACCTCCTTAAAATCCACTCATTGGGTTAAAATCAAACTGAACATTTACTTCTTTTTCTTTTATTTGTAATGCATCCTTAATGCCAATTAATTGCTCATAATTATCCGTTTTAAGATATAAAACTTTACGATATACATCACTGATTTTCGCAATCGTTGCATCTGCCGGTCCAATCAGGCGGATACTTGGATTATCTATCATTTGCCCAATATCCAGCTTCAATTTATCACACACAGATTGCAATAATTCTTCATTTGCTGATGTGCATAAAATCACTAACAAGTTCCATATCGGCGGATGCTTCATCATCTGGCGATATTCGATTTCCTGTTGATAAAATGCTTCGTAATTCTGTGCTTTTGCTGTTTGTATTGCAAAATGATCCGGCGTATACGTCTGAATTACAACATTACCGGGAATTTCACCTCTTCCTGCCCTTCCGGCCGCTTGCGTCAAAAGCTGGAATGTTCTCTCGGTTGCATGATAATCATTCACATGAAGCGACATATCCGCCGCCAAAATCCCTACCAATGTAACATTTGCGAAATCATGTCCTTTTACAATCATCTGTGTTCCGATTAATATATCTGCTTCATGATTACCAAACGCCTGCAAAATCTGCTCATAACTATCTTTCGTCCGAGTTGTATCAAAATCCATACGCAAAATTCGCGCCTTTGGAAAACGCATTTTAACCAATTGCTCAATTTTCTGTGTTCCGGCTTTAAAACCACTGATATATTTCGAACCGCAAGACGGACAAACCGTCGGTTGTGCTTCCTCATGCCCACAATAGTGACAAACCATTCTTCCGTTATTATGTTGGCTTAATGAAACATCACAATGCGGACATTTTACCACATGACCACAGGCTCTACAGGAAACAATTCCCGAAACACCGCGTCGATTTAAAAAGAGCATTATTTGCTGTTTTTGGGCAAGTCTCTCTTCCATCAGTTCCTGCAATTTTATACTTAAGATAGAGCGATTACCGTTTCTTAATTCTTCACGTAAATCAATCACTTCACATTCCGGAAGCGGCTTGTGCTCAATTCGCTCTTTTAATTCCAGCAAACGATACTGCCCCATACTTGCACGATAATAACTCTCCACAGATGGTGTAGCCGAGCCAAGTACAACACTTGCATGAGTCATTCTTGCTCTTTCGATTGCAACTTCTCTAGCGTGATAACGTGGTGCCGTTTCACTCTTATATGAGGTCTCATGCTCCTCATCGATAATAATTAATCCTAAATTTGGAAACGGCGTAAACAAGGCAGAACGCGGACCTATCATAATATCAATATCTCCATTTTTTGCACGAAGATACTGATCATATCGTTCGCCTGCAGAAAGTCTGGAATTTAAAATCGACACCTTATCTCCAAATCGATTATAAAAGCGCATAACCGTCTGAAAGGTTAATGCAATCTCCGGAATCAGAACAATTGCCTGTTTGCCTTCCTTCAATACCTGTGCAATCAACTCCATGTAAACTTCCGTCTTACCACTTCCAGTTACCCCTTTTAAAAGATATGTATTCGTATCTCCTTTTTGATAATCCGAAAGAATCGTATCTACAACCTTTTGCTGCGCCACATTGAGTGTTCTTCTCACTTCTTCCTTTTGTAAATGCGCAACCGGATTACGATACAGGGTAGTGTACTCTATCGAAAGAATTCCTTGTTCTGCCAAACCTTTTATTACAGCAGAAGACACTTGTAACTTTCGTGTAGCTAATGAATAATCAAATTCTCCTTCGCGAATTAATTCCCGCAACAATCTGGCTTTTGCCACATAATGCTTACTTTCAAACAATGCCAACTGTTCCCTTGCCTTATCAATGGCTAACAGAAGGCGAATCGTTCTTTTCTCGACATTCTTTTTCTTTTGCTTAATTGGAAGAACTGTTTTCAGTGCCTGATTCATAGTAGAACCATAATTACGACTCATCCATGCGGCAAGTGCAATCAGTTGCGATTCCATGACCACACTGTTCTTTGCAATTTTAATAATGGGCTTTAACTTTGCAACATCATATTCAGCTTCATTGGTCAGTTCTACAACATATCCGGTAATACTTCTGTTTCCGAAAGGAACCTCAACCTGCATACCAACGGAAATCTGTCTTTTAAGTTCTTCCGGAATCAAATATTGAAATGTTTTATCCAATTTTTCCAAAGAAATATCTACTATGATATTGGCGTATATTGCCACACTCTCACCTCTGATTCTTTTTGATATTGCATATTCAAATAATTATAACAGATTTTTCTTTTCTTTTCCACTCTCAATATTGTATGTATAATCCAATATCATTCGGTAATAATATGAATAAACGAGGGACAACTATGAATCGAAAACATTTTATTTTATGTGGATTAACCGGTTGGTGTATGGAACTTCTTTTTACTTCACTCGGTACCATTATGCAAGGCGATTTTCGGCTGATTGGACAAACCTCCATCTGGATGTTTCCCATATACGGTATGGCCGCGTTTATTTATCCGGTTTATCAAATAATCAAACGCTGGCCCACCATATGCCGTTGTTTTCTTTACTCCATCTGTATTCTGGGCGGAGAATTTATAAGTGGTAGTTTACTAAACTTTTTTTCCGTCTGTCCGTGGGATTATACAGATAGTCCATATAATATTAATGGAATTATACGACTGGATTATATCCCTTATTGGATGGCTGCAGGCCTTGTCTTCGAACGGCTTCTTTGTGGGCAAGGCACACAAAAAAAGAAAACAAATCTAAAAAATGGAGACAGTTGATAACTGTCTCCTTCTCTCTACATCGCTGAAACAATGTTTCGATATTTCTGCTCACAATATTTGCAACGATAAATTTCTTTTTCTTCATCCGTCAAAACGAAGATTTGATCTAATTCCTGCTCAATAGAAGTAATACATCTCGGATTCATACAGCGAATGACGTTCTTTACTTGTTTGGGCAAGGTAAGTATTTTCTTCTCAACAATTTTATCACCTTTAATCACATTCACTGTGATGTTATGGTCAATAAATCCCAGAATATCCAAATCTAACGCTTCTACCGGACATTCTACTTTGATAATGTCTTTCTTTCCCATCTTATTGCTTTTGGCATTCTTAATGATTGCCACCGTACAATCCAACTTGTCCAATTTTAAATCATTATAAATCTGAAGGCTCATTCCCGCCTGAATATGATCTAAGACAAATCCTTCGTGAATTCCACTAATATTTAACATGTGCCATCCTCCTAATCTGTCTTAATTCCCAACAATGTCAAAATCAACGCCATTCGAACATACACGCCATATTGTGCCTGTTTGAAATAAGCGGCTCTCGGGTCGTCATCGACCTCTACCGAAATCTCATTGACACGCGGCAGCGGATGGAGTACTAACATATCTTCTTTTGCAAGTTCCATCTTCGCTTTGGTCAAAATGTAAAAGTCCTTCAGACGTATATAATCTTCTTCATTAAAGAAGCGTTCTCTCTGCACTCTTGTCATATAAAGAACATCAAGTTCTGACATTGCATCTTCTAAACGTTCTACCTCTTCAAATTCCACATTATTGGCACGAAGTACATCATCACGAATGTAACTTGGCACACGAAGTTCTTCGGGAGATATAAGCACAAACTTCACATTCGGATATCGAATCAATGCATGAATCAATGAATGTACTGTTCTGCCAAATTTCAAATCTCCACATAAACCAATTGTTATATCGGAAAGACGTCCTTTTAACGAACGAATTGTTAATAAATCCGTAAGTGTCTGTGTTGGATGTTGATGTCCGCCATCTCCTGCATTAATAATCGGAATTTGGGATTTCTGAGAAGCAACAAGCGCTGCTCCTTCCTTTGGATGTCGAATTGCACAAATATCAGCGTAACAAGAAATTACGCGAATGGTATCTGATACACTTTCCCCTTTGGATGCGGAAGAAGAATCCGCACTCGAAAATCCCAAAACCGAACCGCCGAGATTTAACATAGCAGCTTCAAAACTTAATCTGGTTCTTGTACTTGGTTCATAAAAACAAGTCGCAAGTTTCTTCCCATCACATGCGTGGGCATATTTATCTGGGTTCTTCTCGATATCATTCGCTAAATCCAATAACGTATCCAGCTCCTCCACCGAAAAATCCAGAGGACTCATTAAATGTCTCATTTTTTCTCCTCTTTCTTAATGCATTTTTACTATCATATAATAAAGAGGAAGAGAATTCAAGATTTTCATATTTTCTTTTTTTATCCTTTATTGTACAATAATAAAAAATAAATTTTCATAAGGAGAAGAAAAATTATGGCAGAAGAAAAAGAGTTAAAAGATATGATTATTGATGACGAAGCTGTTATGTTTCAAGAAAGAAAGCGTGTTCTGTTTTTCGGACTTCCGTGGACCTTTACCAAATACACTATTACCCCGGGCGTACTTACCATTAAACGCGGTCTTTTGAATACAGTAGAAGACGACTGCTACATGTACAAGATTCAGGATGTAAAATTAAACACATCTCTCATTGAGCGCCTCTTTAAACTTGCAACAATTGTATGCTACACGGGAGATGTTACCAACCCGGAACTTCGTTTGGTTCATATCCGCCACGCAAAAGAAATCAAATCTTATTTACTAAAGACTTCTGAAATAGCGCGCCTCAAACGTCGTACCATTAATACAATGGATATCGGTGTACAGGATATTGATGGAGATGGAATATTAGACAATATGTAAAAACAAACGGATAATTCTTAGCATATGAAGAATTATCCGTTTATTATTTCTTAGCACGGTAGACAACAATTGCATAACAAATTCATGCACAAAAGACTCGTGCAAAAATTACTGTAGCCGGAATACGGTCTTTCATACCCGTTCCCCATATTCATATACCACGTTCCACCATTGCTTAAATATTGTTCAAATTGTCGATATTCCATGTTACTTGGTTCTAGCGCCACCGCACGTCTAATCTGCTCTATCGCAGTTGCTGTATTTCCGTTTCCTGCATTGGCTACTGCACTAAAATAATACCATTTTCCACCTCGTTCACTAAACGAAATGCTATTCAATACATTTAACGCTTCCGGATAGCAACGATTACGGATATAGTTTGCAGCAGCCTGAAGACGTGAAATTTCCTGACCGGACGACGAAGATCGGTTCTCGTAATAATATCTGCTTCCAAAGCCGCCAAATGCATCTTCTCCATAACTCCCGCCTTGTTGCTTTTCTTTCATAATCCGGTCATAGGCTTGCTGTACCTGCTTAAACTTTTCTTCCGCCTGTGTCTTGTTTGGATTATTCACATTCGCATCCGGATGATACTTTCTACTAAGACTTCGATATGCTTTTTTTATTTCATCATCGGATGCATTGCGTGATACCCCAAGCACCTGATATGGATCTGTCATTGTTTTTCCCTCTTTTTCCTTTTCAACTGAAGATATTCATATTTTGTCCAAACTCCGGAGTATAATATATTCCGCAATATATCTGCATGCCATAATATCGGTAGTCTTTCAAATGACTTTGCACATTCCGACATCATACTTGTCATCATCAGTCTGCAGATCGTCTCAAAATCAGTTTCATGGACTTTTTGTAAAGTGCGGAGTGGATTATAAGAATTTTTCTTCTCATCTTTTTCTAAATCTTCGTATGCATCCATAAGATAGATGAATTTTCCCAAATAAAAGCCAAGTGTTTTTAATTCTTCATACCATTCATCCCGGCGCCATGCAAAAATTTCACCAAGTGCTTCGCCTGTTAATCCTGCCACAATATCAATATTAGTCTCATTATCTTTCTCACACATAGCAAGCTTTTCCATATATTGTAGTACAGCCTGTGCTTGTCGCGGAAATTCTTTTTCTACGCGTTCATAATCTTTACGAATCATTCTTGCAATGGTACGCTTGGTATATTGCTTCTCATCCTTCCAATCATCCATCAAATTATGATATGCCAAAAGAATATTCATTTTTGCTGCATAATCACTTATCTCATTTATCCGTGATGTTCGCTTTTTAGTCGGATGAATTGCACAAGTAAACAATGCATGTTCGCTTTCCGTTTCATATAGGCCGGTCAAAAGTACAACCAGAAACGTCATATCATAATTAAGCATCATCTGCCCTCTTCTTCCGCATAATGTGCGAAGTTTCCTACACAAACCACAGTAATAGGATTGATATATTTTTCGATTTTCTTCTGACAGTTCCTGTCTATTGACATTTACATAGCCGAACATATACGCCCCCAAAACTAGCTCTTTTTTACAAATTCTCTGCGACATTTCGGACAAGTGATACAGATTCTTCCACGCCCTTTTGGAACGCGTACTTTCTGTTTACAATCCGGACATCGAAAAAAACGGTGTGTTTTACGCTGCGCAAAATGCTTTTTCTTCTTATCCCACCAAACAACAGCGCGATATCGTGCATTAACATACTTCTGATTCTCTGTATATCGCTTGCTTCTATTTTTTGAAAACACGCGAAAATACATATGAACCATCATTAAAATTCCTAAAAAATAAAACAGAGAAAAACGAGTAAACATTGACAAAAGCAATAATACTAATACACAAACCGACTCTGCCTTTGCTAACTGGTCAACACCGTTTCTTCCTATCATAAATCGCGCTATTTTCTCTCGCATATCAGACACCTTCCTAATGGTTAATATATTTAGCATCTTACGCTTGCGGAAATTGAACGTCAAGTAAGGTATTATCTTTTCAGAAATATTTCATAAAGAATTTATTTTCTAAGCGCAACTATCGTAATCCAAATTGTAATAAACTCAGCTGCTGCAAACGCTATCCATACCCCTGTCATTCCAAACAAATTTGCCAATATAAAAGAGCATAAAACAATTGCAACAAATCCTCTGCAGATAGATGCCACAAAAGCACCTTTTGCCCGTTCTGTCGCACTTAAAAAGCCGGTTCCTACAATATTAATACCGGCAAACAGAAATCCTATCGCATACAAACGCATTCCTACTTTTGCATATTCCGCCAACCGGATTGAATCTTCACTATTAAAGAGCGCAACAAGCGGTTCTGTAAACAAATACACAACAACAACCACCATGACTGCAAACAAAACGGCAAGTCCCATTGCTAAATGCAATAGCTTTTTCACGGCACATAGCTCGCCTTTTCCATAATATTTGCTGACAAGTGGTTGCACCCCTTGCGATATTCCATTAAATAAGCAAATAAAAATAATGGCGTAATTGGCAATAACGCCATATGCTGCTACTCCCAGATTTCCGGCAATGCCTAAAATCAAGAAATTAAATACCGTAGTTGTCACTCCGGAAGAAAGTTCGCCAACAAATGCTGAAATTCCCAGTTGGCACGACATAAGCAAACGACGCAACGATGGCATTTTCACGCAAAAACGAATCGTATTTGTTTTCTTAAAGAAGTGAATGCTACATATCAATATACTAATAACAGGCGACGCTGCCGTCGCAAGAGCAGCACCTGCCAATCCCATTCCCATCGGGAACATAAATATGTAATCTAAAAGAACATTCGACAAACTTCCCGCCATTGTTCCAATCATTGCAAGCGATGGGTCATTATCGTTTCTTACAAAAGAAGAAAAGACATAATTCATCATAAAAAACGGCGCAAATAACAGAAAAATCCTGGTATAATCACGCCCCAGCGTCATAATCTGTTTATCTGCCCCCATTATTTTTAACACAGCATCCGGTGCAAAAATTCCTATAAACACAAACAACATACTTATGATTAATATGCAAAATATAGCATTGGAAAAATACCGGTTTGCGCTTTCTTCTTTTTGCGCCCGCAAAATTGCAAATCGAGTTGCTGCTCCAACTCCTATCATAGAACCAATCGCAAAAATAAGATTATAGATTGGCAACACCAGATTTAATACCGTTATTCCATTAGCCCCTGCCGCCTTTGCAATAAAAAAGGTGTCTAAGATAATATAGCAGGAGATTCCAAGCATACCAAATATATTTTGCGAAACATATTTCGCAAATTGTTTCGTTACGTTCATTATAATACCTTACTTCCATTTGCTGTTAATTTAAACTTCGCTCCAAGCATTTCAGCTGAACGTCTGCACATCAGCATACGTTCCAAGAAAATTTCAAAATAATCATACATCGTACTCATCTGCTCATCAATTTGTAAATCCAGCATAATTACTTTCTTTTCAATATCAATTTGTAATTTCGCTGCCGTAACCGCATAATTTACACGGTCATGCTTATCAAAAGTTGCGAAATCCTGATTACGAACGCGATTTCTGCGTACATCTGTCTTATCCGCAATGATAAGAGCTGCGGAAATCGGATTAAGCGGTCCGCCGGTAGATTCATCATGATTTCCAATTGCAGACATTACAAGCATACGGTCTTCTATCGACATATCGGTATCTCTTAAAATATCATTTGCAAGAATAGCTCCAAATTCCGCATGACGGTTTCGGTTCACCGCGTTCCCAATATCGTGCATAAAACCTGCAATTTTAGCAAGTTCCTGCTCGTGTTCTGCATAGCCGAATTCTTTTAATATCATTGCCGCATGTTCTGCTACCACTGCGCAATGTGCTTCCGAATGATCCGTAAAGCCTAAAATTCCCAAGTTATCATCTCCACGTTTGATAAGTGCTTTTACTTCGGGATTGTTTCTAATTTCTTTATATGTCAATGTCTCATTCCTCTTTTCACTTTTTTGTTTATTATAACTTCTTTTCCATTTTTCTGGCAAGTAACGAAATAAAATTCCGTTTATTTATAGAATGTAGTTCTCTCATATGCTATAATTTATTAAATTTTACAGTTACCAGAGGCGAGGTTTATATGAAAAAAACAAAAATTATTTTTCTCATATTTGAATTGAGCGTTTGTACTTTATTATTATGTTGTTGTCTCTTTCTTTTTCAAAACCAAGGACTGGTTTCCAATAAACCGGTTGTTACAGATACAACCATTGTCAGTGATAATGACGCTTTCAATAGTACAGAGGCAGTTCTTGAAGCACCCACAGAATACGATGTTACACTAATGGCGGTGGGGGATAATCTGATTCATATGGGTGTAGTACATACCGGAAAACAAGCGGACGGAACACGCAATTATTCTTTTTTATTTGATGGAATCACTGACTACTTGGAGATAGCAGATATTAAGATAATTAATCAAGAAACTATTTTGGGCGGAAATGAACGCGGTTTTTCCGGTTATCCTAAATTTAATTCACCAACAGAAATTAGCGATGCCATTGCCGCGTCCGGTTTTAATGTTGTATTACACGCATCTAATCATTCAGCAGACCAGGGTCTGGATGGTCTTATTCATTGTGCACAGTATTGGACTAAATATCCTGATATTCTCATGGTCGGCATTCACGAATCACCGGAAAATGAACAAGATATTCCCATTCTTACTATAGAAGGAATTACATTTGCCATACTCAACTATACCTACAGCGCTAACACAGAAATACTCTCTTCGAATCTTGAAGGGCATCTGGAAATACTATGCAATTATGATAATACAACGAACCGAATCGATTTTACATCTTTAAACCCTAAGGTCCTTTCAGACATTCAAAAAGCTGACGAGCTTGCCGACGTTGTCATTGTATGTCCGCACTGGGGAACGGAATATACGTCAACCCCTTCTAACTATCAAAAAGAATTTGCCTATCAAATGACAGAAGCCGGCGCCGATTTAATCGTCGGAACTCATCCTCATGTTGTACAACCCGTTGAATGGATTCGCACGTCAAATGGCAATCAGGCACTTTGCTACTACTCACTTGGAAACTTTGTTTCTACACAGCAAAGAGGGCTATGCATGTTGGAGGGTATGGCATGGGTAACCTTTCATGTAGACCAAAACGGAGTTACTGTTTCTGACAAAAACACCGGAATCATTCCACTAGTTTGTCATTATACAAGTAACCCCGTTCGCATTGAAAACATTTATCCTTTAGAAGACTATACTTCGGAACAAGCTGCTAATCACGGCATTCATTCCTATGGTGGTGTCAATCTGACGCTTGACGATTTAAACACTTGGAGCAATGAAATTCTTGGCGATTGGATATTAACCAAAGAACAAGTATTGTCCAATTAGTCAATTACATTACGCACACCAATAATTGTATCATAATCCGCTTGACTGATAATAACGCCTTTTCTGGAATTGGCCGCATGTATAATCTGCCCATTGCCAATATATAAGGCAACATGTGTACAACTTGTCCCGTTGGAAGAATAACAGATAATATCTCCCGGTTGAATCTCACCAATACTGATACTTCTTCCGGCTGAGGAATATTGTCCTCCCGGCGTACGACTAAGGGAATATCCAAAATCTGCATAAATGTAACAAGTAAATCCGGAACAATCTGTACCAGATTGTAAACTCGTTCCTCCATGTACATAACGATTTCCAAGATATTGCATTGCATAATTTACAATAGCTTGCCTTAATTCTGCATTTGAACTATAGTTATTGGATGGAAACTCAATGTTTCCAATGGATTCTGCCACCTGTTGTTCACTCACATTTTGCCGTTCTTGCAGTGCTCTTAACGCCTCTAATTCTGCACGTTCTTCTTCCAAACTTTTTGCATATGTGAATTCTTCTACAATGGAAACATACTGTGCGCTTACATACCCTTCTTTCTCTGGTGTATATTGTACACGCAACCACTCCCCTTGATTTTCCAAAATCTTTACTTTCTCATCAAAATCAATATAACCAATTCTGTCCGAATCAATGGTAGCTTCTTTTCTGACATTTAGCCGATCCGCCTTTACCTTTGCATATCGTATTACATACTGTTCCACGACTGCAGCAGCGTCATTGCCATAAATAAAAAATTCTGCCTTTATATAGCCCTGTACATTACCTGACGTAATTTGGAACCAATCGTTCTCTTCTCCTGCAACTCCTAAAATTTGAGCCACTGATCCATCATATATTTTCCCTACAATTTCACTATCAGTGGTCGGTTGCACTCTTACATTTACATAATCGCTAACATCAGCTATTGCTAAATTAGCATATTCACTTTCTGGTTCATTAGATTCTTTATTCTCCTCAATCGGAGCAGATTCCATGTGATTCTCCACATCCGATTGTGGTAAAACGTCAACCTGAAGTTCTGTTTCTTCCTTATCATCCATTTCAGAATTTTCTGCAACTATTTCCTGCTTGGTGTCTTTCGTTGCTTCTTTATGACTCGTGGTATGAACAATCAAACAAGCAACTGCTGCAAAACAAACGACACCAGCCGCCATGCATATTCTCTTTTTCATTTTTCCCATTTCCTTACATTTTTTTCACATTATATCAAAATATTACACGATACGAAATACTTTTTTAAAATTTTTTTAACATTTGGAAATAATGAGAATTCATTTATATTATAATCTCTTTTTGCTTCCTCAATGATATCATTTATATTTCGACTTATCTTGCCTTATCCCATGTTCCTCTACCAATAGAACATTACGAAACAGCATATGCGTTAGCGCTCGGGAAATATCCTGTAATTCTTTCTCTTTTATCATATAGGCTTACACTACCCCAAACATTTTCAACCCCCAGTAGATAAGCCCCAGCACCCAACTACTAAAAATCCCATATAAAATTACCGGTCCTGCAATCTTAAATATCTGACAACCTATCCCAAAGACTTGTCCTTCTTTTTTAAATTCAATAGCAGATGCACATACGCCATTTGCAAATCCGGTAATTGGCACAAGAGCTCCTGCCCCTCCCCAATTCGCCAGGGATGGATACCAATTAACGCTTGTTAATATGACACTAATAAAAACCAATATTAAACTGCACCAAGTGGATGCATCTTTTTGTTCTAATCCAAATTGATTAACAGCAACATGAACGATTGCTTGTCCCACAAGGCAAATAGCGCCTCCCAGCAAAAATGCTTTCCCCATATTTGCCCACAAATTATGAGTTGGCGTCACTTGTTTTACAAACTCATTATATGCTTCATTTCGTTTTTGTTGTTCTCTTGGCAATTGTTCCTTTTTCATATTATCTTTTCCTTTCCATTTTTATTTTTAGCATCTGCCAAGTTTTCCTAAAATATACAAAAATGCTGTCACATCTGCGGGAAAACCACAAATGCAACAGCATTCATTTAATCTACTTCTTCATATAATAAATCGTCTTTATCAATCGGTCCTTCTTTTATTAATGTACCCATAACATTACATGCCGGGCAATTTCCAAAATCATTTCCAAATTCTGCAATTAAATCTGATGCGTATTTAAACATCTTATCGCATTGCGGACATTTATAATAGAAGTATAGTGCGCCCCATGTCATGGTAGCACCTAATTATTTCAAACCAAGAATCTGACGAGCTTCATCCGGTGTTGCTACCTGCTTGCCAAACTCTTCAATAACACGTTTTGCTCTTTCAACGAACTGTGCGTTACTTTCTGCAAGCACACCTTTGGAATACATAACGTTATCTTCCATACCAACACGGATATGTCCACCCATAGCAACTGCTCCATACATCATTTCCATTGCAGAATGACCTACACCGAAGCATGACCATGTAGAACCAGGACAAAGTGATTCCATTGTTTCTTTCATGAATACAAGGTTTTTCATGGTTCCTGCAATACCGTTTGCACATCCCATACAGAACTGGAAGTGTAATGGTGCTTTGATAACACCTTTCTTTAAGTAATATGCTGCGTTACCAATCATACCAGGATCGAATGCTTCAATCTCCGGTTTTGTATTGGTTTCCTGGAATAACATACCACACTCCTCTAAGAATTTTGGAGAGTTGATAAATAATCCGCTATGCAACCAGTTCATAGAACCACAGTCGTAAGAAGCCATTTCCGGTTTTAATTCTTTGATGTGAGCCATACGAAGTGCATCATCTGCATGAATATCTCCGGATGTTGTAAGGTTGATTACGATGTCACAATCCGGATATTTTGTTTTGATGAGGTTTACAGTCTCACGGAACTTCTCTGTGCTCATGGTTCCGTTTCCTTCATCATCTCTCATGTGAAGATGTGCAATTGCTGCACCTGCTTTCCAGCATGCATATACATCATCTGCAATTTCTTGTGGCGTCATTGGTACGTTTGGATTATTCTCTTTTTTCGGCCATGCACCTGTTACTGCAGCTGTAATAATTGTTTTGTTTTTTAAATTTGCATCCATAATTTACTCCTATACTCATAAATCCAGACGAAGAATTTACTTCGCCTGGATTCTTTGCTGATTTAAAATTTATTTGTTGCGTTTGAATAATTTCTGCATGTACTCTAAGCAGCTATCGCCGTTACCGTCTGCATCTGCATATCCTGTACCACAATATTTGTATGTACGATCTTTAACAGATTTGTCAATATTCTCTTCTTCAACATAAGCAACCGGATGAGCCATAGAACCATCACCCATGTACCAACGAATTGGATAGCAATGGAACTCAAACCATTTACCAGGAATAATTTTGTCAAGATCTCCACCAAGGTTCTCAACACCAACGATACCGTGTCCAAGCATCTCTTTGTGACATGGCTCCCATGTTCCCCAGATACCAATATCTTCAAGATCTCCGAATTTAGCATCATATGCTTCCTGTCCGTGGATACGGATATATTCAAATTTATCAAACTCAGCGTAAGCTTCTTCACCGAAAAGATCTTTGTATTCTTCTGTGATAGGTGCTCCTGTAGCTCCAAGAAGGTTCATTCTTGTCATACCGTTGTTACCCATAGCGGTGTGAAGTGGATGATCAAGCGCCTGTCCGTCCATAGCTACACATTTAACGCCCTGTTTCACAAACCATTTACCAGCATCGATACCTGTACCAGCTGCATAATGATAGTAAGCTTTAGAATCGTCGAATAAACGATGCATACCTGTATTTAAGCAAAGAATTTTGCCTTTTAAATCACCATCTTTAAGACCATATTCTTTCATGCAAGCATCAAGATGTTTGTCTGTAATAAGCTCCCATGGCTGTGCATCAATTTTGAATACGATAGCCTCTCCTGAATAAGCATCCGGATCCATCTCATGTGTGAAACGAGCTCTTCTTCCGTCGAACTCATATTCCATAACGTGACGTGGAGCATCACAGTGTGTTCCTGTATGCATGGTACATGTGATTCTCTGTGTTAAAACACCACCTTTTGCCATTGTATGTGCTCCAACGATTTCAGGCTTATCGAAATATGGCCAACGTGGAATCTCTGCACTAAACGGATGTGCTAAATCAATACAAACTCTACTCATTATAAATTTCCTCCATTTTATATGTTTTATTTGTTGTAAAGCATCTTAATCAGATACTCATTCAATCCTGCATTCTGCGCAGCAATTTCTTCATCTGTATAGCTCATGAATCCTTCTCTCTTACCATCGACAACATCTGCACGGAAACCAAGCTTTCCTGCATCAATCATCTCTTTTAATAAAGGTGAAGCATCATGTCTATCTTCCAAATCATTTAATACATAGCTGTGAATGTTGTATGTAAGTTGTGTACCAACCATATCAGAATTCACCAACGGCGGAAGGTATGGTAATCTCAAACCAAAACTATACTTACAAGCATCATCAACAGTCTTAGCATCTGCAATACCGCGTTCTACAATAGAAATCGCTTCGCGCCATAATGCATGTTGCATTCTGTTTGCAATAAATCCCGGAACATCTTTCTTACAAAGAACCGGTTTCTTGCCTGCAGTCGTCAAAATCTCCATAACGGTATTGGCAACTTCATCTGTGGTAGCATCTGTTTTAACAACTTCTACCAACGGAATCAAAAATGCCGGATTCCAGAAATGTGTTCCAACAAGTCTTTCTTTATGTTTGATTTTTGCAGAAATCTCAGTTGGGCTCATAACAGAAGTATTGGTACAGAAAATGGTATCTTCTGACACAACTTCTTCTAACTGAGCAAATAAATCCTGCTTCAACTGCATATCTTCCAATACACATTCCACAACAAGCTGGGCATTTTTTACACCTTCGCTTTGCATATCCTGTGTAAAGCTAATCTTTTTCACGATGGCATCAACATCTGCTTCTGTAACAATTTCCTTTTCCACAAGTAGTTTCATGTTGTTACGAACTTTTGCTTCGATATCAACCGGGAAAACATCATATACTGTTACTTCGGCTCCATCCATGCCTGCAAGAATCTGGGCAATTGCACTACCCATCATTCCGCCACCACATACTAAGAATTTTGTAATATTGCTCATATTATTGAATCTCCTTATTCAAATTAGCAAACAAGATATCCACCGGAACAGTCACATGCAGCACCTGTGATATAGTTTGATGCATTTGAAGAAAGGAATAACGCATATCCTGCGAAATCATCCGGCTCTGCCAAACGTCCGATTGGCTCACGTTTCATAAAGTTCTGATATACAGCTGATTCCGGATCAAACATCCACTCTGTTAATTCTGAACGGAATACGGTTGGGCAGATTGCATTTACGTTAATACCGTATTTTGCTGAAAGGTCACATGCCATAGAAGCAACCATCATATCAGCGCCACCTTTTGATGTACAGTATCCTGTGTATCCAGCCATACCTCTCTTAGATCTCTGAGAAGTAACAACTACGATTTTTCCACCCTGTCCTGCAGGTACATTCTCAGCACCATTAAGCTGTGCAACCATCTGTTCTGCAACATATTTACAAACAATATAAACAGATTTACAGTCAGCATCCATGATATACTGCCAATCTTCAACAGACTGCTCTAAAATGTTCTGTGGTTTGTTGTATCCATGACATACTGCCAAGATATTGATTTCTCCGTATTTTGCAACAGCTTCTTTAATAAGAGCCTGTACATCAGCTTCTTTTGCAGGGTCTGCAACAACGTAGCAGCACTCAATTCCTTCTGCCTTGAACTCATCTTCAAGTGCTTTTAATTTAGCATCGTTACGTCCGGTCATAACAACCTTAGCGCCTGCGTATCCATAAGTTTTTGCTAAAACTTTTCCCAATGCTCCTGTAGCACCGGTAACTAATGCAACTTTTCCTTTTACGGAAAACATATTATCTACGAAATCTTTCTTAATTGGAACCATTGTTCAATTATCCTCCTTAAAAAATAATATAGTTCTTGAAGCTTCTTATGCTTCCGGATAGTTAATAATTACAAGCATTCTTGCAGGAAGATTGCTCTTATTCTCAAGGTAACGTCCTTCGTTTGGAGGGAAAGAAATAGATTCATTTGCATGAATTACATATTCATTACCATCTTTATCTGTAACAGTCATCTCACCCTCAAGTACATAGTAAACTTTCTCTAATGGGTTATCATCGTATGCATAATCAGCTCCGCCGCCCGGTAAAAATACGCTCATTCCAACCCAGAATTTGGAAGCTCCGGTCTCATCCTTTCCGTGATAACGCATGCAAGTACATCCATGATGTCCTGGTGCATTGTAAGTAGACAGTTCTTCAATTGTTCTCTTTACCATTTTAAATACCTCTCTTCTTTTTATTTTTGTGTTCTCGCCTCAAATATGGTAAAAATTGATAATTTTCTTGCCATTTATTTGCAGGAAAGAACATTTTGCACATAATTTTTTGCTCATTTTTTATATTTTTTCTATATTCCGAGCACATTTTATTATAAATGAATCATTCCTTTTGTTCAATAATTACATTTCAGTTACCTAGTTACCATTTGGTAACTATTTTTATTGCTTTTTCCTCTTGTCCAATATATAATTATTACGTGAAAATTATGCATTTTTTCGGAGGTTTTCTATGGAATATGTGAACCCTTATTTATATGTGATGTCTTGTATTTCCGGAAAATGGAAAGTGACAATCCTTCATCATATTTATACCTATGGTCAAATACGTTTTAATGAAACAAAAAAAACACTTCCCATCAGTGAGAAAGTATTAAGTCAGCAATTAAAGGAATTAGAACGTGATGGGCTGGTAGAACGCATCCAGCATCAGGTTATGCCATTGAAAGTAGAATACAAACTTACTCCAATTGGCGAGGAATTAATTCCTGCGCTTGATATTCTCTATATCTGGAGCATCAAGCGCATGAAAGAACGCAATATTCCAATTGACCCGGATGCATTTGTTGTGCATCAGGATTCAAAATACATAAACGAACTGCAAAATATCATCGATACAACAAAACGGGATGAGTGATTTCTTCTCATCCCGTTAATTTTTTTATCCATTTATAACTGCGAAATCTTAGAAACGTTGGCAATCCTTTAAATATCTGATCGGATTGAATCACAAGTACAACTGCCTCTACCGGCCACTTCCACCAGAATGCCGCCGCAAGCGATAATGGCATCACAATCAACCATGTACTAATCATATTCATCGTCATAGTAAACTTTGTATCACCACCACCTTGAATGATTCCAAAGCTTACCGGCATCTGATACGACATTCCAACCATAACAATACTCATAATTATCATAAGATGCTCTGCAAGTTGCACGGTCTCTTGTGATAGTTCACTATACACCAAAAGTAACGGTTGCCGCAGAACATAAATAAGTATTCCCAATATAATTCCTATACCAACATCAATACAAGCCAGCGTCCTTGCCTCTTTTCGAACACGTTCGCGTTCCCCACGTCCGATAGCATTACCAATCATAACCGATGAAGTAGATGACATTGCAATAACAATCACTTTTAAATACTGATAAAAGGTAGTCGCAACAGAATTTGCACTAATTGCAATGTCCGAAATTTTCCCAAGTATGGCTGTCTGCAACGGCACCGAAATTCCCCACAGAACCTGTGAACACATAATCGGCAAATATACTTTTGTATAATCATCGCGAAGCTTTCTGTTCTTCTCAAAGAATCCGGCAGAAAAGAAACACAATTTCTTTTCCCAAAACAAAATATAAAACAATACAATTACAAATTCAATCACACGAGCAATCAGGGTACCAATTGCCGCACCGCGCACACCCATTCTCGGCATTCCAAAATGCCCGAATATCAATGTGTAATTAATTCCCACATTAATCACCAGTGAAATCACTGATACAAAAAAGGAAATATTAACAACACCGATACTCCGTAATGCAGCCATAAGTACATTGGTCAAAATAAATAAAACAAAAGACCATTGTACAATGGAAAGGTATTCTTTTCCTTCTGCAATATAAGACGGTGAATTGGTAAACAATCGAAGTAACGGCTCCGGAATAGCAATACATATAACAAGGATAATCGCACTAATCAACAACCCTAGTTTTAACGCAATTCCTGTTAACGCTCGAATCGGTTCTTTTTTCTGTTCTCCCCAATATTGAGATGCTAACACAACAAGGGCATTGCCAATGGACAATGCAAATTGTTGTACCATGAAAAATATCTGGTTAACAGTTGCTGCTCCTGACAATGCCTCTTCGCTGTATCTTCCAAGCATAATATTGTCTACCATATTCACGCTATATGCGACAAGGTTCTGCAGTGCAACCACAAGCAACATGCGAAACAGTGTCTTATAAAATGCGGAATCATGGGTAAAAAAAGTTTCTTTTCTTTCTTTTGTCACAATATTCATGAAAAATCACTATACTTCCATTTTAATAATATCTTCCGGAATGATTAAGGTTGCTTCAGTAGCTTCCTGAATCTCTTCTAATGTAAACTCCGGATTGTATTCTTTTAATACGATACCTTCTTTCGTTACTTCCATAACGCCCATCTCGGTAACGATTAAATTCACCTGCTCTTTTGCAGTTAATGGTAATGTACACTCTTTTAAAATCTTATGAGCACCTTTATTGGTATGTTCCATTGCAACGATAACTTTCTTTGCTCCAACAACAAGGTCCATTGCTCCACCCATTCCAGGAACCATTTTTCCAGGAATAATCCAGTTAGCAATATTTCCTTTCTCGTCTACCTGAAGAGAACCAAGTACTGTCGCATCTACATGTCCACCACGGATAATTGTGAAGGAATCTGCACTGCTGAAAAATGCTCCTGTTGCCTCAATTCCGGCCGGTGCACCACCTGCATTTACAACATAACCTTCATCTGCTTCATCTGCCTCAGCTTTTAAACCAACAAAACCATTCTCAGACTGTAACGTAATGGAAACAGATGGATCAAGATAATGAGGAACTAAAGTTGGCAAACCAATTCCTAAGTTAACAACATCTCCGTCCTTTAATTCTTTTGCTACACGTTTTGCAATAAAGCCCTTCTTATCTTCCATTATTGTGCACCTCCGTCTAAGATATAGTCTACAAAGATACCTGGTGTCTCTACATACTCAGGTCCGATTTCTCCTGCTTTTACCAAGTTGTCCGCTTCTACCATAACAATATCTGCCGCGGTTGCCATCATTGGATTAAAGTTTCTTGTAGAACCTCTGTAACGGATGTTACCAACTTCATCCACCTGATATCCGTTAATAATTGCAATATCTGCTTTTAAAGGTTTTTCTAAAAGATAATCCACACCATCTACTGTAATTACTTCTTTGCCTTCTGCAACAGTTGTTCCAATACCGGTAGGAGTTAAAAATCCTCCAAGACCAGCACCACCGCAACGAACTCTCTCTGCAAGTGTACCCTGTGGTACCAATTCAAGATCAAGCTCTCCGTTACTGTACTGCTCACCACACATCTTGTTCAATCCTACATGGCTTGCAATTAATTTCTTAACCTGACGTGTCTCTAATAATTTACCGGTTCCTTTTCCTAAGAATCCGGCATCATTGCAGATAACGGTCAAATCTTTTGCGCCACTCTCTACAATGGCATCAACTAAATTCTCCCCTGTTCCATTTGTCATAAACCCACCAATCATAATTGTCATTCCGTCTTTAAACAATTTGGCAGCTTCACTTTTTGTGATTTTTTGTACCTTTGCCATAAAATTCTCCTTTCGATTTTATCATCGAATTTCATTATAACACAGTTATTAAAAAAATTAATCCCCTAAATTGTATTAAAAAAAATACAAAAAACATTGCATTTTTTTAAGTACAATCCTATAATGTATTTTGACTGAAAAATCTTACAAAAATTAAAGGAGGACTCTACTATGGGATTTTTAACAGGAAAAACAGCGATTATTACCGGTGCAGGTAAGGCAACTTTATCAGATGGAAGATGTGGTTCTATTGGATACGGTATTGCTACTGCTTATGCAAAAGAAGGTGCAAACCTCGTCATTACCGGACGTAATCCTCAAAAATTAAACGACGCAAAAGAAGAATTAGAAAAATTATATGGTATCAAAGTTCTTACTGTTGTTGCAGATGTTAATGCAGGTGCTGACAATGAAGCAACTGTACAAAACGTTGTAAAACAAGCCGTGGATACATTTGGCGATATTCATGTATTAATCAATAATGCTCAGGCATCTGCTTCCGGAGTTACACTGGCAGACCACACCACCGAGCAATTTGATTTAGCTATGTATTCCGGTCTTTATGCAGCATTCTACTATATGAAAGCTTGCTATCCATACCTTGCTAAGACAAAAGGTTCCGTTATTAACTTTGCTTCCGGCGCAGGTCTGTTCGGAAACTATGGCCAATGTGCTTACGCAGCTGCAAAAGAAGGAATCCGTGGTCTTACCAGAGTTGCTGCAAATGAATGGGGAAAAGATGGCATCAATGTCAACATTATCTGCCCACTTGCATGGACCGCACAATTAGAGCAGTTCCAAAAAGCTTATCCGGAAGCTTATGAACAGAACGTAACCGTTCCTCCAATGGGACATTTTGGAGACGCTGAACTTGAAATCGGACGTGTTTGTGTACAACTTGCATCTCCAGATTTTAAATTCATGACCGGAGAAACACTTACCTTAGAAGGCGGACTTGGTCTTAGACCATAGAATATCTGCTAAGAAAAACAGCTCACGGTGAAAACGTCCTATAGACACCGTGAGCTTATTTTTTACACAGAACTTATTTACATATTTGCATATCCATAACAAAAATAATACAACGCTCCCGCCAATTTACCAAATGCCATTACCGTCATCATCCAGGACAATCCTCTTTTTACATGCGTTCTTCGAAATATGATGGGGAATGTATCTAAAATTTCTGCTAAAGCAACGGATATACAACCAACAAAAATCCCCGCTGCAAGACCATAAATTATCAACATCATTTTCCCAATAACGATACTTGGTATCGTTCCATTCCATTGAAACAAAGAAAGAATCGCTCCCAACAAAACCCCACATGCAACAACATTTTCAACCGTTATAATTTTCTTAGCAAGATTTGTCTTGCGTAACATACGCGGAATAACACCAATGACAAGAATGAACGCAAACGTACCTGCGGATACACCTATCCCTCCTAAAAGTGCCAACAACGCTAATATAACGTGCCTAACTAACATCCTGATTATGTCCTTTCCTTCCGGCATTTTCTATGAAAGTTGTATCCATATCTTTTTCGTATTTTCGCATTTCTACTTGAATCGGAGTCGGATCTGCTGTGATTTTTTTCTTTCCGATATGATTGAAAAATACAATGATTCCAACCATAATACCTATGCTATAAAAAATTTCAAGTTCTGTTACTTGTGGTTTTTTACCACCCATGATTTGCACATAAATCCGTTCAAATATTCCATGAATCGAAATATCGTTATTAAATGCCATAATTGTAAATGCTGATCCAAAGAAAACAACAATACAGATCAGTACGAGTTTCACTATTTCTAACCATTTTGGCTTTTGTGGGTTTGCAACGTACTCAACAATGAAGTCTTGCTCTCCATAACTTTCTATCTGAAGATTTGGATAGTATTCATGAATCTTTTCAATCACTTTCATAATTGAAAAAACTTCACTTTGATTTTTCATATTTTTTTGCTCTTGCGGAAAAGTAAATAACTTTATTTGCTTAATTTGACGCACCATACCCAGATTTGCACATTCAATTTTTACAACGTCTTCCAATCTCACATTTGGATGAAAAACAAGTGTATGCATATCTGCTTTGATATATATGATTTCTCGCATTACACCCATGTTTTTGTACTCTTAATACTATAATTTTTGACCAAAGTCCCACCCTTTGGAGCATCTTTTTTTTGATACATATTATAGCAGTACAGCACACCTGCTCCTATGGTAACAATCAGTAAAAAAATAAGAAATATACGATATCCTTTTGTTTTCATCTTTCCACTCCTTTTGCAATTATTTAATAGTAGTATGTACAAAAAAATGGAAATCATGTGTATACTATATTATAAGGAGGTGTTTTCCTATGACAAAAACAAAAGAAATTTTGACACTTTCTGTCGAAATCGCAGATGTTTTACTGCGAAACGGCGCAGAGATTTACCGTATTGAAGACACGGTTATTCATATTTTAGAAGCATATGATGTGGAAGACTTCGATGTATATGTGTTGTCGAACGGAATATTTGCAAGTGCAAATGAAGGGAAAGAGGATGCATGTAGCATGATTCGCCATGTTCCACTGGGGTCCATCCATTTGGCAAGAATTTCTGCTCTCAATCAATTAATTCGTGACATCTGCAATCACCGATGTTCCCTGATTGAAGCGTGGGAACGTTTAGAAAAATGCCGAAATCTTCCCACCTACCCTATCTGGCTTTTATCGCTCTGTTGCGGAATGGGAAGTGCCGGATTATGCTATATCTTCGGCGGTCATTTGTTAGACTGCTTATTTGCTTTTACAATTGGTTCGTTGGAAGAGCTATTAATTTTATATTTTTCCAAGAAAAAATTGTCCAAATTTTTAAGCAATGTTTTTGTCAGTATTTTTGTAACAACACTTAGTGTTCTTGCTTTGTTCACGTCACTTCCTATTGCACAAGATAAAATTGTTATTGGAGCATTGATGCCGATTGTACCGGGAATTGCATTTACTACATCAATTCGCGATTTTTATAATGGAGATTATCTATCCGGAACCATTCATTTGATAGATGCATTGCTCACCGGACTTTGTATTGCAGTTGGTGTATGTATTTCAATTGCGGTATTTCGCTACTTGGGAGGAGGTGCTTTGTTACCATGATAATGATTAAATTCATACTTGCAGTTATTGCAATTATTTGTTTTGCGGTACTATTTTCGGCTCCGAAAAAGGAAATCCTTTTCTGCGGTTTTACCGGCGGCATCGGTTGGCTATTGTATGCCATTCTTACGAAAAATAACATTGGTCCGGTGCTATCCTCCATGCTTGCAACATTAATTTTAAGTGTATTTGCAAGGGCCTTTGCTGTCATTCGTCAAAATCCTGTTACCGTCTATCTTTTGCCCGGGATATTTCCACTCGTTCCCGGTGCCGGCATTTATTATACGGCATATTATCTTTTCACAGAAAATCGAACACTACTAACTGCAACCGCATTAGAAACTTTTGAAATCGCTGCTGCAATTGTCTTTGGAATTATTTTTGGTTTTGCAATACCGCAAGTATTATTCCATAAATTAGCACCACATTCAAAAAAAGAATCCTGAGCACGTCTCAGGATTCCACTTGTTTCGCCTTCGCTTCTAAAATCGCTTCATTCAATTGTAGCATCTTCGCATCCAAATTGGATACAATACTTGCACATTCCCTCAAATCACGACTGATATATTCCGGTGCATGACCTTCGAATTTATAATATATCTTGTGCTCTAAACTCGCCCAAAAATCCATTGCAATCGTTCGAATTTGAATCTCTACCTTGGTATCAATCACTTTGTCTGAAAGAAAAATAGGAACCGTTACCAACATGTGAAAACTCTTGTATCCGCTTTCCTTAGGATTCTTAATGTAATCCTTCACCGAAACAACCGTTAAATCATTCTGCTTACCAATCATCTCCGCCAAACGATAAATATCCGACGTAAATGAACAAACCACACGGATTCCTGCAATATCATTCAAATGTTGAATCATATTGACAATGGAACTTTCATGCCCACCGCGTTTTAACTTCTTAACAATACTTTCCGGTGACTTCACTCTTGACTTAATATACTCAATTGGATTGTAATTATGAATGTGCACAAATTCATCATTCAAAATCTCAAGCTTCGTTCCAACTTCCTTCAATGCGGAATTATAAAGAAACATAATTGTTTCCCAATCGTCGATTCCATCCTGCGTAATATAAGAAGATGCATCCATGATATATTTCTACCCCCATAATAAAGACCAATTTGTTAACAGATACATTATATCATAAAATTTACCAAATGTTCCTCTTTTTGCTTTTTTTAAGGAAAATTTAATCTTCTTCCAATACTTCCATCTCTAAGAAATCGAAATCAATTTCTTCCACAAAATTATCCTGCCCAAAACGTGTTTTTGCATGTCGCTGAAATTCTTTCACATTTGCATCCAACCAAATCGGCTTTCCCAAATCCATGCGATTACAAGCTTCCTCAAGTGCATGAAAAATTTTATGTGTTCTGGTATCCTGTTCATAATTTTCAACAGTCTCCGAACGTAGCAAATGTGTATCCGAAAATTGCTTAAACCAAATTCTCATTTACATTCCTCCTTTGACGGTTACACTCATACATGAAAAGAGCTGCACTAATTGCCGCATTTAATGATTCTACACTTCCATGCATCGGTATCCGAATATATGCATCTGACAATCCGGCAATCTCATCGCTTAAACCGTTCCCTTCGTTGCCAATTAAAAAACCACAGGCTGTCGTATAATCTGCCTCATCATAGGACTGTTTCCCTTTTAAATGCGCAGCATACATTTTTACACCATGTTCCCTTAACGCTAAAACTGTATGGCTCAAATCATCTACTATTAAAAACGGAACACGATAAATGCTTCCCATTGTTGAACGAATCGTCTTTGGGTTAAATAAATCTACCGTTGTTTTATTCATTACAACACCGGTAATACCGGCTCCTTCAGCGGTGCGAATCATTGTTCCTAAATTACCCGGATCCTGAATGCTTTCCAAAATCAAAAGCTGCGTATTCTCTGCATCCAGCATATCACTTAATTGATATTCCGGAATTTTTACAATCGCCAAAATCCCTTGCGGCGTCTGAGTATCCGAAATCGCTTTAAATATTGTGTCTGATACAATTTCACATATAATATCTTTATTTACATACTGCGATTTTGACGCAAAACTTTCAGACATGTACACTGCTTGCAGCAAATCTTTCGGCGCCTCATCTACCATTTTTCTTCCTTCTACCACAAAAACGCCCTGTTTCTTTCGCTCTTTTGGTTTTTTCATTAAAGCGGTTAATTTTTTTATTTGAGTATTGTTTGTGCTTGTAATCATAATCTCTCCAATTTTCTATCACACACAAAAAAGAAGCTGTCATGGACAGCCCTTTTTCTCTTATACAAGACTTCTTGAAATCTGATACATATAACTGTCAATACCTTTTTGCATTGCAAGAGCCTCATTAATATCATAGTCTGTGTATGCTCCATTCTGATATGCAACAACACGGTTTGACTTTCCTTCACAAAGCAAATCTACTGCCATTGCCCCCATAGTGGTTGCATATACACGGTCTTTACAAGTCGGACTTCCACCTCGTTGCATATGTCCTAAAATGGTAGCACGCGTCTCCACTCCTGTTGCTGCCTCAATGCGTTTTGCCAAGCTCTGAGAATGACCAATCCCTTCTGCGTTAATGATTATATAATGTTGTTTTCCAATCTTTCTTGCATCTATAATCTGTTGAATCAGACGTTGCTCATCCTGGTCATATTTCTCCGGTAACAAAATCTCTTCTGCTCCGTTCGCAATCCCACACCACATCGCAATAAATCCAGCTCCACGTCCCATAACCTCAATAATGGAACATCTCTCGTGTGAAGTAGATGTATCACGAACTTTGTCAATTGCCTCCATTGCCGTATTACAAGCCGTATCAAATCCGATTGTATAATCCGTACATGCAATGTCCAAATCAATGGTTCCCGGAACACCTATGGTATTGATTCCAAGCGCAGCAAGCTTTTGCGCCCCTTGAAAAGATCCGTCTCCTCCGATTACAACAATTGCATCAATGCCATGTTTTTTACAAATCTCGGCACCACGCTTCTGACCTTCTTCTGTCATAAACTCCATACAACGTGCAGTTTGTAAAATAGTACCGCCACGTGAAATCGTGTCAGAAACACTTGTCGCGTCCATATCTACAATTTCTTCATTCAAAAGACCGGCATAGCCTCTTTTGATTCCTTTAACTCTTTTTCCTTTATAAAGTGCCTGACGAACCACTGCACGAATTGCAGCATTCATCCCAGGCGCATCTCCACCGCTGGTGAGCACACCAATCGTCTGAATCTCGTTTGCCATTATTGGATTCCTCCTATATCTATATTTTCCTATTTTAAACTCTTTACCTGGTGTTTTCAATATTCTTTTCAATCACTTTTACATTTTTTTCGCCCAAGAACTCTCGCAATTGACTTATAAGATTTGAATTCGCAAGTACTGTCATATTTTTACCAAGTTTTTTTAGTGATTTTGGATTTGCAATATAAAGCACTACCTCATCGTAACCATCTGATTCATTTAACAACTTATTAAGCTTTTTTTCTTTTTGCAAAAAATCCTCTTTGGTTGCAAATTGCAACCAGACTTCTTTTTGCGTATCGTCGAATGAAACGATACGGTCACAAATCAGTTTTCCGTTTTGTTCATCCTCAATTGTTACATGTCCAACCACAAATACCTTCTCGTCCACATTCAAATAACGTTGGTATTTCTCATAGCTTTTTGGAAAAACAATGACTTCTACTGTTCCTGCCAAATCTTCTATTTCAAGAAAAGCCATAGCTTGATTGCTACGTGTAAATTTCACCGTTTTGTTGGAAATCATACCGCCAATTACAACATTTTGATTATCGTTTACTTTCATATTATTGCTTTCTTCTTCTCTTACGAAATCCGTTGTTACTGCAGTAATATTTTTCTTCATTTTTTCGGTATATTCTTCTAACGGATGTCCGCTTAGATAAATGCCCAACACTTCTTTTTCGAAGCCTAAAAGAATTTCCTTATCAAATTCTCCAACCGGTGGATATTTGACTTCATAATTCCTTTTTTCTTCTTCGGAAACCAAATCAAATAAGCTCATCTGACCAGACATGGTTGATTTTTTCTTTTGCGCTACTTGATCAATCAGTGCCGCATGTACCGTAACCATCTGTTTTCTGGTTCCATCCAAACTGTCACAAGCACCTGCTTTAATTAAATTTTCAACGGCACGCTTATTCACTTCACGGCTTTGCGTACGCTCAACAAAATCCTGTAATGTTCGATACACTCCACCATTTTTTCGTTCCTCGATGATGCTGTCTATGACTTGTCTGCCAAGACTTTTGATTGCATACAAACCATAACGAATATTTTGACCTTCTGCAGTAAATTCGCCTTTTCCTTGATTAATATCCGGCGGCAAAACACTAATTCCAAGTTCTTTACAGTGATACAAATATTCCGATGCTTTTGTTGTATTATCGATTACAGAAGTCATAAGTGCAGCCATAAATTCCACCGGATAATAGCATTTCAGCCATGCTGTCTGCACACTAATAACAGCGTATGCCGCCGCATGAGATTTATTAAATGCATACTTTGCAAAATCAACCATGGAATCATAAATGCTGTTTGCAGCCGCTTCGTCAATTCCGCTTGCAATACATCCCTTGATTCCTTGTGACTCATCCCCATAAACGAAATTTTTTCGTTCTGCATCAATGACATATTGCTTTTTCTTACTCATTGCCCGACGAATATTATCCGCCTGCCCCATCGTATATCCTGCCAATTTCTGCACAATTTGCATAACCTGTTCCTGATAAACGATACAGCCATATGTCGGCTCTAAAATACTTTCTAATTCCGGCGTAACATAAGTAATGGACTCTTTGTTATTCTTTCCTTTGATATAATCCGGAATAAAATCCATTGGTCCCGGACGATATAACGATATTCCGGCTACAATATCTTCAAAGCTTTGTGGTTTTAATTCCTTCATGAAATTCTGCATCCCCGATGACTCTAGCTGAAATACACCTTGTGTCTTTCCGCTTCCGATAAAATCAAGCATTTTTTTATCGTTTACATCGATTTTGTCAATATCGATTTCAATTCCTTTGGACGCTTTAATATTTTTTACAGCATCCTTTAACACGGTAAGCGTACGAAGCCCCAAAAAATCCATCTTAAGCAGACCAAGTTCCTCCAACTGCACCATATTATATTCTGCAGTCGGACTACCATCATTGGAACGTCCAAGCGGTACATAATCACTTGCAATTCCAGGATAAATCACCACTCCGGCGGCATGCACGGATGTATGGTTTGGAAGACCTTCTAACTTCTTTGCCATATCGATCAAATCGTGCATTGCCCGGTCACCTTCATACAATGCGCGCAACTCCGGATTCATTTGGAGTGCCTTTTCAATCGTGATATTCAACTCCATCGGAACCATCTTTGCCACACGATCCATCTCCGCGTACGGAAAATCCAGCACTTTTCCAACCGCTTTGATTACACCTCGGGCTGCCATTGTTCCAAAAGTTACAATTTGTGTAACGGAATCAGCGCCATACTTTTGTGTAACGTATTCAATGGCACGGTAACGTTCCGCATATTCAAAATCCACATCAATATCCGGCATAGATACACGTTCAGGATTCAGAAAACGCTCAAACAGCAAGTTGTATTTGACCGGATCAATATTGGTAATCCCTGTACAATAACAAACCTTACTACCAGCTGCAGATCCTCTCCCCGGTCCAACCCAGCAATCATTCATACGACACCAATTAATATAATCCCATACAATCAGAATATACTCAACAAAGCCCATTTTTTGAATAATATCCAGCTCATACTGCATTTTTTCGTAGATATTTTTTCGTTGTTCGTCTGAATATTCCGGATTTTTTCCATACTTTTCATCAAATCCTTCATCACATAGATGCTTTAGAAACGCTTCCGCAGACAAAAAACCCTCCGGCACTTCATATTTCGGAATCTTATAATTCCCAAACTCGATTTCTACATGACAACGGTCCGCAATCTTTTGCGTATTTTCCACAGCCTGCAACGCATATGGAAAAAGCTTACGCATCTCTTCTTCGCTTTTTACAAAATATTGTCCACCTTCATAACGCATACGGTCTTCATCGGAAACTTTCTTACCGGTCTGAATACAAAGCAACACATCGTGCGATTCGACATCTTCCTCATATGTATAATGGATATCATTGGTACATACCAAACCAATCCCAAGTTCTTCGCTCATGCGAAGCAACTGCGGATTTACACGCTTTTGTTCTGCAATTCCATGGTCTTGAAGTTCTAAGAAAAAGTTATCTTTCCCAAAACAATCTACATATTTTTGCGCAATCCCTTTTGCTTCTTCATAAAAACCGCGCACCAAATAACGCGGAATTTCTCCCGCAAGGCAAGCAGATAATGCAATTAACCCTTCATGATATTTCTCTAATGTCTCAAAATCCACCCTTGGACGGTAATAATACCCTTCTGTAAAACCGATGGAAACGATTTTCATCAGATTCTCATAACCTTTATTATTCTCCGCCAAAAGAACGAGATGATAATAGCGGTCATCTCCATGACCTGTTTCCCTATCAAAACGAGAATTTGGCGCAACGTAAATCTCACAACCTATAATTGGATTAATTCCTGCCGCCTTCGCCTCTTTGTAAAACTCCACAACCCCATACATGACACCATGGTCCGTAATAGCAGCACTATTCATTCCAAGTTCTTTTACTCTTGCAACATAATTTTTAATTTTATTGGAACCATCCAAAAGGGAGTATTCCGTATGTGTATGAAGATGTGTAAACGCCATTGTCTCTACTCCTTTTTCTTTCGTTGACAATTATATTCCTAACAGATAACAGATGCAAACCAGCACCGATAGGTGTAGCGGATAAAATACGTAAAAGAAATATTTTATTTGTTTCCCACGGGTGCCATTATAAAATGCAAGTGGAATAAGCATAAGTAGCGCATATAGTTCTGTCATGCTTGATAATAAAGCAAGTGCCACAACAGAGGACGCAAATGCTGTTTTAGGAAATTCGCGAAACATATACAATAAAATAATTGCAGCGACTCCACTTGCCCCATAATCCGTATGAAGCACAAATTCTGCGACTAACATTCCGCCAAACGCTATCAGCAAAGCAGCCACATTACTCCAAAACATCCAACGTTTCTTTATCTTGTCTTGAAGGAAACGCATGCATGCAATTACAACAAGCCCTATGAAAAGTGTAAAAAATACGTTATTGTAGCTCATATCAAATACGCTTTTTTGAAAAGCCAGATCGAACGGCACTTCGGAAATCAGCGCAAACACAAATAAGCGCATTGCATATTTTTTGACATTTCGTGTATGTGTAAATCCCTCTACCAACAGAAAGCAATAAATCGGAAACGCCATTCTTCCAACATTGCGCATCACTTGATAAACAGATAGCCACATTTCATACGTTTCTATCGTCACAAAACTATTCCCGACCGATAATAGCGCCCGATATAAAACAGTTGCTGCCACATGATCTATTAACATCGTGACAACCGCAATTATTTTTAAGGTAAAACCGGAGCATCCACGCACTCCGGTTCCTTTGTTCGACTCAATATTGTCCATATCCCATTAAATCCCCGACATATTTACTGTTATTTTATCTAAATGCCAGATATCGTTCACATATTCCATAATTGTGCGATCTGATGAGAATTTACCGACATTTGCAACATTTAAAATTGCGCTTTTTGCCCATTCTTCTTTATCCTTGTAATAGTCTTCCACTTTTTTTTGCGCCTGTGCATAAGCACGGAAATCAGCAAGAATAAAGTATCTGTCTGCAACCTGTTCCGGTTGTGCACTCAATAACGAATTGTATAATTCGCGGAATAATTCGCGGTCGTTTTGGGCATACGTTCCATCTACCATCTGATTTAAGACTCTATGAATCTCACTATCCTTGTTATAAATATTCTTAGGATCATAGTCTTTATATTTTTCATGCGCGATTACTTCATCTGCACTCATTCCAAAGATAAAGATATTGTCTGCACCAACTTCATCATACATCTCTACATTAGCACCATCCATCGTTCCAATGGTAAGCGCTCCATTTAACATAAACTTCATGTTACCGGTTCCGGACGCCTCTTTACTTGCGGTAGAAATCTGCTCGCTAACATCTGCTGCTGCAAAAATCCATTCTGCAACAGAAACACGATAATCTTCAATAAATACTACTTTAATCTTTCCGTTAATCACTGCGTCATTATTAATGACATCCGCAACAGAATTGATTAATTTGATCGTGCTCTTTGCGTTACGATAACCTGCTGCTGCCTTTGCTCCAAAGATAAATGTTCGTGGATAAAATTCCATATCCGGATTGTCTTTCAGCTGGTTGTACAGATACATCACATGTAAGATATTCATTAACTGACGTTTATACTCATGCAAACGTTTTACCTGTACATCAAAAATGGAATTCGGGTCCACATCAACTCCGTTATGTTCCTTAATATACTTTGCAAGACGTACTTTATTTTGATATTTAATATCCATAAACTCTTTTTGCGCTTTTGGATTGTTTGCAATTGTTTTCAACTTCTCAGTCTTAGATAAATCGGTAACCCAGTCTTTTCCAACTTTTTTTGTAACCCACTCAGCAAGAAGTGGATTGCCATGTGCAAGGAATCTTCTTTGCGTAACTCCGTTTGTCTTATTATTGAATTTCTCCGGAAACATTTCATAAAAATCTTTCAATTCCTGATTCTTCAAAATCTCCGTATGAAGTTGTGCTACACCATTCACAGAATAACCTGCACAAATAGCAAGATGCGCCATTTTGACCTGACCATCATAAAGAATTGCCATCTTGCGAACTTTTTCATCATCATCCGGATATTTTTTCTGAATATCGCGTACAAATCTGCGGTTGATCTCTTCGATAATTTGATAAATACGCGGAAGCATTTTTTGAAAAAGATCAATCGGCCATTTTTCCAGTGCTTCTGCCATAATGGTATGATTTGTATATGCTACACAATGTGTTGTGATATACCAAGCATCTTCCCAGCATAACCCTTCTTCATCAATCAAAATTCGCATTAGCTCTGCAACTGCAACTGTCGGATGCGTATCATTCATCTGGAATACCACTTTTTTTGGTAAATCAAATATATCAGAATGTGATTTTTTGAATTTTTCAACAGCTCTTTGTACACTGGCAGATACAAAGAAATACTGTTGTTTTAAACGAAGTTCTTTCCCTCGTTCATGGTTATCATTTGGGTACAAGACCTCTACTAAATTTCTGGCAAGATTTTCTTCCTCTACCGCTTTTTGATAATCGCCAACATCAAATGAAGACAGCTTAAATACTTCTTTCGGTTGTGCATCCCATATGATTAGGGTATCCACCACATGATTGTTATAGCCTACAATAGGCATGTCATATGCAACCGCCAAAACCGATTGATACTCTTTCTGAACAAAGTTCATCTTACCTTTTGCATCCTTTTGTGCTGCCACATAACCGCCGAATTTTACTTCATAACAATATTCCGGTCTGCGAAGTTCAAACGGATATCCGTTTTTCAACCAGTTATCCGGAACTTCCACCTGGAATCCATCTTCGATTTTTTGCTTGAACATACCATAACGATAACGAATGCCACATCCGTATGCCGCATATCCTAAAGACGCTAATGAATCCATAAAACATGCTGCAAGTCGTCCAAGACCACCGTTCCCAAGAGCAGGATCCGGTTCTTCATTTTCAATAACATTCAAATCCAAACCGATTTCTTCTAATGCATCTTTCACTTCGTTATATGCACAAAGGTTAATTAAATTATTCCCAAGTGCTCGTCCCATCAAAAATTCCATAGACATATAGTAAACGGTTTTCGGATCTTGCTTATCAAACGCCTGCTGTGTTGCAAGCCACTCATCCATAACAACATCTTTTACCGCTGCAGAAACAGCCTGAAAAATCTCCTGCTGTGTTGCCTCCTCGAGTGTCTTACGATATGTGGATTTCAAATGTTCTGTTATATTCTTAATAAATACTTTTTTGGAAAAAACTTTTCCTTTCATATTTCCTCCTCGTAACAGTTCTTAATGTTCTTTGCGGAAACCAAAAAGGGGAGAAGAACCGCACGGATTCTCTCCCTTTTCTATTCTTATATTGTGTTACTGTTTCTTAACTGCAAGTTGTACATTCTCTCCATTGATGTTCCATTCTTTCTCATAGCCAATTAGGTCTCCGACAGTAATACATTCTGCAAGGACTTCTGCTCGAATATCATCTCCGTATTTCTCGAAAATATTCGCAACTTTCTCATCTGCAACATAAGAAATTGCAATGTGGTCCATAACCTCGAAGCCTGCTTCCTTTCGCATTGTCTGGATTTTGCTAATCAACTCACGCACAAATCCTTCCTCTACCAACTCCGGTGTAAGCTTGGTATCCAATACTACGGTTACATAATTATCACCTTCTGTTACAAAGCCTTCTGCCTGTATCATAGTGATTAACAAATCTTCTTCTAATAATACAACCTCGTCACTAATGCTGTCAAGTTTGAGTGCTCCTGCTGATTTTAGTTCTGCCATTGCAGCATTGCCATCAATCTCGGCTAAAGTTGTTTGAATTTGCTTTAAGTATTTACCGTATTTTGGTCCAACGGTACGAAGCTGCGGTTTAAACTGATAGCTTGTGTAAGAAGATACATCTTCTGTAAATATAACGTTTTTCACATTCAACTCATCCGCAATAATCTCTACATAGAACTCACCTAATACTTCAGATGCTTTTACATACATCTGACCAATTGGTTGACGATTCTTGATGTTTGCACTGTTACGACATGCACGACCCATAACAACAATCTTTAATACCTGATCCATTGCAGTTTCTAAGTCTTTGTCAATCATCGCTTCATCAACTGTCGGGAAGTCACAAAGATGAATACTTTCCGGTGCAGAGGCATCAATGGAACATACCAAATTGCGATAAATATCTTCTGTCATAAACGGAATCATTGGTGCCGCGGCTTTTGAAATGGTAACAAGTGCAGTATATAATGTCATATACGCATTAATCTTATCCTGCTCCATTCCTTTTGCCCAGAAACGCTCACGAGAACGTCTTACGTACCAGTTACTCATATCATCGACAAATTCCTCTAATGCTCTTGCAGCTTCCGGAATACGATAATTTCCAAGATGATCGTCTACTGCTGCTACTGCAGAATTCAATTTGGACAATAACCATTTGTCCATAACAGTAAGGCTGCTATAATCCAAGCTGTATTTCGTTGCATCGAACTTATCAATATTTGCATACAATACGAAGAATGCATACGTATTCCATAAGGTACCCATGAACTTACGCTGGCCTTCCTGTACTGCTTTTCCATGGAAACGATTTGGAAGCCATGGTGCACTGTTGATATAGAAATACCAACGAATCGCATCTGCTCCGTAGTTTTCTAATGCATCAAACGGATCTACGGCATTTCCTTTGGACTTACTCATTTTCTGTCCATTTTCATCCTGTACATGACCAAGCACGATAACATTCTCGTATGGTGCTTTGTTGAAAAGCAATGTAGATTCTGCCATCAAAGAGTAGAACCAACCACGTGTCTGATCAACTGCCTCTGAGATGAATTTTGCCGGGAACTGCTGCTCAAATAAGTCTTTATTCTCAAATGGATAATGATGCTGTGCAAACGGCATTGCTCCGGAATCAAACCAGCAGTCAATAACTTCCGGTACACGCTTCATCATTCCACCACAATTACATTGGAAGGTCACTTCATCGATGTAAGGTCTATGAAGTTCTACCTTTGCATTTTCCGGATTATTTGAACGCTTTGCAAGTTCTTCTCTGCTTCCAATGGATTCCTGCGTTCCACATTCTTCACATTCCCAAATGTTCAGCGGAGTTCCCCAATAACGGTTACGGGAAATCCCCCAATCCTGAATATTTTCCAACCAGTTACCAAAACGACCTTCTCCGATGGATTTCGGAATCCAGTTTACGGTTTTATTGTTAGCAACCAGGTCATCTTTTACTGCAGTCATTTTGATAAACCATGACTCTCTTGCATAGTAAATCAGTGGGGTATCACATCTCCAACAATGTGGATATTCATGCTCAAACTTCGGTGCATCAAAAAGTTGGCCCCTTGCATCTAAATCTTTTAATACTTCCGGATCTGCTTTCTTTACAAAAAGGCCTTCAAACGGTGTCTCTTTGGTAAGCTCACCTTTTTCATTTACAAACTGTACAAACGGAAGGTCATAGTTACGTCCAACATTCGCATCATCCTCACCGAATGCCGGAGCAATATGAACGATACCGGTACCATCAGACATCGTTACATAATCATCACAAGTAACAAAGAAGCCTTTTTTACGTTGTTTGTCAGCCACTTCTTTTGCGCATGCAAATAATGGCTCATATTCTTTATGCTCTAAGTCTTTTCCTACGAATTTCTCTAAGATTTCGTATGCTTTGATTCCTTCCTCTTCATTGCCGAGGTTTCCTAATACTTTATCCAAGAGAGCTTCCGCCATATAATAAGTATAGCCATCTGCTGCTTTTACTTTACAGTAAGAATCTTCCGGATTAACACAAAGTGCCACATTACTTGGAAGTGTCCATGGAGTTGTTGTCCATGCAAGGAAGAATGCATCTTCATCCACAACCTTAAATCTTACGATGGCTGAACGCTCTTTTACCGTCTTATATCCCTGTGCAACCTCCTGAGAAGAAAGCGGAGTTCCACAACGTGGACAATATGGAACAATCTTGAATCCTTTGTAGAGAAGCTTCTTTTTCCAAATTTCATTCAATGCCCACCATTCGGACTCGATGAAATTATCATCATAGGTTACATATGGATCATCCATGTCTGCCCAAAATCCTACGGTTCCGGAGAAATCTTCCCACATTCCTTTGTATTTCCAAACAGACTCTTTACATTTACAGATAAACGGTTCCATTCCGTATGCTTCAATCTGCTCTTTTCCGTTTAATCCAAGTAATTTCTCTACTTCTAGCTCTACCGGGAGACCATGTGTATCCCATCCCGCTTTACGTGGAACAAATTTGCCCTTCATAGTCTGATATCGCGGAATCATATCTTTGATAACACGTGTTAGAACGTGTCCGATGTGTGGTTTTCCATTTGCGGTTGGCGGTCCGTCATAAAATGTATAGGTCTCGCCCTCTTTGCGATTTTCCATGGATTTGCGGAAAATATCATTATCGCGCCAAAACTTTTCAACTTCTTTTTCTCTGTCAACGAAATTCATATTCGTATCAACTTTGTTATACATGTATTTCTCCCTTCAAAAATCAAAATCGCCCACGTCCTAATAATTAGGACGTGGGCGCACGTTATACCACCTAATTACAATGTACTTAAGGGAATCCCCCTTGCATACCCGTTCCCTGTAACGTAGGAAATACGGCAGTTCTTACTTTCCATGCACTTCACATAAATTTCGGTCCTGCAACTCGGAAGTGATATTCATTCCTGCAATACTCATACCGGCTCTCACCAATTCCGGCTCTCTTTGACTTTTTCGCAAAAATTACTGTCTTCGTCATCGTCTTTATCATTTTCAACTAAAAAATAGTATAAAACCGCCTAAACAGATTGTCAACCATTTTCTAGGTGTACATAATACGTTCACTATTAAACATTTTGGTAAGCACACCTACCAATAATCCGGAATAAACCAAATTCGATACAATCGTAATGATTATTGGAAGAACAGAGTAATCCATAGAAAAAATTCCGGTCATACATTGCACGGAATTATAAACCGGTATCAGATACAAATACCATGCTGTCTGCGCTCCCTCTCCTACCATAGAAGTAATCGAAATCAACATAACCAAAATCATCAAAGGTGTTGTCATCGTTCCCGCCTCTTTTACACTTTTTGCAAAAGCAGAAATGACAGAAATCAGACCAACGATAATCAAAGTCGTCACCAAAATAATAACCAAAAGCATCATGTAATCTACCGTCTTATACCCAATGCTCATATTCTCCATATTTCCGGACATCAACTTTGGAAGAGACAACATTGTTCCTAAGAAACTGGAACAACCACTCAAAAGCCCAATCATACTTAAACTTACTATTTTTCCGAATGCGAGATGGTTACGTTTCATTGGGGAAACAAGAAGCGTTGCTATGGTTCCACGTTCCTTCTCTCCTGCTATAGACTCCAATGCAATCGACATGCAACCACTAAACAGGAATATCATTACCAACATTGGCAATAAGGTAGAAAAAATCATTGCTGTTACATCTTCCTCAGTTGCTAAGTCATATGACTCTTCTCCCATATTAACATCAAATTTGTTCACCATGGATGCTTCCATCTGGTCAAACATTCCAAACAAAATCGAATATGCCGCACTTGAATTCACATTTGTTGAATTATAATAGATTGCAACATTCGGCGCTGCTTCTGTTGCTTGTGTGACATCATAAGCGGCCACCTTTTCATCAAATTGCTCCGGAAAAACCAAAAGGACATCAAGTTCCTCTGTTTCAATGGAATCTTTTACATCTTTCATTTCATTCGCTTGAATCTCTTCTACTTCCATGGTTTCGTCTTCTTTTAAAAAGGCAAAACTTTTCGGACAATTTAAGGTTCTTACTTCATATACATGATCTTCATCCGGATGATTGATGCTTGCAAATCCGGTTCCCATAAAGGAATACATCACATAGATTAGGATACCCGGCATTAGAATGGTAGTAAACACCATTCTCTTATCCCCAAAGAAACGAGCGAACTCTTTTTTCATGATAGTGATAAAATTACGCTTCATCTATGCCGCCCTCCATTTCTTCGTAAACTTGGAAAAACTTATCTTCCAAATCACAATCACGTGTCAAATTCGACAGACTGTCACAAAGAATCATTCTTCCATTCATTACAATTCCTACACGGTCACATAATTTCTCTACTAAGCTAAATATGTGTGTCGATAAAAGAATCGTCTTTCCCAGACTCTTTAATTCCACCAGAAAGTCTGTCACAACCTTGGCTGTAATGACATCCAATCCATTGGTCGGTTCATCAAAAATGACAATATCCGGATCATGTGCTAAAGAAATCACAAGTGATGTCTTCTGTTTCATTCCGGTTGACATATTTGCAACTTTGACTTCCGCAAATTCGTCAATTCCAAAACGCTCAAACATTCTCGCCTTACGCTCATCACGCACCTTCGAATCTACTCCGTGAATTTCGGAAAAGAAATCAAATAAATAGTTCGGAGTAAAAAATTCTTCCAGTTTTAATTCACTGGTTAAAAAACCAATTTTACCGCGAACATTTTCCGGATCATTTACAACACTCACACCATCAATCCATGCATCACCGCTATCCGGTTTAATCAGCGTAGACAACATACGAAGTGTCGTCGTCTTACCAGCTCCGTTTGGTCCAAGCAAACCAAAAATTTCGCCTTCATACACGGAGAATGATAACTTATCTACAGCAATTTTGATATTTGTATTTTCCTTTTGTAATTTTTGTTGTTTCTTGGAAAGCTTGAATGTTTTTGACAAACTTTCCGCTTTCAATACTTCTCTTTGCTCCATCTCTCCTCCTTAAGCCATATAGAAAAAAATAATAAACCAGCCAATTATACCTAGCAGTATAGATAACCCTGATGTCACAATCCCCGTAATTGCAAGACCTTTTTGCTTATATTGTGCAATTTGAATGATTCCAAATACAATTGAAAGAATAGCCAGTACAAAATTGACACATGTTATAAATAAAAAGAATGCAAGCACACCTAATATCATAGAAACAAGTCCAAAGATATTGCCTTCTTTCTTTTGCTTAACCGGTGGCATCTGCATCGGTGCAACTGTATATGTATATGGTTGTTGCCACTGCATATTCGGATTCTGTTGTTCGTACATCACTTTCCTCCTTTTTACAACAATACGTTCTAAGTATAACGGAAAACCATTGCAAAATCTACCAAAAATGATAAACTTTATGATTAAATAAACAAATGTAAGAAACAGGGGGAAATCACTATGCGTACACGAAATCTGACCATGATGACCGATCTCTATGAACTCACCATGATGCAAGGCTATTTTAAAACACAAAAAAATGATATCGCTATATTTGATGCCTTTTATCGCAAAAATCCCTGCAACGGAGGCTATGCAATATGCGCAGGTTTAGAACAGGTTATCGATTACATTGAAAATCTATCCTTTCACGAACAGGATATTGATTATCTGCATCGTCTTGGCATCTTTGATTCTGACTTTTTAGAGTATCTTAGAAATTTTCATTTTTCCGGAGATATCTATGCAATTCCCGAAGGCAGTGTCATGTTTCCTGGTGAGCCGATGCTAAAGGTAGTAGCACCAATTATGGAATCCCAGCTGATTGAGACAGCTGTTCTTAATATCATAAATCATCAAAGCCTAATTGCAACCAAGGCTGCACGCGTCTGTCATGCAGCACAAGGCGATGGTGTCATGGAATTTGGACTTAGACGTGCACAAGGTCCGGATTCTGCCACATATGGTGCAAGAGCTGCTGTCATCGGCGGTTGTAAAGGCACCTCCAATGTGCTTGCGGGGCGCCTGTTTGACGTACCGGTACTAGGAACACATGCTCACAGCTGGATTATGAGTTTTCCGGATGAGTATACGGCATTTAAAGAATATGCTTCTTTATATCCAAATGCATGTATTCTCCTTGTTGATACGTACGATACCATCAAATCCGGTATCCCGAACGCAATCCGAGTATTTACAGAAATGCGAAATGCCGGCATTCATTCCACCAACTACGGAGTACGACTAGATAGTGGAGACCTAGCCTATCTTTCTAAAAAAGTGCGCAAGATGCTGGATGATGCAGGTTTTACCGATGCAGTTATCGCAGCTTCCAATGATTTGGATGAGTATTTGATTGAAACCTTAAAATCACAAGGTTCCACCATCACCTCATGGGGTGTTGGCACAAATCTTATTACTTCCAAAGACAATCCGTCCTTTGGCGGTGTCTACAAACTTGTTGCTATTTGCGACAAGAACGGGGCATTTATTCCTAAAATCAAACTATCGGAAAACATTGAAAAAGTCACTAATCCGGGGGACAAAACATTCTACCGCATTTATGATAAAGATACCGGAAAAATCAAAGCAGACTTCATTTGCCTTACAGATGAAATCTTTAATGAAAAAGAGGACTTGATTCTATTTGACCCAAATGCACCATGGAAAAAGACAAAGCTTGTCGGTGGCAGCTATCAGATGCGCGAAATGCTGATTCCGGTTATCCAAAAGGGAACAACGGTTTATCAATCACCTACTGTTATGGAAATCCGTAATTTCTGTAATCAAGAAAAATCCACTTTATGGGATGAAACCAAACGCTTTATCAATCCACAGGAAGTATATGTCGATTTATCACAAAAACTATATCAGCTTAAGAACGAATTATTAAATCAAAGTCACTCTATCGATTAATATTCATTAAAATAAGCAGGGGAGAAACTAGTTCTCTCCTGCTCTATCTGTTTGAATATAAATTCCCGGTTCATTATCTTTATTCTTCCATTTGAAATCTTCGTTATGACTACCTTCTTCTGTAACAATCTGCAACAAGTATAATCCTTCCATTCTTACATTAAAATCATTACGATTATAATTTATAATCCATACATAATAGGTATCATACTCTGTTTCTATTTTATATCTTGAAATTGCAGCGATTTCTATCGTTCCACGATTACTATGCTTTTCCGTCATCATATATTCTGACTCCACCAGTTCACCGGTTCCTTGATAGAATGCCACTGCTTCCTCGGACATTTCGTACAAATTATCCACATCCTCATGAGCCCCTTGGGAAAATAGATTGGTTAATTGCTCTGCATCGTGTTCATTTAATGCCTCCAAGACCTGGTCCATTACCAGATTTACCTGTTCTTCATTCGTTAATGAATGATTTCCCGAATTTCTAAATCTACTAAGGTCAATTCCGCAACCACTTAGCATACAT
Source organism: Lachnospiraceae bacterium (assembly GCA_045531055.1). Taxonomy (GTDB): domain Bacteria; phylum Bacillota; class Clostridia; order Lachnospirales; family Lachnospiraceae; genus Roseburia. Next base: position 96,200 of record JAZSDG010000010.1, on the reverse strand, counting down.
AGAATCATGATGCAACATACAATTCTTATACCAATTTTCCTTTTACCATGTATAATACATCGTGAAGTTTTCCTCATCAAAACACCATCCTTTTTTCCCATTATATTTTAAAAAAAACAACCTAAACAAATCCGGATTCTCTGAGAAATCCACCGTTCCCTCAACAATTAAGTCCTCCGCATCTACATCCTGATACTCCGGATTAAATCCTGTTATCCACCACTGTTGCTCATCCGGGGCATAGTCTAAGATAGGATTCCCTTCTTGGTCGGTTACTCTTAAAGTCATATATAGGTTCGTATCTACGGCACTTAACATATGAAAATCACCATCATTGCCCACATAAATCCCGGTCTCAGCGCCGGCACCCAGATTGATATAATCACCTTTCCACATCCAAAGTGTATATCGGGTTCCATCATTATCAACAACAAATATATTATCGCGCATTTCCATATCCGTTGCACCATCAAATACAAAATCATAAAAACTATTGTATCCAAATGGACTTTGCCAACACCTCGGTTCTGTATGGAATATTCCATCGTTATCGCGATAAAAATTCACAGATTTTAGAAGATTTTCCCCTAGCCATGTAGTACTAAAATAAGCCCATGTATCTGTAACATCGAATCCTAGAAATGGTATATCTGTTTCAAGCACATTTCTACCTTCCTCCAATATGAAATGGGTTCCACCGGAAATAGTATCCTTTACACTATCCGGCACATACTCATCCCAAATATCAAATGCACCTTCAAATCCAGAATCAACCACAGCCTCGATATCTTGTTTGAACTCATAAGCGGTATCCCCCAGCCATGTTCCTACACTATCACATGCATATTCAATATCTTCCCTAATATCCTCTATACTTGGAAGCGCTCCGTCCTTATCCACATACATTAGTGGCTGATTCCAACAATATGTGTATTCATTTAATGATAACAAATGGGTATTGATTCCTTTGATTCGATCACGCGCCGAAAATCGGCCAATCCTTGGTTCGTATTGACGCGCCTGTGCAAAATAAGTATCTGCTACTTTGTCAAAACAGTATCCCGTATACCCAAATGGTTGAACATTTCCTTGATTACATGACAAATCAACACCAAATTCATCATAGGTATAGCTGTCAACCAACGTTCCTGTTCCATTTACATAATGCAGTACACTTCCCATTTCATCTTGCAAATAATAATGATTGCCTGCCTGCCCGCACTCTCCAACAACATTGGAATCCCATATATAATCGTGGGTTTCTTCATTTTCTATTTGCGAAAGCAGATTGTTATAACGCTTTGACTGGTCCGTAACATATTCTATTGTTTTAACCGGATTATTATCATCTAATATCTGCTGACATGTTCTGATACCCAGACCATTATACTCATACCAAGATTCCAGCCCGTGTTCATCTGTTGCGTACATCAATCGGTTGTTTGTTCCAAATTCATATTGGTTTTTTAAGGAGCCATTTTCTGTTACCTGTACCAAATTTCCTCTCTTATCATACGAATAGTCTGTAATATCTGCCCCACTGATAGCGCGAATTAATTGATTATTGTGATTATAACAATACTCGATGCATTGATCCTTTGTTTTCATAAAACTACGATTACCAAAAGAATCATAACCATATTCTCGCAACAATTCCCCATTCGCGGTTACACTGCTAATACGATTCAGCGGATCATAACCATATTCGTATGTTTCACATTCTTGCGCATCCCCTCTTCTATTACGTACAATTCCTATTTTATTGCCGCATACATCATACTTGTAAATAAATTGGTCTATAATTCCTTCTTCGTCTTGATGTGTTAATTCATGAATCAAACCTACGGCATTATATGTATATGTTGTGGATAATCCATTTGGAAATACCTTTTCAGACACACGTCCATTCTTATCATATGAGTATATAATTTCTCCATTCTCATCTTTCAATGACGATAATCTGCCAATTGCATCATATCCATATGTCACTCTCTTTTTATCCGGATACTCAAGCTCCACTCTCTGTCCCATAGAGCCTCGCAAATACTTAATTTGACGTCCTTTGTGATCTATCACTTTTTCTGTCCGTCCATGATCATCCAACTCTATTTTGGTTAATCCCAGCCAATCTTCTATTTCTGAAAGTTGCTTCAATGGGTTATAGCTTAATTTAACAGATTTCCCATCTGCATATAAAACTTCTTCTAATTGTCCACCCTTTGTATAACCATATTTTGTAGAGAAGCCATCTTCATCAATTTTTTCAATGATACGCCCTCTTTCATTATAAATATATCTCTTTTCGTTTCCCATTCCATCTACAATTTTTTCAATATGTCCTAGAATGTCTCTCTCATATTTAATACACCGGACTTCTCGATTTGTTTCATTAATGCTACAAACCTCTGCCAATTCATCATCTGCTTCATATTGATGAATTTCTTGAATTGCGCCCATAGAATCATATGTATACTCTGTTTTATTTCCTAATGCATCTGTTACAGAAACCAACCTACCTGACTGAGAATAATGGTATAATGTTCGATTTCCATTTCCATCCGTAATCGTTTCTACATTACCAAGCGCATCATAGGTATAACTCTTGTTCTGTCCTTGATTACTTTCAATTTTCACTACACGATTCATAACATCATAGTGATATACTAAAGTATAACCTGCTTGATTCGTTCGTGTTTTGACATTATGATTCGCATCATAGGTAAATGCCACATACGTTCCATCACTTTTTAGAACTTTGCTAAGCAAACCTCCCGGCAAATATTCATAGCATGTCTTTCTTCCTTCCGGGTCGATAATCTCTTGTATGTTTCCCATAGAAGTGTAATGATAGGTTGTCACATTGCCTTGGGCATCCGTCGATGCTATTCTTTGTCCAACCTCATCATAAGAATAACTGCGCACATTTCCCATAGCGTCAATCATACGAGAACGTTGTCCAAACTGATTATATTCCATATGACTAACAGAACCATCTGCATCTGTGATTTCAATCAAACGATTCATTGCATCATACTTCAAATGAACTTCCGTTCCTTCATAACCGGTAACTTTTGTACGATTTCCATTGGGATCATATTCGTAAGAAAACCATGCTCCTTTTGCATTTATAACCTTTTCCAAATGATTTAATTTATTATAAATGAACTTGGTTTCTGCACCGTTTGCCTCAACCCGACGTTTCACATTGTACATGCTATCATATTCAAATAGCGTTTCATTCCCATCTGCATCAATAAATTTGCTTGGTTTATTGATTTCATTATATTCGCGTTGAATTACACTACCATTGAAATCTTCAATCCGAATCACGCGATCACTTTCATTGTAAAAAAATCGCTTGATATTTCCTTCCGCATTCTTTACAGAAACAATATTTCCTCTGCGATTATAGGTGTATTCGGTACGATTTCCATTTGCATCAATAGACGCACAAACTTGTCCTAATCCATTGTACTCATAATGTTTCTCTGCACCCAAAGGCTCACAAATTGTGATAATATTTCCTCTATTATCATAAGTTAGACTTATTTTACTTTGATCCGGCTGTATAATTTCAATCGGCTTACCATTCTCATTATAACGGACTTGAATTTCTCTGCCAATTGCATCTTTTTTCCGAATCAAATTCCCATGACCATCATATTTATTAGATTGATAAAGTTTGCCACATATTTTAATTTGAGTAGGCTTTCTCATGGAATTATACTCAAAATCCAGTGTATCTCCCACCGGATTTACAATATGATTCATATTTCCGGCCGCATCATAATCATAAGTTGTCTTATTTCCACACTTATCAATCATGTATATTTTCTGATTTCTATTATTGTATGCATACTGAATGCGACCATCCTCATAAACAGTCTCTACACTGCGAAAACGATCATCATGTATGTAATCCACCTTATTTCCATTTTGCTCAGTCACATGAATGGTCCGTTGCTCATCTTCATATTCCATTTGCAATTCGCCACCATCTGCATAAATCTGCTGAACAATACGTCCTTGTTCATCATATCGGTTCGAAATAGTTTGGAAACCACGAGGATTTGTTATATCTTTTAAATTACCCTCTGTATCATATTCATAACAAAAAGAATTCCCTTCTTCATTGATAACCTGAACCGGACGACCATTTTTATAAACTAAGACTATTTTTCTTCCTTCCGAATCGGATACTTCTTGCAGCAAATTATCATTATTATAATGATAATATAATGTTTCATTGGAATTGCTTGTTATTTTTTTTAATTTATTATCATTCGCATACTGGAAATCTAAGAAATTATTGCTTCTATCCACTACTTTCGTGCAAAAACCTTTATCGCTAAAATGATATGTTAATCCACTCATGGCATAATAAATAAAGCCTTGCTCTGTTTCTTCCATTTTAATTGCTTTCCCACAATAATGTAAAAATGTTCCATCCTCTTGACGATAAAAGATTTCCGTTTTCCCATCTTCCAGATGTACCGTATAAGTATTCTGTATGTTTTCTATATGAATTTGATAATTGTGAACCCAGCCTGTTCCTAATACATCACTCTTTTTCTCCAAGGAATTATAAAACATCTTAAAACAAATTGGATAAAGACCTTTTAGATGTAAATATTCTCTTTGATATACAAAATTTCCTGTTGACATATTAATTGGATCTCCTCCATATGTACAACATTCTTTATTCCATCCTTTTAATGCATCTAGGATATTTTGCAACAAATCCAGAATGCTTACATTTCCGGAAAAGACATCAAATATTTCCAGCAAATTCGCCCACTCTTTTTCCCAGTCAACCGGCATTTGTATGTCATTCATATGTAACTCCATGGCTGATTCAAGATTTTCCACATCACTCTGATAATCATCCATTGCAGTCATTAATTCTTGCAGCATCTGCTGTATACTTTGCACTTCACTGATAATTCCCCAAACTGCGCCGGAAATAGAAAAGCTTGTATACTGTAAATTAGCACAACTGGTACAAGCACGCTCTAGTTCTTTCATATAATAATCATATTTTGAAATCAAATCCGCGCATACATTACACATTTCTTCTTTTGCAGACCAGTCAAAACGAATGATTCCTTCATCATTTGACATTCCCACAGTTCCTCCGACAATTCCGGCCAATGCATTTGCATTCCAATTAATCCTTTCTGCACGTGACACAATATCGCGATTCAGAGCCTGTTGCATGATTGTTAAATTTTTTATGTAATCGTCAAAATTATCTTTCCACTCGCTAAAATCTTTACTATACTGATTTGCAGATTTGCCAGACCATGCCTCTCCTAGCAATTCCGCATGCGCAGATACTATTCTTCCTCTCAAAGCATTCATATCCTGAATAATATTTTCCAACTTTATTACTGTCTTTTTTAAACTTGATATATCTAAAGAAAATCTTTTCACTTTATATTCCCCCACTTTTTATCTATACGTTTCATTGATTGCACTCATCTTAAGGTGATACTCACTGTCTTCATCTTCCATGGAATTATACAAACCAATAAGGTTTTCTACTTTATCTGTACACATATCTATTAATTGATTTCTGGCACTTATAACAGAATCATTTAATTTTGCTTCTTGCTCCACCAAAATCTCTATATTGCTGGGACTTACACATTCTCTGCTAGAATAATTCAAATTTGTTAACATATACTGGATGGAATTATCGTAGTCAGACAAATCTTCCAATGTATTTATAATACCCTTTAAGACATTTATATCATTGTCACATTTTTTCATATCGTTGCATCTACATCGCATTTATTTATTTCCCCCATTTTTATCAAAAGATTGCGCAGTATATAAATCTTGACTTTTTATTGCATCTTTTGCATTTGTACTTTTTGATTTTAGGTGTTGTAAGGTGAGCTTTGCTACATTTGCTTGTCTTAACAAATTAGTACTTCCTTGTTCAAAGCATTCTCCACTACTACCTTCCCAATCGTTATTCATTGTATCAAAAATAGTTTTCTGTTCATCAAGCAACGACTCCATCTCTTTCAAGGCAATCGCTTGATTCTTCTCAAAATTTTCGAATAATTCATGTACTATTTTAATTTCTCCCACAGTTCCCCTCCTATTATTTCACATCAGTAGTCGTTCAAATGATACCATTTTATTAGTTCTTTTTCAATATTTATTTTTGTCAACATTTATGACAAATAAAATTTCCTATAATTAAAAAAGACCACGGTCTTTAAAACCGTGATCTTACATTTAATTAAAGCCTACAACTTTCTGCGAAATACGATACGCAGCAACGGAAATTTTTCTGCCACCCTTGCCCGGAAGATTCATCGCATTTCCCATAATTCCTCTGCGCAATTTATGGAACAAACGAATATCCTTTTTCTTGATGTATTGCCATAATTCACGCTTTTTATCCAAATTTTCTTCTGTTCCGGAACGAATCAACATAATTGTAGAAACTACGGTAATAATCTCAAGATAATTGAACATATATTTCCGACATTTTAAATTCGGAATTTTCCACAAATCAAAGGCGTCTATCATGATTTTGTTCACCTTAATCTGCTGGTCAATTCGGCTAATCATCACTTTCTCATTGACAGACTGATCTTCTCGTCCAATATAATAGCGATAAAAATCCACGTCCATATAGTAGATATTACGCACACTCGGAAGTGGTTGATATACATATATGTTGTCCACATAAAACGTGTGCTTCGGAAGCTCTAATTCACATTCATGTAGCAATTTGGTCCGATAGATAACGGAATGCATCAAAATATAGTGCCCCTTATAAAAATGACGCACATCACTCCATGTAAAGATTTGATCTTTCGGTAATCCGGTCTGACGCATTACCTTTTTACGCTTTGCACCCACTTTTTCATATACATAATTTGCAAGAAACATATCCGGATGACATTTTCCGCCAACTAATTCTCTCAATTTATTCAAAATCTTCTCGTATGCTTGAGCATCTACCCAATCATCACTGTCAACGACCTTAAAATAAAGTCCGGTTGCATTGCGAATTCCGGTATTCACAGCTTCGCCATGTCCACCATTCTCTTGATGAATCGCACGTACAATGCTTGGATATTTCTTCGCATACGCATCTGCAATTTCTGCGGTTCTATCTTTCGAACCGTCATCTATAATAATAATTTCAATATCCTCGCCTCCGGGAAGAATAGATTCGATACATTTCTCCATATACGCTTCCGAATTGTAACAAGGAATTGCAAAAGTTAACAACTTCATATTCATTTACCCCTTCTGTTCCTATGAACATTACTTGTATATTATACACCTTTTCCATTTTTCGTCTAACTATTTTTTGTTCATATTTTATTAACAGTTTTCTCACAAACTTCACATACGCATTTCATATTTAAACATTATAGTATATTTGAACACGAGATAATCACTATTTTCTTTTTCATTAACCCTCGTTTCTTCGGATGCGAGGTCCTCCCAAATATAATTTGTTCTTTTTCATAGATCTTTTTCATAACAAAGCCGGTGCACATCGATGCACCGGTCTCCTTTTTATATGATAGGAAATTTCACAATTTCCTATCTATCAATTCCAATTGAAATATTCATATACTCTGCGTAACGCGCAAATGCTGCCGGAATTGGATAATTGTCTTTGACATCATTGGCATCTACAAAGAGCCATTTGGATTCCATCGCCGCATCCGATTCCTCCACCGATACCACATAGCCCTTCATATGCCACTCCACATGGGAAAAAATATGTTTTGCATCTGCAAGTGGTTGTATCCTAAGCGGAGAATAGCCTATTTGTTTCACATAAGAAAGTACTTCTTCAGGAGTTAAATGACCTTTACAGTTTGGAAGTTCATATAATCCGGCAAGCAATCCTTTGGATGAACGTTTATGAATTGCAACACGATCCCCTTCACGAACAATAAGTACTGTCATATGTTCAATTTTACGTTTTTTCGCTTTTGTTTTCACAGGAATTTCTAAAATACGACCTTCCCTTCTTGCGAGACAAAAGGCCTTCCATGGACACTCCTTGCAATGTGGTTCTCCATTTGGCAGACATACCGTTGCTCCAAGTTCCATCAATGCCTGGTTAAAAATGCTTGGTTGCAAGCCTTCTTTGTCCGCGCTTACATGTGTTTGCATAAGTTCCCTTAGTTTGTCTTCCATATGCGTTCGAACCGATTGTTTCATAATATCCGAATCATCTGCTGTCACGCGGGAAATCACTCGAAGTACATTGCCGTCAACTGCCGGTTGCGGATGATGAAATGCAATCGATGAAATTGCACCGGCTGTATAATGACCTATCCCCTTTAGTTTCAGTAGTTCATCATACTCTGCCGGAATTTGACCGTCATGCTTTTCCATGATTTGAATTGCTGCCGCTTTCAAATTCCTCGCTCGATTATAATAACCAAGACCTTCCCACAATTTCATCAATTTCTCATCGGAGCATTCCGAAAGCGACTTTACATCCGGCAACTCGCCAATAAAACGTTCAAAATACGGTTTTACTGCTTCTACGCGAGTCTGCTGTAACATGATTTCTGAAATCCAAACATAATAAGGCTTTGGATTCTCTCTCCACGGAAGCACCCTTGCGTGTTGTAAAAACCACTCTTGTAATGGATATATAATTTTCTCTAAATCAAAATTGTCGATCATATTGTTTTCCTTATTTTTTTCATAGTATAGCATAATATCTCACATTACACATACATTAATAGAAAAAAATATCATGGATGGATTTTGCTTATGTGTGGAATTGCCGGATTTTGTAATCCAAGTGCCTCTTTCCTTGATCAGGAAATGCACTATAAAAATATACTAAATAACATGATGTGCACTCTTAGACATCGTGGTCCCGACGATTATGATTGCACGCTTTTTTTACGATGTGGACTTGCGCATACACGGCTTGCCATTATTGACCTTCAAACCGGGAAACAACCGATGCAACGAAACATCGACCAATACGAATATACCATTGTCTATAACGGCGAACTCTATAATACCAACGAGCTAAAAGCAAATCTCATATCACACGGAGTCACCTTTCAAACCACTTCTGATACAGAAGTAATCCTTGAAAGCTTTTTGCATTATGGTCCTGATTTTGTGAAAAAATTAAATGGTATCTTTGCGATCGCAATCTGGGACAATCGACATGAAACACTTTACCTGTTTCGAGATAGTTTTGGCATCAAACCGCTTTTTTATACTACTTTGGACCATACACTTATTTTCGCTTCCGAGCTTAAAGGGCTTTTGCAATATCCCGGAATCAAACCCAGTGTTTCTTCTGATGGATTATGTGAAATTCTAGGACTTGGTCCTGCAAGAAATCCCGGTTCCGGTATATTGAACAATGTTCACGAATGTCTTCCGGGGCATTTTCTTACCTATAATAGCTTGGGGTTGAAAGATACTTGCTATTGGAAGCTTGAAACGCGTCCACACACGGACAGTTATAACGATACATTAGAAAAAACATCTTTTCTTGTAACCGATGCAATTAAGCGACAGATGATTTCTGATGTACCAATTTGTACCTTCCTATCGGGCGGTTTGGATTCCAGTCTTGTCTCTGCCATCTGCGCACAGGAATTAGCCAAAAAAGGGGAAAAACTTACGACTTTTTCCTTTGATTTTTACGAAAATGATAAATATTTTCAATCGAATTCCTTCCAACCTTCACAAGACCGTCCATTTGTTGACATCATGACACAAGCGATTGGAAGTAATCATCGCTATTTGTTTTGCGACAATCGTGCCCAGGCCGATCTCCTTATCGATTCTGTAAAAGCACACGACCTTCCATGTATGGCAGATATTGATTCTTCTTTGCTCTTTTTTTGTAGTGAAGTTGCAAAAACGCACAAAGTTGTTCTTACCGGAGAATGTGCAGATGAGGTTTTCGGCGGATATCCATGGTTTCACAGAGAAGAATTTTTAAATCGAAAAACATTTCCATGGACACCGGATTTGACACCACGAACTAGCCTTTTACGCAAAGAACTGAAGGAAAAACTCCGTTTGGAAGAATATGTTAACGCCTCCTATCAGCAAGCGGTACGCGAAATTGCCATTTTACCATCCGACTCCGACATCGAGACGAATCGAAGACGAATTTCCTATTTAAATATTCGCTATTTTATGCAAACACTTTTAAACCGCATGGACCGCACGAGTATGCATTCCGGACTGGAAGCACGTGTACCGTTTGCAGACCGCGACTTGGTTGAATATGTCTTTAATGTTCCGTGGAAAATGAAAGCAAAGGATGGTTTTGTAAAAAATCTGCTACGACAAGCATCCCTTCCATATTTGCCAAAAGAAATTGCATTTCGCCGGAAAAGTCCGTATCCAAAAACTTATCATCCTTATTATGAAACTCTTTTAACAGCACAACTTTTACAATTATTAGAAGAACACACCTCCCCGCTTTTTGATATCATTGATGAGAATGCATTATCTATTTTTCTAAAAAATCAAAAAGATTATGGCAAACCTTGGTACGGACAATTAATGGCGGGACCTCAGATGATTGCATATTTGCTTCAGATCCACTATTGGCTAACGGAATACCATATTGAAATCCACCTGTAAATGCCCTTTTAATTTGACAGTATTTTGACAAAGTGCTAGGATAAAGGTATCAATTTGTCAAACAATAGGAGGATTTATACGATGAGCGAATTTACAAATTTACAGTTAGATGTTGCAGATGAAATTGCTGTTCTTTCAATTTCAAGACCGGCAGCTCTGAACGCTTTAAACAGTGAGACTTTAGACGAATTAAACACTGCTTTAACCGAAATCGAAGCAAGAGATGATGTAAAAGTAGTTATTTTAACCGGTGGTCCTGATAAAAAAGGAAATGAATTCAAATCTTTTGTTGCCGGAGCAGATATTTCTGAGATGGTTAACTTTACCGCACCACAGGCAAGAGCATTTGGTATCAAAGCAGCTGATCCATTTTTCAAATTAACAAACATGCGTCAAGTTACCATCGCTGCTGTAAACGGATTTGCACTTGGTGGCGGATGCGAAATTGCAATGGCTTGTGATATCCGTATTGCATCTGACAATGCAATCTTTGGTCAACCGGAATGTGGTCTTGGTATCATCCCTGGATTTGGCGGAACCCAAAGACTTGCCCGTCTTGTTGGAATGGGACGCGCAAAAGAACTTATTTTCACCTGTGATAACATTGATGCAAACGAAGCTTATCGTATTGGATTAGTAAATAAAGTTGTTGCAAAAGAAGAATTAATGGCAACCGCAAAAGCTATGGCTGCTAAAATTATTTCCAAAGGAAGCTATGCTGTTTCCGTTGCAAAAGCTGCTATCAACAACGGATATGATATGGATATCAAAAATGCCGTTGAGATGGAAGCAAATCTCTTTGGTGTTGTAAATGATACCAATGACAAAAAAGAAGGCATGGGCGCTTTCTTAGAGAAAAGACCAGCAAATTTAACTGATTTCTAAATCAAATCAAAGAACCGGCGAAACCGCCGGTTCTTTCTTAATTCATACCATTTACTGTTTTATATTTCCAAAGCATTTCTGCATGATTTTGTTCTTCGATTTGAATATCTGCTAAAAGTTTTCTTACATCGGAATCTCCAAATACAAACACATTGGAATTATATTCCCCGGATACCATTTTTTCTGTTCCAATACAATCGGTTGCTAAAAAGCAATCGGACTTCTTATCCTCTGAGTTACTCAAAGAATCATAGGTAGCGGTCGGCTTGTAATTTTTTCCATCGGAGTCATTGCAATCACAAGATGGCACCTGGCCTGTCATTACCTGAGAAAGCGAATCATAGTGTTTTTGTTCTTCTGTCTTTAAACGATTGAACAATTCTCTAAGCACCGGATCTTTTGCTTCCTGACTATAACGTTTGTACTTTTCGATACAGGACTGCTCCTGCGTCTGTAAATCTGTAATTGTGGTAATCTCTTTTTCCGTCAATACCATGTGTATTACCTCTTTTCATTTTATTATACATTGGTATTATGCGGAAAAATTTCAAATTTTATACATTTTTTGTTCGAAAAACAAAAAGTTTGCTAATCACATAATTGGATACAATCACAATCACTTGAGCTACAATTTTAACAACCATACTAGGGAATCCAAGCCATGTAATAAATATAAGTAAAATAATCTCTTCCAAAATCAGTGTTATTACACGTCCTCCAACAAAGGAAACCATTTGCTTTATTAATTCTACAACCGTTTTGGTTGGTGCAGAAAATACCCATATTCGATTGGTTACAAACGCAAATAACACTGCCACAACCCATGAAATGATATTTGCGACAAGCTCATTCAATCCTAAGACAACATTAAAGTAGGCATATGTGGCAACACTAATGACAAAAGTCAGTCCGCCAAAAAACAGATACAACAATACCTCCTTATGCTTTTTGTAAAAAGGCTCCAACAGATTTAAAATTGGCAGCCCCATAATTTTATCGAAAATGTCTCTTTTTTCCATGAAAATGTTCTCCCCTATTTGGTAACATAAATACGATAACAAATGGTATTATACGGCAAAAAACTGAAAATGTACATATAATTGTAATTCAAGTTCTACTTCCCTTTTGCTCACAGTTTATAATAAAAAAACAAAGAACAAACGGCCAAATAAACGCAACAAAAAATGCATAAAATAGACACCATATGCTTATCTCATGATATGCAAGAGCCGAGAATAAACATTGTAGTATAAAAATAACAATTCCTGTTTTTATAACAAAGGATAACAAATATTTTGTCCGCTCTTTTTTTAGTTGTTTTAACGATACCGGCAAATATTTCAGTTTTTCATCAATAGAATACTGCCTTCCATCCACACTATAATGCCTATAAGGTGTCATATAAAGTGCTACAGCAGCGATTCCAACTAAAAAAAACACCCCGATAAGATCGAGCGAAAACATTTCTTTATATGGAATCACCATCCCTACCATATAAATAAACTCAAATATACCCGTCATCAATAAATATATATATGTATTCGAACAATACTCTTTTAAATTTTTGTAAAACTGCTCAATTTTTTTATCTCGTTTCATCCAAACTCTCTCCAAATGATATCATTTTTCCTTGCTCTAAAACCCCAATGTAATCCATTTTTCGTTTCATCTCATCTTCTATATGGCTACTCATAAGCACCGACGTTTTCTCATCCGAGATAACCTCTTGCAAAATACGGAAAAATTCGATACGAAATACCGGATCCATACCAACCGTTACTTCGTCCAACAAGTACAATACCGGTTTGTGTGCCATGGCAAATGCCATTTGGAATTTTAGCTTTTCTCCACGCGACATTTTCCCCACCGTTCTTGATTTTGGAACATCCATTCGTTTCATTGCCTGTTCAAAAACAGTCATATCCCATTCGTCGTAAAATACGCTTAACATCTTTGCATTCTGCATTGCAGAAAATTCCTCAAAAAAATGATTTTCTTCTGATACAAAACCGATTTTATTTTTTATTGCAGTAAAATCCGTTCGGATATCTTCTCCATTCATACATATTGTGCCACTGTATTGTTGCTTTGGATTCATAATATAATCAAACAAAGTGGTCTTTCCGGCTCCGTTTTTTCCTGCCAACCCCATGATATATCCAGCCGGTAAAGAAAAATGAATATCTTCCAAACGAAACTTTTTTGACGTCCCACTAACGTGACAAAATTCCAATAACATGTGCGCATTTCCTCCTTATGCCTTATACAAGGTCTCTGCCATCTCAAGAAATTCCTGACAGTCAATTCCCGCACTTTTTGCGTCGTTAATTAACTCCATCAATCTGTTTTCCAACATCATAAGTTGCTTTTCCCGAAGATAGTCTGTGTTGTATTCGCACACATAAAATCCTTTTCCGGCAACTGAACGAACCAATCCTTCTTTTTCCAACTCTTCGTATGCACGCTTTGTTGTAATAACACTCACTTGCAATTCAGCAGCAAGCGCACGAATAGATGGAAGGGCTTCTCCTTCTTTTAGTTCACCTGTTACAATAGCATTTTTCAGTTGATTTACTATTTGTTCATAAATCGCAAGCGTTCCTTGCGGTTGTAGTACAATTTTCATATGCTTTCACCTCGCGCTTTATTAAGCTCGTCTATCCCCTGCAACGAATATTCGTAATCACAGCCAATTGCGATAACGCGTTTTGTATAGGAAAGGATTCCAATCGCTACAATTGCTTGTATGAGTATCATAATAAGTACAAATAACCGAAACTCTATCATCATCTGGTCAGCCGGTTCCATTCCAAAAAATAAAACAAACTCTAAAAGCACACTAATTACAATTGCGATTGTTCCAAAATGGGTTAATCCTTTTAAATGTTTATTTTTGCTAGTATAATTTCCTTCCCAATATTTTACTCTCCACACACTTCCCGGCCATGCCGTGATATTGGTTGCAATCAAGTAAACCAAAAAGGAAATAGCCACCGCTAAAAAGAATTCAAAACGAAACTTCCTAATAATAGCCAAAGCACCACTTCCAATCAATGAAACTGTAAACGGAATAATAATTTTCAATTGAAGCATCTTTGTCATATATTCTTCACGTTCTTTTCTAGTCATCGGACATAAAAACATTTGTTTTGGCAAATAAAGCAGTACACATCTTTGCGATATAAGTGCAAATAATAAGATACACACCCATAGGAACCAACAACAAGCATCAATCACTTGACTTGCAATACCTATACCTGCATCTCTATTAAGCCAAACTAAATAAAATGGATATATAATCATATACCATATCAGAAATCCCCCACCTTTGTTTCTTTTTATAAATGTCTTCCAGCTCCAAGAACTCCAATAGTCACTCCATGCTTTTTTTAACATCTCTGCTCCTTTTTGCGATAAAATACATTAACTCCTCTATCGTCGGAATTACAACCGACAATCCCTCATAGGAAAACCTTCGTCTGTGGTGAATCAACGCTTTTGCACCAAATTCCGATTCTTCCATATGCACTACAAATTCTTTAGGAAACAATTTCACTTTGTATGCATCTCCCGAAACAATTCGATAATTTTCACGAATTGATTCAATATCCGAACATAGAATCAAATTCCCATGTTCCAAATAGATAATATAGTCTGCAATACGATCCAAATCATCTGTCAAATGTGTGGTAAGTATGACTGTATGCTGACCATCTGCAATAAATTCTTTTAATAGTCCTAAAAATTCCTTTCGGAATTCCGGATCGAAATTTCCGGTTGGCTCATCTAATATAAGCCATTTCGGTTGATGTGATAATGCATAAGCAAATTGAAATTTAAGTTCTTCCCCTTTGGATAATCTCTTATATTTTGCATTTACATCCAAGCCAAAACGCTTACTATATTGCCGAAATAATTCAACATCATAATTTTGATAGTATTTTCCATAAAAGTCTGCATTTTGTTGAAGCGTCCGTTCCTCTTCAAATAATCGTTCCTGCAAAACCGTTCCGATTTTCTGGCGAATTTCCTTCTCCGCGTCATGATACAATTTCCCATCCATACGGATTTCACCTATATCCGGTTGGTACAACCCTAATATAAGATGTAACAATGTTGTCTTTCCGGCTCCGTTTTCTCCGATTAATCCCACGATATATCCGTCCGGAATTTCGAAATTTATGTTTTGCATACCAAAATTTCCAATTTTCTTCGTCTTACATTGTACTTGTATCATAGATATCCCCCTTCTGTATATTTGTATATATACATATATACAGTATAAAAACAGGTTTGTCAATAAAAAAATGGTCTTCTATGAATTTTTTATCATAGAAGACCTTCTAAATCTCTCATTTACTTAAAAACTTTTATACAACTATGCTGCCATTGTAATTCTTAACATTTCTTGTGCAATATTTAATGCATGGTCACCAATTCGCTCAAAATCAGTTAACATCTCTGCAAATAAAATACTACCTTCATCGGAACAGGAACCCTGGTGAAGACGACCATACATATTGCTTCTGTACATATCGGTTACATCATCAATTTTCTGTTCCATACATGCTACTTGTTCATGCCATTCAATCATATCATCCGGTCTTGCGGTAAGCAACTCGAATAACTCATCGCAAATGTTCTGCAATTCTGTTAATTCTTGCTTCGCATCATCTGAAAATGATATTTTCTTTTCTGCAATCATATGAGAATAACCTGCAATATTCATTGCATGATCACTTAAACGCTCAATATTACTTGTAACAGAATACAGAGAATTAAATATCTTATTACCGGAATTTGTTCCTTCATAAGCAAGTGCGCCGGTAATATACTTTGAAATCTCTTTATTCAAGAAGTCTACATATTCCTCGCGTTTTTCAATATTGGCATATTTTTCTTCATTGCCTTTTGCAAAGACTTCAAATGCTTGATGTACATTATCTTTTGCCATATCCATCATACGCATTAATTCTTTTTTGATACCTTCCATACAAATAATGGAAGCTCCAAGTTTTTCTGCATGAATATGCTTTATATCAATAAGATATTTTACACACAAAACCTCTTCCGTATCCTCGCCCTTCCCTTTTAATAGGAAACATGCAAGTTTGGTTAACCATACACCAAACGGAATCAATAAAATCGTTGTAACAATATTAAACATCGTATGTAAATTCGCAATCTGCGCCGGTGCGTTATCCGGTGTCAAACCTTGCACAAATGAAATCAATGGTGTCGCAAGACACAGAATTGTAAATATTATCGTACCAATCACATTAAACATAATATGAATCAATGTGGTTCTTTTTGCATTCTTTCCTGTTCCAACCGATGCCAAGAGTGCAGTAATACATGTTCCGATATTTTGTCCAAACAATACAAATGCCGCACTGTTTAATCCAACAACGCCACTGCCTGCTAAAGCCTGTAAAATACCAACCGAAGCAGATGATGACTGAATCAAAGCAGTAAATACCGTACCAGCTAAAATACCCAAAATTGGATTCTCAAATTTGGTAAGCAAACTTACGAATCCTTCGGAATCTGCAAGCGGCTTCATTGCAGCACTCATCATATCCATTCCGATAAACAAAACTCCAAGTCCTGCCAGTACTTCTCCAATGTGCTGTACTTTTTTGTTTTTAATGAACACAATCGAAGCCACACCAATAAATGCAATCAATGGTGCAATTTCTCCAACATCTAGCGCTATCAACTGTCCGGTAATTGTGGTACCGATATTCGCACCCATGATAATCCATACTGCCTGATTCAAAGTCATCATACCGGAATTTACAAACCCTACCACCATAACCGTGGTTGCTGATGATGACTGAATAACAGCCGTAATCAAAGCACCTACCAAAACTCCAACAAAACGATTTGCTGTCAATTTTTCCAAAATTAATTTCATTTTGTTTCCTGCTGCAGCTTCCAAACCGGTACTCAGCATCTGCATACCATATAAAAATAGTGCTAAGCCACCACATAATCCCATCACATACGTAAATGACATTTTCTTATCCTCTTTCTTTCACATATTCATAAATGCTTTTCTCTTCAAGCTTTCACCCCACATTACCATTTATAGCATATATATTTTTCATATTCCAGCGCTTTCTTTTTTTTCTATATTTATTCACAAAAAAAACACACTATACAAAGGTTTGCATAGTGGTTTTTAATGAATTCATATGAAATTATATCCTTATGGATTCCACGTCCTAAAAAATCCGATTTTTTCATCCCAAAAACTATAAATGGAATAGCTTTTTTGATCCGTATTTGCCTTCTTAATCGGTACAATTGCAGATTGACTTCCCTTTGGTTGTATTGCAAGGCTAGTTTCTGCCTCATACAAAGATTTTCCTTCTAAAAATACATATACAATAGTACATTCTTCTTCATTAACCAAAGCATATTCAAATTGTTGAATCATTACATCATAAATTGTAATATAGGCATCCTGTGGAAAATGTTCGCTATCGTGTAACACACCATTTGTCTGTCCTAAATACGTTATTTCCAATTCGCTAATGCGTTCTTTTTCCTTTGCAAATTCTTCTTCGGTATACTGAACATATAATATACGCTCCCAACTCAAAGAACACCATCCATCACCAACACTTCCCGAAATATCTGCCTCATAGCTTTTTACCTGATATCCATCGATACTTTCCGGAAAAAGTAACATGGCAGAATTCATTGGATAAAAATCTTTGTCAATACCGGCTTCCTCTGCCAATGTATAATAATCCAAGTAATCTTTCGGATTATTGGTGTGTATATGACATGTTTCTCCGCCCGAGAAAATATTTGTGCCTACCTTAAGAATAATTACCACACTTATTGACAAACATACAATTGCAATTCCAATCGCCCAATAGTTCTTTTTCCCAGAATACATTTGAGACGCCATCATTTGTGCTTCGTTCGCTTTATCCTGTTTTTGTCTTTTCTGCGCACGTATATCTCTGTCATAAAGTTTGTTCGACATTTTCCATGCATATACCCATCCAATCATCGTTATAAATAAAATAAACACTAAAAACCATGTATCATTTGGAAGTAATTGCATAGCTTCTGAATAAGTATAGTCTGCATAATATTCAAATTTCTCTAACTGCTGTGTTATCAAAATGTGAATGAGCGCCATTGGCAAAAATGACATAATAAATGCAATCCATCTTTTCTTATTATTAGAATAAAATCCGGATGTTATCAGCAATGGCCATGTCATAAAAATTATCAGCAGACGAACTCCCCATTCTGCCAAAATCCACTTATCCATTCCAAAAAAAATACTGATAAATGTTCCATAATCTTTTTGTGTAAAAAAACTGACACATCCCGCCAATACCACAAATCCAAGTAAGCATATATTGAGTAATAACAAAAGATATGCCGGAGCCAAAAATAAAATATGCCTTATTGCGTATGATTTTGAAACCGGCATTATGCGAAGACGAGGTAATTCCATGGCAGCTTTTGGAACATTAGACAATAATGCCAACATAACAAACATCAGCCAAGCCCAAAATCCCATTTCCAATTTGCTTACAGCATTATTTATCGTAAGTATAACAATCAACACAAGCATGTTTCCAACGGATAGACTGTCCATCCCTGCCCATAAATTTCTAGAATAACAATAACTCTTCTTTAACATGCTATTTCTCCTCTCCTGCCGTCAGATGGACTAAAATATCCTCGATAGTCGGTCTGGTAACTGCAACATGTGACATATTCTCTAACTCTTTTTTCTCAGCAGTTAAACCCATATACCCAAAGGCATTTTCTTTCACTCCGCAAAGCTTATCACGAATTGCATCCGTCATCGCTTCTTTAGCAACCTGTACTAATCCATATTGTTCAAGCAACGATTCCTTCTCTTCCATGAACAATAGTTCCCCATTATCACTCATAGCAATATAATCCGCAATACGATCTAAATCACTTGTGATATGTGTGGAGAAAAAGACCGTATGTGTCTCATCCTGCATATATTCCTGGATGAGCTCAAGCAGTTCTCTTCTGGCCGCCGGATCTAAACCGGCAGTCGGTTCGTCCAATAACAATATCTGCGGATTCCTTGCCAACGTCATTGCAAGCATAAACTTCATCTGCATTCCCTTTGAATACGTACCTAAAGCTTTCTTTTTTGGAAGTCGCATCTTCTCCATCAATTGCTCCCATTTTTCTCTATCAAAATCCGGAAAAAACGGAGCTGTCATCTTGACAATCTTCTCCGGTTTCAGATTCGGCAAATAAATCAAACTATCAAAAACGACTCCCAACATTTGCTTTACTTGTTCTTCATTCCCTTTCATTTCTAGTCCGTTATAAAGAATCTGCCCTTCCGATGGCACATACAAATCTGATAATGTCTTAATTAGTGTTGTCTTTCCGGTTCCATTTCTGCCAACGAATCCCACAACCGTACCTTGCGGAATATCTAAACTAATATTTTTTAAACAAAATCCACCTACATTCACGTGCAGATTCTTTATTGTAATCGCATTATTCATAGTTCTCCTCCTCATATAAACGATTCCATTCTGCAATTACATCTTCCTTTGAAATTGCAGAGGCATCGCAAAACTGCTTAATTTCTGAAAGCTTCTGTATCAACTGTTCCCGTCTGCTTTGACGCACCTTTGTCACATCTACGTCTGCAACAAACACCCCACGTCCCTGAATACTAACAAGCAAACCCTCTGTGCACAAATCGTCGTAAGCTCTCTTTACTGTGATAATTCCAATATTTAATTCTTTCGCCATACTACGAATCGATGGCAACATTTCCTGTGGTTGTAATACACCGGATAAAATATTCTGCCGTAGTTGACTCTCTAATTGTTCGTAGATTGGCACCTGCGATAACTGACTAATTAAAATATTCATGCGCCCTCCTGTTTGACTGTTATTATACAGTAGACACAGTTTGTTTGTCAACCATCAAATTACTAATATTTACTTGTGAAATTGGGAAACTATTCTTATACTTAAATTAGCAATACTTAAAAGGAGCTTCTTCATGAAAACAAATGATTTACTACTTATCATAGATATGCAAAATGTATATACTACCGGAGAAGAATGGGCATGCCTTGATACAGAAGGTGTTGCAAAACGCCTTCTTCGTATCATAGACGCAAAAGAAGATAACAATGTCATCTTTACCCGTTTTCTGGCAAATGAAACACCGGAAGGCGTATGGAAAGATTACAACAACAAATATAAGAAAATTAATGACAATGCATGGGCAAATGAAATGCTTCCGGAATTTAAAGACGTTTTAGAAAAATATCCTCTTTATACCAAAAGCGTCTATTCCTCGCTCGCAATTCCGGCGGTTCAAGCAGCGGCAAAAAAAGCCACTCGCGTAATTATTTCCGGAGTGGTTGCAGAATGTTGTGTACTTTCTACTGTTCTTGCATTAATGGATGAAGGAATTTACATGATATACTTAACTGATGGCGTATCCGGTCTTACAAAAGAAAAAGAAGAGGCGACCGAACTTATTTTGTCCGGTTTATCACCTCTTCATCTGGATTTCATGACAGTAGACGAATATCTACACGAGTCCGAAAACTAATTCTTCGGAACCAATTTCTCTTTTCCGCCCATGTATGGCTGCAACGCTTTTGGAATACTGATAGAACCATCTGCATTTAAGTTATTCTCCAAAAATGCAATCAGCATACGTGGCGGAGCAACTACAGTATTATTTAATGTATGTGCAAAGTATTTCTTGCCATCTTGCGATTTCACACGAATCTTTAGACGTCTTGCCTGTGCATCTCCCAAGTTAGAGCAACTTCCAACCTCAAAGTACTTCTGCTGGCGTGGAGACCATGCCTCTACGTCACAAGATTTTACTTTTAAATCAGCCAGGTCACCGGAACAACACTCTAGGGTACGAACCGGGATATCTAAACTACGGAACAAATCTACGGTATTTTGCCACATCTTGTCATACCACAACTTAGAATCTTCCGGTTTGCAGACAACAATCATCTCCTGCTTCTCGAACTGGTGAATACGATATACACCACGCTCTTCAATTCCGTGTGCTCCCTTTTCCTTACGGAAGCATGGGGAATAACTGGTTAAGGTATATGGTAACTTCTCTTCTTCGTTGATGGTGTCAATAAATTTACCAATCATGGAATGTTCCGATGTTCCGATAAGGTAAAGGTCTTCACCTTCAATCTTATACATCATGGCATCCATTTCTTCAAAACTCATAACACCGGTAACAACATTAGAACGAATCATAAACGGCGGTACACAATATGTGAAACCACGGTCAATCATAAAATCTCTTGCATAAGAAATGACGGCTGAATGAATTCTTGCAATATCTCCCATGAGATAATAGAATCCATTACCCGCAACTTTTCCTGCCGCATCTAAATCAATTCCATCAAATCGCTCCATAATATCGGTATGATACGGAACTTCAAAATCCGGAACCACCGGCTCGCCGTATTTCTCGATTTCCACATTGCAACTATCGTCTTTTCCAATCGGAACGGAATCATCAATGATATTCGGAATTGTCATCATAATCTTTGTGACTTTCTCGTTTAATTCCTTCTCCTGTACCTCTAATTCTGCAAGGCGGGCAGCATTCGCACTTACTTGAGCTTTCACCTCTTCTGCCTCTTCCTTCTTGCCTTGTCCCATCAAAGCTCCTATCTGCTTCGAAAGCTTATTTCTGCTGGCACGAAGCTCGTCCGCCTCAGCCTGCGCAGCTCTTGCCTGTGCATCAAGCTCAATTACTTCATCCACAAGTGGCAACTTATGATCCTGAAATTTCTTCTTAATATTCTCTTTTACAATGTCCGGGTTCTCCCTTAAAAATTTTAAATCGATCATATTTCCTCCAGATTTTGCTTATTCTTCTGCTATTGTACCCTTTTATAAAAGAAAAATCAATGTTTCCCTTTTGCTTTCACCAACAAAATACCTCTAAAGCAGAAGTTCTACTTTAGAGGTATGTTTACTCAAATCATCTCATTAAATTATAGAATAACTTATTTACGTCCAACCAATGCATCATCCAATGGTTTTCCTGCAGCTTCTCTATAAGCGTCATCCTTTGCTTTTACATGTTTTGCGTTGAAACAAAGAACTAAAATAACACTGATAACACCAAGAATCAATACCATGGTGAAGATTGTTACATAGGAACCGGTTACACCCATAATGATACCTACAGCTGCCGGACCAAATGAATTAATTAAGTTTGCTACCGGATTAACTCTACCAAATACCGCACTGAAATCCTCACGTCTCCAATACTGTGCAGCAAGGGAAACTGTAAAGTTAGAGGAAGCACCCATGAACATTGCCAAGCAGAATAATGCCGGCATTGCCAAAGTACCGTTTGTCTTGGACATCATACCAAGCACACCTGCAATAACCATAATGATACATGAAATTAACATAGACTTCTTTGTACCAAACTTATCATCTATGAATCCAAGAATAACACTTCCCAAAATACCGAAAACCATAATCAATCCCATGATCATTTCAAACTTATCACCAAGACCAGCTGATCCGATAATCGCCTGTGTCTGAGTCATAACACCTACAGATGCAGCAAGTAAGAAACCTGCAGGAATTGTCAAGAACCAGAAATCACGAGTAGTCAATGTACGTCCTAATGTCCATACAGTAGTTTTCTTGTCTTCCATCTCCTGAATCATCATCTGTTTTGCAATTTCCGGAGTCATATCCGGATTGTTATCACGGAATGCTCCAACCTGCTCCGGATAATCCGGAACGGTAATAATACCAATAATAAGACCAACAAGCATGATAATTAAGAAAGGTAAAAATCCTCTCACAACCTGTGGTGCAACACCTTCAACATATACAAGGCTTTTAAATACACCCATTACACCATTACCAATTGGGAATGCCATAGTGGAAATACCCATTACACTACCCTTCTTTGTAGGGAACCACTGTCCTACTAAAATAGAAAGTGCAAATGTACCATACATTACAGAGAATACTGTTCCAAGCGCATAAACTACTGTCCATAATAAACCTGCCGGAAGGAACATAATTCCCAACAATGCAAGAACAGAAAGAACACCCATAATAACACCGAATTTCTTAATGCTCTTCATTTTTCCAAGTGCTCCAGATGCAAAAATCTGAATCAAAACACCTATTACGCTGGCACCGGTATAAACCATAGACAATTTCTGCTGACCACCATATAAATCGGCAAGCATATTCAATGGATAGTTACCAATAACCATGTATGCAAGAAACGCAGTTGCAATCCAAATGATCAATAGCCATCCCCTGCCGCCATATCCAATACTCTTTTTTTTCTCCATGAGAAACCCCTCCTTAAGTAATAAAATTAAATATTTTGTGAAATTTGCAAAGAATTTCGAAACTTCACATACATATATTATATGAGAATTAGATAGTTCTGTCAATAATAACAGGCTTTCTTTTGTTTAGATTAACCATAATTTTCCAGTTATTTTTTAATGATTTTTTAGTAGTATTTTCAGCCATACAAAAAAATGAGCACAAAGGAATTCCTCTGTGCTCATCATCTCAGCTTTATAATTAATCAAATTTCTGTAACGGATATTTATCAGTAAGAGACTTCACAATTGCTTTTGCAGCATCTACTGCACTTTCTCCGTTCTTAATTAATAATGCAATTGCTTCTGCCACCTTATCAAAATCATCTTCCTTCAATCCACGAGAAGTTGCTGCCGGTGTTCCAAGACGGATACCACTTGTAACAAATGGCTTCTGCGGATCATTTGGAATGGTGTTCTTATTTGCTGTAATATGTGCAGAATCTAATAATTTTTCCACTTCCTTACCGGTCAAACCATAAGTGGTCAAATCAACCAACATCAAGTGGTTGTCAGTTCCATCAGATACAATTTTAACACCTCTGTCTTGTAATCCCTTGCAAAGTGCTTGTGCATTTTTCACAATCTGCTCCTGATATGCCTTGAATTCCGGCTGTAATGCCTCTTGGAAACATACGGCTTTTGCTGCAATTACATGCATCAATGGACCACCTTGAATTCCAGGGAATACACACTTATTGAAATTGTATTTATCTGCTGCTTCCTGATTTGCTAAAATCATACCACCACGAGGTCCACGAAGCGTCTTATGGGTTGTTGTTGTAACAACATCTGCATAAGGGAATGGACTTGGATGAAGGCCTGCTGCAACAAGACCTGCAATATGTGCCATATCTACCATAAGTACTGCTCCACATGCATCTGCAATCTCACGGAATTTCTTAAAATCAATAGTTCTTGCATAAGCAGACGCTCCTGCAATAATCATCTTAGGCTTACATTCCATTGCAATGTTCATAACATTGTCATAATCAATGAAACCTTCGTCATTTACACCATATGGAACAATGTTAAAATAGGTACCAGAGAAGTTTACCGGTGAACCATGTGTCAAATGTCCGCCATGGTCTAAATTCATTCCCATAACAGTATCACCCGGTTGTAAAATAGCAAACTGAACTGCCATATTTGCCTGTGCTCCGGAGTGTGGCTGTACATTGGCATAATCACAACCAAACAATTCTTTTGCACGTTCTCTTGCTAAATCTTCTACAACGTCTACACATCCACATCCGCCATAATATCTCTTACCCGGATATCCTTCTGCATATTTATTGGTAAGAATACTTCCCATTGCAGACATAACTGCCGGACTTACCCAGTTCTCAGAAGCAATCAATTCAATATGACTGTTCTGTCTGTCAAACTCTGCTAAAATGGCATCTGCAACCGGTGCATCTACCTTTCTGATGTCTTCTAAACTATACATGCTTTTTCTCCTTTTCTGCATCCGCACTAAGCGCTCATTTGTCTTTCATTATAGCGAACCTGAGGCTTGTTTTCAACAAGAATTTCCCGCCTTTAAAGTATATTTGTTGCAACAATTGCCAATAAAACAATATGTATAATCAAAATCATCGGCATACCGATTACAAAATACCAATGTTTTGTCTTGTGACGGAAAAGATACATCCCAATCCATGTTCCAAGACTTCCACCGATAATACTTACTCCAAACAATCCTTTCTCCGGTATTCTCCACTTGCCACGCTTTGCTTTGGATTTATCCATTGCCATTACCAAAATCCCTATCAGATTCACAACTGCCAAGTAAATGAATAACACTTTTACCCAATCCATGATGATTCCTCACTTTCTTCTGTTTCTTTTACGAATACATTCCCGGCTTCTTCACATTTTCGAATCCATTCCAATTGTGCCGGCAATGTTTTTCTTTCCAACAAAGCAAATGGTAACATACACAAATACGTTACTGCAAGCATAAGAACAGCAAAAATACACCGCTCATTAAAATTTTCAAATTCCATAAAAATCTGAAATACCAGCATGATAAGCACAGGCAATACCGCATAAAAAACCAACCATTTTTTCTCTCTTTCCAGCCACGTTTTGGTCTTCTGTATATATTCAGCTTCCGTGTAAGGATTCTTCCCACGCTTTATGCGCCGTTTATTTTGTTTTTCATAACGATCCATTAATCCCTGAGGCATTTGGGCCGCAATTGTATCCGAAAATTTCACTTTTTGAATTTTTTCTTTTCGTTTTCGGTTACAAATATGATAAATAACCAAATAGACAATACAGCTCAATAATACCGTCCATGCCGGACAATACATATTTTCCAAATCCGTAATTCCAAACAGTAACATAAAAATAGCGATACAAATTACAATCTCAACCACGATATAAAAACCCGCAGAGAATTTTTTTATTCGAAACATCAGTTTTTGTGCAAACATTCCAAATATCAGAGACACTATAACAGAAATGACCGCGCCTGTAATCCATCCTCCGATTGAAGTCTTTATTTCCCAAAACCTTATCCCCTCTTCCAATGTTAGATCAAGCAATGTAAAAAAAAGAATAAGCCAAGCCATTCTTTTTCCGTAATCTACTATTTCAAACAAACGGTGTTTTACTTCAAATCCCGAACAAAAATTTTTGCAAAACAGTTCTAGATTATTTCCCACAACGCTTTTTACCGGTCGATTTTTTGCTTGTGCATTCATAAAAATATCTAACAAATGCATCATTTGCTCATTAAAGGAATTGGTATCCACGTTCTCCATCAGGCAGTACGCTTCTATTTTTTGAAATGTTTCCTTGTATTCACTTTCTAATTTATCCGTATATAACGTATAATATTCTACCATCCTTCTCCTCCATACAATATGCTTTTTGCTGCTTTATCAATCTTCTCGTAGTTTTTACAAAAGGTTTCCAATGCCTCTTGTCCGTTTTGCGTAATAGAATAATATTTGCGCGTCGGACCATAGGGCGATTTCGCTTTTCGACAGGATATATACTCTCGCTTTTCCAATCTGGTAAGCACCGGATATAAAGTTCCCTCTAACAAATGTTCAAATCCATTCTGTTCGAGTTCTGCTAAAATCTCATATCCATATGTCTCTCCTTTTGCGATAACACTTAAGACACAGCCTTCAAGCACTCCCTTTAAAAGTTGTGAATCATCCAAATGAACACCCCCTACTCTGTTATAACAAGTAGCTTGCTAAAAAGAAAATAGCACAGCTACTTTGTTTTGTCAAGTAGCCGTGCTATGATTCATTTTTATTCTTTTAATTGCTTCTTTCCGAAGTACACCTTCATTAGATACCAAAGTTCTGTCGCAATGAAAATCGAAGAATACGTACCTGCAATTAATCCTACCATAAGAGGCAATGCAAATTCCCGAATCGCCGGAACCCCAAGAATATAAAGGAACAGTACCATAACAAAAGTTGTAATAGAAGTATTGATACTTCTTGACACAGTCTGTGTTAAAGAGCGATTTGCAACTTCCGCCAAGCTTTCTTTTGTCTCATGCTTAAGCGTGCGCATATTCTCACGAATACGATCAAATACAACAATGGTATCATTAATCGAATATCCGACAATGGTTAACATACATGCAATAAATGTATTTCCAACAGAAATACGGATTAACGCATATGCGGTAAGAACAACTAATACGTCATGTACCAACGCTGCAATTGCACTTGTTGCAAAACGAATATCTTTGAATCGAAACCAAATGTACAACAGCATGAATATACATGCAACAATTACTGCAATAATTGCATCTCTTCGCATCTCTCCACTAACAGTTGAACTGATACTTTGGTTTTCAACGCTGTCCTCTTTTACATCAAATTTATCAATCAACACATTCTGGAGTTCATCACGTTCTTCTAAGGATAAGGTTCTTGTCTTTAACACAATCTGTGTCGTTCCATCAATTGTATTCGCCTGAACTGCAGAATCTCCGGTAATTTTTGACACTTCCGGAATGATTTTGGACTCTATTTCATCAATCGTATATTCTTTTCCAAAATCAGCTGTTGTGGAAGTTCCACCAACAAATTCCAAGTTATAATTTAATGCTTTTCCACTGGACGCACTATGTGCAACCATTCCTACAATACCAGTGACGATGACAACAATAGAAATTGCAAACCAGATTACTTTGTGTTTCATAAAATCAATTATTTTACGCTCTTTTGCTTTGCCGTAGAATTTCTCGTTGCGAAGTCCAATTGCATAGAAAGCTTTCATTAAATATTTACTTACAAAAAGTGCGGTAAACATAGATACCACAATTGAAATGATTAATGTATATGCAAATCCTTTTACCGTACCTGAACCAAGAATCAACAATACAACTGCTGCAAGGAATGTTGTAACATTACCATCGACAATTGCAGATAATGCCTTTTTGTATCCATCATGTATAGAAAGTGCAACCGATTTGCCACTTGCAATTTCCTCGCGAATACGTGCAAATATAATAACATTCGCATCTACCGCCATACCAATTCCAAGGATAATACCTGCAATACCCGGTAACGTCAATGTAATCTCAAAAAGATGAATAAATGTAACAACAATTGTGGTATATACTGCTAACGCAATCGAAGATGCCACACCGGAAAGACCATACATCACAATCATAAATAACATAACAATAATCAAACCGATTCCTGCTGCCTGAAAGCTGGTTTCTAATGCAGAATCACCAAGTTGCGCTCCTACAACACTTGATTCCATTTCTTCCAATTCCAGATTAATTGCACCAATACGAATAAAGGTTGCAAGTTCTTCTGCTTTTTCAAAGGATTCCATTCCCTCGATAATACAGCTTCCACCTTCAATTTTTTCATTTACTTTCGGTACACTGATAAAGTGATCATCATAATAAATACCGATCGTTCCTCTTTTTAATGAAGCAGACAGTGTTGCTGCAGTAAACGCTTCTGTTCCCTTATCAGTAAAATGCAACTCTACAACCGGTGCATTATTATTCATCGTATTCTGTACATATCCTGCCTCTGCAGATTTCACATCTTCGCCGGTAAGAAGAATAGAACCATTTTCAATCTTTTCTTCAATTGTTCCGTTTAAAACATATTCCTCTTTCTCAGCATCATATGTATAGTTTGCATTGCCTTCTTCATCATGCTCTGCAATAAAGTATAAAGATCCCGGACTTCCCAAATCCTCTAATACTTTATTTGCATCATACACACCCGGAATCTCTACCGTAATACGGTCATCTCCCGCCTGATAAACTGCATACTCCGTTGTATATGTTGTAGCTCTTTCTTCTAATTTAGCTTTGGTATCATCAATATCTTTCTGTGAAGGATTCTTGTCTACAATACGATATGTGATAGATACTCCCCCGGACAAATCAAGACCTAACTTAATGGAATTGTCATCCTTTTTCAATGTTCCTGAGATGATGGTGGATGTATGGAATACCAAACCAGCCAAACATGCCAGAATCAGCACAATAATTATGGCGCCTTTGCTTTTTTTCATTGTCTTCTACCTTCCTATTCTTCTTCGTTATCTGCCTCTGCGGCTTTCATCATAATTGCACATTCGATGCGTTTCTTTTGTAATTCACAACCTAAATCATAGGTATCCGTAATGCTTCCATGGAAATTATATGAATTCGCCGCACATCCTCCGCTACAGTAGAAACGTGCAAAACAATTTCTGCACTTTTCTTTTGCGTATACATTACAGCATTTAAATTCATCCTGAATATCTGTATTTGTCACGCCGTCCCATACATTTCCCATTAGGAATTCATCTTTGCCGACAAATTGATGACACGGATATAAGTCTCCCCAAGGAGTCACTGCAAGATACTCTGTACCGGAACCACAGCCGGAAAGGCGTTTATAGACACATGGGCCACCTTCCAAATCAATCATGAAATGGAAAAAATTGAATCCTTTTCTCTCTTTATTACGACGAACCATTTCTGCCGCTAGTTTATCGTATTCTTCAAACAATATCGGCAAATCAGACTCCCGCAAAGCATACTCATCGGTATCTTCTGCCACAACCGGTTCTACGGAAATCTGCTTAAATCCCAGATCCGCAAGATGAAGCACATCTTTTGAAAAATCGGTATTATAATGCGTAAATGTGCCTCTTACATAGTATCTGTCCTGATTCCGACTCTCCGCAAGTTTCTGGAACTTCGGTACAATCAAATCATAACTGCCATCGCCTCGACGGAATGGACGCATATTATCATGTACTTCTTTACGACCATCAATACTTAAAACGACATTGTCCATCTCTTGGTTGGCAAATTCCATGATATCATCGTTAAGAAGTACACCATTCGTGGTTAAGGTAAACCGAAAATGCTTATTATGGATTTGTTCCTGCTCTCTACCGTATGCCACCAACTGCTTTACCACATCGAAATTCATAAGTGGCTCTCCACCAAAGAAATCCACTTCCAGATTCTTTCTGCTACCGGAATTCGCAATTAAAAAGTCAAGCGCCTGTTTGCCTGTCTCGTAAGACATCAATGCTCTTCTTCCATGATATTCCCCTTCTTCTGCAAAGCAGTATTTGCAAGCAAGGTTACAATCATGCGCAATATGCAGACAAAGTGCTTTTACCACCGTCTGGCGTTTTTTGAAATCAACAATATGTGTTTCATATGTGTCTTTTGTAAAAAGTTCTTCGTTATCGATTAATGTCTGAACCTCTTCTATCGCCTCACAAATCTCACTCTTTGGATACTTGTCCGCAAGTGCCTGTACAATTTCTTCGGCCTGATGTTCCTCAAATAAAGCAATCACATCATATGTTACGTCATCCACTACATGAATCGTACCACTATTTACATCTAAGACAATATCATAGCCGTTATTCTTAAACTGATGAACCACTATAATATTCCTCTCTTTCTTTTTTCTATAAACGGTATAAAACGACCGTTCGCGATGCGTGCGGTCGTTTTCATCATTGCATTATGTAATTATAAAACTATTTGTACTGTTCACAGGTCTGATTTCCTACCGTACAAGAGGTCTTGCATGCAGACTGACAAGAAGTCTGGCACTCGCCGCAACCACCTTTCTTAATGGTGTTCTGTAACTTTCTTGTATTTAATGTCTTTACGTGTTTCATAGGGTTCTCTCCTTTTCGCTATATTGGCAAAATGATACACTTTACCTATCTTTGACATTATAACACAGGCATTCCCATATGCAAAGCACTTTTTTCACATTCCCATGTCTAGCTGACCATTCCTCCAATCATTGCAGACGCAGTACAAAGTACAAACGTAATTAGCAACTGAATAACATCGTCCACTTTTCCCCCACCCACAGCAAGAGAAGCTAGTAACAATATACCAAAATAGAGTATTCCTACCACAACGCCCCAAAGAAATCTTCGCGTCTTTAACTGCTTTCCAATGGAAAAGCCCCCGATAAATCCGGTCATAATATAAATAATTACAATTACAATTTTTGCTGTTTGAACCTCCAAATCCATATGATACATAAATACCGTAAGCAGCAATAAGAATAGACCGGTTAGGACATACATCAGAATCAGAGACTTAACGAGCGCACCGACAATACGATTCTTTTTTTCCATACAAAAATCCCTCCACTTCATATTAACTATATGCGCAGAGGGATATGCTTATCACTATAATTCGCAGTTATTTACTGTTCTTGGGAATGGAACAACATCACGAATATTTGACATACCGGTCAAATACATGACGCAACGTTCAAAACCAAGTCCAAAGCCTGCATGTCTTGCAGAACCATATTTACGAAGATCCAAATAGAATTTATAATCTTCTTCATTTAATCCTAATTCATTTATTCTTGCAACCAATTTATCGTAATCATCTTCACGTTGGCTTCCACCAATAATCTCACCGATTCCCGGCACAAGGCAATCGACTGCTGCTACGGTCTTACCATCTTCATTCAGCTTCATATAAAATGCCTTAATTTCCTTTGGATAATCTGTAACAAATACCGGACGTTTAAATACAACTTCCGTCAGATAGCGCTCATGCTCTGTCTGTAAATCACAGCCCCATGACACTTTGTAATCAAACTGGTCATTATTTTTTGAAAGAATATCAATCGCTTCCGTATAAGTTACTTTTGCAAAATCATTGCTCACAACATTCTGCAAACGTTCCAAAAGTCCTTTGTCAACAAAATTATTGAAAAATGCCATTTCTTCCGGCGCATGCTCAAGCACATAGTTAATCACATACTTTAACATGCTTTCCGCAAGCATCATATCATCTTCCAAATCGGCAAACGCGATTTCCGGCTCAATCATCCAAAACTCTGCCGCATGACGGGTTGTATTGGAATTTTCTGCACGGAAGGTTGGTCCAAATGTATAAATATTTTTAAACGCCATCGCGTAGGTTTCACCATTCAACTGTCCGGACACTGTAAGATTTGTAGGTTTTCCAAAGAAATCCTTTGAAAAATCAACGGTTCCATTTTCATTTTTTGGAATGTTATTCAAATCCATGGTTGTTACCTGAAACATTTCACCTGCGCCTTCGCAGTCACTTCCGGTAATAATTGGTGTATGCACATATACGAAATCTCTTTCCTGGAAAAAACGATGGATTGCATATGCACACAACGAACGCACACGAAATACTGCTTCAAATGTGTTGGTTCGCGGTCTTAAATGTGAAATTGTTCTTAAATACTCAAATGTATGACGTTTTTTCTGCAACGGGTAATCCGGAGTAGATGCTCCTTCAATTGTCACTTCACTCGCCTGAATTTCAAATGGCTGCTTTGAATCCGGTGTTGGAATTAAAATTCCCTTTACAATAACTGCCGCTCCTACATTTATTTTTGCAATTTCATCATAATTGGAAAGTCCATCCGCATAAACAACCTGTATTGGTTCAAAAAAGGTTCCATCATTTACTACGATAAATCCAAAATTCTTAGAATTACGATTACTTCTCACCCATCCACCAATGGTCACTTCTTTATTGGCGTATGTTTCGCGATTACGAAATATTTCTCTTACATCAATCAGTTCCATAACTGACTCCTCCTTTTCCCTTATCTAACTTATTTTTCTGCTCCATCAGTAGTTTCTGTTGTAACAGCATTCTCAGCTACAAAAGTAATTGCCTCGTTTACCAAGAAAAGACGTCTTAAATATTCTTCGCCCTCTTTTTCATTCCCGGCACCATAGTATTTGTAAATGGACTCTTCATCTTCAAACCCGCCATTTTCCGGCAACTTGAAACCATCGATATATTGCTTGAACTCTTCTTCATCAATCTCAAGCCCTTCTTTCTCGGCAACCAGACCAAAAATAAGTTCAAATGCAATCTGCTCTTCCAAATAGACAGTCCACTCTTCCATTGCCCCTTCCAATGTGACCTTATAATTTTCCTTCAGATAGTCTTCTAAGCTCTCACCTTCTGCACAATAAGTTTCCTCAAAAGAATCCCGAAACTCGCGCACTCTTGCTTCTAAATATTCCTCCGGAATATCCACATCAGAATTCGCAAGCATATAATCTCCAACTGCCGTCACCGTATCTGAATATTTATTTGATTCAGCGGTAGCTACCAAACTATCTCGGACATAATTCTTAAGTTCTTCCTTGGTGGATACACCAAATGTATCGCTATAATTTGCCGCAACCTGCTCATCCGTAATCTGATCCACATCAACTTTCTTATAAATTCCATGAATAACAAACTCAAATGTTGTCAGTTCGCCCGACAATTCCTCATTATTCATATATGGATCCGGGAACGTCACATCATGGCTTACTGTGCTTCCCACTTCTGCACCAACAAGCCCATCCGTAAATCCCGGAATATATCCATTATCCGCACTAAGTTGCAAAAATGCTCCCTTTGCTGCACCACCTTCGAATGCGGTGCCTTTGTGATAACCGGTATAATCTACCTTGACATAATCTCCATCCTGTATCATGGTGCGGTCAGTAATTTCAACCATATCCAATCCGGAATTCTGTACTAAATAAACATAAGCCTCCTGTACCATATCATCGGTAACTTCATATTGTCCGGTTAAAGAAAGTTCGATTCCTTTGTATTCACACAATTCTTTTACTTGCTTTTGTGGGTCTATATCCATTTGACCACTGCGTTTTTCTGCTTTGCAACCAACGATTCCAAACAAGGTCGTCATACATAAAATTGTTGCCAAGACTCTCTTTTTCATATACATATTCCTTTCTTTTTGCTCGATTGAAAGAGCTAACTTATTTAACATATCATAATTCTTCCAAAAATACAAACATTGTAAACACATTCACGTTGATTTTTCAAATAATCAATGTTAAAATGATTCTCAGTGAAAAAAAGGAGGACTTTACCGTGAATGGAGCTTTTATAGCATTAATCGTCATTGTCGTCGTACTTATAGCGATTATGATTGTATTTTATTTCCTTGGTAAAAAAGCTGAAAAAAGAAAAGCCGAACAGGATGAACAAATCGCAGCAGCAGCTCAAACCGTTTCCATGCTTATCATAGACAAAAAGCGTATGCGTCTAAAAGATGCCGGGCTTCCGTCTCAAGTGATGGAGCAGACTAACAAACTGATGCGCATGTCAAAGTTGCCAATTGTGAAAGCAAAAGTTGGTCCAAGAGTTATGACTTTGATTGCGGACGAGCAGGTATTCGATGAAATCCCATTGAAGAAAGAAGTCAAGGCAACCGTAAGCGGATTATACATCACCGCTGTTCGCGGATTGCGCGGACCACTCGAAAAACCGACTAAGAAAAAAGGTTTTCGTGCAAAACTTCGCGACAAATACAATTCATTAAATGCTCAAGTTGAATCTGAGAAACAGACAAAAACCAAGAAAAAGAAATAGCAAAAAAGAAACGGTACCTTGTGTACCGTTTTATTTCTTCCTAATATAAATCATTGTGCCGTTAGATTTAATTTGCCGGCGCCCTTAGATTTGATACTCATATGAATATTGCAATCGGCGACGTGTTCATAGTTCAGTTCTAAAACATACTCTACATCAACACAAATCTCTTCGTCTGTTTCTGTTATATCAACACGTTTTGTATCAATTCCTATCAACAAATTACCAAATGGAGTATAATAATAAGTAACATTCTTCTTATTTGTCTCAAAAAGCATATGTACTGCAGTTGGCCCCTTCTTGGTCAACTCCATATAATCAGGCGCGACCTTCACCATATTGCGATTAGGTTCTTCAAACCCTTCACTTACTTCTTCATACAATAAAAAATGCTTATTATTCTTATAATAATATTCTCCAGGCGCTATAAGCTCTACTGTATCATAATCTGTTCCCGGTACAAATTGCATTCCCGTTATTGAAATAAGAACCTCTTTTGTCATTTGCTATCTCCTCATACTGTATCCTTAACCATTCTAACTGTTTTATTTGAAATATTCAAGAAATTTAAAGCGTATTTCATAATCTTCGCCATTAAAGACATTTTCATATTCTTCCGGAGTCAAAACTTCTTTTAACGCTTCCTCCGCCTCTTCTTCTACCACTTCAAAAACACTACCTCTAAAACACATATTGGGATATAAGACACACCACCAATTATGTCCTTTTCCTTCTCCGATTACCACCTCAAGTGCTTGATATTCCCCTGCCGGAAACGTGTAATTCCCATATGTTTTTTCCGGAAAAACTGTATTTGTCAGTTTTGCAGTAACTTCATAATCATACCCGTTTTCACGGAGTGTTTCCTCAGCTGTAGCAATAATATCATCCATACTCGCTTCCACAACCGCACGTGTTTCTTCTATATTTTCTACATTGGATAAACGTGGTTGCATCATACACCCAATGGCATCCCGCACTTTTTCTTTGAGTTCCTGATCCTCACAGCTATCACTATTCGCAAGCACATGAAATCGTAAAACTTTTTCTGCAATGGATTCTTGCAGTGGGTCATTTGCTTGTCCCGCCTGTGCTTTAACTCCATATGAACATACTCCAAATAGCACTACTGCCACAAAAACACCTATGCATTTTCTTCCAAATGATTTCATCGTTTCAATCCTCCCTGTCTATAGAAAGGATTCTTGACCATCTAAAAATCTTTATTCACTTTTTCCAAAAAATTGTATTATTTTCAACCGTAAGATACGGGAGTTCTATGATTTTTTGTTTATTTTCTTTTTCGTCAATCAAATTACCAATGGTCGGCAATTTGTGCTCTTTCGCGTAATCGTGATTTTCGAAAAGATCTTCTATATAGGTGCCCAAATCTACTGACAAATTTTTTTCAGTATCTAACATCGCCTGCACATCGTTTGTAACGCATATATAAGTGTTTCGCGGAAATGTATTCTTTTTTTGTAACAGATCAATCATTTCATAATATTGTTTTTCATTTTCAAGAAAACTTTCACTTAGTAAAATCACTTTTAGATGATTATAATCAGCTACTCTGTTTAAACTTTTTTCATAATTATCCCATGCAGTCTCGAAATTTGTTGCATATTCCAAGGATGTATTTTCATTTCCGGAATTTGATGTAGCCCCTTGCGCATTTTGTTGCTTTGGGAAAACACAACTCATACCGACTTGATTCTCCTCATTACAAGTAACTGCTACAAGCATTGGAAAACTCCTATCCTCTAACTCCGTCCCTTTACATCCTACAAGCGCTAAGGTTGTGCTAATAAGCAAAATTACCATACCAATTTTTTTCATTTTTTCCCTCCTATAAGTAAAATACCGGGGATTAATATATAAAGCGGGGTACCTACATAAATGAAAAAATTCATAAAAAACTCTTGCATGTAAGTCGTATATTCCAATAATAACGCAACCAAAAACGCCAGAAAAATCATGATTGCTGCATATCGTTTATTCCCACGAATATCAGCACATTTTTCCATCATTTTGCCCCCATAAAAAAGATTGAGATTTAACAGTGCAAACAATGTAAAAAACCAAATCCCTACCATAATTGCATCCAAACGTTTAAAAAAACCACCATCAAATTGAACCATGCTCATCAGTGTTACAGCAGGAAACTCCATGGATGCCAGCGCATTTTCGCCAAATGTTCCAAGCAAAATCAGATACAATATCAACAAAATACCAATTGCACATAACAGCGCATAACCAATACTTTTTACGAATCGTTTTCCGACAAATTCTGATTTGATATATTTCGGAAAAAACAATGCAAAAAACATCGTAGTAAAGCCTGAGAACACTAAATAGGCCCCTTTCCCTATTTTTTCAATCTCCAGTGTTTTCCGCGGCCGCCAATAGGAATAATCCATACCTTTGATAGAAAATAACAACATTGCAAATAGCGGAATCAAAATAATCCAAAACAATATTTCGTATACACGCGCACGACTTTCGATGCCTCCTGATACCGCATATCCTGCAACCAACAAAAGCAGTATCAAAATTAGAAGGTAGGACTCTTCTTTAATCAGACATTTTTGCATCAAATTGGTAAATACAAACGCCACATATCCCGCTGTCAGTATGCAGGTCAGCATCAGATAACCATATATTACTTTTTGTACAATCACCGATCTATTTTCTGATAAAAATGAAAACATATCCGTTTTCATATACTTTAACACCCATCCAAGATAGGCCAGATATAAAAATCCAAAAACTGCTGCTAATACAATACTCCATACGCCATAAATCCCAGACATTTTCGCCAAATATGGCGGAACAAGCAGGGTGCTGATTCCAATAAAATCAAACAAGAATAATCGAAATGTCTGTCGCATGGAGATTTTATCATTATTCGAAAACATGTTTTTACTCTTTCTTTTTTAATTTTGTTCTTTCGTTCTTATTGGCAAAAATCGGGCGTTTTGTAAGTTTACGCAACGGATATCGGAATATCGAATCATACTCATCCTCATAATTGTTTAATTCCGCTCCAACAAATGGCATCAGATATGGCACTCCAAAACTTTTTAGTTTGGACAAATGAATGAGTACTGCCATAATACCAAGCAAGAAACCATAGTACCCCATCCATGCACACAAGATGATAAACCCAAATTTGAGAATACGGAAAGAAAATGCAAATTCTTCGTTTGGAATGGAAAATGAACAAAGTGCAGTAAATGCAACAATGATAACTACGATCGGGCTGACCAGACTTGCCTCAACTGCAGCCTGTCCAATAATTAATCCCCCGACAATTCCTATCGTACTTCCCATTGCACCGGGTAGTCGCACGCCCGCTTCCCGAAGCAGTTCGAAGGACATTTCCATTAAAATCACTTCTAAAACTGCCGGAAACGGCACGCCCATTCGCGCCCCCTGAAAGGATAGCAGCAATGTGGTTGGAAGAATCTGTGTATGAAAATTGGTTAGCGCAACATAAAGCCCCGGTAATGTCATCGCAAAAAAGCATGCTAGATAACGAAGAATTCGCGCAAAGGATGCCGCTTCGAAACGATTGAAATAATCATCGCTGGTCTTTAAAAAAGAATTTATATCTGCCGGTAGAATTAACGCAATCGGTGAATTATCGGAAAGCAAAACAATTCTGCCTTCTGCAATTGCCATTGCTGCGCGGTCCGGTCTTTGTGTTGTCTGAAACTGTGGAAACGGAGAATACCATTTTTTTTCTGCCAACTGTTCTATCACACCACTATCTAAAATAGCATCAATCTCATACTCTGATAATCTTCGCTCGATTTCCTGCAAAATACGTGGGTCTGCCAAATCCCTCATATATACCAAATCTACATTGGTATGTGAACGCAATCCCCTTGGCGTTTCGCGTACACATAGCCTTGTAGAACGTATTCTTCTTCGAAGTAATGCTGTATTTACTTTTACAGAATCGGCAAATCCTTCACTCGATCCTCTTACGACTTTTTCGGACTTTGATTCTTGGACACCCATATTGGGATATCCTTGGTCTTTGATTTTGAACGCTTTGTCATATCCATCCACAAAGATGATAGGATCACCTGCAAGCATTGCCTGAGCAGCTTCTTCTACTGTTTCAAAATAACTGATGTCTGCAATTCCCATTGCATTATTATCTAAAAGCTGATTGCGCTCCGACTCTTTTGTTTGTGCCAAAAATCCCATACAACGCCCAAGCGCTGTATTCCGCACAAGTGTATTACTGATAGACACCTCAATATATGCCAGAAAGCATTTACAATCTGCATTGTCTCCTAATATCATTTCTTTCATTTTGATATCACTGCAATCACTGTATATTTCTTTATAGCGCGCAATATTTTTTTCAATATCCGTGGACACTCTGGTTTTTTGTTCCATTGTTTCCTCCTAGCAAAATTAAAAGGGAATAGATTGACCTCTATTCCCTAGTTTGTACACTATTATGAAATTTATTCCTGTTGCTGAATAACAGCTTTTACTGCTACTGCTTGATTCGCAACATGCTCATGCATTGCCTGTGTTGCTTTTTCTTTATTCCTTTCTTCTAAGCTTTTAAAAATCGCCTCGTGCTCACGAATCAGAATCGGATGATTGTTTGCATCTTTAATATATTCGACACGATAGCGGTATATCTGTTCACGCAAATTATTTAATATACTAACAAGTTTCGGATTCTCCGTTGCTTCATAAATAACATCATGAAATTTCACATCTGCTTCTGCAATTTTCTTCACATCACCGGTCTTGGTACATTTTTCAAATTCATCCTTTAACAATTGTAATTTTTGCAATTGCTCGCCGGTGATTTTTGCACATGCTAGTGTAACCGCTAACTCATCAAGCGACTCACGAATTTCTAACAAATCAACCATATCCTTTAAGGTCATCTTTGCAACTTCTGCACCTTTTCTTGGAATGGTTACTGCTAATCCTTCCTGCTCTAACATACGAATTGCTTCTCGAATCGGTGTACGACTAACCCCCAGTTTGGAAGCCAGTTGCAACTCCATCAAACGTTCTCCCGGCTTTAAATCACCTCTTAAAATCGCTTCACGCAAAGTCTGAAAAACCACATCTCTAAGTGGCAAA
Organism: Lachnospiraceae bacterium; assembly: GCA_045531055.1. Taxonomy (GTDB): domain Bacteria; phylum Bacillota; class Clostridia; order Lachnospirales; family Lachnospiraceae; genus Roseburia. Next base: position 56,276 of record JAZSDG010000010.1, on the reverse strand, counting down.
TATTCATTCATATTCAAAGTTAAATGATCTGTCATATTCCGCCTCCTTTACACTCGCCGATTATTATAAATAGATGTCAGATAAATTTGTTTCGCAAGTCCGGATTTTTTCATTTGTTTATATGCAATTTCTGCCTGTTCCTCGGAATCGAATAATCCAAATACGGTTGGTCCGCTTCCGCTCATCATAGCATTCATTGCGCCAAATTCCATCATTTTATCTTTGATTTCCTGAATAATCGGATAATGTGGAATCGTTACCGATTCCAATACATTCCCCATATCTCTGGCAATTGCCACCAAATCTTTAGCCTCAATATCCGTAATCATCCGGTCAATATCCGGATGATTGGTATTCTCATCTATTCTTAAATTCTGATAAACAAATTTGGTGGATACCGAAATTGCCGGTTTGGCAATTAAAACCGGACATTTGACCATCGGTGCCAGTGCAGTTAACTTCTCACCAATCCCTTCTGCCAAAGCAGTGCCTCTTAGCAAACAATACGGCACATCTGCACCTATCTTCACACCGCGTTCCATCAATTCTTTTTGTGAAAGCCCCAGCTCAAACATCTGATTCATCCCATAAAGCATTGCCGCTGCATCCGTACTTCCACCGGCCATACCTGCCGCTACCGGAATTCGTTTCACCAAATGAACATCTACACCATCGGTTATAGAAAACTCATCTATTAACATCTTTCCCGCTTTATATATAAGATTGTTCTCATCTACTGGCAGAAAAGCAACATTTGTCTTAATACGTATCCCCGATTCCTTAGTTCTTGTCAAAGTAAGACGATCAAACAAATGTATTGTCTGCATAATCATGCGCACTTCATGATAACCATCTTCCCTTCTTCGAACCACATCAAGTCCTAAATTAATTTTTGCAAGTGCTTTTAAAGAAATCTCATCCATGTGTTTTACCTCTGTATTTTGTATACAATATTCATTTTATACATGATGTAAAAAAAAGTCAATTTTATACTAAAGTTTCTTTATATAATTGTCGATATATATGGCAACAGAAGAATGTTTCGCGCAAAGGATGCCGAAACGCCACAATACCAAGGAGGGTGAATATGAGTGTAAACAACATTACCGGTTATGCAAGCACTGTAGCTGCAACCACCGCAACCAACACAAAGCCTGTTTCTGAAGAAAAAACAAACACAACAGAGACACCTGCTGCAACCAATGGATTTGAAGATACTGCTGTTGTATATGAGAAATCTTCTGCAGCAGAAACAAGCGATACCAAAGTAACAGAAAAACCGGATCGTTCCGCTATTATTGCACAGCTTAAGGCAGATGCTGAAGCGCGCAACAAACAGTTGATGGACATCGTTCACAAAATGATGGTTCAACAAGGAAATGCTATAGGAACAGCCGACAGCGTGTGGTCATTCCTCGCAAAAGGTGATTTTACCGTATCTGCTGAAGTGAAAGCGCAGGCACAAGCTGATATCGCAGAAGACGGTTATTGGGGTGTAGAACAAACTTCTGACCGTATTTTAGATTTTGCTAAAGCACTTGCCGGAGACGACCCGGACAAAGCCGATGAATTACTCGATGCATTCAAGAAAGGGTTCTCACAGGCTACTAAATCTTGGGGCAAAGAACTCCCAGACATCAGCCAACGTACTTACGAGGCAGTAGAAAAGAAATTTGCAGACTGGAAAGAATCTACAAATAAAACTACAACTCAAGCTCCTGTTACAGACCCTGCGACAGACGTAACTGCATAAAACTTATACAAACAAATAAAACGTACCTGGTGCATAGAAATTTCTATGTATCAGGTACGTTTCTTATTTTCGCTCTTTTCTTCCATATAACAGCGTTATAAAATAGATAACGGACGAAATCACTACAATCATCGGGCCGGTTGCAACATTGGTATAATAAGAAACTAACAATCCAACCACACCGGAAAATACAGAAAAAATTACAGAGAAGAGATGATATTCTCTCATATTCTCAGCAACATTTCGACTTGCAGCTGCCGGCAAAATCAATAATGCATTAATAATGAGAATTCCTACCCATTTAATAGATAACATGACAATTAACGCAATTAATACCGCAAATACATTATCCATCAGTTTCACCGGAATTCTCTTACTTTTTGCCAGTGTACGATGAATGGAAATCGCATTTATGGCATTAAATCCAATCGCCCAGAAAATAATGGTAATCATAAAAATGACCACTAATGAAATAATTTCTCGATTTGTAATACTTAAAATATCGCCAACCAAAATTCCGGAGTATTTGCTAAAATTTCCACCTTGTGACAAAATTGCAAGTCCAATTGCAACAGAACAAGACGAGCAGACCGAAATAATGGTGTCTGTGGACGCCGTATTTGTGCTTGCAATTTTATTTAACAAAAGTGCAAATAAAATCGCGAAAATCACCATTGATACTGATGTGTCTGCAATCCCAAAAATAACACCAACCGCAACACCCGTTAACGCAGAATGTCCTAGGGCATCCGAGAAATATGCCATTTTTTTATTTACAATCATGGTTCCAAGCAGACCAAATAAAGGAGTAATAATCAACACCGCAAGAAATGCCGCTCTCATAAAACCATAATCCAACCAGGAGGTCCAATCAATCATCTGTTTTTCCCTCCTTTATCCATTTTTCATCACCAACAGAAAAAATCTTTTCAAACTCCGGACTTGCATACACTTCACTTGGTTTCCCTTGAGCTAGTACCGTTTTATCAAGTAAAATCACATGATCCGCATATTTTGCAACATAATCCAAATCATGCGAAATCAGAATAATTGCAAGATCATAGTGCTTTTTCAAATAATCCATGGTCTGATAAAACAATTCCATACCCTTTTGGTCAATCCCTGAGACCGGTTCGTCTAACAATAACAAATTCGGCTCATCCATAATTGCCATGGAAAGTAATACTCTTTGCAACTGCCCACCGGAAAGATTGCAAACCGGTTTATCAATAAATTCTTCTGCTTCAAATACAGAGAGACTTTTTTTTATTTTATCGTATATTTTTGGTCTTTTCGGGAAAAAAATCGGATACCGAAACTGATAACTTGCAATCAAGTCATATACACTCATTGGTGTGTTTTTCTCAATATTAATCGACTGTGGTACATAACCGATTTTTAGTTTCTGCATACGTCCATCTTTTGTATCCTTAAATTCAATTTGACCGGTATGTGGAATATCATCCAGCATCGCACGGACAAGTGTGGATTTCCCCGCACCATTCTTACCGATGATTGCATTAAGCGAGCCGCAATGAATGTGTAAATTGATATTTTCCAAAACAACTTGTTCCGAAAACTTTACCCCAAGTTGGTTCACTTTTATGCAATGCAAACCACACGGTTCTACAATTTTTCGCATTATTGTACTCCTTCCAGCAATTCTATATTTTCATGCATTCCCTCAATGTAACTATCCGAATCATATGCACCATGATTCAATGTATCTAAATAAATGACGGTCACTCCGGTTTCTTTCTCAATGGTTTTTGCCAATTCTTTTCCATAACGTTCTTCGACCAAGAGATATTGAACCTGTTCTTCCTCAATTGCAGATACCACTTTCGCAACCTCACCTGCACTTACTTGTCTTTCTTCATCTAGGTTTACTTCATAAGAAACTACAAATCCATAATCTTTGGCTACATATGCAAACGCTTCATGAAAAATAATTACATTTGTTCCCTTCACCTTCTCGACAATGATATCCTGTTCTTTTTGCAATTCTGCAAGTTGCCCGTCATAGTCATCGGCATTGCGACGGAAATCTTGTGCGTAATTTGGTTCCGCTTTGCTCAATTCATCGGCAATAGTCGCTACTTGTTTACGATAATTTTTTATACTCAACCAAGCATGTCCATTTTGAGAATGTGAATGCGTATGAGCATTTACGTGTTCATGTTCATCCTCTATCAATGCGACATCTTTGGACGCATCTACAATGACGAGATTTGGATATTCATGCGCAATCTCTTCCATAAAAGATTCCATACCACCGCCATTTATGATAAAGATGTCTGCTTCTGACAACAATTTCATATCCTCCGGAGTCAATTGAAAATCATGCAAACATCCTGTCTGTGGCTCGCTTAAACTCTGCAAATTCACCCCCGGTATATCTCCAACAATATTTAATGTCGCAATATACATCGGATAAAACGAGGTCACTATGTTAATCTCATCTTCTTTCACATGCTCTTTTGTTTGTTCGACATACAGAGTTGTCAATATTACACTTGCTGCCAAAATACCAAAAAGCATTCCAAAAACAAATCCATATTTACGTTTCATCAAACCCTACTTCCTCTTTTTTCCACCCGATTTCTTAGTGGAACTCTTTTTCTTTGCCGTCTTTTTTGCAACTGGTTTTCCAATCGCCTTCCAACGCGGTTTCTTTTCTGAAACCGGTTCTTGTTTGATTTCAATTTCCTGTGGCTTTGTTTCCTGTTGATAATCATCCAAAAGAACGAAAGAATCAATCAACTCCCAGATTTCTTCTCTTCCTTGCTTCGTTTCTGCTGAAAAAGGAATAATGATTGTTCCTTCTTCTACTTCTAAACCTGTACGAATTGCATCTACATATTTTTTTATCTGACCTCGCTTGATTTTATCTGCTTTTGTTGCAATAATAATCGGCGTAAATCCCTGACTTAACATCCAATCATACATCATCTTATCGTTGTCTGATGGATCATGACGGATATCAATTAATAAAAATATTGCGCGTAATTGTTTAGAAACATTCAGATAATTTTCAATCATCTGTCCCCATTTTGCCTTGATCTCAACATTTGCATTTGCATATCCATACCCTGGCAGATCAACCAAATACATCGTATCATTGATATTATAAAAATTAATGGTTTGTGTCTTTCCAGGTTGCGAGGATGTTCTTGCCAATGCTTTTCGATTCATCAAAGCATTAATCAATGACGACTTCCCTACATTCGATTTCCCGGCAAACGCTACTTCGCCATATGTTGTATCCGGAATAGTACTTGTGATTCCGCAAACAATTTCCAGATTTACATTTTTGATAATCATTGCAACTCCTTTTATCCCTTACAAAATGCTACTTCGAGAACCTCATCCAATTTCTTTACCGGTACAACTGTTAAACCATCTGTAATTTCTGTTGAAATTTCATGCAAATCTTTTTCATTATCCTTCGGAATACAAACAGTTGTTATTTTTGCATTTTTTGCTGCAAGAAGTTTTTCTTTCAATCCTCCAATTGGAAGAACGCGGCCTCGCAATGTTATTTCTCCCGTCATAGCAACATCAGCGCGAACCGGTATTTGCGTAATTGCAGACAACATAGCGGTTGCCATTGTAATTCCTGCTGACGGCCCATCTTTTGGCACCGCCCCCTCCGGTATATGTACATGAATATCATGTTTCTGAAAAAAGTCATCTTCTATCTGATATTTCTCACTAATAGCACGAACATAACTGATAGCTGCTTGTGCTGACTCTTTCATAACATCTCCAAGCTTTCCGGTTAATTGGAATTCTCCTTTTCCTTTCATGATGTTAACTTCTACCTCTAAGGTGACACCACCAACACTTGTCCACGCAAGACCTCTTACAATACCAATTTCATCCTTTTTATTCTTCTTATCCTGACGATATTTTTCTTTACCAAGATAGGTTTCCAAATCAGATGCTGTAACACTAATTTTTTTGACGTCATTCTGGTAGATTTCTCTTGCGCATTTACGGCAGATTTCTCCTAGTTTTCGTTCTAAACTTCTTACGCCTGCCTCTTTTGTATATCCGGAAATCACACGTTTTAATGCTGCATCATTCATGGAAAACATATCTGCTTTTATTCCATTTTTCTCCATCTGTTTCGAAAGCAGATGTTCTTTGGCAATATGAAATTTCTCGTTTTCCGTGTAACTATTTACTTCAATAATTTCCATTCGATCCAGCAGTGGCTTTGGAATATCCTGCATAGAATTTGCGGTTGCAATAAACAGTACCTCCGACAAATCTACCGGAAGTTCTACATAGTGATCACGAAACTTATTATTCTGTTCCGAATCAAGCACCTCCAATAATGCAGACGCTGTATCGCCTTTATAATCACTGCTGACTTTATCAATTTCATCTAAGAGCATGAGTGGATTATTTACACCTGCCGCACGAAGACCGCTTACAATACGTCCCGGCATCGCACCTACATACGTTCTTCGATGACCACGAATTTCTGCCTCATCACGTACGCCACCCAAACAAATGCGCACATACTCTTTATCAAGCGCCTTTGCCACGGAACGAGCGATACTGGTTTTACCGGTTCCCGGTGGTCCTACAAGACAAATAATCGGACTTTCTCCTTTGCTCGTCAAATTCCGCACCGCAAGAAATTCCATCATACGTTCTTTTACTTTTTCCAAACCATAATGATCCTCGTCTAAAATATTCTGAGCTCGATGTAAGTCTTTATTGTCTTTAGAAGCTTTATTCCATGGCAATTCCAAAAGAGTCTCTATATATGCACGACTCACCGCACTTTCTGAAGAACTACCATGAATACTTTTCAAACGGTCTATCTCTTTGCGAATACGTTCTTTCACTTCTTTTGATGCCTTTAATTTCTTCAAAGATTCCCGGTAGTTATCAATATCCGAATCGGTAGTATCCTCTCCGAGTTCTTCTCGAATCAATGCCATCTGCTCACGAAGCACATACTCTTTTTGACGTTTCTCTACACGTTCTTTTATTTTCTTTTGAAAATCTTCTTTTATTGCAATCACTTCTGTTTCACGAAGTAATAACGCCATCAAAACTTCATAACGCTCGGTTAATGTAAGAGCTTCTAATATTTCCTGTTTTTTCGAATAGCGAACCGGAAGATTATTCGAAATACAGTCAATTAATTTTGCAAGATCTGTTGTTTCATTGACTTGTCTTATAATTTCCTGTCCCAATTTGCCATTTGCCTTTGCAAAGTTTCCAAATGTCTCCTGTATCGCAGACACCATTGCCTCTTTTTCTACATCCGACAAATCCTCTTCTACATCATTCGAAATACACACAACCTCTGCTTCTAAATATTCCTCATGTTTCGTAAAAGCAAAAAGTTTTGCACGTTCCTTTCCTTCTACTAAAACACGAACAATATTATTCTGCAGTTTCACCACCTGTTTTACATCTGCAAGAATTCCAACAGAATACAAATCTTTTTCCGTTGGATTTTCCACTTCAATATCACGTTGTGTTACCAAAAAAATCTTCTGTTCTTCCATCATCGCCACTTCTACTGCTTTAATGGATTTGTTGCGGCTCACATCAAAATGTGCAATCATTCCCGGCATAATTGCCATGCCGCGTAATGCTACCGCAGGAATTGTTATCACACTATCTTTCACCAATTTTCTCCTGTATTACGATGCAAGTTCTTCTGTATCTTCTTTTTTCTCAATTGCCGATGGTTCATCTGCATCTATTGCAAGATTTTTTTCAACAATCTCTTTTGTAATTACACAGCGGGTAATGGATTCATCGGATGGAATACGATACATTAAATCCAACATCACATTTTCCATAATTGCACGAAGACCTCTTGCTCCTGTTTTTCTCTCTAACGCTTTATCCGCAATTGCTTCGATTGCTTCTTTTTCAAATTCCAAGCCAACGCCATCTAATTCAAATAATTTGACATACTGCTTTACCAAGGAATTCTTTGGCTCTTGTAAAATACGAATGAGCGCATCTCTATCTAAACCTTCTAAAGAAACCGTAATCGGCACACGTCCAATAAATTCCGGAATCAATCCGAATTTCACAAAATCTTGCGGAAGTGCATGTTTGAAAGTTTCGCCTACATTCATTTCCGATTTTGCTTTTACATCAGCATTAAAACCAATTGATTTCGCATCCATACGATTTTCAATAATTTTTTCCAATCCATCAAACGCCCCACCACAAATAAATAATATATTGGTAGTATCAATCGGAATCAATTCCTGCTGAGGATGTTTGCGTCCTCCCTGCGGTGGTACTGATGCAATTGTTCCTTCTAAAATCTTTAAAAGTGCTTGTTGTACACCTTCACCGGATACATCACGCGTGATAGAAACATTCTCTGTTTTCTTAGTAATTTTGTCAATTTCATCAATATATATGATACCATGTTCTGCGCGTTCTACATTATAGTCTGCTGCCTGAATTAATTTTAAAAGGATATTTTCAACATCCTCTCCCACATAACCGGCCTCTGTCAATGTGGTTGCATCTGCAATGGCAAACGGAACGTTAATGACTCTTGCAAGTGTTTGTGCCAAAAGTGTTTTGCCGGAACCGGTTGGTCCAAGCATCAAAATATTGCTTTTTTGCAGTTCTACATCAACGGTCGGGCCGGCAAGAACTCTTTTATAATGATTGTAAACAGCTACCGACAAAACCTTCTTCGCCTGTGTCTGACCAATAACATATTCATCCAAAAATGCATTTAATTCTTCCGGTTTTAAAAGATTAATATCTTCCTTCGTGATTTTCCTTTCCGGTAGAATTCCAAGTTCCTCTTCCTCAATAATCTCTGCGCAAATATCAATACACTCATCGCAAATATATGCGCCATTCGGTCCAGCGATTAAGCGTTCCACCTGCCCTTGGCTTTTCCCACAAAAAGAACAACGAATTACTCCTCTATTATTTAAATTGCCATTATTTCCATCATTATTATTAAATCTACTTGCCATTTTTCTTCTCCATTACATTTCTTTTTAAGTTGTTTGAGGGTACCCCGAAATCCGGGCTACCCTCTATGCGTTTTCCGCTCTTATCGATTTGTAACAATGCTGTCAATCAATCCATATGCCAAAGCTTCTTCTGCTGACATATAGTAATCACGCTCGGTATCTGCTGCTACCACTTCATATGGCTTTCCTGTATTTGCAGCTAAAATTTCGTTCAATTTCTTTTTTGTCTTTAAAATATTCTCTGCTGCAATCTGAATCTCAGTTGCCTGACCTCTTGCTCCACCGGATGGCTGATGAATCATAATCTCTGCATTTGGAAGAGCCATTCGTTTCCCTTTGGTTCCTCCTGCTAACAAAAACGCACCCATACTTGCAGCCATTCCTATACAAATAGTAGATACATCACATTTGATATACTGCATGGTATCATAAATTGCCATTCCACTTGTAACCATTCCTCCTGGGGAATTAATGTACAAGCTGATATCTTTATTCGGATCCTCTGATTCTAAGAATAATAACTGAGCAACAACAAGGCTTGCTGTTGTCTCATTTACCTCTTCTCCTAAGAAAATAATACGATCTTTTAATAGACGGGAGTAAATGTCGTAACTTCTTTCTCCTTTTCCGGTCTGTTCAATGACATAAGGTACTAAACTCATTTGATAAACGCCTCCTTTATAAAAGTTCAAAAGACCGGCCCGCAAATCCTCGGACCAGTCTATATTTACACTTACTACACAAGCTTATTCTTCTGTATCTGTTTCTGAATCTTTCTTGGTCTTAGCCTTTGCTCTTTCCTTTACATTCTCCATAATAAGCTCAACTGCTTTTGTGATTGCCAAGTCTTTCTTCATGGATTCTTTCTCTGCTTCACCCATATACTCTTTTAACTTGTCTGCTTCCATTCCGTAATTTGCTGCCATCTTCTCAACTTCAGCATCTACATCAGCGTCAGTAACTTCAATGTTCTCATCTTTTGCAATCTGCTCCAGAACAAGACTATTCTGAATACGTGTAAGTGCATCCGGGCGAACCTGTTCTTTTAATTTGTCAAGAGTCATTCCTGAGAACTGGAAGTACTGCTCCATAGAAAGCCCGCTTTGTGCGATTCTCTGCGCAAATTCATCTATCATATTCTCGCACTGAGTCTCAATCATTGCTTCCGGAATATCCATTTCGGATTTCTCGACAATTTTCTTAATAGCCTCTTCTTCTTTGGTGCGTTTTGCCTCGTTCTCTTTCTGCTCTGTCAACTGTTTCTTTAAGTCTTCTTTGTATTCTGCTAAAGTATCAAATTCAGATACTTCCTGTGCAAATTCATCATCCAACTCCGGAAGTTCTTTCGCTTTAATCTCATGAATCTTTACTTTGAACAATGCAGGTTTGCCTGCAAGTTCTTCTGCCTGATACGCATCTGGGAAAGTAACGTTAACATCCACCTCATCACCAACATTCTTACCCACTAACTGCTCTTCAAATGTATCAATAAAGGTGTGGGAACCAATCTCTAATGGGTGATTTTCTCCCTTACCACCTTCAAATGCAACACCATCAACAAATCCTTCGAAATCAATTACTGCAGTATCTCCTTCAGCAACTGCACGATCTGTTACAGAAACAGTTCTTGCATTATTATTTCTTTCTTTCTCTAAGGCTGCATCTAATTCTTCGTCTGTTACCTCGGTATCAACTTTCGTTACAGTAACTCCCATGTACTTGCCAAGTGTCACTTCCGGTCTAACCGCTACTTCTGCTGTATAAATAAACGACTTTCCTTTTTCAATCTGTACAACATCAACGGTTGGACGAGAAACAATATCTACTCCACTCTCATCAATTGCTGACGGATATGTCTGTTGCATTAAAGTATTTGCCGCATCCTCGTAAAAGATTTCAACGCCGTACATCTTCTCAACCATCGCTCTTGGAACTTTTCCTTTACGGAAACCAGGGATGCTAATTTTATTCTTCTCTTTCTGATAAGCTGCCTCTAATGCTTTCTCTAATTCTTCAGCAGAAACTTCGATGGTAAGCTTCGCCATATTCTTTTCTAAATTCTCAACCTGTACACTCATTACTATGATTTCCTCCTTAATTATATAAAGTACCATGTACATTTTTATTATGTGTGTTGCCCAAAAATGGGCATACTGCGACCACTACAGCCATTTATGCATTATAGCACAAGCGCTCTCCCTTGGCTAGTATTTTCTATAATTTCTTTTGAAAATGCTGATAGTCTTTGCTGTTTTTCCAATCTCCGCCCCATGTGAATCCATGTTCCACAAACAATCGATAACATAAATCCTCGTGATCAATTTTGTATGCAAAATCCAGTTCTCGATTTACATAGTCTTTCGCATTGTATGGTTGTACATTTTCGCTTCCATCTGCATTATAAGTAACATATGGGTTATACAAAGGATTGATATCAATTGCAAGTCCGTAGGCATGTTGTGATAAATGCTCAGTCCCGGAAACGACTCGATAATTGAAACAGGACGTATTGTTATCTGCCATGGACAAATTGTCATCTCCGTTATACTCATCTATCAAACAAATTTTTTCAATTGGATACTTTGCATCATATAGTGCGCGAAAAATTTCCACAAGGTCCTGTGCTATCGCCTGATTGCAAATCAGTTCTCCTTCTGCAATTTCTCCTTCATGATTATAATGAAGTACATGTACATAGGACAAATCTTCATAAGTAATTTGTAACTGTTCTGTCGTATCCGGATAGGAAATCCCGGTTATTCTTGTCTTTATCCCTTGTGACAATGGTTCATAGTAAAATGCATTTTCCACTTCTTCTGTTGATGTCATTTCATTCATCTGCATCTTTTGCGTCTCCCAATTTTCATTACTACTATCTTTATTCTTAGTTTCTTTTTCACATGCCGATAATGTAAGAACACAGAGCAAAAGAAGCACTACTTGAAAAGAACGGTATTTCTTATCGAAATACCGCCTTTTAGAAATATTTGTATTAGAATAATCCATTTTCATGCTTTGCACAAATCTCCCCGACATTATGTTCCACAACATCCCAATGTTCTGCCAGCATGCCGTCCTCCAATCGATAAATATCACATACTTTGTTGACCATGCCGTTGGCTAATGTACATTTAAAAAATACATATACCATATCTGCATCCTCACCAATCTTAACAATATCCATATGAGGCTTCATGCTTAAAAAATGTTCTGCAAATTTGATAAATCCCTCTTTGCCGTCTTCACAATTCGGATTGTGCTGAATATAAGTATCCTTCATATACTTATCCAGATTTGATAAATCCCAGTTATTAAATACCTCTTCATAAAATCGTAACACAACTTCTTTATTTGTCATAAAATACTGCCCCCCAATTAATTTGTTCTTTTTTGTCCCCAGAAAAATAACGCAACAGTTCCCGGACCGGTATGACTTCCTATGGTAGCACCGATTGGATAAAGTTCCACTTTGCCGTTTAATTTTGGGAATTGTTCTTCAATTAAGGTTGCAACTGCTTTTGCATCTTCTTCACACAAAGAGTGACTGATAAAACATTTCCCGCTATACTGCAATCCATCATCTGCCATATCAATCATCTTTTGCACCGTTTGCTTAATGACCTTTTTCTTGCTACGAATCTTCTCGCGAGGCGCAAGGCGACCTTCCACATCTACATTCAATAACGGGCAAATATTCAGTACCGTTCCAACAAAACCTGCTGTTTTCGACACTCTTCCACCTCGTACGAAAAATGTCAAATCCGAAGAGAAGAACCAATGATGCAAACCAAGCTTATTCTCTTCAATCCACTGATATAATTCATCAATGGATTTTCCTTCATCTCTCATATCTGCTAAGGTATCCATCATTAGACCATACCCACTGGATGCAGCTAATGAATCCACTACATATAATTTACGTTCCGGATATTTGTCTGCCACTTCATCTCTTGCAAGACAGGCTGCATTGTAGCTTCCGCTTAGTCCACTGGAAAATGCAATATGCAAAACATCTTTTCCTTCACTTAGCATGGATTCAAAATGAGATACATAATCCTCTATACTTACTTGTGAAGTTTTGGCTACAGAGCCTGCTAACATTCGTTTAAATAACTCTTCTGTAGAAAGCGACTTCCCAAAATCATCCAAAAACTCTTCACCATCTACAGAAAAATGAAAACAAACGTGTCTGAAATCTCTTTCCTTCATTCGTTCTTCTGACAAATCAGCTGTCGAACAACAGCTCAAATAATAATTACTCATTCCTGTTCTCTCTTTCCTTTATTCTATCAAAACACGTTAAATATATCTTATAGTAACATATTTATCGAACAAAAACAATTCTTCTTTATTGTATTAGTTCTTCTTTTAAACACCACCATTTACAAGATTTTTTTAATAATGATATCTTTTTCTCTGCGTCAGCAAAAAAACAAGTGCCATCACACCGGCAAGCAACTCAGCAATAACAATGGATCCCCAAATTCCATCCATCCCGAAAAACAATGGTAACAGAAATACCGCCGTCACTTGAAAAACCAGTGTTCGCAGGAAGGAAAGTAATGCCGATATCACACCATTGTTCAATGCAGTAAAAAAAGACGAAGAAAAAATATTGATTCCGGCAAATAAGAACATAAAACTAAAAACAAAAAATGCATGTTTGGTTAATTCCAATAACGTCTTGTCGTATCCCACAAATATATAAGAAAGTGGCGTTGCAAGCACCAATGATAATACCACCATAACAAAAGAGGCTATTACAATAATGATCGTGCTTTTCTTTAAAAGACTCTTTAATTCCTTTTGATTCCCTGCACCATAATGAAAACTAATCACCGGCGCCGTTCCAATAGAATAGCCGATAAATATAGCAAGAAAAATCATAGATACATACATCAAAACCCCATATGCCGCGACGCCATCCTCTCCTGCATACCTCAACAACTGTACATTATACAATATGCTTATCAATGACATCGCGATATTAGACATTAGCTCAGAAGAACCGTTAAAACAAGCCCTAACAAGTGCACCTCCATCCATTCTGGTTCGTATCAGCTGCAACCTGCTTCTATTTTTTCTAACAAAATAAAGCAAAGGTACCATGCCGCCCACGCACAAACTAAGAGCAGTTGCCACTGCAGCGCCCGCAATTCCCCAACCAAAGGGGCCCATAAATAATCCGTCCAAAACCATATTTGTAACACCGGCTGCAATGGTTACCCAAAGACCAAGTTGTGGTTTCTCTGCAGTAATAAAAAAGCTTTGAAATTCATACTGTAACACGTATGCAGGTAAAGCCAAAATCAAAATACGCCCATATACCACACAATTATCCAACAAGCCTCCTTGAGCGCCAAGTAAGGAAGCTATCGGGCGCAAGAATACAACTCCAAGCACCGCAATTACAACCGCTCCAACAAAAGAAACATATACAAATAGTGAAAATTGTTCTTTCGCTTTTTGCTCTTTTCCCTCGCCCATCGTCTTAGCAATCAGTGCGCTTCCACCAGTTCCAAACATAAACCCGATGGCACCGAGAATCATAATCACAGGATAAATCATATTTATCGCTGTAAACTCTGTTTTTCCAACAAGATTGGATACAAAAAAGCCGTCTACCACACCATAAATCGATGTAAAAATCATCATAATAATCGACGGAAAAGTAAACCGGAATAATTTATTATAAGTAAAATGTTCTGATAATTGAATATTCATAATACATGCCTCCAGCTTTCGTATAATACCATTTATTTCTAATTATTTCTACTCATATTTTATCCATTTCCGGCAACAATAAGTAATGTAATAAAGGAGGTGACACTAATATGTCAAACACAAGTAATTCATCAGGTTCCGGACGTATGGCAGTACCGGAAGCAAAAGAAGCTATGAAACGTTTTAAAGAAGAAGTTGCAAGCGAGCTCGGAGTACCTTTAAAAGACGGTTACAACGGTGACTTAACTTCTAAACAGGCTGGTTCTATCGGTGGTGAAATGGTTAAGAAAATGATCATGAGACAGGAAGAACAGATGAAATAGTTTTCAAAATAAAAGAGGCATCTCCTATTGTCAAGTTGACTTTAGGAGATGCTTCTTACTTTTAGTACTTGTACACAAGACCATCTGCAACTCTACTTGCAGACGCATCATCTAAGAAATAGCGCACAATCTCTAGCGCAAATGGGATGGCCGTTCCCATACCTCGAGCGGTAATGATATTTCCATCTCTTACTACTTGTTCTTCTAAACAGGTTGCCCCTATTAATTTCTCTTCAAAACCCGGATAACAGGTTGCATTTTTTCCCTGTAGCAGTCCCACCTGTCCTAAAACACTTGGTGCCGCACAAATTGCTGAAACCAATTTCCCCTCAGTTGCAAATTCTCTAATAATTCTGTTTACTGTTTCATCTTCGCCAAGATGAATCGTTCCAGGCATTCCTCCCGGAAGCACAATTCCATCCAGCTTTGAATAGTCTGCTGAGTCCTTTGTTTCATCTGTCATAAATGTAATATCATGTGAACCAACAATTTTCTTTTCCGGTCCAACTGAAATCATGGTTACTTCTATCCCAGCTCTCCTTGCGATATCCACTACGGTAAGACCTTCAATTTCTTCACAGCCTGTCGCCATAAAAACACCTATTTTACTCATAATGTTCTTCTCCTTTTAAAATGTATATAATTTTGTTACAATATCTATTAGAAAATGGATTTTATGAAAGGAATTCACCTCATGGAAATTGAAAGAAAATATCTTATCAAACAACTTCCACAACACCTGGGAAATTACCCATCTCAAAAAATTGCACAAGGCTATCTGTGCACACAACCGGTGGTTCGCATTCGTCGCTCAAATGACGATTACTATCTGACCTATAAAGGATCCGGTCTTATGGTTCGTGAAGAGTATAATCTTCCGCTTAGCAAAGATGCCTATGAACATATGGTATCTAAAATTGATGGTATTCTAGTGGAAAAAACACGATACCTCATTCCTCTTTGTGACGGACTTGTTGCGGAATTAGATGTTTTTGAAGGGAAACTTGCACCGCTTATTCTTGTCGAAGTTGAATTCAACTCCGTGGAAGACGCAAATCATTTTCTCCCTCCGGATTGGTTCGGTGAAGATGTCACCAATTCCAACAAATATCACAACAGTTATTTAAGTCAACACATCCTCTAATTTCAAACAAAATTACCGCAGGCGATAAGTGTCCTCATATTTTTGACGAGTACGAATCGCCTGTTTTAAATCATCATAACGTTTCATTAATTCCCCATCCGGAATTACAATATCCATAACAACAGCCATATCGTCTATCATTTTATCCGTAATCGAATCATACATCGATACCAGTACATTGTATTTTTCTTCCAATGTCTCTGCATCCAAAAATTCCATCAGCTTCGGCGCGACGGTCGCCACTTTCTCAAAGCGATACTTCTGCGTCACCTGTGGATACTTCTCATGATCCACTTCGCTTACAAACATTTCAAGCGGTCTCGCATATACATCACAATCTCCATACATTGCCTGATAGATTACCAGTTCTTCTCCTGTCTCGGAATGTTTTGCTATCGTTACAATCTGATACTCCTTATCTTTAAAATGGCGGTATATTTCGCCGGCATTTGGTCTTCGTTCCATGTTACTTCCTTTCTGTTTACGATATTTTTATCAACTGCTCTATCAATTGCCGTGCGCATGCCTTATTTCCTAATTGAAAATTCGTATGCACCCACAAAATTTCTATATCACTTAAAGTTCTTACTGATTTTCTATCTTTCCTTGCCTCTAGTTCCGGACGTAGCTGATTTGCTTTCTCCATCGCCATTTCAAGCATATTACATAACGGACGAATGAACACATCCTCATACACCTGAGATATTTTTTTGACGCGCTCCATTGGAGGTAGATTAACAAGTTCAGAATCACTATGTTGTAAATAAAAAAAACTAAGAATCAATAAATTCGGTTTCTCCTTTTCCAAATCTTCATGAATTAATGCTAGTATATTCTCAATCTCACTTTTTAATAATAGACGGTCCTCTTTTCGATTACAAATCTTTATCCCTAGCTTAATGACAGTGCTATAAATAAGATGAAATTCTTTATCTTCCTTGCTTACAAGGAATTCGTGATGAAACGAATTCTCCAGTTTTTTCAATTGTTTTAGAATGCTTTGAATCTCCTTTTGTTCATTACGACTCCAATCCACACCTGCGACCATCAATTGCTCCAAACGAGACATATATGTATTCACCTCTATGAGCGCATTGCACGCAGACTGATACCGCTCAGTCACTGCCGGAAGCTGTTTCTTCGTCTTAGCACACAATTTCTGCCAGTTGCGCAAAACAGTTGTATCTATTCCCAATGTCTGTAATGCTGTTTTGAGTTCTTTTATCATGGTTGCATTCCCCTTCTTAATAATATCAAACATACCGCTATTATAGCATAAAATCCCCTACGGACAACTATACAAAAACATGAAATACATGTTATAATTTATATTATTTTAATTAGTATTTTAAATTCGGAGGCATACTTTGATTACTTACGATGAAGTTCTAAATCTTAATTATTACAAAAAGACTGATTACACCGGCTGGACGAATGGCATGCGATTTCGGATAGCCCGAGAGACATCAGAAGATACCGATGCTATATTTCACGTCTGGGTTTGGCCAGGTCCATATATTTTTGGGTTAACGTCAGATGATTTAAAAACCGATGCCACCTTCCCTTTTTCGGAAGAAGGAAAAATTCAGGCGGTGGATTGGATAAATGCTCAGTTTGAAGAAAAAAGAGAGATATGGAAAAAACAAAGCCTTTCATCTTAAGACGAAAGGCTTCATTCATTCTAAGTGGGCTTAAGTGGACTCGAACCACCGACCTCACGCTTATCAGGCGTGCGCTCTAACCGGCTGAGCTATAAGCCCTTATGTAACTCATGTCTTACGACACGAACTGTATCGTATCGTATTTTGCAAAATTTGTCAAGAGTTTTGTCTAAAACAAATGCTTCTGCATAAAATTGTTCCCATTACACATTCTATCCTTGAAAGGATGGTGGATTTATGTCTGATAAAAAAATTAGCAATATGTATGACGATGGAAATATCCCTGATATTGATATGTCAAAAAATACAGTAGATTCTTTCGGCAAACCTGATTATAATGTTGAACCACTGCCGGAATCAACTCGCCCTAGAAAAGATGGACCTGGTGGAGATGAAGGAGAGCAATAAACTCTCCTTCTTCTAACAATACTTTTGACTTTTTACATTTGTTCTCAACTGTTCTCAAAAATCAAGCAATTTTTGGAACAAATAAAAGTGCTGGAAACTGTATACACAGGCTTCCAGCACACTTTTAAACAATGCGGGTGACAGGACTTGAACCTGCACGGTCGCCCACCAGAACCTAAATCTGGCGCGTCTGCCAATTCCGCCACACCCGCAAAGACTGTTGCTATTATACCTTGATTATACTCAAATTGCAACCATTTTTTCCATATAAAATATCCAATACTTGTTGGAGATTTTGAATTTCATAATTAATCTTTTGTATTCCGGAACATTTCTCCTTTCGCGGATTATACCAGCAGCAAATAATTCCGGCATTATTTCCGCCTTGCATATCGCTCGAGAGGGAATCTCCTACTATCATCACTTCATCCTTTTCATAGAAACCAATTTCTTTCCATACCGCATCAAAAAACGCTTGTGTAGGTTTCTCTGCTCCAATTTCATCTGATATAAATACTTTATCAAATATCTGATCCAATCCGGAATTGATCAGTTTTCGTTTTTGTGCAACCATAGTTCCATTTGTTACCGCACATTGTTTTACTTTTCCTTTTAAACTTTTAAGTAGCTCATCTGCATGATCACAAAAACAAATCGTATCACCCAAGCGAATTTGATATTCCTGATTAAATGCAGCTGCTTTTGTTACATCTAGGGACTCGGCCTCAAAAAATTCACGAAACCGGCCTTCCAAAACTTCTATTTTGGATATTTCGCCTCGTTCCAACTGCTCCCAATACGACCGATTAATTTTTGAATAGCGTTTTAGCATATCATCGGTACATTCACCCATTGCAAAAACAGAAAAACATTTGCGAATTGCACACTTTTCAGCTTCCAAAAAATTTAGGATTGTTCCATCAATATCCCATAAAATCACCTTTATTCTTCCCATATCTTATCTCGCCTTATCTTTTTTATGAAAAACTAATATACATTATTGACAGTGCTTTACATATGATGTAGTATCAATTTATGTTTGATGTAGTATTCAATACTACTTATAGAAGTTATGTAAACTTTATACTGGTTAAAGGAGGTATATTCATGCAAATTACAATTCGTGACCCAGGTAGTGCTCTTACACATTTTATAGCCATGATGCTTTCTATATTTAGCACAATCCCGCTGATAGCTATAGCCGCAGATGCCACCAGTCTCGCCGGTACTATCTCTATTATTACTTTTATACTAAGTATGATATTACTCTATGCTGCAAGTTCACTTTACCACTCCGTTAATTTTAGCGGTGAAAAGCTAAAAATTTTCAAAAAAATTGATCACATGATGATTTTCGTCCTAATTGCCGGAACTTATACACCTATTTGCATAATTTCATTAAAAGGCTCACTCGGCTATGCGCTCCTTGGTATTATTTGGGGCATTGCTGCAATTGGTATATTCTTTAAATTCTTCTGGGTTACTTGCCCGAAGTGGGTTTCTTCCACCATTTATATTGCCATGGGATGGGTTTGTATTTTTATTTTCAAGCCTCTTTGGCATACACTAAGCCGAGCTGCATTTTTCTGGTTATTGGCCGGTGGAATTATTTATACCGTTGGCGGTATTATTTATGCACTAAAACTATCTATTTTCAATGCAAAGCATAAGTATTTTGGCTCACATGAAATTTTTCATCTATTTGTTATGAGTGGAAGTTTCTGTCATATAATTACTATGTATTTACTTTTTTAAAACTTATAATTTTTCAAAATGGCAACCGTTCCAAACAGAAAGGTTGCCATCTTTTATGCCTATGATTCAATTCTCTCTTTGATATAAGATTCCAGGAAATCCGTTGTCTTGTCAATACCAACCTTGCTGCTGTTGATACAGATTTCATAATGGCGGGAATCTCCCCATTTAATATCACAATAATGATTATGATAATTTCTACGGTTTTTATCATGGCGCTCCATTGCTTCACGCGCTTCTTGCTCGTTACAATTTCTATATGCCATGACTCTTTTTAGTTTACAAGTAACATCGCCCATCACAAAAATCGGAACCAAACCATCATATTCCTGTAAAATACTTTCTGAACAGCGGCCGACAACTACAAATGATTCCCCGGATTTTGCTTTATCTTTTAAGAAATCAAATTGCATGTTGGCAACTGCTTCTTCCGGTGAATTGCTATGACCACGAACGCTTCTGGAAAAAAATTTTCTCCTAGGGCTCTCATCATACTTATTTAGCTTCTCAACATTATATCCCTTTTCTTTTGCAAGTTCGTCTAAAAGATTGTGATCATATAGTGGCAACGAAAAACGATCTGCCAATTCTTCCGCAATGAGATGTCCTCCACTGCCATACTCACGGCTAATAGAAATAATTAACTGTTTTCCCATAAATCCCCTCCTATAGATATCTTACAAAAATATACACTGTACAGATTGCAAGAACAATGATGGTTGCCGGAACTGTTTTCTTACAATATTCTCCCCAACCAATTGGATGTCCGGATTTCGCCGCAACTGACGTACCTACAACATTTGCCGAAGCACCTATCGGTGTTGCGCTACCGCCAATATCAGTTCCCATAGAAAGTGCCCATGCCAACGTATCCAAACTCATACCCTGCGTTGCTGCCAATGTCTTAATAACAGGAATCATAGTCGCTGAAAAAGGAATATTATCTACAAATGCGCTTGCGATTGCAGAAACCCAAATAATAATTGCAATCATAAGCATTGGATTTCCTCCGCTTATTCTTCCGATAAATCCTGCAACGATTTCCAAAATTCCGGTTTGTTCCAAGCCTCCTACTACAACAAATAGTCCTATAAAAAATAGTATAGTCTTATAATCTACTTTTTTCAATAAGGTAAGTGCATGTTTTCCGGCAACAAAAAGTGTTACGAGTGCAATGAATAAGCCAATAAAGGCTACTGTAAGTCCTGTCATTGCATGTGTTACCAACATTACAACTGCACATAAGAAAATAAGTGTATTAATAACAAATCCGACCTTATCGGTGATTGCACTCTCCGGTTTCGGAAGCTTTGCAATATCAATCTGTTTTCCTGAATTTTGAACAAGTTCCTTACGAAATGCAAAATAAAAGAAAACAATAACAACGATAAGCGAAATTGCAGCCATGATACCTGTATTACAAATAAAATCAGCAAAAGAATATCCAAGTGAAGTTCCGATAATGATATTTGGCGGATCTCCACACATCGTTGCCGAACCGCCCAGATTCGCGCAGAATATTTCTGCTAAAATCATTGGAACCGGCTGAAATCCCAACATTTGTGCCAACTCTACCGTAACTGCTGCTAAGAATAAAATAACAGTAATACTATCAATAAACATCGCAAGAACAAACGACATAATCATAAAGGTTATAAAAATCGGCAAAGTCTTATATTTCACCAGCTTCGCAATTCGCATACAAAGCCAGCGGAAAAATCCGACACGTGCCATGCCTTCTACCATAACCATCATTCCTGCGATAAAAATAATTGTAGCCCAGTTGATACCACTGGAGGATTCAGACGCCTCACCTGCCTGATACCAGAAATCTACCGTGAAAATACTATGTACATTCAACGTCTCGATTACTGCCGGCATACTATGAAGACCAAGTCCAAACACCAGGAGTAGTGTCAGAAGGCCACATCCCAATGTGATAAAATGCCGCTCAATCTTTTCCGTAATCACCAATAAAAACATGATAACAAAAATAAGAACTGCAAATATCTGTGCCACTAACATGTGTGTACCTCCTAAATTATATTTACGCTTCCATCATTCTACTCTTCTTTTTTTCAAAAAACTCACCAAAAATTTATAAAAATTTTATATTTTTATTGTGCAATGAGAAAAAGCCGCTCTGCATTTTGCAGAAACGGCTCTTCCTCGAGGAGTTTAGTTATGAAAATGTTTATTAAATAAAAAGGGAATATTGTCTAAGGTATCTCTCCTTGACACCATTTAGTATATGCTCTAATTGTGTCCTTCATGTGTCCGAATTCGAAAACATTTCTAAATTTACTCCCTCAAAGTTTAGAAAGAATTAAGAATTTACGGCAATTCAAACAAGGTTCGACATAACTCGATTTTCTCCGGACTATTAAGGCTATTATCAAAAATAATATTGCCTTTTTGACTCTTACCTGAAAGCAAATCGGTTTCCTTCAAACGACGCTTCATTTCTCGGGCGGTCCCCTCTCCACCATCAAAAATCAATACCCGTTCTCCAAGTATCTCTTGAATTAAATCCTTTGCAAACGGATAATGTGTACACCCAAGTACTGCTGCATCAATGCAATCATCACAAAAGTCAAATAATAGCTCTGTCAGATATTTCCGCAAATCTTCCCCATGCAAATCTCCTCGTTCCACAAAATCCATGAGTCCCGGACACGGTAATGGGATGATATTTGCCTGATCATCATAGGCTTTCATTAATTTACAAAATTTCTCTTCACGTATGGTCATTGGCGTCGCCATAACAAGCACTGTTGGATTTTCCTTACATATTACAGCGGGCTTCACTGCGGGTTCAATCCCTACAATCGGAATGTGTGGGTATTGTTCTCTTAACATTCTAACTGCTGCACTCGTTGCTGTATTACACGCTACTACAAGTCCTTTTGCGCCACGCGCAAACAACTCCTTCGCATGCTCACAAGTCAACGTGCGAACCTCTTCTAATGACTTGGTTCCATATGGAGCATGTTTTGAATCTCCATAATATATATAATCTTCATTCGGAAGAATTTTCACTAATTCTCGCAGAACACTAATTCCTCCTACTCCGGAATCAAATACCGCTATTGGTTGTTCTTTTAAGTTTGTCTCAAACAATTAGATATACTTCCTTTCTCTATTTGAATATGCTATAATTAGAGTCATACTATATGCTTAATGAAAGGAGGGACTGTCATGTTTCCTTCAGAAGAATCTAGTACATTTTCTAAACATCGAACATGCAATTTTTGCAATCGCATTTTGCCTCTGAATTATGAAGATGACTTTTGTCCCTCCTGTAAGGATGCCCAACTCTTCCATCAGGTGAAAGACTACATTCGCGCAAATACTGTAAATGAATATCAAGTTGCGGATCATTTTCAGATACCTTTACGCCAAGTAAAAGAATGGATTCGTGAAGGTCGCATTGAGTATCGCCAGCATGATGGTAGGAACACGGTTATCAGTTTGCATTGTCAACATTGTGGTGACCCAGTAACATTTGGCAACTTATGTCCAAAATGTTTAAAACTGCTTAACAGTAGTAATATGAAAGGTTATGCAAATAATCGTCCAAATGCTAATCCTGACGATAAAATGTATTTCCTTGACCACAGTAAAAAGGACGAATCATTATGATGTATTATATCTCTTCTTTCATATTTTTACCACCTGTAAAATTCAAAATTTCCTCTTGACATTCATGTCATCTTTGTGTATGATATATTCGTTGTCAATAATAGATTTGCGGGTGTAGTTCAATGGTAGAACACCAGCCTTCCAAGCTGGATACGTGGGTTCGATTCCCATCACCCGCTTTTTTTATTTCTTTTAATATCTTTCACTTATTAGAAATACCATTGCACCAAAAAAGAGTTCCGTTCCCGGAACTCTTTTCACATTTTCGAATATTCAATTAAAACAAATCTACACGTCCGCTAAATTTTCCATTAATTACATAGTAAGCTGAATAATCTTCCGGTTTCACATAGATATTCAATTGTTTAATAGATCCAGCTCTGTGTCCTTCTGATACAAACTGAGCTTTCACTCTCTCTTCAATTTTATCAATTTCAACTTCACAGTTCTGATACTGAACACTAATTACAGTAGATGCCGCTGACTTAGTAGTAGTTTTCTTGGTTGTTGCTTTCTTGGTAGCAGTCTTCTTTGCATCCGCTTTTGGTGCATCTTTTACAGTTTCTTTCTCAGTAGCCTTCACTTCTGCTGCTTTTACTTCTTTCTTCTGCATAATAGCCTCCTTTTTTCTTGGAATTATTCACATACTAAAAACTTCTCAATTGCTTCCAAAGCCGCTTCTTCATCGACTCCGGCTGTTACAATATCAACGGCCATTCCCTCTCTTGGGTTAAAAGCCATAATACCCATAATACTCTTTGCATTGATACGTCGATTATCACTTTCTAATGTGATTTCGCTATCAAAACTACATGCAACTTGAACCAATTCTGCGATTGGATTATCATGTCCTTCTGATACATTTGAAACGACAATAGTCTTTTTACTCATATGTTCTTCCTCTCAAATTCACTAAACGTACACTTGAAAATATACCCCAGTTTTCTTTTATTTGCAATAGAATAAATACATTTTTGTTAAAGTTTCACGAAGGAATATGAAAAGCTATATATTTTTTATCCATTTTCCTAATCCAAATAGGAAAAGAATATATTCCCGGCCCCTGTAAACCATTCATTTGCTTCATTTCTATTCATTGTTTTGATAGTTTCCGACTGTGGATCATAATAAGAAATTGTATTCTGCGTATATCCCACAATTAAAACTGCGCTACTACTTCCTGTCATTCCAAAAACAGGATTGCCTTGACTTACATAAAATATGACTTCTTCCACTGTACAACCCGTCAAATCCAAAACTACAGATTCTTTTAAGGTACTTTCCAATACTGCTTTCGGAGTTTGCCCACTTTCTACTAATTCTTTTACGCAAATGCCCATATCTTTTCGGTTTAACATTGCGCTCACACATTTTACAATAGAATTTGCATCCATGTCGGATTCATTCGGCATAATATTCGAAAACGCTGCCTGAGAGTTCTTTCTCGCACGCATCCATACATATTGCTGATTAGAATCTACCACTACCCCCAATTCATCATTTGCAAGAAGAATTGCATCAGCAATGCTATCTGTCGCCAAGAACACTTCACCTTTAACATAAACGTAGAAACGTTCTTTTTCATCACTCACTTCAAGTGTTACTTCTCTTGGTGTTTCCAAAACAATGCTTGTCGCTATTATTTGTTTTATTTTCCCATCTTTTGGAATATTTCGTAGCGTTAACTGCATTTGCATTTTTTTTCGTTCACTCGTATTCGTTCCAACGGAAACAGGCTCTTCTAATTCTGCTTCTTTATTCATAATGGAATCCATACCTGAGTAAACATACTGTCCATTTACATTCTGTATTAAACCAACTTTAATCGTATAATCCTCCACGGTAATTCCACCAACAAAACCATAGGATGGTGTATACTCTTTTGCCACGGTATACTGCCCGTCTAACGCATTTACAATTTTTAAAGAACTCATCGGAAATGTTGTATTACCTGCCGCATCCACCCATACATTTTGAGCATCTGCAACTCCATATATAAAATCTTCGTCGATAAAGTCCATTGGCATAAGATATTTTCCATCTTCTTCCTGGAATTCATGTATCGAACCATCCCATAAATCCATTAGAGATATTTGCGTACTGGAATATCGATTCTCAGAATCTACCCATGCAAAAAATCGACCGGATTCTGACGATGTGTAACATCCATATTCCAACCCGCTTATTATTTTTTCTACCGTAAGCGAAGCCATATCAATTCGATACACATCCCCAGCCATCATCAAGTATAATATCTGCTGATCGTTTTCATACATAAGCTGACCTAATTCTGCTTTCAAAATCTCATAAGACTGCTGCACCGGAATAAACACCATTTCTTCTAAGGTGTGCGCCAAACCGTCATAATGATAAACAGCAATACCAACCTCACCCTCATGGTCACCACGATTCATATAACCATATACAATAAAATCCACACTACCGGCTTCATCAACTCTTACAATATTGATACCATGCTGATCCCAATTCTCTCTGGCATCAAATCCTTCTGCACTACGAAAAGAAAATACTTGAACTAATTCATTGTCATTTAAATCATATTTCCAAAGTTCCCCTTCTTGTACAAAACATACTACCGTACCGCCCTCATCAATCTTATATTCTATATCTGCATTTCGAATTCCCAACAGAATATTTTCATTTTCTGTCAAAAAGGTATTTTCTCCCTGAAAGATTTCTTCTACGGTACGCTCAAAATTAAGTACATACATACGCGTATCCGTTTGACGTAGACGATAATATTCCTCTACATTATAATACTCGTTTTCTCCTGATTCATTCTTTGCGGTCATAACATATTTTAAAGTAAGAACATTATAGGACGAATTAATTTCCTTAAATGATACGATTGGTTTTGCTAATACCTGTCCTTCTAAATCTGCCCACGTAATTTGATTTAATGTATGACTTAAATCAACATAATGTAACGATGATGCATCACCGGTTGTTGTCTCCATATAGGTTGGAATAAAATCTGATGCATCTTCTCGGAATGTATAATCGTGAAATTGTAAAGCAAAATCCAAACACTCATCTACATAACATGTACTTGTTTGCATAATACGCGTATAATAGTAAATATTTTCTTTTCCGGTAGTAAGCGTTAATATCATGATATATTCTTCCTCTTCCTGAAGAAGATTTTGCACTTCTAACTCTGCCCTAATCTGTTCATTTTCAAATTGATACTCTGCTATCTCTCCATCTGCAACAAGTCTCTCTCCATCGATTCCTCGAATTTCATAGTGAATCGTATCTATTTCCATTCCGTAAGTGTCAATCCAAAGCGTAAGAATTCGATCGCCCCCAATCGGAGTAATGATATCTCGCATTTTGGTCACATCCATCTTAGTCACATAACCATGTAGTTCATTTAGTTTTGTGTCCGCTTTATGAAAATATATCACCGGCAATGTTGCTTCTGACATAGATGTTGTCATATCTTTATTTGCTTTATTAGTCACAATTTCAAATATAATGATTGAAGCGAGAAAAACAAGCACCAACACAATGGGCTTTATCCATTTTTTGTTCATTACAAACTCCTATTCTACATTAATATAGCTATCTTGCCTTCTTATAGACATAGATAGCTATATTTTAGATACTTTTTTCTATTTACGCAACTACTTCTTAACAGTTTGTTTTTACCACCAACGCCGATTTCTACGATAACGGCATCTTCTTCGATACACTTCATTGCTAAACAATACACCAATCAAACTACACAACCATCCATCACAGGATTTTCCTGATTGTGCGACAAGTGCTTCATCCGCTTTTTCATCCTTCATTGGCAGTTCCATTTCTTCTTCCAGAACAAAGCCCTGCGGCGGAAACAATGAAAATCGGTTTTCTTTCTTTTCTGTCGCTTCCATCTGAGGTTGTGGATTATTTAATTCCTCTTCACGAAGTCTTTGATAAATCTGTTGCACTTCCCGTTCCATCATCATACGATCCGGATTCTCATCAAAAATACGGCTTCCTTCAAATTCTAACTCATCACACCGTTCATCAATACATAATAATATTCTGTTTACTTCTTTCGGATAAAGTTCTTTTATCCTTTCCATATCTTTTTCATATTCCATCTCCGTCAGATACAAATTCTGCATCGGATATGTCATATAAAACGGTATCTTATCACTCATGAATGCACTCCGTGTCTTCGTTACTTTAGCATATGCACCCATTGTCAAGTGGTTCTTGTTCTATAACAAAATACAGGTCCCGATTGCAAGTAAAATCAGTCCTATGATGGACTTTGCTGATAAATGTTCCTTTAGGAATACGCATGCACAAATGACTGTTATTAAAAAGCTCAAACGCTCCAATAGTACTGCAATATCTATTTGCCCATATGCAACCGCATGGAAATAGCAAATCCAAGAAAATCCCATTGCAATACCGGACAAACAAACAAGTATTCCATCCACAAAACTCATAGATCGAATGTGCTTTGCTCCATTTGTTGCAAATACAACAATCCATGCCAACACAAGAATTACTGCCAACTGTGTCACAATGACCAAATTGGGATGAACTCCATGCACTCCAACTCTCGAAAGAATCGAAGATAATGATGCAAACAGTACCGAACCACATGCATATATAAGCCATTTCTTATTCTTAGCGCCGGCATCCCCTAGCACAATCAAAACAACCCCAACAAAAATGATTCCCATAGAAACAATTTGGTTGGTCCCTAGAGTATCTTTTAATATTAGAAATGCCAACAACATCGTAAGCGATGTGGTTGATTTATCCACTACTGTAACATGATTCACTTCGCCAATTTTTAAAGCATGAAAATAACATAGCCATGAGACTCCTGTCGCAACAGCTGTTAATAGTAAAAAAAGGAATGATTTCTCATCGATTAAATCAATAGAAAAAGAAACTCCGTTTGCTTTTGTAATGATAACTGCAAACACAAATATCACTATAGTTCGAAGTGCCATAACTAAGGCTGCATCATTTTTCTTCATGCCTACCTTTGCCAGTATCGGTGCGATACCGGCAAGAAAAGCCGCACTTATCGCATAAATTAATCCAGACATTATTCACTCACCCCAAAATATGCATCAATCCCATTTGCAATCCCTTGTACCATTTTTTGCTGATAGGAATCCTCCTGCATGTTTGTATCATCTGTACTGTTCGTCATAAATCCAAGCTCCAGAATCGTTACCGGAACGGTACTCCAGTTAATACCTGTCATAGTATCTGTAGTATTCACTCCTCGATTCCTCATACCGGTCGATGCGCAGTATTCATCCAAAACATACCGGCTTAAACTTTGACTATCTCCAGCAAGATGCCCTACATACGCATTGCTTGTTGATGGAGCCAGTGTAAGCGCGCCATTCACTGACGAGTCTTCCGCTCCATTCGCATGAATACGTACTGCAATATCTGCCCCGACCGTTGTCGCATACTGCGCACGTTCCATATTACTGATATTCACATCATGTGTTTCTCTGGTCATATACACAGTATAACCACGACTTTCCAATTCATCGCGAAGCTGAAGTGAAACATCTAAATTCAACTCATATTCAGCAACACCGGTTGTTCTTCCGGTAGTTCCACTGGTAACTCTTGCTTTCATTGTAGAAGAATTCGGACCATTTGGTTCTTGTGTACTATCTCCACTTCTCTGATGTCCCGGGTCAATTACAACAACTTTGCCAGTTGCTGTGGGCTCCTCTTCTGTCACAAAATCCCCGCTAATATATCCGGTCTGTCCATCATATTCTACATATACCCATCCGTTTTCCTCGGATTGTTTCATCACTTCTGTCCCGCGCGCTAATACTTTAATTACTTCGCACTCTGTATTTGGCTCACTTCTAAAATTCACCCGATCTGTGGTCCAAAGAGATATCGCTTCTTCTACCGGTGGATCTATCACCTCTTCTACGACAGGTTCTGTATCCGGTGTTACAACCGGTGGCTCTTGCATCTGTATTTGTGTCTCTGTCTGTGATTCTTTTTGTGTATTCTGTTTCTTCGGTTTATCATCCGGCACCAACAACATAACTACAATCACAATAACAGTAATGAGTGCAAGCAAAATTGCTGCAAAAATAATTCTTGCAATCAGCACATCTTTTCTATGACTCTTTTTCATGTTAATTCTCTCCTTCGTAAATTGTTAACAAGCAAAAAGGAGCCTTTGCATAAAGCAAAGACTCCTACATTATACACATAAAATTTTATTTGTGCAATGACCGAAGTATCTTAATAATACCAATAATAATCCAAAACAGAATAGGTATCTAATTTCCATTCACCATCTTCATATACATATTTTACCGTTTTATAATCACTACCGGACGTTGTTTCTACTGTTTCATATAACCAGTCTACATAAGTACTTTCGTAATCATACTCAATTCTTACCTCAACACACACTTTACCGTTCGTAACACTAATATATGATACATCGGCTGAAACATCTGAAAAAGTAAGTTCCAGTATTCCATCATCATCGTCAACAGAAAAATCATCTTCTGCATCTTCATAATCATCCTGTGCATCTTCTACAGTTTCTTCTGAATAAATGCTCTCGATCGTAGAGAAATCATCTCCTGCTGCAAGTCCATTTGTAATCTTTTGAATATTCTCCCAAGCTAACTCAATAACTTCTTCTTGCTGTTTCTCTGTTAATTCGAGACTGGAAACACTTTTAAATTCATTATCCTCTTCAACAGATATAGTTTCCTCTGCACCAACAAAATCACCAACCTCGATAGAGAATGAGTGTTCCCCTTTAAACAGTTGCGGTATCACATATGAGGTACTGTAAGAATCTTCGCTCTCAATCATAGACTCCGGAACTTTCTTTCCATCT
Organism: Lachnospiraceae bacterium; assembly: GCA_045531055.1. Lineage (GTDB taxonomy): Bacteria > Bacillota > Clostridia > Lachnospirales > Lachnospiraceae > Roseburia. The sequence continues at coordinate 26,000 of JAZSDG010000010.1, read as the reverse complement.
AAGTAAAGAGTTGCACCTGACGGTACGTAAACATAGAGATCATTTACAATATACTGTGAAGCATCTACCTTCCATTTATCAAAGAACAAGAAATTTTTCTTAGACTGTTTCGTCAGCTCAAGTGTAGTATATTGAGCCTCCTTCATATCTTTGATTTTGTACTGCATCTCAACAGTTGCTGAATTCTTTCGGCTGGATTCAGACACGATTTTAGAACTGCTTATCTGCATACCATCACTCTGTGTATGAACCTGTTCAAAAAGTTCCTGATTGATAAACTCCGATTCCTTCACATCAAGATATTCGTATGCACTCTTCCAATCTCCTGCTTTCAGAGATTCAAAATAAGCCTCTGCAACTTTCTTATGACTATATGTACTCTTACCAATCAATACAAAAGCAACGATTGCAATAACAAAAACAAGTGCTTCTACCATCGTTACAATCATAAGCGGATTAATCTTAATCGGTTGCTTTGGTACAGCCGTATTATTGTATTGCGGTTGCACCGGCTGTTGCTGAGCCATTTGTGTATAATTAAATGGCTGCATTTCCGGTTGTAACGGAGTTTGTACCGGAGACTCTACCGGAGCACTTTCCGTAGCTGTCGGAGTTGCTGCATTCTGCAAATTCATACCGCAAGACGCACAAAAGATAGCGCCATCGTCATTTTTTGTTCCGCATTCTGGACAAAACATATTATACCTCCTATTGTGGTGTGTATTCTAAAGCATTATTGGTCTGATATGTAGAAATAAACTCAACATTAGCAATCTCCACATCAGTCAATTCAGTATCTGCAAATGCTTCGTTTGCAGTATACCAAGTCTTTCCAAGGAAATACTCGTTCAACTCAGTTGATTCAAAAACTTTTCCATGACGAGCATAAATCTCATTACTTGCATACGTCAGCTGCTGAGCAGTTAATCCTGTCAAATCAGCATCCGTAAGTGCAACCGTCTGACTATCCGGCAAGATATAGGCAGTCGGATCCGTCAATGGATCCGTAGCTGTTTCACCTGTCTCTGTCTCCGGTTCTGTCGGCTGTTCACCTTCCTCCGGAACAGTGTATTCACCCTGATCACTTGTAACCGCAGAATAATCATCCAGCTCGTACCCATATACATAGCCTACCAGTTCATCCTCAACCTCTTCTGTTGTCTCTGGCTTCTTATTGTCACTCTTCTTGGAAACCTTATCCGTTCCAGTAATCTTCACTACAACGGAAAGTACAATCATTGCTACAATCAGAACACCTAATACAATCATAATCGGTATCCAAATTTTGTTTTTCTTTTCCATTACAATTCTCCTTTCAGATTTTTCACTATACTGACATATTATAACTTACTTTCCATTAAAATTCTACAAATTTTCTAAACCATTGTAATTTTATCTAAAATCCCCATCAAGTGCGCAATCGCAACACCATAGTTAGTCATTGGAACTTCATCCTTTTTTGCACTTGCAATGCGTGACAACACATATTTGCGATGAAACATACATGCACCACATTGAATTACCAAATCATAGGATGATAAATCAGATGGAAAATCCGTTCCGCTTACGATATCAATGAGCAAATTCTCTCCAATTCGTTTTCTTAGCATACGAGGAATTTTAATTCTTCCAATATCCTCTGAAAGTGGCGCATGTGTGCAACATTCAGCAATCAACACCTTAGATGATTCTGTAAGTGTATCGATTACCTTTGCACCTTTTACGTAATAATCCAAATCCCCTTTATATGCAGCAAATAGCACAGAAAATGATGTCAACATACTTTCCTTCGGTTTATGCTTATATACATATCCAAATTCTTGAGAATCCGTTATAATTAGTTTTGGATAAATCGACAACACCGAAAGCGCGTTTTTAAACTGCTTTGTTGTTACACTCATAACGATACATTGTTTGTCCAAAAGTTCCCGGATTGTTTGTACCTGCGGAAGAATCAGTCGTCCTTTCGGAGCTTGCATATCTTGCGGCATAACAAGAAGCACCAAATCTTCCGGTGATAAAAGATTTCCGGTAATCGAATTTGCTCCAAAGTCTTCCGGGATTAAACGCACAAGTTCCGGCTTTACTTGTTCCATTCCGTCCCCTATTTTTGCACTGAGTACCAAAACAGGCCGTTGGGTTTCTCTTTTTATTTGTTCTGCAAGAGCAGTCGCATCATAATTCAAATCTGCTTTATTTACAACAAAAAGTGTTGGTGTTTTTTGCTCCAAAAATATTTGATTCCAATGATATTCTTGGGTCAAATCATTCTCTTGGGCACTAACAACAATTACCGCAATATCTGACTTTTGTGCAATTTGCGCAGTCTTTTCCACCCGCATTGCACCAAGCTGACTTGTATCATCAAAACCTGCCGTATCCATAATGACACATGCACCTAATGGTGCAATCTCCATAGCCTTTATAACCGGGTCGGTGGTCGTTCCCGGCACATCTGCGACAATGGATACTTCCTGATTGGTAAACGCATTGATAAATGATGATTTTCCACTATTTGTTTTTCCAAAAATGCCGATATGAAGTCGATTGCTTCTCGGTGTTTCATGAAATGCTGACATAATACCCTTCCTTAAAAGCGAAAATCACGTTTTCCGTTTGCGATATCGTGTATGTAATCGGATGCAGTCTGTTTTACTTTCGGATTTGGAATTTTCTCCAACTCTTTCTCTATCATCTCCATACCGATTTTCTTTGTTTCCTCTTTCGCATAATCTTCCAAATATTCTTTTAATGTCATTAGTGCATTCGGATGACAGCAATTTAAAATCTGCATGTTTTTACAAAGCGCCATAAAACGGTCTCCCGTTCTGCCTTCACGATAACATGCCGTACAAAAACTCGGAAGATAACCAAGTTTGATAAGCCAATTGACAACTTCGTCTAACGAACGTTGGTCACTAACATCAAACTGTGCGGAATTTTCCTCTTCCGGCTCCGGAGTCGCATAACCGCCCACACTGGTTCGGGATCCGCCACTAATCTGAGAAACCCCAAGTTCTAGTACTTTTTCGCGAACCGACTGGCTCTCTCGGGTAGAAATAATCATGCCTGTATATGGTACGGATATACGAATCAACGCGCATATTTTTTCAAATATTTCATCACTGATTCCGTTATCGAAATCATCCGGATTAATATCATCTGCACGCTTGATTCTCGGAACACTAATGGTATGCGGTCCAACTCCATGAACTGCTTCTAAATGTTCTGCATGCATTAATATGCCTGCAAACTCATAACGATACATTTCCAGCCCAAACAACACGCCCAATCCTACATCATCAATTCCGCCCTCCATCGCACGGTCCATTGCCTCTGTATGATAAGCATAATCATGTTTTGGTCCTGTTGGATGTAACTGTTCATAAGACTTTTTATTATAGGTTTCCTGAAATAAAATATAAGTCCCGATTCCTGCCTCTTTTAATTTACGATAATTTTCTACTGTTGTTGCCGCAATGTTTACATTCACGCGACGTATTGCACCATTTTTATGCTTAATGCTATAAATCGTATCGATACATTCCAATATGTATTCAATAGGATTGTTTACCGGATCCTCTCCTGCTTCAATCGCAAGTCTTTTATGTCCCATATCCTGCAAAGCAATGACTTCTTTTTTTACTTCTTCCTGTGTCAGTTTTTTTCTTGCAATATGCTTATTTTTCAGGTGATACGGACAATATACACAGCCATTCACACAATAGTTTGATAAATAAAGCGGTGCAAAAAGAACAATACGATTGCCGTAATAATCCTCTTTTATCTGCTTGGCAAGTTCATAGATCTCTTCCATTTTTTCTTCATTTTCACATGCTAACAGTACAGACGCTTCCCGATGATTTAATCCTTTACGCAATTTTGCTTTTGCAATAATTTCATCAATCAATTCCCAATTTTCTTTATTTGCATCTGCATATGCAAGTGTTTCCATAATCTCTTCATCGGAAATAAATTCCTCTGCTTTTAAAGATTTCACATTGTACATTTTTTCTATCCTCCTAAATAATCATCCTTTGTAATCTCCTCTATCGACAACAACCTGATAGCCGATTTCTTCCATTCGCTTCCTTAAAGAAGAACAGCATTCTGCCGCTTCATCTTTGGTGTAAATTTTATTATCATATAGCGCATATTTTTCCCGCACGGAAACGGGTGATAAATTCGGCATTACAACATTTGCACCTGAGAGTATTCCAAGTTCACGTCCGCGAGGATGAATGGTTCCCAGCGCCGTCGTTGCGGGAAGCAACACCTTAGGATGAATGAGTCGTATAATCGACAACAAGCGCAACGTCTGTTCCTGTGTTCCTGCCGCCTCCTTTGCAAAAGGCGTGTCTCGTTGCGGAATAAAGGGGCCAATTCCTACCATGTGCGGTTGTAATTCCTTAATAAACTGCAAATCTGCATATAGATTTTCAGTCGTCTGAAACGGAGAACCAACCATAAATCCACAGCCCACTTGAAATCCGATTTCTTTTAAATCAAAAAGACATCTCTTTCGATTGAAAATCGATAATTCGGGTGGATGCAATTGCTTATAATGATATTCTTCTGCCGTTTCGTGACGCAATAGATATCGGTCTGCTCCAGCCTCAAAAAATGACTGATAGCTTTCTTTTGATTTTTCTCCGATGGAAAGAGTCAGCGCACAATCCGGATACGTTTTCTTAATTTCGGAAACAATGGCGCATATTTTTTCATCAGAAAAATAAGCATCTTCACCACCTTGTAAAACAAACGTCCGAAAACCAAGTTCATAACCTTCTTTGCAGCATTCCATAATCTGTTCTTTCGTCAAGCGATAACGCTGCGCATTGCAGTTACTTCGTCGAATGCCGCAATAAAAACAATCATTTTTACAGTAATTAGTAAATTCAATAAGTCCACGTATAAAAACATGATTTCCATAAACGTCTTGTGCCGTTTCTTTTGCAAGTGCATGAAGATATGCAACGATATCAGCATCATCCGTATCTAACAATGCATGTAATTGTTCCTGTGTAATATTCTGTTTTTCTTTTATTTCATCAACCATTTTTTTCATTACATTCCTCATGATTTATCACTTGGACCCATAATGTTGGAATATACCGTTTTGGCACTAATTCCATTTAGTCTCCCGATTTTTCCTGATAACGTATTAATTACATCCTGTGGTGCATCGATGGCAACGCTAATAATACTGACTTCCCGTTTGTGATAAGGAATCCCCATTCTTCCGATGATATACGTTCCATATTCATGCAACAGCTGATTTAACGTTTCCACGGAGTCCGTATTCTCTACAATAATGCCTATTAATGCAATTCTTGTTTCCATTTGTCCCTCCTACCTTTTTTGAATCCAAAAAAGCTGTATCCCGAAAGGATACAGCTTAAAATTCTTACACAAACAGCATCGGATTCTACTCTCCGATGCGCATTTTTTCTATACTGTATCTTTCACCTCAACTCGGTTTTGGTGTTAGATTTTTTGTTTATTTTAACATACTTGTTATATATTTACAAATTGATTTCGTTTGTGCTAATATAAAACATATTTTGTAGATTATAAAGAGGAGGTTGTTATGGGATTTTTGTCCAATTTATTACAACGCGAAGCCAAACGAGCAATTTCGCAAACAGTTCGTCAGACCATGGGACATGTTGTTCAAAAAGGGGTCGATACCATCACAAATGCAATTGATGATAAAGTACCATCCTCTACAACAGAAAATTCCAGATTCCCTGTTTCATCAGCCAAAAGAAAAGCAAGTGGGGAATCGTTATTACGTTCTCGTTTAGAACAAATTATCGCAACAGAATGGTCCGGTTATGAACTTAAGAAAAATGTTGCTCCGGAATACTTAAATGCTCCGGAAAATGCCAAAAAATATAGCTATGTAATGTATCAAAACAACATTCCGAAAGCTGCTTTTTTGATTGTCACAAGTACTGCACATCACATTCCAAGCGGAGCACGAATTGCTAAAAATTCCGCTGATGCGCAAGGTATTCCATGTTTATATTTTATGTCTCATCTTCCAAATGAAGAGGACTATATTTCACAACGTCTTAAAGCAACCATTCGTTAAGGCGTAAACAAACATTAGAAAAAGAAGAAAGAGAAATACGACATACGTTGTGCCCGTGATGGGTGAAGCGGTTCCATTTACATATATTATGTACATTTTGCGGGTGATGGGAATCTGTTCAACCTAGTGTTGATATAGCACGGCTTATCAACTTCAAAGCCTTTTCTCTTTCTTTTTTTATACCATTTTTTAAGGATTACAGTCATGATTATGAACAAACCATTTCTTTGTGCAGTTGCCGATAGTTCTTGTTGGAACTTATTTTTCAATCATAAAATCACTCACCAACAGCTCCGTTCCTACGAGGCAGACTTATACTCGGATTACATCTGCAAAAAGCAGTATCAAAAGATACTCCCCACGATAGAACAAGGCACATTTCCAAACGAATTGCCTTCCAAAAAAATTGTCAACAAAGAAGGAACAACTAAGAAGCGTATTGTTTATTCGTTTTCTCAAGATACCGGTATGATTCTAAAATTCCTTGCTTTTTTTCTGTATAAATATGACCATTTGCTTTCTCCAAACTGCTATGCTTTCCGCCGCGATTATGGTGTGGGACAAGCAATTCGAAAGGTCAGAAGCGACTCATCTTACCAACACAAATATTGCTATAAAACAGATATTAGTAACTATTTCAATTCTATCGACGTGCCTCTTCTTCTTTCTAAGATTGCTTTTATAAAAGAAGACGATCCCCTACTCTATCAACTGCTGGAACGCCTTTTACTGGAACCGCACGTCAAACAGGGAAAAATGATTATAGAAGATTCCCATGGCGCAATGGCAGGAATACCAATCGCACCGTTTTTTGCAAATTGGTATTTAAAAGACGTAGACGATTATTTTTTATCACAAGGAATTGATTATTTTCGTTATTCAGATGATATTCTAATTTTTGCCGATAGCTATGAAAAACTGCTTTCTTACAAAGAACAACTGCTTACTTTGTTAGAGGAACATCACTTAACCATTAACCATGCAAAAGAGTGCGTTTCAACCCCAGGCGAAGCATGGGAATTTCTCGGATTTTCCTATCATAACGGCATTTTTGATTTATCTGAAAATACAAAGCGGAAAATCAAATCCAAAATCAAACGGAAAGCAGATGCCTTACGACGTTGGCAACGAAAAAAACAATTGCCGCCGGATAAGGCAGCAATTGGATTTATACGTGCTATGAATCATAAGTTTTACGGAAATGACAAAGATGATGATTTTTGCTGGAAACGCTGGTTTTTCCCATACCTTACCACATCTGCAGGTCTGAAAGAAATTGATTCCTATATGCAGGAATATATCCGCTATACCGTTACCGGTCGCCACTATAAAGGGAATTACCAAATCACTTATCAACAACTCAAAGACTGGGGATATCGAAGTCTGGTACATGAATTCTACCAAAAAAATGAGAACAGTACCAATACCACCAAATAAACGATATTCAAAAGAGTAAATAATCGGAAATATTTTCCTTTTTGCGCATCGTTGTAATTTGCAAAAATCTTGTACGATATCAAACTTGCCATAGAAGCAATTAATGTTCCAAGTCCACCGAGATTTACAGCAACCAAAAGCGTTCGGTAATTCTCGGTAAATGCAGACAACAATAATGCCGCCGGAACATTACTGATTCCCTGACTAAATACAATTCCAAATAATAGTTCTCTTCCGGCAACCAGGTTTTGTAACGTTTCCTTGATTACCGGAAGATTTCCAATGTTCCCGGTAAAAATAAAAAATCCAATAAACGTCAACAACAATGCATAATCTACCTTTTTTAAAATCCGAAAATCTACAATGGCTGCTACAATGACCACTATGATAAGAACAATCCAATACGGAACAATTCTTGCTACAACCAAAAGCGCACTTACAAACAAAAGAAAATACACGATATTCTTCCAGGTATTCTGTTGCGCTAACGCGTGTTCTTCTTGATTTTCTTGAATGATGCTTTCCTTTTTTCCCTTCAGAAAACAAATCGATAGGATAAGAAGCACTCCCGAAATAAATGTATAAGGCAACATCGTTTTTACAAATTCCAAAACAGAAATACCCGATATTCCATATATGTATAGATTTTGCGGATTGCCAATTGGTGTGAGCATACTTCCAAGATTTGCTGCAATGGTTTGCAAAACAATGATTGGAATCATCAGATTTTTTCGATTTCCTTTTTCAAGAATCTGTACACTAAACGGAACAAACGTAAGTAGTGCCACGTCATTTGTAATTAGCATACTAAAGAAAAACGGCAAAAAAATAAGTACACTTGCCAACTGCCAAACCTTTTTTGTTTTCTTTAACAGTGCTTGTCCCACCAAATGAAAAAGACCATTCTGTTTAAATCCTTCCATGATAATCATAAGGCTTAAAAGAATTCCAAGCGTCCGCCAATCGATATAGTCTATATACGCGCCTGATGGCGGCACGAAACATGCAGAAATTATTGCAAGTATCGCAGCCGCCACCAAAACGGTTTCTTTTTTCAAAAAGTCAATTATCTTTCTTCTCATTTGCTCTAATCCAATGTTACAATACGCATCATATTCGTTGTACTTCTTCGGTTATCCGTATCATGCACATATGCAGACGGAATACCTGCGGTGAGTACTACAATATCACCAACGTCGGCATACATCTTCGCCTCTACAATATCCAATGCATTCTCGCAAATTTCTTCTGCACTATGCGCTTCTACCGTCTTAAGCGGACGAACACCCCAATAAATCTGCATCTTACGAATGGTACGCTCATCCGGACTTACGCCGATAAGTTCCATACGCGGTTTGAATTTTGAAATAACGCGCGCCGTTGCTCCTGATACAGTCGGTGTAACAATACATTTTGCATTCAGGCTATTTGCAGTGGAAACCGTTGCATATCCCAATGCTCCAGAAGTCGATTTTGCACGATTTTCCTCTTCTTTTTCCAAAAGACGATCGTAATCCAGATGTTCTTCGGTGCTTTCAATAATATGAACCATCATCTGTAACGCTTCTAAAGGATATTTGCCGGCCGCCGTCTCTCCGGACAACATCACCGCATCCGTTCCGTCATATACGGCATTTGCAACGTCTGTCACTTCTGCTCTTGTTGGGCGCGGATTTCGAATCATTGAATCTAACATCTGGGTAGCCGTAATGACCGGCTTGTAATTATCATTACATTTACGAATAATCACTTTCTGAAGATATGGAAGTTCTTCTGCAGGAATTTCCACACCTAAATCTCCGCGGGCAATCATAATTCCATTGGTACAGCGGATAATTTCGTCAATGTTACGAATTCCTTCTGCATTCTCTATTTTCGCAATAATCGGAATATTTGGTGCACCGTACTCTTTTAAAAGTGCTTTTATCTCCATGATGCACTCTGCGTTGCGTACAAATGAGGCTGCAATAAAATCAATACCCTGCTCAATTCCAAAACGGATATCTTCGCAATCTTTCTTCGTAATCGCCGGAAGACGTACCGGCACATTCGGTACATTAATTCCTTTACGTTCTCCAAGTTCTCCGCCATTTAATACTTCACAGATAATCTCTGTGTCATTCTTATCCTTTACTTGTAACTCGATTAAACCATCATCAATAAGAATCTGGCTTCCTTTTTGAACATCTGCAACCAAACCATCATATGTTATGTAAACACGACTTGCATCGCCTACACACTCTTCTGTGGTCAATATAAAGGTACCACCTGTTTCCAATGTAACCTTTTTCCCATCCTTAAGTACACCGGTACGGATTTCCGGTCCTTTGGTATCCAAAAGCATCGCGATTGGCTTATTTTCTTCTTCGCGAATCTTCTTTAGGCGATCCATTCTCATTTTTTGTTCTTCATGCGTTCCGTGAGAAAAGTTAAATCGTGCAATATCCATTCCGTCCTGCACTAATTTTCTTAATATTTTGTCATCATCTATTGCAGGTCCCATTGTACAAATAATTTTTGTCTTCTTCATATATCTTCTCTCCTTTGACATTTGCCAAATCATTTTCTCTGCTCTTATTCTTTCTTTTATTTTCTATCAAGAATGTGCATCCGTCAATAAAATTTTTTTAGAAATAGGTCTACCTTAAAAAATTTTACAAAAGGTAGACCTTTTCGTTAGACACCTGAAATAATATCCAAAATCTGACTTATATTTTTCTTTCCAAAATGCGCCTTTCCATCATTAATTACCATACACGGAACACTCATAATCTGGTACATTTCCTGTAAATTTGAAAAATGTGAGATGTCATAAATATCTGCGGTTATATTATCATTTAATGCCGCAATTTTTTGTGCTGCAATAACAAGATCCGGACACATGGTACAAGACAAAGACACCATCACTTGAATGTGAATCGACTTATTAATCTGACTTATTCTATCCTTAATATTTTGTTCTAACGCTTGTCCCGGTCCTGCAACCTGATATAATCCCATCACAAACGAAGAAAATTCATGTCCTCCCGGAACTCCATGAAATGCGAGCCCACTCCACTGACCATCTTGCCTGCAAACCTGTACGCATGGTAATCCATTGACTTTTTTGTGTTCTACTATTTCCAAAGAAATTTTATCTGTCATATGAGCTAAATTATCCATATAACTTTGCAGTTCTTGTGATAGTTTTGTCTCATTTAAAAACAAACGTAAGATAATTGGATTTTCCATCTTTTCAAATACGTTTTTCAGTTGGGCTTGTACATCCTGGGAAAAAACTTCATCGTTTTTCTTTTGTGGACCTTGCGGATGTATTCCCGTTCGTGTTTGCAATTGCGCAGCATAACGTTCTAGTTCTGTTGCAGCTAGCGCTCCTTCTCCAACCGAAGTCACCACTTGACGAAGATTTTTTACACAAACATCACCTGCTGCATACAACCCATCTATGCTAGTTTTCTGATTTCTATCGGTAATGACATATCCCTGGTCATCCAGTTCCAACATATCTTTTACCAAATCTGTTGCCGGTTCATATCCTGCAAATACAAAAACACCGATATTTTCTCCATCCTTCGCCTGATAGGTGGTAACTTCTCCTGTCGAGAGACTTTTATACGTGATGGAACGAAGGAGTATGTCTCCTTCTACCTTTTCTACCTGCACCTCAGTTAATACTGTTATTTTTTTGTTATTTCTTGCTTCATCTGCTACCGACTGTGCACAAGTAAAATCCGGTTCACGAATTAACAAGGTGATGTGTTTTGCATATTTTGTTAAAAAAACACTTTCTTGCGCTGCAGCATATCCTCCACCGATTACAAAAACTTCTTTTCCACGGAAGAATTCCCCATCACAGGTAGCGCAGTATGCTACACCGCGACCTTTATACGTTTCTTCTCCTTCAAATCCGATTACGCGTGGATGAGCACCGGTTGCAAGCAAAATACCAAAACATTTTAATACACCTTGCGTGGTATGCACTTCTTTAATATCTCCGGATGCTACAATCCCTTCAACTTCCGCAAGAAGAAATTCTGCCCCGAATCGTTCTCCTTGTCGTTTCATATGCGCAGTCAATTCTTCGCCACTGGCACGTTCTACGCCCGGATAATTAACAACCGATTCTGTGATGGTAATCTGTCCACCAAACTTTTCCTTTTCCACAACTACGACTCGATAGCAGGCTCGTGCAAGATAAATGGCTGCGGTAAGACCGGCCGGTCCTCCACCAATAATAACAACATCATACATATTACAACTGCCCCACTAAATCTAAGCTTGGTTTTAACGTTTCGCCACCCGGTTGCCATTTTGCCGGACAAACTTCGTCTCCATGTTCTGCTACAAACTGACTCGCTTTCACACGACGTAACAATTCTTCTGCATTTCTTCCGATATTTCCTGCAACCACTTCATATGCTACTATTTTTCCCTGCGGATTCACAACAAAGCTTCCTCGTTCTGCAAGACCATCATTCTCAATATAGACTTCAAAATCTTTTGCCAGCTCGTGTGTTGGGTCTGCTAACATTGGGTATTGAATTTTCTTAATTCTCTCCGATGCATCGTGCCATGCTTTATGCACAAAATGCGTATCACAAGACACTGCATAAATCTCACAGCCGGTTTCTTGAAATAATTGATAATTATCCGCCAAATCTTCTAATTCCGTCGGACATACAAACGTAAAATCTGCCGGATAAAAGAAAAATACACTCCATTTTCCCAAAATATCCTTTTTTGTTATCGTCTGAAACATTTTGTTGCAAAATGCCTGCACACTAAAATCATTAATTTCTTTTCCAATCAACGACATGATTCTTCTCCCTTTACACTTTTATTTGTTCATCAAGTAGATTGCTCACTTTTCTTCAAATTATTCAGAAATTGTGATATACTAAAAGTTATGAATACGAAAAGAAAAAAACAAAAATACGAAATTGATATGTGCAATGGTTCCATTCTGGGAAAAATGCTGCTTTTTACCCTACCACTTATGCTCTCCAGTATATTACAACTTTTATTTAATGCTGCTGATATCATAGTCGTTGGAAAATTTGCCGGTGATAATGCTCTCGCTGCTGTTGGTTCCAATACTGCGCTAATTAATCTCCTTACGAATTTTTTCCTTGGTCTTTCCATTGGCGCCAATGTTCTTGTAGCTCGCTATTATGCCTCCAAAAAGGAACGTGATTTATCAGAAACGGTTCACACGGCAATGTTGCTTAGCATCATTAGCGGGATTATTTTAACGTTCATCGGCTGCATTGGCGCAAAGCAAATTTTAATTTGGATGAAAACACCTCGCGAGGTTCTTGACCTTGCGGTTATTTATTTACGCATTTACTTTCTTGGAATGACTGCAACTATGATTTACAATTTCGGCAGTGCGATTCTTCGCGCAATTGGTGACACCAAACGACCGCTCTATTATCTCGCCGGAAGCGGTGTTATTAATGTAATTTTAAACCTTATCTTTGTAATTGCTTTCAAAATGAGCGTTGCCGGCGTTGCAATTGCAACAATTATATCGCAAACGATATCTGCTGCATTAATTATGCGTTGCCTAATAAAAGAACCTAGCGGAATTCGTTTAAAAATATCCGAACTTCGCATTCATTCACAGAAGTTTTTTAAAATACTTCAAATTGGACTACCGGCAAGTTTTCAAGGAATCCTGTTTTCCATCTCCAACGTAATTATTCAAACTTCTGTCAACACTTTCGGACCTATTGTTGTTGCCGGTAACTCTGCTGCAGCTAACATCGAAGGCTTTGTATACGTAGCAATGAATGCATTTCATCAAGCTGCAATTTCTTTTACCAGCCAGAATGTCGGTGCTGCAAAATATGATCGAATTCGCCGAATTCTTTTCTCCGCAGAGGCATGTGTTATTGTTGTTGGACTTATTCTAGGTAATGCCGCTGTGATTTTTGGTTTTCCTCTGCTTGCGCTATATTCTTCAAGTTCTACAGTTATCGAAGCAGGTATGGTACGCCTTACAGTAATTTCAAGAACTTATGCGCTCTGTGGTATGATGGATGTCATTGTCGGATCACTCCGTGGGCTCGGCTACTCGGTTATGCCAATGATCGTATCATTAATTGGTGCATGTGGTTTACGACTGATTTGGATTTTTACATTCTTCCAAACGGAGCCATTTCACACGCCGATATCCTTATACCTGACCTATCCGGCAAGCTGGATCCTGACATTTATTGCACATGTCATCTGTTTTATAATAGTGCATAAAAAATATAGAAAAAGACTGTGATTATGCATGTTGAAAGATTTGAAAAAGACCGTATAATGAATGATATAGGATAACGATTGAGAGGTGATGACTTTGATTCGAAGAAAATACGTTAGAACCAGACAATTGAAACCCGGCATGGTTATCGACCATAGTATTGAAGACCGCATGGGACGCGATTTGGTTACCAGAGGTGCCACTTTAGACGAATACATCATTGATTCTTTATTAAAGCTTGGAATTATGAGCGTCTTTATACAAGATGGTGAATACGAACCGGAAGATGCTGAGAAGTCTATCACTCCTATCGCCCGCAAGAACATTGAACGACTTCGCAAAGAAGATGTTGCCAAGTTAAAACTTTCTGACAGTGTTCGAAGGCGTATTGCAGAAGGTATTCAATACATATACAATAATACCGATTCTATTGATTTGGCCGATGCCACACATCGCATCACAACCGATTTGATGGCTGCCATCGAAGAAAACGACGCACTTGCAATCGATATTGGACAACTGAAGACAAGCGATGAATATACTTTTAAACATAGTGTCGATGTTGCCACTATTTCTATGATTCTGGCCAAAAAAAGTGGATACTCCAAGAAGCAAATCGGAGAAGTTGGCATTGCCGGATTATTACATGACATCGGAAAAACCAAAGTTCCACTAGAGATTCTTAATAAAACTGCAGCATTGGATGATGATGAGTTTGCCGTTATGAAACAACATTCCGTTTTTGGTTATCGCATGATTCAAAACCGTCCGGAATTCAGTCAGGAAACCTGCCTTGCTGTTTTACAACATCATGAAAAAGCAAATGGTACCGGATACCCAATGCAAGCAACTGCAGACCAGATTACCCCGTATGCCAAACTCCTCTCCATTGCGGATGTTTATGATGCACTTATTACGGAACGTCCTTATAAATCTGCTTATTCCCAAAGAGATGCTATCGAAACGATAATGTCCATGTCTTCCGAACTTGACATTGATATCATGCGCTGTTTCTTAGAGAGTATGATTTTGTATCCGGTTGATAGCTTTGTCGAATTGAGCAATGGTGAAAAAGCGAAAGTTGTACGCAATACACCGGGCTACATTCTTCGCCCGGTGGTCGTTGGAATCATAAGCGGTAAAGTCTATGATTTAGGCAACGACATGTCTTGCGCAAACATTGTAATCAAATGATTTTTGGGTAGCCCTTTGTTTTTTACAAAGGGCTATTATTCTTCGTAAAAAGCACTAATGTCATCTACCTCTATCGAGATACTCTCTCCCTTATCCCCAAAAATACCGGATTCGTCATAGGCAGTGTACAAATAATCATTTGTCCAAGCAGTGACATCCAAAGCAAACCCACTCTTTTCTCTTTCAATTGTCAAAAATCGCGTTTCCCTTGGAACATTACTATCGCTAATAGCTAACGTATATTGATTCGGATTCTCTAGGTCTCTATAAATTTTCGTACATAAAACGGTATGGTTCTTTGCACTGATCAATGCCGGCGTTCCGCTTCCAACCATATCTAATAGTTTATCCATATTCTTCTCTTGTGCGTTACCGGACAGACTGGTCGTGTCAATTGAAAATGTTTCCGTTTCCGGAGATAATTGCACAACAAATAACCGATAAATCATACATAACACTTCATACTCTTCTTGCTCTTCAGCCGTCAAATCTTCTATATCTACATTATAAATATCAATATACCACTGATCGTACGCACTATATTCCCAATCGCCGTATACCGCTTTCCCACACTCGACTTTTTTTGTTTTCAAGAAAGGATTTGCCTCTATCTGTTTTTGATATTTCTCCTTTAAAGTCAAATACCCATCATTGTTCTCATATCTTTTTTCAACATCCACACCCATAATCTCATCGTAAATTCGTAATGTTTCATTTTGATAATTATTTAGTCTGGTGTTTGTTAATACATAGTCCTCACCTGATAATTTTGTAAAAAAAGTATCCGTCAAATCATATGCTGCACCTTGTAAAGACCCCGACAATCCCAAAAATCCGTAACCATAGCTATCCGATTCTTCCATGGTAAGAGGAAGTTCACCGATATAGTAGAGTTGTTCCAATGCGGAAATTCCATAACACTGACCACCTGAATCATATCCATCCGGTCCTAATAAATAATAATTCTCATATTTTAAAATATCTCTTGTTGCAGAAAATCCGGAGTCTGCCATTAAAATACTTTCATTGATTCCATCTTTGTCGAGGTCTGCAAAGTTGTACTCCAGTGCCGCCATAATGACTTCGTATACTGTTTCTAATGCATCAGCATTAGACGCATGAATGTATACCCCACCGGTTTTTTCTGCCACTTCGCTTAAAAAATCTCTATCTACAGAGTTTCCCAAACCAATTGTAATAATGGTAGTGTTTTTCTTCTTTGCCTTGCTAATAATATCGTCCTTATCATAATTTTTAAAGCTGAATAAACCCATACCTTCCGTGGATTCTCCATCCGTTAACAACACAATGAATTTGCGATGCTCTTGATCTGTTTCTTCGTACACATCCAATGCTTTTATGAGGGATGTTTCCAGATAAGTTCCATTAAAATTTTCTTCTGTTGTTTTGATACTTTCCAACTGTTCTATAATTTCATCTCTATCTGCACCCATTTCTGCCATTTCTGTATAATCAGCAGTAAACTTTGCCAAACCAAATTCAATTTTTTCATCAGACATTTCAATTAGATTTTTTGCCATGTCCACGCGTTTGAAATCCACGTCATTTTCATCTGATGTTTCCATAAGTTCTTTCGGATACATACTTCCGGAATTATCAACCAAAAGCATGACCTGTGGCGTTGCATCTTCATAAATGGCACCTGTATTACATAGTGCATATCTGGAAAAATGTTCTAATTCTGCAGTAACCATACCTGCTGTTTCATCGACAATACTTGAATTTACCTGAACAAATTTCCCTTCATCTGTAAACTGACAGATTGCCAGATTTTCAGACCCAATCCCCATTTCCTCAAGTTCATTATTATCATATGAAATGGAAATTGTAGCACTATCAAAACGCTTATCCGTATAGAATTCATACACATTTCCAATCACACCCGGTGTTTGATTTAAACCGGTAATATCAGCCACTTCTGCTGTAATTCCATATATATTCGCATTACCGGAAACATTTAATGTCATATTGTCAATTGCGTATTCCACTTCAAACGATTGGTCTGCATCATTAACATCACCTGTTTTCTTATTATTCGGATCAAGTTCTGCCATTAACTCTATTCCATCATCCAATCCATCTCTATCACTATCCGCACATAAGGGATCTGTATTGGTCTTTGTATGTTCCTCGAAATCAGTTAGTCCGTCCTTATCACTATCCACCACAAAAACATTCGTACCGAGTTGTTCTTCCTCCTCGTTTATTAATCCATCCTTGTCTTCGTCATCTTCCGGAAGATATCCTGGTCCCTCATATCCGTACATTTGTAGATTCTGTGGATCAATATATGTAATCTCCTCAGTTTCTTCCATGTTCTTATCCGGCCGAACAAAAATCACGCCTATCACCGCCGCCGCGACAACGGCAAGTAACAAAATGATTATAAATGGAATCCACCATTTTTTCTTAGTCTTTGGTTTGTTATTATCCATTTTCCTAATTTCCCCTTTCCACAATTCTAAATTCCATTTTACATTTCTTAATATCTGTTAACAAGAAACCGTTGGTTGCTCTTTCCGCAACCAACAGTTTCCTGCAATACTATTTCTCCTGCGGATATACGAGTCCCCACTGCTTACGAATTGTATCTGCCATTTCCATAACAAATACACTATCACTTAGTGTACTAGAGCTACTTTCTGTTTTTTTGTGCTTAATTTTCTCGCAACATTCCAAAAATTGATACTCATATCCACTGATTTGCTGTGGCACCTTAATTTCTTTTATTAAGTTATCATCCGTATCAAAAACAGAGATTGTTAATGGATTATTGATGTTGTCTACCATGATATAACCCTTGTCCCCGCAAAATACAGCTTGTCGCTCCGAACGAGTATAAATACTATGTGTTAACACTACCATTCGCCCATCTTTATAGAAAATAGTGATGCTTTCCATGCCATCGACTCCCGTGTCAGTAAACTGCACCGACGATTCGATACGCTCAATTTCTTTTCCAAAATGCATAAATGCAAAATTTAGTCCATATACGCCCAAATCCAAAAGAGCTCCACCAGCCAATTCCGGTTGAATAATCCGATCTTTATAGTTTACAATATAGGATAAATTCGCAGTAAGCGTCGATATTTTTCCGATGATTCCACTATCAATGGTTTGTTGAATCAAATTTCGAGAAGGCATATATCTTGGCCACATTGCTTCTGCAACAAATACCCCTTCCTTTTGAGACAATTCTTTAATTTCTCTGGCCTGTTGGCTATTTATGGTAAAGGCTTTTTCGCACAATACCGGTTTCTTATGCTTAATACAAAGTTTCATATCTTCGTAATGACGCGAATGTGGTGTTACAATATAAACAAGTTCTACTTCCGGATCTTGCACTAATTCCTCATAACTTCCATATGCTTTAAAAAAACCATACTCTTGCGCAGCCTCCTTTGCACGCTCTAATGTACGTGATGCAATCGCATAGCATTCTATTTCTTCTAGTTGTTTTAATGTTGGAAGCACTTTTTTAATAATGCGCCCGGTTCCTAAAAGACCTATTTTCATGGTAATTCTCCTCTATCGATAGCGTTTAATTATGGAAATATTTTAAATCATCTTATTGTTGGTGACAAGAAAAAGTGGACAATTCCATCGTCCACTTTCTCAAAACACTATTTGCTACTTAATTCTCTTATCGGCTCCTCTGCCTGCCATAATGTAGTAATTACCGTCCCATCCGGCTTGCAATAATTAACTGCAGTAACTTTGCCTGCATCTGGATTTTTTATCAACCGTTGGTATTTCGGTGTAAGATTCCATCTTCTTACTAACCCAAGATTGTGAATCCCTTTTTCTCCCAAATAGAAATTAATCTCACCATTCTCATCATTCAAGAATACAATATCGCCCTGAGCAAAGAAATCTGTCTGATACAAATAGAACTCACCATCCATCGTAACAACTTCCAAACATGATTCAATATAGTCTTCTTGCGCCTTAGGATTTACAGGTTGATAATGCCCTGCTACATAGATATTTGCGCCTATCCAAACTACCAAAAATACGATAATAATTTCAAGTGAACGCGTAAAATACTTAATTCTGAATTTTCTTCGCACTCGCTTAAACAATTCATTATCTACATCTGCCAGTGCACCCTCTCCTTCCAATTTCGCCTTCATATCGGCAACTGTCTGCTGGCATTTTTTACACTTACTCAAATGTTCAACAACTGCCTCTTTACTTTCTTCTGAAATCACTTCATCCACATATAACGGAAGTAAATCATTTACCATATTACATGTTAATTTTTTATTACTCATAATTGCCATTTCCCTCCTGTCTCATCCTCTCAATGATTTTTTGCTTTGCCCGATAGTAAGTCACTCTTGCCCAATTTTCTGTTTTTTGGTACATTGCTGCAATTTCCTTGTAATCCATCTCTTGCAAGACCTTGAGACGAAAAACTTCACCATACGGTGTATCCAAATCATTTAAAATGCGACTTATCTCTTTCGCACTTTCCCAATCCTCCAACCTCTTTTGCACAGGTTCCTGAGGATCTGGTTCATTCTCCAATATGCGATTTGCCGCTTCGGTTTGGGATATGTGTTTTTCTTTTCGCAAATAACTGATATAATCATTTTTTGCAATTTGACAAAGCCATGTTTTCACTTGACACTCGCTACGGAATGAGCCCGCCGATTGTATTGCTTTAACAAAAGTATTCTGCGTCAACTCCTCTGCCAAATCCTGATTTTGCCGGCAAAGACGACAACAAAATGAATACACATCTTTGTAATAACGATTATACATAAGACTCATTTCTCTTTTTAAGTCATTCACATACACGCCTCCTTTCTAGCATTTATCTTTCTATTAATGAGACGCACCGAAACGCTTTTTATTACAAAAAATGTCAAGAAAGTCATTTTTCAACAACTTTCTTGACGTTATTTCACAACGAAGTTTTCGTTACATCATTAAGATATTTAGTACTAAATTTACGACTGTCATTACAGCAGCAATACTTGCAAATACAATAGTTGCTATTGCAAGACCTTTCTTTCTTGTTTTAAGCCCTTGAATTGCAAAATAATATTCAAAGAAAATAATAATTGCACCAAATGTCACACCTAAACACATAAGTAATATACCTATGATAGATAATACAAAACCAACAATAACGAATGTTTCCTGTCGTTTATTATTTTGCTCTGCAAAAGTATTTAGGCTATTATACGAAACCGAATTTGCCTGATTTGGTGCCGTCCCGTTAAATGTTGGTGATTGATATGCAGGTGGCACATGAACCTGTGGAGTCTGACCTATTTTATTCAACTCTTGAAAAAGAGGGGCTAACTCATTCCGATAATTCTGTTTCAATACAGCCGCCGCAACCCCTTCCAACTCTTGTGGCTTTTCATACGTACCCAAATATGCCAGAATTGTCACTTGATTTCCATTTATGTAATATTCAAACCCTCTCTTACCTTTCACTAAGGGGTCATTAAACGCAAAATAATTCGCGCCTTGTCTGGGTTGATAAACAAATTGATTTACCGCCAACCAACTGTGAATAATAGTATTTGCTATAGCAACATCACCATTTATAAAAATCTTAAACTCTGTTTTTCCTTGACTCACAATATATCTCCTTTACATAGGAATTTTCCGAAAATATTGTTAATTTAACGAAATATATTTTTAATAAAAACCGTCCAAATAATATCTGCCCCTAAAATCAGCAAAAATATAGCACTGATAATATTAATGGTTTTCCCTTTAAATTTTTCCAACAATTTGTCAAATAATGGTTGTACTACGTACAAAAATAGTATTCCGCCCAAACCAAATCGTATCGATGGCGATAACGCGATTCGACCTTGAAAATTAATTGCATAATCCGTATACGTCTGCCAAGGCCATGAACCAATCAAAAATTCCAAAATATAAGTTGTAACCAATTCAATCAAAGTTGCAATTAACATACATCCAAAAAACAGTACAACCATTTTCAAAATTGGATTGTGCTCAGATTGCTTTTTATACTTATAAAAGGCAAAAACAAATATGGTTGCCCCTACTCCATAGATGGGACAATATGGTCCAAAGAGCACTCCTCTATTTGTAAATCCCCATTGGTATATAACTACTTCCAAAAAGACTTCATATAACCATCCAATTATTGCATATAGCATAAAGCATATAAACATTTTTTGATATTTGATAGCGCTTTCTCCTTTTGTAATCATATCTCATTCCTTCCTGTTTACCAATCGTGCTAATCATGACTATTAGCCAAAAAATTCTACAAGCATTTGTCCGCCACCTATAACTACCTGAAGAACGAACATACCAATTGCGGATATCCTAGTACTCTTTTTGTATGAATCCTGAAAAATTGCAACCAAAGGAATCGTCAAACATACCAGCATAATCGCACAGCAAATAACTGCCAATAAGGTCATTCCCTTAACATATGTAATAACCAATAGAACTGCGCTGGCTATATAAAACACAAAAAACATCGGACTACATGCTATCGTAAACAATATATAATCGCCATATATCGGGATCAAACTATGCCATCCCTCCTCACCATAATCCGCAAAAATAATCCAACAAAACACGATTTTTATAACTCCCACTATTAAACTCCCTAACATCTTTATCCCCTTTCTTCTCTTGCATACAATGTCTTAAAATTAGATTTGTATTTTGTCGTTGTGATTATATCATGATATGTATCATTTTCCAATTATTTTTCGGAATTCACTACATATTTTTCATAAATACGCATATTCTTTTATAAGCGATTCAAGGAGTATACTCTTATGAAAATCAATAAAAGTGAACTTACAATATCGATACTCATTCCGCTAACAGTAGGCGCATTATCCTCCCTCTTGAGCGGAAATATGTCTGTTGCCACGTACAATCAGCCTTCCATTACTCCACCGGCAATCTTGTTTCCGATTGTCTGGACGATACTTTATATTTTAATGGGAATTTCTTCATATCTCATTTTTTCCTCTGACAGCCCTCACAAAACAAACGCTTTAAAAACATATTCACTGCAATTATTTTTTAATTTCTTTTGGAGCATTCTGTTTTTCGGTTTCTCCCAATATCTGCTCGCATTTATATGGCTACTTATGCTGATTGTATTAATCATCGTAATGATTTATCAGTTTTACCAAATCAATCCCCTTGCGGCATATTTACAAATTCCTTATCTTTTGTGGTGTACATTCGCTGCAGTATTGAATTTTATGGTGTATCGGTTGAATTAGATTTCAACCGTTGCACAGCAAACCGTAATGTGACTTTCTCAATCTTTTTATTCTTTCTGCATCAACATTTCATTAATTTGTTTTACATCTTTTTTTATCGAATAATATGCGATTGCTGAGATAATTCCATAGGTTACTCCAAATCCTGTCAAAGTTCCAATTAATGCACTTGGATATTTTTGTAGCTGCCAGACAAATGTAACAATCGGTATCCAGACCACACTTGTTGCCAAAAAATACAGAATATTCTGTATCAAAAATCCGATGGAATGACACTCAAAGATAAACATCATAGCTGCAAATGTCATGCCAATGAGTCCATATAACAATATGTGCACTTCAAGTGCAAGGGTTACTGTTGGAAAAAGTTCCATATACTCCAATGAAATCGGAATAAAATCTTTCACACCGGTTACTTGCCGTACTATCATCTCTATCAACATATTAACAACCAATCCGCTTATCGCTGATATAGCAAAACTAAAAGCACATCTTTTTCCCATCTCTGCCTCCTTATGACAACCCCAACTTTTTCTTTAGATGTGTTACATTTCTACGTGAGGTATATGTTTCCGTTCCATCATTTAAAATCACTTTTATGGTTCCAACCATATTCATATCCAGTTTTCTGATTTTTCGCATATTAACAATTTCCGATTTGGAAATTCGAATAAAATTGGTTTCATCCAACATTTTTTCCAGCTCATACAGTTTTTGGGGAATGCGATATAAACCATGCTCATCTTGTGCCATGACTTTCTGTTTTTCTGCGTAAAACCGAATAATTTTCGCCAGTCTCAGCATAACTTTATCTCCATTTTCATCCGTCCCTAATATACAGCTATCGAAAAAATCAGATATGGTATTTGCAATTTTAATAACTTCCTGATTCTTTTCATGGTTACAAACATGAATTTCTATATTTTCATACGCTTTGTCAATCAGAATCTTTATATCCATATGCATCCCTTTCGTAACACTCTATTTGATATCACATTTTTTCAACAACAACCATGCCACCACCCCCATAATTATAGTGAAGCAAAGACTGACTATTATTCCAGCAAACATTGTTGTTACTTCTGCATCTATTCCAATTTTACCAACTCCATAATGATAAGGGGTTAATTTATATATATAATCTAACAAATTGACTTTTGATGCAAGTGTTGCCAGCAACGCTGTAATCATTCCGAAAAAAACGCCAAATGCCGTTACCACAACCGGTTTCTTTATTTTGATTGCCACCGGGATACAAATACTAAGTTGCCCGATATAAACAACTGCAGAAGTAAGATAGGATAATGCTAATTTTCCTACACCAATTTCCGAATCATATCCCAATACATTTTCCATGTATATAGACACCATCGTTGATTCTGCTCCTGACATATCCACCTCTGAAACAATACAGGCCACCGACCCAATGATATACGGAAATACCATCAAAACTACCAGCATTGCAGATACCAACAGATAGTTCATAATGATCCGTTTCCGTCCATATTTTATCGCTACATGAATAGTTTTGTTTTCAAAATCATTTCCAATCATTATTGCAATCATAAGAGGACCAAATATCCACAATATCATTGGATCTGCCAATCCCGTGATACTTCCCGCCTGCGACATATCAAAAGTTCCTCTTGCAAGCATAGATGCCAGCAAATAATATAATACTGCTGCAAGACATATCATTGCTATGGAAATTTTCATTCCCATACTTTTCTTCACTCTATAAATTGTTGCACAAAACAAAGCTTTCATTTCATTCTCCTCTACTCTATTGTATTATGGAAAGAAAGTATTCTTCCAGACTACTAATATTTTTCTTCTCTAATTCTTCCTGTGAAATTTCTTTCTTTATCACGCCGTTATCAATGATAATGTAATCTGTTGCTGTTTGATACAATTCCGACAAATTATGGCTGGAAATCAAAATTGTCATTCCCTGTTTGCTACTTAGTTCCTTTACCAGATTTCGTATTTCAACTACTCCGATTGGGTCTAACCCATTTACCGGCTCATCAAGCATTAAAAACTCCGGTTTTCCAATAAGTGCAACGGCTATTCCCAAACGTTGCCGCATTCCAAGGGAAAAATCTTTTACTTTCTTTTTTCCGGTATCTTCCAATCCAACCATGCCAAGCAATTCTTCATCCGAATAGGTATCTTCTTCCTTTCCATATATCTTTCTGTAAAAATTCAAATTTTCCCGAATTGTCATATTCCCATTCAAAGCAGGGGTTTCAATCAAAGTTCCCATATGTTCCGTTGCTTTTTCCACTGTTCCTGATGTTGGAACGCTCAAACCTGCAATTACTCTCATCATAGTGGTTTTTCCTGCTCCATTCTTCCCTACAAGTCCATAAATTTTTCCTCTTTCTAATTCCAGATTACATTGTTTCAAAGCATACGCACCACGATATTTTTTAGTAATATCTGTTAATTGTACTATTGGATTTCCCATACATTTCACCTCTTCTTCATTTTTTCTTTTTGTACTTTATCACCTTTTTCTGAAAATAAAAGTATTCTTTATATAAACGGTTTCTTTCAAATCACAAACGGTAAAATGCTTCTACAAGTGCTCTTACTACTAAAGGAAGCGGACATAACTCATTTCAATAAAAATAGACAGCCATCACTCTGACTGCCTACCCGCTAATGAGATATTTGGATTCGGGCATTACCCATACAAATGGCTATATTTGTTTATCCGGAGCTAATAGCAACTTATCTATCACAGGATGAATCATACATGTTTCTAATATTACGTTTATGGCACAAAGTTTCTTTCCTGCGTCTTTGCTGGAAGCACCACAATGATATGCTTGTTCTGTAGGCTCCCCATAATCCAGAACTATCAATCTGTCATGGCAATCTGCATTCGACTTAATTCTGAGTGGTGGATATTCTTGTATAAAATCATTTACTACCGCCGTTGTCAAAAAACCTCTTTTCCCGTGCCCATTTTCCGTAAATAAAACCACTTCTACACCGGCTTGCTTCTGCGATAAAGGCTGTAAAGTCTTTGTATTCACATAATCATCCACTACATAAATGCTCTTCCTAGCCCGTTGATATATATCTATGTACGCCGCATCTGCTTCAAACTTCTGTCCTTTATAGATAACAAAATTTTTTAAATCCTTATCTGTGACAAAGTTTTCGTTTAGAGTATCTATACTTCTTTGAATATTATCAAATCTATCCTCAGCTTTATTCTTCCAATCTACAACACCTGCAACCTGCACGGATATTTCCGATACTTTTGCCGTAACAAGTCGCATCTCCGACTGTGTAACAAACTGTTGATTTTGTTTTATATAGTGACGCATCTCACGAAACGCACGCATAATGAAAATACTTTGCTGTTCTGCCTTTCAAAACAGTTGCGAGCATGTATATTCCTTGCTCAGTAAAAGCATATGGCATTTTTTTGATATTGGTGCCTCTTTTATCTCCTTTTTCATTCAAAGTCACAATTTGTGACTTTGAAAACTCATTTGGCACTTCTTCTTTTTTAAGCTGAAACATAAAATCCTCTGAAAACCTATCAATATTTCTTTTTACCTGCTGGTTTAGTGCCTTGACTTCATATCCATAGAATTCAGCTAAATCATAATCCAGCATCACTTGCTGGCCTCTTATGATGTATACTCGATTACATATGTTATCTACCGTCATTAATTCTGTATTTTCTGCCATAGCATTCCTCCTACAAATTGTGCAACAGCTTATGGCACAATTA
>JAZSDG010000012.1:0-2317 GCA_045531055.1 Lachnospiraceae bacterium | reverse complement strand
AACAAAGATAAAGCGTTTGCACTTCTTCGTGCAAAACTCTATGACTTAGAACTTCAGAAACAGCAGGATGCAGAATCAGCAGCACGCCGTAGCCAAATCGGAACCGGCGACCGCTCCGAGAAAATCCGTACCTACAACTTCCCGCAAGGCCGCGTCACCGACCATCGTATCAACTTGACGTTGTATAAGCTGGATAAGGTAATGAACGGAGACATTCAGGAAATTTTGGACGCATGTATTGCGGCGGATCAAACGGCAAAACTCGCCAAGATGCAGGATAACTAGGGAAGCTAGTGCATTTAATAGGTCGAGTTGAGAAATTGAATAGTTAAGTTGGAAAAATGAGATGCTCTATATCAGTTTAAGTGGCTGATATAGGGCATTTTGTGTATGGAGTTTGAGGTGAAGATTGGTGGGGAGGGGCTGCAAAACTGTCAAAGAAATGTTGTTGTGCAAATTTGTGGGGTACTATATAATGAGTTATATAAATTTCGCTTTGTCTAAATTAAAGAAAGAATAATATTACCATAATACAGAAAGAAAAACTTGAAGTTTCTGTTGAGTTCACTATGGCATATTTGGCTATTTTACAGAGATTCCACCTATATTCTACTTACAAGGGATGTTATTTTAATAATAAAAGAAGTACCTTTATATCATCAAATGAATGGAGGAATACATATGAATCAATTAGTTACAGGAAAATTTATAGCATTAAAGAGAAAACAGAAAGCTTTAACACAGGAACAATTAGCAGAGAAGCTTGGCGTATCCAATAAGACTATTTCTAAATGGGAAACTGGCAAATGTATGCCTGACTATTCCATTATAAAAAGTTTGTGTGAAGAACTTGAAGTTACAGTGGCAGAACTGATGGATGGTGAGATGTCAGAAGAAAAAAGTGTTCGTACTTATGATAATGAACAAATTTTAGATTTGCTAAGAAGAACACAAGAGCTGGAAAAACAAAAAAATTTGTTATATGGAATTATACTTATTGTAATGGGTATTGCATTACAGGCTCTTTCATATGCATTTGGGGGTTCAAATTTTAAAGATTTTATTTCAGGCTTACTATTGGGATTGTCAATTGCAGAAATGCTGGTTGGAGTTTATGTTGTTGGAAAATCATTGGCAGGAAGATAAACTTCAGTAAGCCGGTGTGTTTAACTGAGAGACAAATTGAATTTGCACTTTTGTTAATCCTGCCGAAAGGCTTGATTATAAATATTACATTTTAAGGAGATTGCTGTTTGAGAAAAAACAACACCTTGGAGATTGTAGCGTAACCGGGAGGTTATGAATAACAATCAAATCGTAACCTCCCAGTATTGCAGTCAACAATCATCAGGAGGAAAAAATAATGAATAAAAATGACTATTTAATACGTTTGGAAACAACTACAGACCATGCAGAGGTAGAATATCTGGTAAGAGAAGCTTTTTGGAATGTATATCGTCCGGGATGTTTGGAGCATTATGTGCTTCACTGTTTGCGAAAGGATAAAAATTTTGTTCCGGAACTTGATTTTGTTATGGAGAAAGACGGCAGAATCATTGGACAAAACATCTTTGTAAAAGCAGTGATTTGTGCAGATGATGGCGGATATATTCCAATTATGACAATGGGACCAATCTGTATTGCAAATAATTTAAAATGCAAGGGATATGGTAAGATTCTGTTGGATTATTCTATTGAAAAAGCAAAAGAAATGGGTGTAGGAGCATTGTGTTTTGAAGGGAATATTGATTTTTACGGAAAGAGTGGATTTACTTATGCGTCTGAATATGGGATTCGTTATCACGGATTGCCAAAGGATGCAGATTCGTCATTCTTTTTGTGCAAAGAACTGATTCCGGGATATTTGGACGGAGTTACAGGCGAATATGCGACTCCGACAGGATATTTTGTGGATGAAACAGAAGCGGAGGAATTTGATAAGCAATTTCCGTACAAAGAGAAATTAAAATTACCTGGACAACTTGTGTAAACTAATCCAAACCAAACTGGTGGGGCGTCATGCCCCATTAGGAATAAAAATTTCAGTTTGCTGAAGAGATAATTCCAATTTAATGATGTCGTGTGACTTGATTTTTTAGTAATAGCAAGTTGCTTTAAGAGTTGTATAACTATACCTTTTATGCTAACATACCACACACTTTAATATAAAAGGAGGGTGGTAAGACATGGAATCCAATAATAACAAGGGATTAGTCAGTAGCTATGTAATGGTTCGTTTCTTTCTAAATAAGTTATTTGAAGAAAATCTGATTGATACAGATACTTATGTATTTGCTTTGAATATGGCAAAAGAAGA
>JAZSDG010000036.1:0-2448 GCA_045531055.1 Lachnospiraceae bacterium | reverse complement strand
GTTTTTTCTCAAACAGCAATCTCCTTAAAACATTATATTTATAATCAAGCCTTTCGGCACGATTAACAAAAGTGCAAATTCAATTCGTCTCTCAGTTAAACACACCAACTTACTGATATTTATCTTCTTGCCAAGGATTTTCCAACAACATAAACTCCAACCAGCATTTCTACAATTGACAATCCCAATAGCAAGCCAGAAATAAAATCCTTAAAATCTGAACCTCCAATTGCATATGAAAGAGCCTGTAATGCAATACCCATTACAATAAGCATAATTCCATATAACATATTTTTTTGCTTTTCTAACTCTTGCGTTCTTCTTAGCAAATCTAAAATCTGCTCATCATCATAGGTACGAACACTTTTTTCTTCGGATATTTCACCATCCATCAGTTCTGCAACCGTAACGTCCAGTTCTTTGCACAAACTCTTTATAATAGAATAGTCAGGCATACATTTGCCAGTTTCCCATTTAGAAATAGTCTTATTGGATACGCCAAGCTTCTCTGCTAATTGTTTCTGTGTCAAATTTTTCTGTTATCTCTTTAATGCTATAAATTTTCCTGTAACTAATTGATTCATATGTATTCCTCCATTCATTTAATGATATAAAGGTACTTCTTTTATCATTAAAATAACATCCCTTGTAAGTAGAATATAGGTGGAATCTCTGTAAAATAGCCAAATATGCCATAGTGAACTCAACAGAAACTTCAAGTTTATCTAATCGTTTTACAAATCGAATTTTACTTGTTAAAAGATTTCTCTACCCATTCTTGTATAATATACCTCATTGATTGCTGACACCGTTGCCAAGGAACACACTATCACAGAACTATACATTGGTTCAATAAAACTGAGTGTTAAAGGAAAAAGAAACAGTAAAAATCCCGTGGCTTTATTCAAAATGTTATGCATGGATACCAACTTTTTGTTACAAATCAATCCCCAAACAACATTCCCTATTTTAATAGTTGCTATAACAACAATCCAAATCCATAACCAAGTAGGAAATTGTATTAGTGGTAGAATTTTCACAAAACATACTGCTACAAATACAATGTCTGCAACAGTATCTAATCTTGCTCCCGTTTCACTAACAGACTTTGTTTTCCTTGCAATTGTTCCGTCCAACATATCTGTAATTCCACAGAACAGATACATAATATAAAAAGCAACGGAAAAGACCGGACAGAGCAACAAACAAATA
Source organism: Lachnospiraceae bacterium (assembly GCA_045531055.1). Classification (GTDB taxonomy): domain Bacteria; phylum Bacillota; class Clostridia; order Lachnospirales; family Lachnospiraceae; genus Roseburia. The sequence goes on along the minus strand of JAZSDG010000036.1, from coordinate 1,236 downwards.
CTACATAAAATTCGACTGTATGTTATTATGTTTGCAATCTGCTTTCTCATCTGTTCACCTACAAATTCATGCGTGCTTTCAATCTCTCTGCAAGACTAAAAGTTTCGCGTGCTCGACAAATTGGAATTTATCACTGTGCCTTTTGGAAATGTCTATATGCTAATACCCCGATAGGAAAGAAATATACACACCAACCCAATAGAGCAATTGTTCCACCATTTCCAGTATCTCCGCTTGCCATACTTGTGAACACTCCTGTCATCGGCATAATAAAACAGCCAATGAAGAAAATGCCGTGAACCATCATCAAGCATTTAAGCCACTTGTCTGTTTTTGAATTCGGATTAATAGAAAGACCAATGAAAAACGTTGAGAGAGCCATCATTCCATAGCCAAGTAAATCATAGTTAAAAAGCAAACCTCCACGCTGAAAATCCAATAACCGAATAGCTTGCTCGTTCAACTTATCCAATCGTACACTCGTTGTCTGTGCAAAATATACCAAAAGAATCAATACCGCATAGATAACAGCAATAACAACACCGATATTGGCAGGAACTCGTCGTTCCTCACAACTTTCATATTGAAATCCCACTGCCATCATAATGTATCCCAAAGGCAAAAGCATACACACCAGGTATGAGCCAAATGGAAAATCAACAATCATACATACAGCAAAAAGAAAGACCGTGATTGTGACAACCGCCGCACCAATTTGGGGAATTGTTCTGTTCATCATTTTTCCTCCATCAAATTCAAATTTATATCAACTATTATAAAGTACCCCACATATTTATACAACGTTTTTTCAACGCACTCATAGCACGAACGCCCACCTCGAATCCGCTTCGCTACTTCTCGGTGTTCGTTTGACTCACATATCCTACCGTAAACTCCATATGTGAAAACATCTGCTTCGCAGACGGAAGCTGCGCTTCCACAAAAAGAAAAGAACTCTGCTTATCCAAATAAATTTGGAACACAGAGTTCTTTCTTTTTTATTTTCACATATTCATCGCTAGAATTTTCAGAAATAGACTTCTCCGGCTACGTTCGTTCTATTCGTTCATCTTTGCCAACTTCGCCGTTTGATCGGAGGCTATGCACATACGTTGCTTAAATATAGGGTGTGTGCATACGTTGCTTTGCAAAATTTGAGGCTGTACGCATACGTTGCTTTGTGTAGGGGCTGTGTACATATGCGGCAATAGTTTTTACAGTACATGCAAACGGAAA
>JAZSDG010000023.1:0-3498 GCA_045531055.1 Lachnospiraceae bacterium | reverse complement strand
CAGCTACTTTTTTACCGGAATGTTTAATGATTCTGCGGCAGGCCGCTGGGTGGATAGCAAGACAGATGCATTTGAAGCGGGTCAGGATTATTTAACATCCTCCATCAAAGAGTGGTATAATTACGAAGGTGGGAAAGAGTTGCTTGAAGGTGTATTGGTCGGAATTCTTGAAGTGGCGCTTGGTGTTCTTGCTGTAATTGGCGCAATTGCTTCAGGTGGAGCTCTGCTTGTTGTGATTGCCGGTGTCGTTGCAGGTGTTATAGCTGTTGCAAATGGAGTGGCAAATATTTATAACGAGTCAAAGGCGTATTCTGCAACTCAAAATGGAGATCCGGCAACAGGAAGACGGCGAAGCGATATCAATACCTGGCAGGATATGTTAAGATCATCGTTTATGTTCGGAGATGACGGAGAAAATTACGAGTATAATAAATTTTATAACGGATTGGCTACGGGAATTGATATTGTGAATTTTGCGTGTACTGTAGTTACATTTGTTTCCGGATTTGGAAAGTTGGTTAAAGATGGTTATAAATGGATTGCCAGTGGAAAGTTAAAGACCACATTTTCTTCTAATATAACAAACATAAAAGGGAAGTTTATCAACATTAGACAAGCGTTCCAGACAAAGAATTGGGCAACGTTAAAGAATTTTGGAATGGATGCTTTGAAAGGTGCAGGACAAAATTTGAAAAACAATTACTTGAGTTTTGATAATGCTTATGGTCAATTTGACTTGAAAAATACATGTGAGTCCTTGCAGAATTTGATTTCTGTACCAAAAGGACTCCTAGAGGATGGTATATCATTTTCAAGTGTTGCGAAGAATGTTGGATTGGACGGATTGGTGTTGCCTGCAATTACAGCATTTTCATTCGAATCCACGGAATTGCAGAGCTTATCGGTAGGAGAAGGCGGGCAACTCAAATTTGATTTCACTAAAATTGTTACAGTGGGAGATATTACTGGTAAGATTAGCGGCGTATTTGAATTTGGCGAATCCTGTTTAGAAGCTTTTTCAAGTCCGTCTAGTATCAATATTTCGGTACCTTCAATTGAGATACCTTCAATCGAGATGCCCACAATTGAAATACCTGCAATAAGTGTTGCATAAGGGAGGCGGAATGGAACAACCGAATTATGTCTTAAGGACAATGGAGTCAGGATTTGTGCCGATAAAACAAAGTACAGGTTTTGTTGTTTTTAAAATTATTATCTTTATTATAATTGGCATGATTATACTGGGCTCACTCCTGTTTCAAGCAAATCTGTTCGCAGAATTGTCATGGATTGCAAAGGTAGCATTGATTGTTTCGGTTATTTATATTATAAAAGTAAGGTTTACACATGTGGACGTACAGTCGCCGTTGGAACTTTGGTTTTATGATGATTATTTTATTATGTATTTGCCTAGAAAACAATATGATCGGCGGGTGACGCGAATGGTATATAACAGAATGAATTATTCTGATATTTCGAGGTGTGTATATTTAAAGCAACCGAAGCGTTTTCATATTTATGGGAATGGGATATCCACTTGGTATAATTACAGAGCAAATGGTACGCTTCCGCCGGCCCCTTCAGCGGTGAAACATTATACAAATTGGCTCATGTATTTTGCTGTAAGATATGTGAATGAGGTTGAGATTATCCAACAAATTGAAGCGCATTCACCAATTCGAGTTAATGTAATAAATGAATGGGAGGTTTAAAATGGATACAAATGAGATAAGACTTGAAGCACAGGACCTGAATCAACAGGGGGCAATGCTCTTAAAGGCAGGGAATTTAGAAAGCGCAAGAGCTAAATTTGATAAAGCAATAGAACTTGATCCGATGCTGATGGATAGCTATCAGAATTATGGGGATCTTTACATGGCTCAGCAAAAGTATCAGGATGCAAAGAACTCTTACAAAAAAGCTATGTTAATAGAAAAGAGCGGATTACTCTATTTCTTATATGGAAATGCGTGCTTTATGAACAATGAACTTCATGAAGGACTTGAGAATTATAATCTTGCAATTAATGAAGGATTTGATAATGATGAAATGATGTTCTTCATGGGAATGGCATATGAGCATATGAATGACGACAATATGGCTCTTAGATATTTCCAAAAGGCATGCGTAAAGAATCCGTCCAGGCCGGATTATATGGTCAAAAAGATTTCTGTTTTAGTTCGATTAAACATGTTGGATAAGGCAAACGAGACGACAGATGAGTTGTTGGCAAAAGCACCGGAAATGTTTGATGGATATCACATTAAAACAAATCTTCTTATGCAAAGAAAAGAATATGAAGAGGCAATCGTTTTTGCAAAAGCTGCGTCAGAAAGATTTCCGGAGGATTCGGAACTTTTGTATGATTATGCGAAAGCCCTTTCCATAGCAGAGAAACTGGATGAGGCAATTAAGGTCATTGAATCTGCAAAATCAATGAAATATTTTGCGGACGCGAAGCGTCTGTTCACATTGTTGGAAGGCCAAATCTGGGCAGAAAAAGGAGTGGCGGATAAGGCAATTGAATGTTGCAAGCAGTGTATAGAAACAGAAGCAGATGATGGTTTTGATAATGAGGCTCGATTCATGCTTATGAACTTGTATTTGGTAGAACCGGATTACGAGAAAGCTTTAGAGCAGGCAGTTGAAATGGTGAAAGAAGACCGTGAAGACTTGTATTATTATGCGGCATTATATTACAAACCATTTTGCAATAAGCAGTTAGGCAAGATAGAGGAAGCGAAAGCGCTTTACAAAGAGGCAAATGCAATTTATCGTCTTGCTACATTGCAAAGACCGGAAGCGATTGATATTTATCTATATCGAGCAATGTGCTTAAAAGATATGGAAGAGTATGATAAGGCTTTAGAAATGCTTGACTTTATTGCCGGCCTTACGGATAAAGTTGCAGAAGTACATATGGTTCGGGCTGATATTTATCGTATTCAGGAAAGAAAGGCACTGGCTGATGAAGAGTTAGAGAAAGCATATAACATTAAGCCGGAGTTACGACCAAAGAAAGAAAGTGTAGGTGAGTAATATGGCATTAGCATATGAAGGAAACACAGATCTGGCTTTTGATACGGGAATATTTCGAGAGTATGGAAATCGCTATGGAAATATTGCGGAAGATCTCAGAGATATGTCAGAGAAATTGGACACTTGCTTAGCTGAACTAAAAGAAAGCGGATGGACAACTCCGGCAGGAAGTGCTTTTCATAAAATGGCTGAGACAAACTGGAAAGAAAATATCGATAAGTATGCAGATTTGTTGGATACACTAAATACGATTCTTTTAGAGGCAGCAAAAAAGTATGATGATTTAGTAACAAATCATATTGAGAAAACCAAATTATAATAGAGCATTACAGTGTAAAACTGTTTGCTATACATATTATTTGAAAGGAGAAGAAACAAATGGCAAGTATTAGAGTAACACCAGAAGAGCTTAGCTCACAAGGAAATGACCTTATTGGTTATGCAGGGGATCTTACTGAT
>JAZSDG010000024.1:0-83784 GCA_045531055.1 Lachnospiraceae bacterium | reverse complement strand
ACAATGATTATGCATTTGATTGCACCTCCTAGTGATTGGTTTGGCGACTGGCACTGGGAGGTTTTTCTTTTACTATAAAACAAAAATGTTGGGGAGGCGAACATTAATTGTTCGTCACCCCAACATTTATTTTAGAACCCTAATTTTTATATGTAATTATCAAGCATTAATCCGGAATAAATGGAGCTGATATAAGGTGCTGCAAAATTACGTCCGGGGTTCTTATAGGCCACAACGACTTTATCGACATATCGCATTGGATTGATAGCGGCGCTTTCTGCTTTGGAACCAACATTGTCCTTAAAACGTGTAAGTGTTTGGAAAGTTGCATCCGCACGGTTCGGAGAAATTGCATCCGAAAGAATGTCGCGGTCAATATGAATGGAGCCGTTATCCGCAACCATAAGACCAATGGATTCTAATTCAGATTTGTGCCCTCTGGAAATGGAGGCCATATCACCTAACAGGCGGTTCGCCTGGCTTGTGCTATTGTGCAAATAGTTCTCTGCGGTTTGCAACATTCCATTGTAAGCATCCACAAGAGTCTGAATATTGTCCGCAACGGCGTCCGTGCTTGCCTTAAATCCGATTTTGGATGGAATGCCATTCGGGCTTTCCTGTTTTAATGTTAATTCAAATGCGTTATTAATCGTAAATGTATTTGATAAAGATGATTGCGGAGTTCCATTTAATAGGAAGTCGGAATTACTAGCGGGGCTTAAGATATTATGAATTCCTAATAAATCCATTGCCTTAATTGAGTCAGGGTTTGTTCCCGGTGCAATCGAAAACAGATACGATTCTTCAGAACTAAGTCCTGTCTGGTGTGAAGTCAATGCCAAAGCACTTGAAGCAGCGTCGTTCTTGCGAATCTCTGCTGTCAATCCAAGGTTCGAGTTATTAATTAAATTGGAAAGCTTCGTAATTACATCCAGATTTGTCTCGCCCGGATTTACATTATATTGAAGCTCGTAGGACGAGCTATTCGTGTTTAAATCAAAAGAATATGTCCCCGGAGTTAAAAACAGGGAATCATCTTTCAGGTAATTACCAACGTTAATCTGCGGCTTGGCGAGTCGGTGAATCTGTATATCAAATTCATCTGTTGGATTATGCTCATTGCCATCTCCAATGTATTTCACTTCTACGGTATTTTCATCAGAAGATATGGCAACCTTCTTTTGGAAAGAATCCGAAAATCCACCATATCGGTCCGAAAGAGATGCAACCACATTTTGAATGGACTTTGCATTTTCTTTAATATCAATTGCATACCGTTTGGCATCCTCAACATTGGAAATCTTGTACAGAGGAGATTCTTTATTTGATTTTACAATGTGATTGTATATTTTGCGCAGATCGCTCTTCTTATGAGAGTCATAGCGCGATGCTTTTTGATTGCCATACGTTGAGACATAATAGTCATAGGCGCTGTCAATCTTAGCCATAAGATTCCCCTCCTTTCTTCCTTGAAATGTGCAAGAACGCACGGGGTGCATAATAAATCCATTTATACACTTATATTATAGCGTGTATAAAATAAAAAGACAACAACTAAATAATACAAGAAAATGTTGAAAAACACAATATTTTGTGGTAAATTCATTTTAAATTACTATTTTAGAAAAAAATATTGACGCACTAGACAGATTGTGCTATATTATTTAGGCTTGGAAATAGGTCTTTTTTTTATGCCCATTTTTATGGGCGGAAACAAAACAAAGAATTTAAACGGAGGTGGAAGTTGTGCGTACAAGAATTACATTAGCTTGCACAGAGTGTCAGCGTCGTAATTACAACATGACAAAGGACAAAAAAACTCATCCGGACAGAATGGAAACCAAGAAATACTGTAGATTCTGTAAGACTCATACAGTACACAAGGAAACAAAATAGTCCAAGGCGAGTGAAGGAGTGAAAACATGGGACAAACCGAGAAAATTGAAAAGGCTCCAAAGAAGAGCTGGTTTACCGGTCTGAAGGCAGAGTTTCGTAAGATTATCTGGCCTGACCAGAAATCACTTGCAAGACAGACTATAGCGGTAGTTGCTGTTTCGGTAGTTACCGGGCTGATTATTGCGTTGCTGGATTGGTTTATTCATCAAGGCGTAATTTTCCTTATTGGTTTGAAATTTTAGACGGAGGCAAAGTGATTATGGCAGAGGCAAACTGGTATGTAGTTCATACCTATTCAGGTTATGAGAACAAAGTCAAAGCAAACATTGATAAGACAATTGAGAACAGACATCTTGAAGACCAAATTTTAGAAGTTCGTGTTCCGATGGAAGATGTAACGGAAATGAAGAATGGTGTTAAGAAACAGGTCTCCAAGAAGATGTTTCCGGGCTATGTGTTGATTCATATGGTTATGAATGACGATACATGGTATGTTGTAAGAAATACCAGAGGCGTAACCGGATTCGTAGGTCCGGGAAGCAAGCCGGTACCACTCACGGATGCTGAGATGAGACCTTTAGGAATTAAGTCCGAAAACGTTGTGGTTGATTTTGATGAAGGTGATATGATTGTTGTTATCGGCGGTGTCTGGAAAGATACTTGCGGTGTGATTACTTCTATGAATCATCACAAGCAGACAGTTACTATCAATGTAGAGCTGTTCGGTCGCGAGACACCGGTTGAAGTAAGTTTCGCAGATGTTAAGAAAATGAATTAAGGAGGCAAATCCAAATGGCAAAGAAAGTAGAAGGATATATTAAACTGCAGATTCCTGCTGGAAAAGCAACACCTGCTCCTCCAGTTGGACCGGCTCTTGGTCAGCACGGTGTAAACATTGCAGAGTTTACAAAACAGTTTAATGCAAAAACAGCAGATCAGGGAGACATGATCATCCCTGTTGTTATTACTGTATATTCAGACAGAAGTTTTAGCTTTGTAACTAAAACTCCGCCTGCACCGGTATTAATTAAGAAGGCATGCAACATTAAATCAGGTTCTGGACAGCCAAACAAGAATAAAGTTGCAAAAATTACGAAAGCTCAGGTTCAGGAAATCGCTGAGTTGAAAATGCCGGACTTAAACGCTGCTTCTTTAGAAGCTGCTATGAGTATGATTGCAGGTACTGCAAGATCAATGGGTGTTGAAGTCGTTGACTAGACCCGAAATATTTTTATTTAGAAATGTTAAATGAGTGGGAGGGACCTCTCCCGATAAAACCACAGGAGGTTATTATTCATGAAAAGAGGAAAGAAATATCAGGACGCTGTAAAGGCATTTGATAAAACTGCTCAATATGATGTTGCGGAAGCAATTGAAATTGTAAAGAAAAATGCTACAGCAAAATTTGACGAGACAATCGAACTTCATGTCAGAACCGGTTGTGATGGTCGTCATGCAGAACAGCAGATCCGTGGTGCGGTAGTATTACCACACGGAACAGGTAAAACAGTTAAGGTATTAGTTTTCGCAAAGGGAACTAAATTAGATGAAGCACAGGCAGCTGGAGCTGACTACGTTGGAGGAGAGGAATTGATTCCGAAGATCCAGAACGAAGGATGGTTAGACTTCGATGTTGTTGTTGCTACACCTGATATGATGGGTGTTGTTGGTCGTTTGGGACGTGTTCTTGGACCAAAAGGCTTAATGCCAAACCCAAAAGCTGGAACTGTTACTATGGACGTAACCAAAGCTGTTAACGACATCAAAGCTGGTAAGATTGAGTATCGTTTGGACAAAACCAATATTATCCACGTGCCAGTTGGAAAAGCATCTTTTACCAATGAACAGTTAGACGACAACTTCCAGGCTCTTATGGGTGCAATTAATAAAGCAAAACCTGCTAGCTTAAAGGGTCAGTACATTAAGAGTGCAGTATTAGCATCTACAATGGGACCTGGTGTGAAATTAAACGTAGTTAAAATTACTCAGTAATTTAAGCTTGTAGAAAATGTAGTTAGACCTATCCAAAGCAAGTACGTTTTGCGGAAAAAGTAATTGACATCCGTAAACTAGTTTGATATAATTGCAAAGCATATTGCCGAAGACAGTAGGTGCCGTAAGGCGTAACCAAGTGACCTACCGAGGGAATTTTACGATGAGATATCATCTTATCTAAAATGACTTGTACCTCTCTGTCAGCAGGCAGAGAGGTTTCTTTGTTTCTAATAGAGACATATATACCTCACGTCTTTTATGCAAAATAAAATAAGGAGGTGCACGAATCGTGGCAAAAGTAGAATTGAAACAGCCTATCGTACAGGAGATTTCTGAAGTTATCAAAGACGCACAGTCAGTAGTAGTTGTTGACTACCGCGGACTTACTGTTGCAGAAGACACACAGTTGCGTAAACAGTTAAGAGAAGCTGGCGTTTCTTACAAAGTATATAAAAATACTTTAGTAAGCCGTGCAGTAGAAGGAACTGAATTTGAAAACTTAAGAGATGTACTTGAAGGACCAAGCGCATTTGCAGTTTCTGCAGAGGATGCTACAGCACCGGCTAGAATATTAGCTGAGTTTGCTAAGAAAGCTCCAAAATTAGAAATTAAAGCAGGTGTAGTTGAAGGAACTTACTATGACGCAGAAGGAATGAAAGCAATTGCAGCAGTTCCAAGCAGAGAAGTACTTCTTTCCAAATTACTTGGAAGCTTACAGTCCCCTGTTACAAATCTTGCTCGCGTTCTTAATCAGATCGCAGAAAAAGGTGGCGCAGCAGACGCAGAAGTAGAAGCGGCGCCGGCTGAGGAAGTAGTTGCAGCAGAAGAGACTCCTGCAGAAGCAGAAGCTCCGGCTGAAGAAGCAACTGAAACCGAAGCAGAATAATTTTAAAATATCAAATATTAAATGGAGGAAAATAAAATGGCAAAATTAACAACAGCAGAATTTATTGATGCTATCAAAGAGTTAAGTGTATTAGAGTTAAATGAACTTGTAAAAGCTTGTGAAGAAGAGTTTGGTGTATCTGCAGCAGCAGGTGTTGTAGTTGCAGCAGCAGCTGGTGGAGAAGCAGCAGCTGAGGAGAAAACTGAGTTTGACGTAGAGTTGACTGAAGTTGGTCCTAACAAAGTTAAGGTTATCAAAGTAGTACGTGAGTTAACAGGTCTTGGCTTAAAAGAAGCAAAAGACGTTGTAGACAACGCTCCAAAGATTGTAAAAGAGCAGGCTGACAAAGCAATCGCTGATGATATCAAAGCTAAACTTGAGGCTGAAGGCGCAAAAGTAACTTTAAAATAGTCGCGAAAGCAACGAGAAGAATACAAAAAAAGGGTCGCTGGGCAAATTTATTTGCCGAAGCGACTCTTTTTTGTATTCGGTGACTGCCCGCGCCCGAAAAAATGCAAAGCATTTTTGAGAGAGCGTCTCGTTGCTTTCGCGACTGGGTGGATGGAGTGACTGCCCGCGCCTGAAAAATGTGAAACATTTTGAAGTTTTTCGAATATGTAAAAAAATTTCAAAAAAATGCAAAATTTTCTTGCATAAAAAAGAAATTTGATGTATAGTATAGGTTGCACTATTGTGGTGCAATGGGCTTAGTCGCGCCCTTTTTAAGGAAAAACCTTGATAAATAGCGGTTCTAGATAATAAAAACGAGAGGTGAAACGTCGATGGAGAAAAACAGAATACGTCCAGTTCCGGCTGGAAAAGGCATGCGTATGAGTTACTCAAGACAAAAAGAGGTATTGCAGATGCCGAATCTGATTGAAGTTCAGAAGGACTCTTATCAGTGGTTTTTAGACGAAGGTCTGAAAGAAGCGTTTGCGGATATCTCTCCAATTGCTGATTACAGCGGTCATTTGAGTTTGGATTTTGTTGATTTTACATTATGCGAAGACGATGTAAAATATACAATTCCGGAGTGTAAGGAAAGAGATGCAACTTACGCAGCTCCTTTAAAAGTGAAGGTAAGACTTCATAACAAAGAGACAGATGAGATTAATGAGCATGAAATTTTCATGGGTGATCTTCCTCTTATGACAGAGACCGGAACATTTGTGATTAACGGTGCGGAGCGAGTTATCGTTAGCCAGTTGGTTCGTTCTCCGGGTATCTATTATGGTATTACTCATGATAAAGTAGGTAAGACGCTGTATTCTTGTACTGTAATTCCGAATCGTGGAGCATGGTTGGAATATGAGACGGATTCCAATGACGTTTTTAGTGTTAGAGTAGATAGAACACGTAAAGTGCCGATTACGGTATTGTTACGTGCACTTGGTGTGGGAACAAATCAAGAGATTTTAGAGATGTTTGGAGAAGAACCAAAGATTCTTGCATCTCTTGCAAAGGATCCTGCTATTACTGAGAGAGAGCCACAAGGTAGTTTTGAGGCTGGTCTTTTAGAATTATATAAGAAGATTCGTCCGGGTGAGCCACTTTCTGTAGAAAGCGCAGAAAGCTTGATTACGGCAATGTTCTTTGATCCGAGAAGATATGATTTGGCGAAGGTTGGTCGCTATAAATTCAACAAGAAATTGGCTTTCAAGAATCGTATTAACGGACATGTTTTGGCAGAAGATGTAATCGATCCTTCTACCGGAGAAGTTCTTGCAACAGCGGGAACAACTGCGACAAGAGAACTCGCAGAACAGATTCAAAATGCTGCAGTTCCGGCCGTATGGATTCAGACAGAATCCAGAAATGTTAAAGTACTTTCTTCTATGATGGTCGACATCAAAGCATGGATTCCGGAAATCGAGAATCCAAGAGAAATCGGTGTAACAGAACTGGTTTACTATCCGGTACTTGCACAGATTATGGAAGAATATGCTTCGCTTGAAGAACGTATTGAAGCAATTAAGAGAGAAATCACCGATTTGATTCCGAAGCATATTACCAAAGAGGATATCTTCGCATCCATCAACTACAATATGCATTTGGAATGGGGGATTGGACACGATGACGATATTGATCACTTGGGTAACCGACGTATTCGTGCCGTAGGTGAGTTGTTACAGAATCAATATCGTATTGGACTTTCCCGTTTGGAGCGTGTGGTTCGAGAAAGAATGACTACTCAGGACTTAGAGGGGATTTCTCCTCAAAGTTTAATTAATATCAAACCGGTTACAGCAGCGGTGAAAGAATTTTTTGGTTCTTCTCAGTTGTCACAGTTTATGGATCAGAACAACCGGTTAGGTGAGTTGACCCATAAGAGACGTTTATCTGCATTAGGACCAGGTGGTCTTTCCAGAGATCGTGCAGGTTTCGAGGTTCGAGACGTACATTATTCTCACTATGGGCGTATGTGCCCGATTGAGACGCCGGAAGGTCCGAACATCGGTCTTATCAACTCTCTTGCATGTTATGCAAGAATTAATGAATACGGTTTCGTAGAGGCACCATATCGTAAGATTGACAAGACGGATCCAAAGAATCCTCGCGTTACAGACGAAGTAGTCTATATGACTGCGGATGAAGAAGATAATTTCCACGTTGCACAAGCAAACGAGAAATTAGATGCAGATGGTCATTTTGTACGTAATTCCGTATCCGGACGTTATCTGGACGAGACACAGGAATACGATAAGACAGCATTTGATTATATGGACGTATCTCCGAAGATGGTATTCTCCGTAGCAACTGCGTTGATTCCGTTCTTACAGAACGACGATGCAAACCGTGCACTCATGGGATCCAACATGCAGCGTCAGGCTGTCCCGCTTCTTACTACGGAAGCACCGGTTGTTGGTACCGGTATGGAGACAAAAGCAGCTGTTGACTCTGGAGTTTGTGTTGTTGCAGAAAATGCGGGAATTGTTGAAAAAGCAGAATCAAACCGTATCATTATAAAAGAAGAAGATGGAAATCGCAGAGAATATCATTTGACTAAATTCTCTCGCAGTAACCAGTCTAACTGCTACAACCAAAGACCTATCGTTTTCAAAGGTCAGAAGGTAGAAGCGGGCGAGGTAATCGCAGATGGACCTTCTACAGATAATGGCGAGTTGGCACTTGGCAAAAATCCATTAATTGGTTTCATGACATGGGAAGGATATAACTACGAGGATGCTGTATTATTAAGTGAGCGTTTGGTAGAATATGATGTTTATACATCTGTTCATATTGAAGAATATGAAGTAGAATCCCGTGATACCAAACTTGGACCGGAAGAAATCACAAGAGATGTTCCGGGTGTTGGTGATGATGCATTAAAAGACCTGGATGAAAGAGGAATTATCCGTGTTGGTGCAGAAGTTCGTGCAGGGGATATTCTGGTCGGTAAAGTTACTCCAAAGGGTGAGACAGAGCTTACTGCAGAAGAGAGACTTCTTCGCGCAATTTTTGGAGAAAAAGCACGAGAAGTGCGTGATACTTCTTTGAAGGTGCCACATGGTGCTTATGGTATTGTAGTAGATGCAAAAGTATTTACCAGAGAAAACGGAGACGAATTATCTCCGGGGGTAAATCAGTCGGTTCGTATTTATATTGCGCAGAAGAGAAAAATCTCAGTTGGTGATAAGATGGCTGGTCGTCACGGTAACAAGGGTGTCGTTTCCCGTGTACTTCCGGTAGAAGATATGCCATTCCTTCCGAATGGTCGCCCACTTGATATTGTACTTAATCCATTGGGCGTACCTTCCCGTATGAATATTGGTCAGGTTCTTGAGATTCACTTAAGTCTTGCAGCAAAAGCATTAGGATTTAACATTGAAACTCCGGTATTCGACGGAGCAAAAGAGATTGATATTCAAGACACTTTAGAGCTTGCAAATGATTATGCAAATATGCCATTTGACGCATCAGAAGCAAGTGAAGGGGAAGAGACTTTCTATGATAAGTATAAAGATGTTCTTCTAGAAGATGTTATGAACTATTTATCTGAAAACAGAGCACATAGAGAAGTTTGGAAAGGTGTACCGATTTCACGCGATGGTAAAGTACAGCTTCGCGACGGTAGAACCGGTGAATATTTTGATGGAAAAGTTACCATTGGACACATGCATTATCTGAAACTGCATCACTTGGTTGACGATAAGATACATGCACGTTCCACAGGACCTTACTCATTAGTAACGCAGCAACCGCTTGGAGGTAAAGCTCAGTTCGGTGGACAGCGTTTCGGAGAGATGGAGGTTTGGGCCCTCGAAGCATACGGTGCTGCTTACACCTTACAGGAAATTTTGACCGTGAAGTCAGATGATGTTGTTGGTCGTGTGAAGACTTATGAAGCAATCATCAAAGGTGACAATATTCCTGAACCTGGAATTCCGGAATCATTCAAAGTACTTTTGAAAGAGTTACAGTCACTTGGTCTGGACGTAAAAGTATTGGATGAAGAAAGACAGGAAGTAGAACTCATCGAGACTAGCGAATATGGCAATACAGATATCAATGCAATCATTGGGAATGATAAAGACTATGCATTCGAAGACAGTGAGTCATTTGAACAGCATGGATTTACCAAACAAGAATTTGATGCAGAAAATGAGGAGCTTGTTGACATTGAAGTAGAAGAAGAAGACTTTTACGGAGATGCAGACGATGACCTCATGGATGAAGAATAAGGAAGGGAGTGCCATAAATGCCAGAAAACAATAACAAAGACACAAACCAGGCAATGCAGTTTGATGCAATTCAGATTGGATTAGCATCCCCTGAGAAAATCCGTGAATGGTCTCATGGCGAAGTGAAAAAACCAGAGACAATCAATTACAGAACATTAAAACCGGAAAAAGACGGTTTGTTCTGTGAGAAAATTTTCGGACCAACCAAAGACTGGGAATGTCATTGCGGCAAATATAAGAAAATTCGCTATAAAGGCGTTGTCTGTGATCGCTGTGGTGTAGAAATTACCAAATCCAGCGTTCGTAGAGAACGTATGGGACACATTGAGCTTGCAGCGCCTGTTTCCCACATCTGGTATTTCAAGGGAATTCCATCTCGTATGGGGTTAATCCTTGATTTATCTCCACGTGTACTAGAAAGAGTATTGTATTTTGCATCTTACATTGTACTTGATGCAGGGGATACTTCATTAGGATACAAACAGATTCTTTCAGAAGCAGAGTATCAGGAAGCAAGAGAACAGTATGGTAGCGAGTTCCGTGTTGGAATGGGAGCAGAAGCGATTCATGAATTGCTTGCAACCATTGATTTGGAGAAAGATTCCGAAGAGCTGAAAGCCGAGCTTGAAAATGCAACAGGACAGAAACGTGCTCGTATTATCAAAAGATTAGAAGTAATCGAAGCATTCCGTGAATCCGGCAACAAACCGGAATGGATGATTATGAATGTAATTCCGGTTATTCCTCCGGATTTACGTCCAATGGTTCAATTAGATGGTGGACGTTTTGCAACATCTGACTTAAATGATTTATATAGAAGAATCATTAACCGCAACAATCGTTTGAGAAGACTCCTTGATTTAGGAGCGCCGGACATTATTGTTCGTAACGAAAAACGTATGTTACAGGAAGCAGTAGATGCTTTAATTGACAATGGTCGTCGTGGACGCCCGGTAACAGGACCTGGAAACAGAGCGCTTAAATCCTTATCTGATATGTTAAAAGGTAAGGGTGGACGTTTCCGTCAGAACTTACTTGGAAAGCGTGTTGACTATTCCGGGCGTTCCGTTATCTGCGTAGAGCCAAAATTAAAAATCTATCAGTGTGGTCTTCCAAAAGAAATGGCAATCGAATTATTCAAGCCATTCGTTATGAAAGAACTTGCGGCAAGAGGAACCGCACATAACATCAAGAGCGCAAAGAAAATGGTAGAAAGACTTCAGCCGGAAGTTTGGGATGTATTAGAAGAAGTTATTAAAGAGCATCCGGTTATGTTAAACCGTGCTCCTACTCTTCATAGATTAGGTATCCAGGCGTTTGAACCTATCCTTGTAGAAGGAAAAGCGATCAAGCTTCATCCGCTTGTATGTACCGCGTTCAACGCAGACTTCGATGGTGACCAGATGGCAGTTCATCTCCCTCTTTCTGTAGAGGCACAGGCGGAATGCAGATTTATGTTACTATCGCCAAACAACCTGTTGAAACCGTCCGATGGTGGACCAGTAGCAGTGCCTTCGCAGGATATGGTTCTTGGTGTTTACTATCTCACCATGAAGAAGCTTGCAAACCGCGTAGACCAAAAAGATGCAGTTTCGGTATCTGATACTGTTTATAGCGATTTGGAAGAGCTGAAGAAATTAACAACTCCGGATGCAAAAACAGGAAAGAGTGAATTGGGTCTTTATGACATGATTTGGTTTGAGGACGTGACAGATAATAATCGTCGCATTCTTTGTACGCCGATGGATTTGTTCGGATATCATTTCGGTAATATGAATCAAGCGTTGCTTGCATACGAAAATGGCGAGATTACACTTCACCAGACCATTTATGTATATCGTACTGCAACACTTGAAGATGGAAGCGTAAAAGCAGGATTTATTCCGACCACACTTGGTCTTTTGATTTTCAACGAAATCATTCCTCAGGATCTTGGATTTGTAGATAGAAACGATCCGGAAAATGCACTTCGTTTAGAAGTAGATTTCCACGTTGGCAAGAAACAAATCAAACAGATTTTAGAGAAAGTAATTAATATCCATGGTGCAACCAAGACAGCAGAAGTTTTGGATGACATCAAAGCAATGGGGTATAAGTATTCTACACAGGCAGCAATGACCGTATCGATTTCAGATATGACCGTTCCGCCTCAGAAACCTCAGATGATTGAGGATGCACAGAATACAGTAGACAAAATTACAAAACAGTTCAAACGTGGTTTGATTACCGAGGAAGAGCGTTATAAAGAAGTTGTTGAAACTTGGAAAGAGACTGACGACGAGCTGACAACAGCATTGTTAGACGGTCTTGATAAGTACAACAACATCTTCATGATGGCTGACTCCGGAGCCCGTGGTTCTGATAAACAGATTAAGCAGTTAGCAGGTATGCGTGGTTTGATGGCTGATACAACCGGTAGAACCATCGAGTTGCCAATCAAATCAAACTTCCGTGAAGGTCTTGACGTATTGGAATACTTCATGTCAGCGCACGGAGCACGTAAAGGTTTGTCCGATACGGCACTTCGTACCGCCGATTCCGGATATTTGACCAGACGTTTGGTTGACGTATCACAGCATATGATTGTTCGTGAATCTGATTGTTGCGCGGGAACCGACCGTGAGATTCCGGGAATGGTAGTAACCGCATTCATGGAAGGAAAAGAAGAAATCGAAAGCTTAAAAGACCGTATTACCGGACGTTTTGCATGTGAGACCATTTGCGATAAAGAGGGTAATATCATCGTAAAGGCAAACCATATGATTACACCAAGACGTGCAGAAGCAATTCTTAGCAACGGTGTGGATGCAAATGGAAATAGCATTGATAAAGTAAAAATCCGTACTATCTTAACTTGCCGTTCTCATATGGGAGTCTGTGCAAAATGTTACGGAGCTAACATGGCAACTGGTCAGGCAGTACAGGTTGGTGAAGCAATTGGTATTATTGCAGCACAATCCATCGGTGAGCCGGGTACACAGCTTACCATGAGAACATTCCATACCGGTGGTGTTGCTGGTAATGATATTACACAAGGTCTTCCTCGTGTAGAGGAAATCTTTGAGGCTCGTAAGCCAAAAGGTCTTGCAATCATTACCGAATTTGGTGGTGTAGCAACGATTAAAGATACCAAGAAGAAACGTGAAGTTGTTGTAACAAACAACGAAACGGGTGAGACAAAAACTTATTTAATTCCGTATGGTTCCAGAATCAAGATTATGGATGGAGCTGTATTGGAAGCAGGTGATGAACTTACAGAAGGTTCTGTAAATCCGCATGACATCTTAAAAATCAAAGGTGTGCGTGCAGTACAGGATTACATGCTTCGTGAAGTACAAAGAGTATACCGTCTGCAAGGTGTAGATATCAACGATAAGCATATTGAGTTGATTGTTCGTCAGATGCTTCAGAAGATTCGCGTAGAAGAAAACGGAGATTCTGATTTATTACCGGGCAGTATGGTAGATGCGCTTGATTTCTTAGAATTGAACGAACAGTTAGAAGCAGAAGGAAAAGAACTTGCAGTTGGTTCCCAAGTATTACTTGGTATTACCAAGGCTTCACTAGCAACAAACTCTTTCTTATCTGCTGCATCCTTCCAAGAAACAACAAAAGTTCTTACGGAAGCAGCAATCAAAGGAAAAGTCGACCCGTTGATTGGTATGAAAGAAAATGTAATCATTGGAAAACTGATTCCTGCAGGTACCGGTATGAAGAGATATCGTAATATTTGCCTTGACAGTGACAACGTTGCAACTGCGGAGGAGGAATATAAGACGGAAGGGTATACATTCCCGGAGGGACAGGAATTTATTCCGACCATTGAGGTGGCAGAACTTTAATAAGAATAGCGTTATAGAAAAAACCGCAGATTTCTGCGGTTTTTTCTTGACAACTGAAAAATATGCTTATATAATAGTTTAGCGTGCATACAAATGCGCAAAAACAAATTAATTACAGGAGGTGAAAATAATGCCAACATTCAACCAGTTAGTAAGAAAAGGACGTCAGACAACTGTTAAGAAGTCTACAGCACCTGCACTTCAGAAGAGCTACAACTCTTTACAGAAGAGACCAATCAATACTTCTTCTCCACAGAAGAGAGGTGTTTGTACCGCTGTTAAGACAGCAACTCCTAAGAAACCTAACTCAGCTCTTAGAAAGATCGCCAGAGTACGTCTTTCAAACGGAATCGAAGTAACATCTTACATTCCGGGAGAAGGCCACAACTTACAGGAGCATAGCGTTGTTTTGATTCGTGGTGGTAGAGTAAAAGACTTACCAGGTACACGTTATCACATCATCCGTGGTACATTGGATACCGCAGGTGTTGCTAACAGAAAACAGGCTCGTTCTAAGTATGGTGCTAAGAGACCAAAAGCAGCTAAATAATTTATTTAGCAGACAATAGTATCACAAACAGAACTAAAAAGGTTAGTGTTGGGATTATATGAATTCACTTTGAGGAAGATAGATTCCGCACGAACACATTAGAAAGACACATGTGAGTACCGTTGAATTAATCGAAACAAAAAATAATAGATGATTAAGGAGGGAAGTAACGTGCCACGTAAAGGACATACTCAAAAAAGAGACGTTCTAGCAGATCCATTGTACAACAACAAAGTGGTTACCAAACTTATCAATAACATTATGTTAGATGGTAAAAAAGGTGTAGCACAGAAGATTGTATATGGTGCATTTGCTAGAGTAGAAGACAAGACAGGAAAACCTGCTCTTGAAGTATTCGAAGAAGCAATGAATAATGTTATGCCAGCTCTCGAAGTAAAAGCAAGACGTATTGGTGGAGCAACCTATCAGGTACCGATCGAAGTTCGTCCGGACCGTCGTCAGGCTTTAGCACTTCGTTGGTTAACTAATTTCTCCCGCGCAAGAGGCGAGAAGACCCAGGAAGAAAGACTGGCTAACGAAATTATGGATGCAGCTAATAACACAGGTGCAGCCGTAAAGAGAAAAGAAGACATGCACAAGATGGCAGAAGCAAACAAAGCTTTTGCTCATTATCGATTCTAATAGGAGGAAAAAACCTTGGCTGGAAGAGAATATCCATTAGAGAGAACCAGAAATATCGGTATTATGGCGCATATTGATGCTGGTAAAACTACCACAACAGAGCGTATTCTTTATTATACCGGTGTTAACTATAAGATTGGTGATACTCATGAAGGAACTGCAACCATGGACTGGATGGAGCAGGAACAGGAAAGAGGTATCACAATTACTTCACCCGCTACTACCTGTCACTGGACTTTACAGGAGAACTGTAAAGCAAAACCGGGCGCATTAGAGCATCGTATCAACATCATTGATACCCCGGGACACGTAGACTTTACGGTAGAAGTAGAGCGTTCACTTCGTGTATTGGACGGCGCTGTCGGCGTATTCTGTGCAAAGGGCGGAGTTGAGCCACAGTCTGAGAACGTATGGCGTCAGGCTGACACTTACAATGTACCAAGAATGGCATTCATCAATAAGATGGACATCTTAGGTGCAAACTTCTACGGAGCTGTTGATCAGATTCGTACAAGATTAGGAAAAAATGCAATCTGCATTCAATTACCAATCGGTAAAGAAGAAGAATTCAAAGGAATTATCGATTTGTTTGAGATGAAAGCCTACATCTACAACGATGATAAGGGTGATGACATTTCTATCGTTGATATTCCGGCAGATATGGCAGATGATGCAGAATTATATCGTCAGGAATTAGTAGAGAAAATCTGCGAATTAGACGACGATTTAATGATGATGTATTTAGAAGGTGAAGAACCATCTGTTGATGAATTGAAAGCCGCATTAAGAAAAGGAACTTGTGAATGTACAGCAGTTCCTGTATGCTGTGGTACAGCTTACAGAAACAAAGGTGTACAGAAGTTGCTTGATGCTGTTATCGAATTCATGCCTTCACCAATTGATATCCCTGCAATTAAGGGAACAGACATGGATGGTAACGAAATGGAAAGACATTCTTCCGATGACGAACCATTCTCAGCATTAGCATTCAAGATTATGACTGACCCATTCGTAGGTAAGCTTGCTTACTTCCGTGTGTACTCAGGTACTATGAAGTCAGGATCTTATGTATTAAATGCAACCAAGAATAAGAAGGAACGTGTAGGACGTATCCTTCAGATGCATGCAAATAAGAGAGCCGAGCTTGACATCGTTTACTCCGGTGATATCGCAGCAGCAGTAGGTTTCAAATTTACTACAACTGGTGATACCATCTGTGACGAGCAGCATCCGGTTATCTTAGAGTCAATGGAATTCCCGGAACCGGTTATCGAGCTTGCTATCGAGCCTAAGACAAAAGCCGGACAGGGTAAAATGGGTGAAGCTCTTGCAAAACTTGCAGAAGAAGATCCTACATTCCGTGCTCATACTGATCAGGAAACAGGTCAGACAATCATCGCAGGTATGGGTGAGTTACACTTAGAGATCATCGTTGATCGTCTGCTTCGCGAGTTCAAAGTAGAAGCAAACGTAGGTGCTCCTCAGGTAGCATACAAAGAAACCTTTACCAAGCCGGTTGATCAAGAATACAAATATGCAAAACAGTCTGGTGGACGTGGACAATACGGACACTGTAAAGTACGTTTCGAGCCGATGGATGCCAACGGAGAAGAATTATTCAAATTTGACTCTGAAGTTGTCGGTGGTGCTATTCCTAAGGAATACATCCCAGCAGTTGGCGAAGGTATCGAAGAAGCTACTAAGGCTGGTAGCTTAGGTGGATTCCCTGTAGTAGGTGTTCATGCAACCGTTTACGACGGATCTTACCATGAAGTTGACTCTTCTGAAATGGCATTCCACATTGCTGGATCTATGTGTTTCAAAGAGGCTATGCAGAAAGCTTCACCGGTATTACTTGAGCCAATCATGAAGGTTGAAGTAACTATGCCGGAAGAATACATGGGAGATGTTATCGGTGATATCAACTCTCGTCGTGGACGTATCGAAGGTATGGATGACTTAGGCGGCGGTAAGATTGTACGTGGATTCGTACCTCTTGCTGAGATGTTCGGATATTCTACCGACTTACGTTCTAAGACTCAGGGACGTGGTAACTACTCAATGTTCTTCGAGAAATATGAGCCAGTACCAAAGAACGTACAGGAGAAAGTCCTTTCTTCAAAGGACAAATAAAAACAACTTGAAAAAGCTTTGATTATTTTATATAATCAAAGCAGTCAGGTTAATAGCCAAATAATTCGCCCCAAAGGGCATAATTTAAGGAGGATGTTTTAAAATGGCAAAGGCTAAATTTGAAAGAAACAAAGCGCATTGTAACATTGGTACCATCGGACACGTTGACCATGGTAAAACTACTTTAACAGCAGCAATTACAAAAGTACTTGCTGAGAGAGTTGCTGGTAACTCTGCAACAGATTTCGAGAATATCGATAAAGCTCCAGAAGAAAGAGAACGTGGTATTACTATCTCTACCGCTCACGTTGAGTATGAGACAGAGAACAGACACTACGCTCACGTAGACTGCCCAGGACATGCTGACTACGTTAAGAACATGATTACCGGAGCTGCTCAGATGGACGGAGCTATTCTTGTAGTAGCTGCTACTGACGGTGTTATGGCTCAGACAAAAGAGCACATCTTATTGTCTCGTCAGGTAGGTGTACCTTACATCGTTGTATTCATGAATAAATGTGACATGGTTGATGATCCAGAGTTACTTGAATTAGTAGAGATGGAAATCACCGAGCAGTTAGAGGAATATGAATTCACAGATTGCCCAATCGTTAAAGGTTCTGCTCTTAAAGCTCTTGAAGATCCAAACGGAGAATGGGGCGACAAGATCATGGAATTAATGGCAACTGTTGATGAGTACATTCCAAACCCAGAGCGTGATACAGACAAACCTTTCTTGATGCCTGTAGAGGACGTATTCACAATTACAGGTCGTGGTACTGTTGCTACCGGTAGAGTAGAGCGTGGTACCTTACACCTTAACGACGAGCTTGAAATCGTTGGTATCAAGGAAGAGAACCAGAAGACTGTTGTAACTGGTATCGAGATGTTCCGTAAGATGTTAGACGAAGCTATGGCTGGTGATAACATCGGTGCATTACTTCGTGGTGTAAACCGTGACCAGATCGTACGTGGACAGGTTCTTGTTAAACCAGGTTCTGTACAGTGCCACACCAAATTTACCGCTCAGGTATACGTATTAAACAAAGACGAAGGTGGACGTCATACTCCATTCTTCAACAACTATCGTCCACAGTTCTACTTCAGAACAACAGACGTAACAGGTGTATGTCAGTTACCAGCAGGAACTGAGATGTGCATGCCTGGAGATAACGTAGAGATGACTATCGAACTTATCCATCCAGTAGCTATGGAGCAGGGTCTTACATTCGCTATCCGCGAGGGTGGACGTACTGTAGGTTCAGGCCGTGTTGCTAGCATCATCGAGTAATCTGCGCGTTAACAACGAGAAGATTTAGATAAGCATAATAAGCCCGGAGCAAGTTTACTTGCTGCCGGGCTTTGTTATGCTTAGCGTTAAGCGGCGACTGCCGCGGCCGAGGAAATGCGAAGTATATTCGAGGTAAAATTTTTGAGGTAGATTTATAGGGCTTTCTAAGAAATCGGGGAGCCCTTTTTCGTGTCTGAAAATGGAAAGCTAGATTCTTTATATGTATGCGTTTCCAAATTCGGGTGCTTTAAGCTATGTAGAAAGTATCAACTGGTCATTTAAAAAATCCCGTTGAAGCTGTCAGGGTGGAAGAGTACTCAGCCAAGTTTAAGCATTCGGATAAAATGATACAGATTATTGAGTTTGATGTATTGTAACAAATGTATTTTTGAAATAAATTGACTTTCTCGAATATTTCTCTTACAATTAACATAGAATATAGATCAACGGTGGTTGATTTTTGGGCTGGTCGAAAGACCCTGGTCCACCGAGCGGCGGGGAATTTCCCCGCCATTTTCATATTCAAAATACTGATATTTCTGAAAATATAAAGATTTTTGACGCCCATTTATCCAACTTAGGATACCAGCATCACGCGATCCATACAGTTCACTGATAAGGAGAGAATCTGTGTATGCAAACGATTTAGTAGAGGAGAGAAAACGCTTATTCAATGCGTTATTCAACTTTGCTCGTAGACTTGATTTTCAGTATTCCTGCGTCAAGATAAAGAAAAGTGAATGCCCAGATGTTATAACAATGACTTCAAAAGTATCTAAAGCACTGGCTGATGTACTGCGAAGTAATGAAGACTTTTGGAACAGCTTTTCCAAAGTAATTATATACTATGAAAATGGGCAGATTGAACTCACCAAAATTCTCACATCGGTATTCAGTACATTATATACTCATGTAGAATTCCGTAAAGTGAAACCTGTGGACTATAAGTTGTTTCAGATTGCTGACTTGATTTGCACAATGGAACTTCTAGCCGAAAAGGCTGAAACCAATTCTTTTACTCGTTCCGAAATGGAATTTTTTGACAATATGAGGGATTTTAAAAAGAACTATTTAAAATATATAAAGAAAAAGATATTGTGATTTAGTCTGTATCTTACTTCCCCGGGAAAAAAGCTAAATGAGCAAAATCGGACCGTGAAGGTGGATGTACTGTAGATTCAGGCTTTGTTATGCGGAAATACCTATTTGTAGCATGGAGGTAAAATGAAGAGAATAAACGATTACTTTATGCGAATAAATCAAAACAAGACAATGGACAAAAGACTCTCTCTTTGCGGAAAATTGGAAGCAGTGGTAGGGAATTATTTCTTGTCGGGAGGCGGAGCTTCCGGAGAATGTGTTAAGACACTATACTATGATTCGACAGTAGGATTTTATGATTCAGTGCCTTTGATAAAGGAAAATATTGTTGCGTATATCGCTGAAAATGATACAGTGGCATTTGTTCGTTCAGACATGTATGCTAAATTCCAGGCTGATACAGAAGAGTATGGCTTAATATATATTCCGGTTAATTCATTTGAAGCAGAAGAATTTTATATAGATAGGAAGATGGGAATTCCACACATGTTAGAGCCTGTTGTTTGGATAGAGGATGATTTCATGAATGATGAAAATATAGAATTTGACTTTGATGCATTTGAGCTTATTGAAAAAGGCGAAAAGTATTTGAATCCGAATCATTTTTCAGTTGAAAAATTAATAGATGTGCTATAGATAAGGGTGAGTGCTATGCTGTTTACGCTGTGTAGATCCGGTGGCATAATAACTTTATCGAAAAACAAGACTCCAGTGAAAGTAAGCTTCGCTGGAGTTTTTTTAGTAATTTTTAAGCAAGTAAAAGAAGTGGTTGTAACATTCATCACGCGAAAAAAACAACTCCTATTAAGGTGGTGTTAGAAATAATAACTACTTTAAAAAAAGTCTTTGACTGCCCCGCAGGTGCAGGCTTAGGCTAGAAGGAGGTAATGGATGGACAATCTAAAAACTTTAAGGGAAATTTGCAAGGAGGTAGGTGTAACCAGGCGCATAGTGCAAGGCTATGAAAAAGCGAACTTAGTATCGCCAACGGACAGAAACAAGTATGGGCATTTGCTATATGGGGAGAAAGAAAAAAATCGAATCAAGCAAATAAAATTGTTTCAGGACTTGGGTTTTAAACTAAGGGAAATTAAGGAGTTACTTGACGCGCCCAATGCAATCGTGAAGGTATCGCTTGAAAAACAGCTTTTGATTCTAAAGGAAGAACATCAGAGGCTGGAAACATTGATTGCACGCGCAAAAAAACTGATAGCAGAACTTGATGAAAAACAGGAGGTAAAATTGTATGAGTAAAACACAGAAAAAGGCACAACGCATTCCTTTCCTAATCACATTTTTTGGTGGAGCATTCCTATTGCTAATGTTGTTATTTCCATATGCATCGGCAAAAGACGACTATAAGGAATATCTTATGCAAAATGGAGAAGCGTTCTATGTGGAAGAAATCAAAATGACAAATAAGGAAGCAGTAAATATCTCATTGGGAGAGTACATCATGATACAGTCAGAGGCAGCGAATCAAGGGATTCTAAGAGAAACGTGTATAACAAGTGTGGTAGTGATAGTTATATTTGGCCTATTTGCGCTTCTTACATATGTAATGGCAATACTCAAAAAGCCAATAGGAATAATGATTTTTGACTTATTCGCAATGCTTACATTTAAAATAATTCACTTTGATTTCGAAGACAGGGGAATGATACCAAACAGTTCATATAACTGGGGACTGGCAAATTACTTAACCTACATAATTGGAATTATCATTATAGGTGGAGCGATATGGCTACTCATTGAAAAAAGGAAAGCGAAGAAACTCATTAACATGGAGAGAGTTGATGGAGCTTGCGAATAGGAGACATCTATAAAAAAGAGTTTTTTAGTAACGTTGACGACATTATCATAAGGAACGCATATGAAAATTGGATTGTATCACATATTATTCTTAAGAAAAGACATTAAAGAAAATTAAAACGATAAAAATCTCATGTTTTGTACAAGACATGAGATTTTTCTTTTAAGCCCAAAATATATAATGATATATAATAAGTCTCTTGAAGCTAAATAATAGGCTTGTTATAATACTTCATATGGCTATAATGATAATGATTTAAATTATGAGGATTAAAGCATGTTAGTATACGATGGAACGAAAACAGATTTCTTAAGAAGTGTAGAACAAGATACAATTGCAGTAGAAATAGAAGAAAATATTTATCTGAAAATGAATCGACATACTGCAAAGAATGAGTTTCGTGCATGGGAAAA
This sequence comes from Lachnospiraceae bacterium, assembly GCA_045531055.1. Taxonomy (GTDB): domain Bacteria; phylum Bacillota; class Clostridia; order Lachnospirales; family Lachnospiraceae; genus Roseburia. The sequence continues at coordinate 62,540 of JAZSDG010000024.1, read as the reverse complement.
TTCTTTGGAATATATGTACAAGGTACTAAATGATGATGAAATACCATGCAATGCAGGCATTGCGATTGAGTACAATATTCCACAAACATCCAAAAGAGTTGATTTCTTGATTTCAGGATATAATGAAATGAATCAAAGCAATGTAATCATTATTGAATTGAAGCAATGGGATAAGATTACCTCAATTAATGGAATGGATGGCTTGGTGGAGACATATACGGGTAATGCAATGCGTCAGGTGGTACATCCATCTTATCAGGCATGGTCATATGCAATGTTGATTACTGATTATAATCAGGCGGTTCAGGAAGGAAATATTGATTTATATCCATGTGCATATTTGCATAATTATCGACGAATAAAGAATGATCCATTAGATGAGGTTCAATATAAGACATACTTGCAAGATGCTCCAGCATTTACAAGAGGACAGGTAAATGAACTTAGAGCATTTATTAAAAAGAGTGTTGTAAAAGGTGACAACAAAGATCTTTTGTATGCTATTGAACATGGGAGAATTAAGCCTTCGAAAAGTTTGCAGGATTCTATAGTAAAAATGCTTAAAGGTAATAAAGAATTTATTATGTTAGATGAGCAGAAGGTGGTCTATGAAGAAATTTTAAAAGTTTCACGAAAATCCGTGAGCGATGGAAAAAAGAGAGTCATTATTGTTCAGGGAGGTCCGGGTACCGGAAAGACTGTTGTAGCAATTAATTTACTTGCGCAGTTAACAAATGAAGATCTATTTTGCCAATATGTTTCTAAAAACAGTGCACCTCGTAATGTATACCAGAAGAAGTTAAAAGGCGAGGTAAGAAAAAGTAGTATAGACAATATGTTTAAGGGTTCAGGTATATATACGGAAGCAGGTGATGGAATAGTAGATACAATACTTGTTGATGAGGCCCATCGATTAAATGAAAAATCCGGAATGTTTCAGAATCTTGGTGAGAATCAGATTAAGGAAATTATCAAAGCCGGAAGATGTAGCGTATTTTTTATTGACGAGAGCCAAAGAGTAACTTTGAATGATATTGGAAGTGTTGCTGAAATCGAAAAATGGGCAGAAATTGCGGAGGCAGAGGTTCTTCATATGGAATTGATTTCCCAGTTCCGCTGTAATGGTTCCGATGGGTATTTGGCATGGTTGGATAACACATTGGAAATAAAAGAGACTGCAAATTGGAATATGGATGATATAGACTATGATATACAGATAATGGATACGCCACATGATATGCGTAATATCATTATTGAAAAAAATCATATAAGTAATAATAGGGCTCGTATATTGGCTGGGTATTGTTGGAATTGGTTGAAAGAAGGCGTTAATGATTCGTCAGTTCATGATATTAAAATTGGTGATTTTGAAATTAGTTGGAATTTGAAAAATTCAAGTACTTTTGCAATTGATGAGACTTCGGTAAATGAAGCTGGTTGCATACATACTTCGCAGGGATTAGAGTTTGATTATGTTGGCGTAATCATAGGTGACGATATGCGCTATGAAAATGGTAAAATTGTTACTGATTTTACCAGAAGAGCCAAAACGGATCAATCCTTAAAAGGTATAAAGTCTATGTATAAAAAAAATCCTCAACAGGCGTTAGCGTTGGCGGATGAGATTATTAAAAATACTTATCGAACATTAATGACACGCGGTATGAAAGGTTGTTATGTATATTGTGTTGATGATGCCTTGGCCAAATATCTGCGAGAATGTTTACGGAATAGCGAAGAGAAAGGAATAAATAATGAACAAAGAAACTATCAATGAGGTTTTAAAATTTAGAGATGATAGAAATTGGAAACAGTTTCACAATCCCAAAGATTTGGCTATTTCAATTAGTTTGGAAGCGGCAGAATTATTAGAAGTATTTCAATGGAGTGGATCAGATACATTGTGTGAGAGAAAAATAGATAAAATTAGTGAAGAATTGGCAGATGTAATTAATTATTGTGTTCTTATGGCAGATGCATGTGGTTTGGATATGGATCAAATAGTCAGAGCGAAGATAAGGAACAATAATGAAAAGTATCCAATAGAAAAGGCGAAAGATAGTGCTAAGAAATATAATGAATTATAGAGTATAATTGTTGCGTAAGAAAGGAGCACACTCAATGTACCAACCAATCGATCAAGTCAAAACCGGTATAAAACTGAAAATGCTACTGAAGGTAGCAGGCTACGATGTGAAGTACATTCAGGAGTATCTCCATTTATCCTGTCCGCAATCCATATATCGTTGGTTTAAGGGTAAAGTGCTTCCTTCGGTGGAACATCTATGTGCGTTGAGCAAGCTCTTGAATGTACATATGGAAGACTTACTGGTATTGCAGGGAGAATCAGTTCTCTATAGCATGCCCCTGTTGTCAGATGACCCGAATACCAAGCGATTGTTGACCTATGTAAAGTATCTCCAGAGGGCAGCGTAAGTCGATTGGACTATCTGTCCAATGACAAATTGAATAACATAAATTATCCTCTTATTAAACCTTAGTGACGGGTAGTGATAGGAGGATTTTTTATGCAGAAAAATGATGGTGTTCGTGAAGTGCCACTAATGAAGCAGGAGTTTGTAGAGATTCTTGACAGACTTCGGGAAGCAACAGAACTGGTGGACAAGGTGGAGGAGTTGTTTCGTGACAGCAGGGATAATTTGGAATGTGATTTTTGCAACGGAGCCGGATTACAGATATCTCACGAAGGTATTGTTGTGAACTTGCTGGAAAAACTGATGCGGGACAGTGTTGGGAATATTTCGTATTTTATTTATGAATTAGATTACGGCAGAGAGTACCAAGAAGGGTGTGTTTCTGATAACAATGGCAATATTGATATCAGTACACCGGAAAAATTGTATGATTATCTAATGACGGAATTCACCATAAAAAACAACAGTGATGACACAGGCAAGTGAGGTGAGAATGATGTTACGGATAAAAGAAGCAGAAGATTTTGGGCTTGGTTTTAATTGTATGACGAGGCTTTATATGGAACGATACGACGAAGAGATTTTAATAGATATGATTAAGCTATGTGAGGAATATTTGAAATGGTTCAGTCACAGGACCATTATTTGTTCTCTACGTGATTTGATTCGGGAAAGTCCTTTTAGTTGGAATGAGGAATCTGTGCCGGAAAGTCAAGTAGAAAGATACGAAGCTCTTATAAAAGATTTAATTCGGCAGGCGATTGGCAAAGAGAAGCAGAGGGCACGTTATACGGAACTGTGTGAAGTGGTAAACAGAGTAGCTGATGACATAGGCGTAACTAATTCCCGGTGGGGAAAGGAAAAGAGCTTTGACAGAGATTACTTTTATCCGTGGGCTATGGAAAATGACTTAATTGCAGAGGTTGTAATAAAGGAAGTAAAAGAGAACGAAATGCTACCTTTGAAAAAGAAGTATGTTCCGTTGTTTTACAAAGTATGCAATTATATGATTGATTACTCTTACGGACGCCATACCTATATGCCATCCACTTGCAGAAGTTTTATAAAAGAGAATATGGAGCTTATGTCGGATGAGGCTTTAACGAATATTGTGGATTATCTGAAAAAGAGAAACGCAGATATTCCGGAAGACGAAAGTACTATCGATAAAATTGACAGTGATAATTGGATTTATATGCAGGAGGATTTGGAAGCGGAGCTTCTGACCAGGCAGATGTTTTATAAGGCGCAAGGAAAAGCCGGAAATAAACATGAACTGAAAAAGATACTGAACGAGTTGTTGGATTTGGATTCTCTGCATACACAAAAGGATTGCTTGCATATGTATCATCAGCTTATGGGGATTGAACGATGTTTGTTATCCGTGCTGGATGATGCGAGTATGAAAAGTTTATTAAAGCATGTGGAATCGGCAAAGAAAGGAATTGGAGAAAAACGTGTAGAGTTTTTTGAAAAGGAAGAAGGACATCTGTATGAGAAAATGGGGGAGGGGGTATATCAAAGGAAACGATAACGTTTTCTACCCCAAAATAGACGAAATGGGGTAGAAAAAGCTCGGATGACTATGAAAACAGAATAGGGTTGGTCAATACCGTAAACACTATAAATATTTGTTGACGAAGCATTTGTGTAATGTTAAAATTTAAGTAAAAATACACACAAACTAAAGTTGTGTGTATAAATACTAAAATAAAGTTGGTGGATTATGGTTTTGACATATAAGCAATGTATAGAGAAATATGGTAGCGACCATATGTTGAAAAAAGAAATAGCGGAAGGGAAGCTTTTTCAAAAGGAGAAGGGCATTTATTCCTTGAGCAGAAATTGCTCTGAGCTGGAGATTATCAGTGCGAAATATCCGAAGGCAATTTTTTCAGGAGAAAGTGCTTTTTACTATCATGGTCTGACGGATGTGATTCCCGATTTTTATCATTTGGCAACAGTTAGAACCGATGGAAGGATTAAGGATGAACGGGTAAAGCAGATATTTTTGAAAGCGGATATTTTTGATATGGGGCAGATTAAGATGCCGTATCATAACACGGAGATATGTATCTACAACTTGGAAAGAATGCTGATAGAGCTTGTGAGATTCCGTGGAAAATTACCATTTGACTATTACAAGGAGATTATCGGATCGTACAGGAATCGTTTGGAGACTATGGATATTGCTAAGGTGGAAGAGTACGCAACCAAGTTTAAGCATTCGGATAAAATGATGCAGATTATTGAGTTGGAGGTATTGTAATGAACTTGTTGGATGAAGTAGATAAAATTAAAAAAGACGGATACAGCGAAGCAAATGCAGAAGCTAAGTTGTGTCAAGATATTATTATAAAGGCAATTTCGCAGAGTAGTCTGAATAGAAATGTCACCATTAAAGGCGGTGTGGTTATGCGTAGTCTGTCCAAGAATGCAAGACGCGCCACACAGGATTTGGACTTGGATTTCATTCGATTTTCCATATCGGAAGACTCCATAGGCATATTTATTGAAAAGTTGAATTGTATAGATGGGATTCGACTGCGAATGTCCGCACCCATAGAGGAATTAAAGCATCAGGATTATAAAGGTAAGCGTATTCATATTGAGATATCTGATGACTTCGATAATGTGCTTTCGTTGAAAATGGATATCGGCGTACATAAGGATTTAGATATTGAGCAGGAAGAGTATTGTTTTGATGTATGTTTTCAAGAGGACGCTGCCAGCGTGTTAATCAATTCATGCGAGCAGATGATTACTGAAAAATTGAAATCTTTGATGCGATTCGGAACTCGGTCTACAAGATATAAAGATGTATTTGATATCTGCTATCTGTCTAATTTGGCAGATATGGAGAAGCTTCGATTCTGCATACAGAAGTACATATATGCTGACATCACGATTGATGTAAATGATACTGATGAAATCAGAAGAAGAGCAGAAAGAATTTTTACCAGTAGTACATATAAAAAGCAGGTGGAGCGTTCCAAGAAGAATTGGCTCGATTTATCGCTGGATGAGGTGTTTAACAAGGATTTGCAGTTTTTATGTAGAATATAGATAGGTGATAAAATGCAGAAAATATTAAAAAACAAAATTCGATGCAACAAGTGCGGTGATGAAATAGAAAGCACCCACCGACATGATTTCAAGTTTTGCAAATGCGGAGCTGTTGCCGTTGATGGCGGTTTGGATTATTTGCGCAGATGTGGCGATTTAAAAGGTTTCACAGAATTAAGTGAATACGAGGAATAGGAATCCGATACACAGTCTCCCTGGAAAAGGGTAAAATACACATAATATGAGTCAAAAAACGGTTGAAAGAGCACTAAAGAAATTAACTGATGAAGGTAAGATTGTAAAATTAGAGCGGGTAAAAGCACTACATATGGAACAATGTGCAATCGGCTGGCAAATAAATTTTTACATAACGAGCAGGATGTAGAAAAATGTAGAATCATGTAACTCTCACACTCCCTTCCCACCGAAAAAAGTATAAATAATCGACAAACTATGTCAAAAATCGACAAGAAAGCGTAAATATTACGTTCTGTATTACCATTAAAATTTCCCCTAAAATGCATATACGGAAGCTTCCGCCTTTTGATGTGTAACAAATGTAAACTAAAATACACAACCAATGTGCACTTTGTAACTGCTAGAATCAATAATCACAGTAGAACACTATTGTAAAAAACATTCTAGGAGGTCTTATGAAGAAAAAAATTGTAACAAGAACAGGAGTTGCTGCAGTAATGGCCGCAGCAATGGCATTAACGCCGGGAATCAGTGCTCTGGCATCCGAGTTGGGAAGTAGTAGTGATAGCGCAGCGGATGCTATTGAGGCGGTCACACTTCCGAGTTATTACAAAACGGAATTATTACCGCCGGTACGCGACCAGGAGGAGACTAGCATATGCTGGGCAGTATCTGCTATGACATGTGCCGAAGCAAATTTAATGAAAAAAGGCTATACGGATGTGGATTTATCCGAGTTGCATTTGGCGTATTTTGCCTACAATTCTGTAGCAGATTCTTTAGGAAACATGAAGGATACGAATACAGCAAAAGAAGATTCTGTAAACTTCGGGATTGGAGGACTAACCCATATTGCGCCAAATGTTCTATCGGATTGGGTAGGAGCAGCAGATGAAAGTGTTGCACCGTATGATGAAGTTGATACATTAAAAAGCCAGGGATTGGCAGATGAACTTGCCTATGAAGCATCCTATCATCTTGAGAATTTTTACTATATAAATTCAAATGATATTGAATCGATTAAGCAGGCCATTATGGAATATGGAGCGGTTCAGACAGGTTATTATCAGTGTGGAACAAATGATCCAAAAGGCTGGATGAAATATTATGCTCCAAAAGTGAATCGTTATGAATGTTCAGACCCTATCGATAGCAATCACAAGGTGGCAATTGTTGGATGGGATGATGCACTTCAGGCATGGATTGTTAGAAATAGTTATGGCGAAAATGGAAATCATCCAATGTCAGCAGAATTTTATTTAGGATATAACGATAAAAGTTTGGATTCTTTTGTAGTATATGATTTTGCACCGGCAGATAACTTTGACAATAACTATCAATACGATGGCTCTAATGTAGTATCCTATGTGAAATCCGACAATGCGGATACTGCAATGGCAGCAAATGTATTTACTGCAAAGGCCTCCCAGAATGGGGAAGAAATTGCAGCAGTGTCATTTGAGACAGGAAGTGCTAATACAACCTATAAAGTTGAAGTATATAAGAACTTAACAGAGACAAGCAACCCTACCAGTGGAGAATTATGTGCAGTAGAAACGGGAACAACCACTCACTCAGGAATGTACACAGTAAGACTGGATGAAAAGGTGCAGGTTGACTATATGGAGACCTATTCTATAGTAGTTACACTTGGTTGTGCAAATGGAACAAGCGCATCATTTGCTGTTGATGGAACCGGATATTGTTTAAGAACAGATGATGTGTATTCAGAATCAAATGCAGATGCAAATGAAAGCTTTTTATACAAAGATGGTAGCTGGTTTGATTACGGATTGGAAAATCAAGCAAATATCCATATCAAAGCGTATACCAATAATTTGAATACTGATTCTTCTGACGGAGATGACACCACAGGAGGAGATGACACTACAGGAGGAGACGACACCACCTCTGAGCCTGAAACACCGGCATTAAATGGTTTGAACCGTGGAGATGACGGTAAACTCTACTATTATGTAGATGGTAAAGTAGATACAAGTTATACCGGTATAGCATCCAACGCAGAAGGCAGTTGGTATGTGCAAGGTGGAACAGTAAATACCTCCTATGTTGGAGCAGTCAACTATAACAATGGAATATATTTGGTTATGTGGGGAAAGGTTCAATCAAGACTTGCATAGAATAATGAAAATAGACTCTAACGTGGTTGGAGTCTATTTTTGTGCCTAAGCTTTCTAACTTTAATATTGGTGAATGAATAAAAAATATGCTATAATATTGTGCAATAATAAATCATGCAATCCTTTTTAGCTGGTAGTTGGGGGTGAAACTGAGAATGTTCGATGTTGAAAAATATGCAAAGCATATGGATGAGTTCATACTAAAAATGGAAAAAACACAGGATATGTATCAGCCGGATATCCAAGAAACACTTGGGAAAATTTGCGAATTATTGCGAATTGCAAAAATTGAGGTCTTTTTCTATGAGTCGATTGGAAAAGAGAAGGACGGATTAGGCGATAGCAAAGTCTTTTATAGTACCGATAATGCGGATAAGAGCCGCTTTATTCAGCAAAAAGAATTAACTGGTGGCGGAAGCGTGGCTGTGTATTATATGTTCCAAAGGAAAGATGATGAAAGTTGGAATGATATTGAACGAGAGAGAATCCAAGTATTGCAAAAAGCAATGTTTGCATTTCAGGGACGCATGCGCTTATTGCGAATGATAGAGCAGCTTACCTTTAAAGATAAAGAATTGAATATCTATAATATGAATTATTTTATGAAAAGAACCGGCATGAAATTGGAAACCCGACAAATAGAAAAATATGCAGTTGCATATTTTAATTTAAAGAGATTTGCACTCATTAATCAACAACTTGGTAGGGAAGCCGGTACTGATATTATGCGACGTTATGTGGCACAATTGCAGAGAAAAATTCAACCTTCGGGCATTGTATGTCGTATAGGCGGGGATAATTTTGTGGCACTTTTCCTTAAAGAGCAACTGGATACGGTTATCAATTATCTAAACGGTAGTAATGTGTCTTACACGGACCGTGGAAAAAATATTTTTGTATCTGCATACACCGGATATTATATGATTCCAAAGGGGTGTACCTCTGCCACAGATATTATGGACTGTGTCAGTTCGGCATTTCATCTTGCAAAAGATGTGTTGCAGGTACCATATATGTTTTTTGATGCATCTATGATGGAGATAAAAACAAAAGAAAAACAGTTGGAAAGCATTTTTCCGGATGCAATTCAAAACGAGGAATTTCAGGTATATTATCAACCGAAAGTTCTATTAAAGGACTACTCTATCGTTGGGGCAGAAGCATTGTGCCGTTGGTTTCACGATGGAACATTAATTCCTCCGAATGAATGTATTCCGGTTCTGGAAAAAAGCAATGCGGTCTGTAAGCTGGATTTTTATATGCTTGAACATGTATGTATGGATATCCGGCGTTGGTTAAAAGAAGGCAAGCAACCGGTCAGGGTATCCGTGAATTTTTCCAGAAGACATTTAGGAGATGCGAATTTAGTAGAGAATATTCTTGATATAGTAGACAAGTATCAGGTTCCACATAAGTATATTGAGATTGAATTAACAGAGACGACATCAACTGTTGGATTCGGGGAATTAAAAGATATTGTTTCGAAATTAAGAGAAGCTGGTATCAGCACTTCTATGGATGATTTTGGTGTAGGATATTCCTCCTTGAATCTTATCCGAGAAGTACCATGGACGGTATTAAAAATAGACAGAAGTTTTTTGCCACAGGGAGATGAGGAAGATACGCAGAAGAGTATTATGTTAAAACACCTTATTTCCATGCTACAGGATATGGGTCTTGAGTGTATCATTGAAGGAGTAGAAACAGTAGGACAGGTAAAATTATTAAAAGAGAATAATTGTTATTTTGCACAGGGATTTTATTTTGATCGCCCATTACCGGTGGAAATATTTGAGGAAAGGTTATAAATGAGTCAGGTTGCGAAGATAAGCAACCAATCCAAAATGGAAACTACGGATGCAAAAACAAAAGGCGATTCGAGTTAATGGAAATTACAGAAAGGACTTAAGAATAATTATGGACCAAAAAGCAGCAGGGAATAGGAAGATACATCTGGAAGTATTACGTATACTAGCGATGCTCTTTGTACTATTTCATCATAGCAATTGGAGAGGATTTATGCTCTTTTTGTACAGAGATGGATTTTCAGAAAATGTCTATTTGTTTATGTCGATATTATGTGAAGTAGCAGTTCCGTTATTCTTTATGATTTCCGGAGCATTATTGTTGAAAAAACAGGAAAGCATAAAGGATATATTACGGAAGCGTATTCTGAAATTTATTATTATCTTATTTGCAATAACCACAATTTACCATTTTTATGATGTGTATTTTAATAATAAAGGAGTAGGTGATTTTCAGACCGTGCTAAACGCCTTTATGACGAATTCAGCATCCGGAGCATTATGGTATTTGTACAGTTATATTGCACTGATGGTAATGTTGCCATTTTTCAGAAACATGGTTAAGAATACAACGATAGCACAATACATATATCTAATAACTTTAAACTTGATTCTTGTAGGATTTTTACCAATCATCTCTTTTGCGTTATCGAATGGTCAATATTATTATACAAATACATTTAATATAGTAATGGCAACTTCAATGTCTTTCTTTTTCTTCCTTATGGGCCATTTTTTTGAAAATGTGGTCAGCGAGTCATTTTACACATGGAAGAATTGCATATGGTTATCCGTGGCGGGGTTAATGGCGATTCTTATTTGTTCGTTTTTAACAAGCAAAAGGTTAGAGTTGGGTCTTGGATTTGCAGATAGTACTACGCAAGGTTTTCATTACACATTAATTGCTATTCCGACTTTTTCAATATATGTATGGATAAAATTCATTTTCCAACATTTTAAAGAATCTAAATGGTTTACATTAACCGTTTCACATATTGGACAGTGTACCTTTGGAGTATATTTGTTTGAAAGAATATTAAGAGAACGAACAGAGTTTATTTTTGACTGGTTTGATAGATTTTTGCCATGTATACTTGCATGTGGATTGTGGATATTGGTTATGTTTATTATAGGAACTGCAGTTGTATCCTTGATTAAACTGATACCCGGAATTAAGAAGTATATATAATTTTTACTGGGAATTATCATATCAGACAAATAAGGAAAATCTGGAAAATGATGCAAAGATAAAAGAATTCTGTTCTGCACTATTGTAAGGAGACGTGTATATGCAACGGGAAAAAATTAAAGAACTTGTGCTTGTAATGCTTGTTTGTCTGCCGCTTTTGGGAATCGGTTTGTACGTACTACTGAATCCCGAGAAGCCAACATCTGCAGTGCCAAATAATAGCATATTACAGGAGACAAATGTGGCGCAGGAAAAAGCGCAAGAGATTGTGGATGGAATTATTACAAATGATATGTCCGACTTTGAGAAGGCAATCATCATTCATGATTGGCTAACGTTTAATGTGGATTACAATCATAGAGCTTTTTTGGAAGATTCCATTCCGGATGAAGATCATACAGCACTAGGATTATTTGAAAATAGAATTGCCGTGTGCGATGGCTATTCAGAAGCGTTTAGGCTTATGTGCAAATGTGCAGGGCTAGAGGCGATAGAAGTGCGTGGAAATTGTAGCGGAAGGCGACATGCTTGGAATCAAGTAAAAATTGATGGAGTATGGTATAATGTAGACGTTACATGGGATGATCCTACAACAGACGTAAATAAAAGTATTGATGATAATTCGAATGTTTATTATGCATATTTCTTGATTTCAGATGAGATGATAGAGCGAGATCATGTTGCGGAATCTGAGACAAATATATGTCCACAAGTCTATGATAGAAAAACAGTATTGGAATATGCGGTTAACAGTGGATTGTATGGTAACAATGTTATCGTCGCAGAAACAATCGAAGAGTGTGCATATAAGATTTCACTCTTAGAAGGTACAAAAAATATCACGATTTGGTACTATGATTCTTCCATTAACACAGAAAGTGATGCGCAACCGGTGATAGAAAATATAATCAGAAATTCTGGTTATCTGAGCCAAAACAGATATTTTTATTACTATACTTGTGTAAATGGTTTTTTGAAAATGGCAGTAACAATTGAGTAGAAAAGAAGTGTAAAGGGCGGAGTTCAATGAAGAAAACGAAGAGTGCAGTATATTTTGAAAATGCAGATAAACCGGATACGATTGTAAGAAAACGTTCAGGGATGTTTGAGTTAGAATATATTTCAAAGAGTAATCCGGTATGGAAAAAAACGATGCCAAATAGTTCATATGAACGAGAATATTATTTGGGAGAAGGCAATTGTTGTTTGTTTTCTATTACCTATGAAGAAGCAAAGAAGCGTTTGACAGAATGGGGAGTCGAGATATAAATATGCAACAGATAAGAATACGAACGCGCACACCCATTTCAATATCTATATTATTTGTAGTTTTGTCATTCTATTTATCATAAGCTTGGTAATGTTATTTAAAAATGGATTACTTTCCGGGATATTCCTCCTTGAATCTTATGCGAGAAGTGACATGGATAGTATTAAAAATAGACAGAAGTTTTTTGCCACAGGGAGATGAGGAAGATACGCAACAAATCCGAAATAGTAACTACGGAGGTACGAATGAAAAGACAACTTGAGTTAATGGAAATTACAGAAAAAATTATCAACGAAGGGTTACGAATTGCATTGCGCGAGCGAAGTGCAGTACGTTCGTTGGAGCTTTTCTTAGAGCATTTGGGGCGTCATTCGCGCTGTGAGCGCATATACATTTTTGAAGGAAAAAGAGGAGAGAATGTTTGCAACTCATTTGAATGGTGTGCCGAAAACGTATCGGAGCAAAAGAGTAATTTACAAGATGTACCATTTGAGGCAGTAAGATGGTGGTATGATACATTTGAAAATAAAGGAAGTATTGTTATAAAAGATGTAGATTCCATCAAAGACAAGGAACCGCTGACTTATGAATATTTGCATCCGCAAAACATCCATTCTTTAATTGCAAGCCCGCTTGTGATAGAAGACACTATCATAGGATTTTATGGAGTGGATAATCCTCCAAAGGAGATTATGGAACATATTGTAGACGTTGCGGAAATTATAGGCCATTTTATAGTTTCATTATTAGAAAAGCAAAAGCTGATGAAGCAGTTGGTAAAATTAAGCTTTGAGGATCCGCTTACGGAAGTGTACAATCGACATGCACTAAGTGATTATATTGCGCGCCACAGTAATATAAAAAATATAGGTGTTATATACTGTGATGTTTTAGGATTAAAAAGAGTAAATGATACCTTAGGTCATTTAGCCGGCGATGATTTAATAATTCGTGCAAGTGAGTGTCTCAAAGCAAATTTTAAAAACACAGAAATATACCGAATCGGCGGAGATGAATTCCTAGTGGTATGTGAAGGAATGGAGCAAAATATTTTTGAGGACAAAGTAACAAGCTTAAGAAGTAATATGCAGGAAAAAAACGCAATTATGTCAATTGGGTGTATTTGGGAACAGGAGACTGCGGATGTGGATGCATTAATTGGAAAAGCAGATAATATGATGTATCTCGAAAAACGTGCTTATTATGATGCCAAGCAATAGGATTGCACAGTACATTTTAACAACATGCATATGTACATGTAGTTTTAGAATGATAAGAGATACCCAAAATGCATCAGACGAAGAAGTCTGGTACATTTTTTACTAAGTAAAGAGGAGGAATATTATGCTAAAGGATTTTTTGTTGGAAAGTAAATATATTGATTATCATGCTCCAATAATACAAAAGAAAACAACCGAATTATTTACGGCGAATATGAACGAGGAAGAAAAAGTAAAAGTTGCCTATGAATTTGTTCGGGATAAAATACCGCATTCGTTTGATTGCAATGCGCAAATAATCACAGCTAAGGCATCCGATGTATTAAAATATGAGACAGGGATATGTCATGCGAAAGCAAATCTTTTGGCAGCTCTGCTTCGGAGCCAGGGAATTCCAACAGGATTTTGTTTTCAACATATTACACTTATGAATGATGATTCATTAGGATATTGTGTTCATGCTTATAATGCTGTTTTTGTAAATGGAAAGTGGATTAAGCTGGATGCAAGAGGCAATAAGCCTGGCATTAACGCACAGTTTTCTATGGAAACACCGATATTAGCATATCAAAATCGAGAACAATATGATGAGTATTTCTGGAAAGGAATATATGCGACTCCACATGCAACAACTATGCAAATGCTTGAGAAAGCCCAAAGTTTACAAGATATTTTAGAAAATATTCCGGATGAGGTAACTGACGCGCCGGATATTACTATAAACTAAATAGAAATGTAAGGATATGCTTTGTTGTATGAAAAAATTGTAAGTGTTATAATAGGTAACGGGTAAGGAGGGCTGCCAAAGTGAAAACAGCAATCGTATATTATTCGATGTTAGGAAATACAAAATTTGTAGCAGAAAAAATCGCTAAGACATTAGAGGCAGATTTCATTCAAATAGAACCGGAAACCGCATATCCAAACAAAGGCATAAAGAAATTCTTTTGGGGAGGAAAGAGCGCGGTTATGGAAGAAATGCCAAAACTGCAACCATATGAATTTAAGGCAGAACAGTATGATAGAATTATCATCGGCTCTCCGGTATGGGCAAGTAATTTTACACCGCCAATTCGAACATTTATCCATGAAAATACAGACATTAGGCAGAAGCAAGTATCTGTATTTATGTGCTTTAGCGGAGGCGGTGCCAACAAGGCAATTGATAAAATGAAGAAAGCTATCGGGATTGAGCATTTTCAGGAAGAACTTATTTTAATTGACCCGAAAGATAAGAAAAACCCGGAAAATGATGCAAAGATAACCGCATTTTGCACGGCACTATTGTAAGGAGAAAGAGGAAACAAGAAAAAATCTATGAATTTAAAACTAAATGATTTATAACAGTCATTCCCAATGGGGATGGCTGTTATTTTTGTGTTACATTTTGTACATTTTCATAAAAGATTTCATACAAAAAAAATACAAGAATATTGAAATTGTTTTATGGTTTTTAAATATCCTTAAACTATTTCCAAATTTCTTGCAAGATAAAAATACAAAAGTTATATTTCCAATATAAACCAGAAAGGAGTAAGTAGTAAGAAAAGGGATAATACAGAAGTAGAAAGTACACAGATTACAGAAGCAAAGAAAGAGGAAAGGACATGAAAAAAGAATTGGCGGATACATTAAAAAAATATGAGCTAGGCGATTTGGATGGAAATGGACAAGAAGAAATATTTTTTGATTTTCATCCTACAATAAATTCTTTGCCAATTGAGATGTTTGCGGTGTTAAAGAAGGAGAATAATGAATGGAAATGTCTCGAAATACCAAAAGGGGAAGGAGATGCTATAGATAACAGATTTCCAATATCTATCGTAAGAGAAAGTCAAACTAACATTTCAATTTCTTGTGCAGGGTTAGAAAAAATAATTTCCTATGATATTACAAGGAGATACGAAAAAATAAAAGAGGACATGTCGAAGGATGACGAAACAGATAAAATAATGGTTGATGAATATGAAAGGTTCTTAGGCGATACTTCTTATCAACAAGGAACAAGTTGTTCTGCGGTAGATGGGCACGGAATCTGGGAGGTTACAACAGGCACATATCAGAATAATCCTTGTCTTATTGCTACACATGGGATATGCGGGCTATCTGGTATTAGATAGGATCGTCTTGGAACGCTGGATGTGTATTTTGATTATGATGAAAACGGGAATGTGAGAGTTTTAGATATTATATTCCAAGAAAATTAGGAAAAGTTTTAAAATTTCATAAAACCTTAATGTATTTGTATAGTGAATCTTCATTTAATGATTGATATAATAAGGCAAGTCAAACGCATATCTCAACCGTACAGGCATGGAAGTATACATGTTTTAGATATCGTATTTCGAGAGTATTAGCGTTGTAGAGGAAACGGGGGGGAATAGGTTATGAAGAAACAATTATTTATGCTAACAGCCATATTTGTGTTAAGCACATCGGTTATGGGGGGATGTGGAAAAAAAGAACAAGATACCCAAAGAGATTCCACGCAGGTGGCAGAATTGGAGGAGAAGACAGAAGTAGGACCAGTTGTAGATGTGCTCTTTGATTGGCAGGAAGATGAAGAAAACAATCCGTATGCGATAATTACAGCTGTTGATGAAGATGGAAATGAGGTTTGGAAATATACAACTGAAACGACCGAAATAGCAGAAAAGCTTTCAACAATTGGAGAAATAGTTGGGAATTATTATTGCTATTCAGATGGAAGCATTACTATGGCTTTGAATCTTTCTGATGGAACACCGGCATGGATACTAAAAAAGATACGAGGAGATGGAGTTCTTGCGGCGCTGGATGAAAAAGGGAATCAGCTTTGGTCATATAATACCCAGGAAAAAGAAGTTGACCCAATTGGAATTCTCGGAAATTGTTTTTATTATTTGGAGAACGACACAATAGTAGCGTTGAATCGTTTGGATGGGACTTTGGCATGGAAGAATCACGACTTTGGCAATAATTCTGGTGACATCAAAACAGCGATAGGAACAGATGGAACACTTTATATTAGTACTTCTGATGTGGCACTTTTTGCAGTGGACAAACAGGGAAAAACATTGGAGAAAATTGACCGTTTTGATGATGAGTATCTGTGGACATCAGAAATGGTATGCTACGATGACTACATAGAAATTACACGTTTAAACATATCATTAGTTCCGGATGGAAGTTTAGTATATCGTGTAGATTTAAATGATTTTTCTTATGAAATTTCACAACCGGATAATAGAGTTTCCAATGAGAAATTAACGGTCTATACAACCGGTCAGGTTTCCGATGTCCAATTTGAAAGTGAGTATACTACAGAAGAGAATGACGAGTATGGTGTAGTTACATCTGGAGAATATGGTGTATTTACAGCAGTAGATAACGTTGGAAATATGATTTGGCAATATACTACGGATACATTTGTACCAACAGAATTATCTGCAGTTTGTCCAATTGGAATCAAAGGAAGTCAGTACTATCTCTCGGCCGGAGGAACGATAATCGCATTAAATCTTTCCGATGGTTCTAAACTTTGGGAAAATGATGAGTGTGGAGCATATAGTGTTTCTTCTGCCATTGGTGAAGATGGAACGATTTACCTGTGTGGATATTATCATATTGATTTTATGGCAATTGATTCTAATGGAAATACCCTAAAATTAATAGATACATTTGATCCAAATTATTATTGGCCGTATAAAGTAGAATATTTTGGTCAGTATGTAGAAGTGACATTTGATGCAGATAATGAAAATCATGATAGCGGTGGTGGAGTATTTCGCGTATATTTAGATGATTTTTCATATGAACTTGTAAAATACATTGGATAAGGAGTAAGTAGCTTATGAAAAAAAGAATATTTATACTATCGATACTTCTGTTAAGTCTATCAATCCTTGGAGCATGTAGTAAGAAAAAAGATAATACAGAAGCAGAAAGTACACAGGTTACAGAGGTAGAACAAGAGGAGAAGAAAATAGCAGGCGAGTTATCAGACATAATCGTTGATCAACAGGAGGATGAAAATAACAATTCTTATATGGTTATTAAAGCAGTAGATGCAGATGGCATCGAAATATGGTCATATAATACGGAGTTGTCGCATATTTTTGGAGTAATGAAAGGCGATTTTTATTGTTATGAAGATGGTAATAAGACGATAGCACTTAATCTATCAGATGGAACACCGGCATGGACATTTGAACAGATGGAAATGCTGCAGGAGGAATATGCAATCATTACCGTGTTGGATGAGAACGGAAATGAGTGTTGGTCATATAAGACACAGACAATATACGAGAATTCTGTTTTATATGGAATTGATGCAATAGGGCTTGTAGGAGATTATTTTTACTATAAGGAGAATGATGCAATCGTTGCATTGAATAGCACGGATGGGACTTTGGCATGGAAAAACACTGACTTCGGTAATAATTATGTTGGCAATATTGCAATAGGAACAGATGGAACGCTCTATCTTAGTGCACCGGACGTGGCATTTTTTGCATTGGATAAACAGGGCGAGACATTGAAGAAAATTGATTCTTTTGATGATGGGTATCATACGACATCTGAAATAGTATATTGCCACGATTATGTAGAAGTAACGCGTTCAAATTCTAGTTTAGTGCCGGAAGGAAGAATTACATATCGTGTAAATTTGAGTGATTATTCTTATGAAGTCTCAAAGCCTGATGAAAGAGTTTCCAATGAGAAATTTACTACCTATGGGGCGGGTCCGGCAGTAGATGTTCAATATGAACATCTATATACCACTGAGGACAATGGAGAGTCTGGCGAATATGCAGCTATCACAGGGGTAGATGCTAGTGGAAATACTGTTTGGGAATATACAACAGAGAAATATAGTGCGGCGCAATATGGCTATACATACGATATTGGAGTTCACGGAAATTACTATTATTATGAAGATTACAGAAAAATTATAGCACGCAATGTTTCGGATGGTTCTAAAGTTTGGGAGGCAGGTAGTTGTGGTTATATAGCAGATAGTGTTTTTGACGAGAATGGAACATTGTATTTGTCTTTGGGCGGTGAAAGTACATGTTCATTTTTGGCAATAGATAAAAATGGAAATACGGTAGCCGACATTGAGCTTCCTCATGCTGGTTGTTGCGAGGCATGGAACATGGAATATATGGGTGATTATATAGAATTAACAATTGGCGTGTATGAACCGGAAAGTGTCTTGCATATACAGCTTGACGATTTTTCCTATGAACAGGTAAGATAAACATATCAAGAAATTTATATGCAAAATTAGGTTTTGTTTAAAAAAAGATAAGGATGAGTTATACGAGATTATTATGCAGAAGTGTAATTGATTTCAAAAAGACACATACTAAGTCCGAAGGCAGTTTACTTGCTTTCGGACTTTATTATGTCATATAATAAAGCATAAAATCATCATAGGAGGTATCGCATATGGCAGAGAAAACACATACTTATATTGCAATCGACTTGAAGTCATTTTATGCCTCCGTAGAATGTGTGGAAAGAAACCTAAACCCACTTACGACAAATCTTGTCGTGGCAGATCCGGGGAGAACCGAGAAAACAATATGTCTTGCAGTCTCCCCATCCTTAAAAGCATATGGGATTCCGGGAAGAGCGCGCTTGTTCGAAGTCGTTCAAAAAGTTCAAGAAGTAAATCGCAAACGCATACAAAATGCCCCGAACCGGGAATTTATCGGGAAGTCGCATTTCGCAGAAGAATTGAAAAACCACCCGGAACTTGAAGTTTCTTATCTTGTAGCGCCGCCGCGAATGGCGCACTATATGGAATATAGTACACGCATTTACAATATTTATCTAAAATATGTCGCACATGAAGATATACATGTTTACTCGATCGATGAAGTATTTATGGATGTGACCGGATACCTGAATACGTATCACATGAGTGCAAAGGAACTTGCACAAAAAATCATTCAGGATGTTCTGGCACAGACAGGAATTACCGCAACTGCAGGCATAGGAACGAATCTATATCTTTGCAAGGTTGCAATGGATATTGTGGCAAAGCATGTAGAACCGGATGAAAACGGGGTAAGAATTGCCGAGTTGGATGAAATGAGTTATCGCAAGCAGTTGTGGAGCCATCGGCCGATTACGGATTTTTGGCGCGTCGGGCGCGGATATCAGGCAAAACTGGAACAAATCGGTTTGTTTACGATGGGAGATATTGCAAAGTGTTCACTCGGAACATCCACGGATTACTATAATGAAGACTTGCTTTATCAGTTGTTTGGCATCAATGCAGAATTGCTAATTGACCATGCGTGGGGATTTGAGCCAACGACCATGGAGCTTATTAAAGCATATAAACCAAGCGCAAACAGCATAAGCTCCGGACAGGTTTTGCAATGCCCGTACGATACGCAAAAAGCCCGACTGATTGTGTGTGAAATGACCGATTTGCTGGTGCTGGATTTAGTAGAAAAAAGATTAGTTACCGACCAGATCGTTCTAACTGTCGGATACGATATTGAAAATATGAAACACTATCAAGGTGAGGTAGCAACAGATTATTACGGACGAAAGATTCCCAAACATGCACACGGAACGGCAAATTTCGATTGCCTGACTTCTTCTACAAAGAAAATCACAGAAGGGGTTATGGAGTTGTACGACAGAATAATAAATCCGAAGTTGCTTGTTCGCCGAATTCAAATATCGGCGAATCGACTTGTGGATGAAAGCTGGGTGGCAGAGCAAAAATCATACGAACAGCTGGATTTATTTACCGATTATGCCGCGTTAGAAAAAGAGCAGGAAGAAGAAAAGAAAGCGTTGTCTAAAGAACGTAAATTACAAGAAGCAATGCTATCGGTGAAGAAGAAGTACGGAAAAAATGCAATGTTAAAAGGGATGAATTTGCAAGAGGGAGCCACGACGAGAGACAGAAATAATCAGATTGGAGGACATAAGGCGTGAGTTACGAAGATATTATTCATTTACCACATCATGTCTCCACGAAGCATCCTCAAATGGCGCTTATTGATCGGGCAGCACAATTCTCTCCATTTGCTGCGTTAACAGGCCATGGAGCTGCAATTCAAGAGACTGCAAGACAAACGGATAAGCGGATTGAATTAGATGAAAATCAAAAAGAACAACTGGATTTTCAAATGCAGATATTGCAACAGAAACTCTTAGAGCAGCCACAAATCATAGTTACTTATTTTTGCCCGGATGAAAAGAAAAGCGGAGGTGCTTATATAAACACCTCCGGAATTGTAAAAAAAATAGATTCCTATCAGCAAGAAATTGTATTATTGGATGGGCGGCATATACCAATTAACGATATATACCAATTGGAAATTCCAAACATTTTCTTCAGAAATGATAGCTTTTAAAATAAATAGATAATATTTCAAAACCTTGCATATTTTGTCGTTGTAGTGTACCTTTTGAATAAAGGTTGTTTATTGATGTGGCGATTAAGGGGGCATATATATGATACAAATAGAAGAACTGACAAAGGTATATAATGGAAAAGTGACTGCAGTGGATCATATCTCATTTTCCGTAAATGATGGGGAAATTGTTGGTTTTATCGGTCCAAATGGTGCAGGAAAGACTACCACCATCAAAATGTTAACCGGAATAATGCGTGCAGACCGTGGAACGATTCAAATTAACGGAATTGATATCGCAAAGAAACCACTGGAAGCAAAGCAGATTATCGGCTATATATCGGATAATCCGGATATCTTTCTAAAACTGACAGGATTGGAATATATCAATTTGGTCGCGGACATTTACAAAATAGAGCAAAAAGAGCGCCTAGAACGCATTTCCTATTATGCAAAGCAGTTTGGGATGGAGCAGTCACTCGGTGAGCGAATGAGCAGTTATTCTCACGGAATGCGCCAGAAAATAATGATCGTAGCGGCACTTGTACATAATCCGAAAGTGTGGATTTTGGATGAACCGATGGTTGGACTGGATCCACAAGCGGCATACAACTTGAAACAAATGATGAGAAAACATGCAGACAAAGGAAATAGTGTCCTATTCTCCACGCATGTATTAGAAGTTGCCGAGAAACTCTGTGATAAAGTTATCGTAATCTCACATGGGAAGATTCAGTATTCCGGCACTTTAGAATCGTTAAAGCAGCAGTATGATGATGAAGATTTGGAACAGATTATTCTGGAAATCACAGGAGAGCGAGCGGATGAAGAGTTATAAGTCGTTGGTGAGTGCACTGATAAAAGTTATCCAGATGGATCAATCGGATGATAAAATCAGAAAAATTAAAAATATTTGTTTAAGCATATTTGCAGTAGTGTTCATATTTATTCCGATTGTTGTTTTTGCAGGAGTATTTTCCTATTTTTTGGCAGATATATTGCAAGAGACTGGACAAACGGCATTAGGAGTACACTTGATTTTTTGTTTGATATCCATTTTTACGGTAGTATTTGGAATCAACGTAGTTATCAATGAGCTCTATTTTGCAAAAGATTTGGACCATTTGTTGTCTCTTCCTTTAAAGGCGTGGGAAATTACAATGGCGAAATTTACGAGTGTGTTTTTGGTTGATAATATCATGCAATTTTTACTCGTTTTTTCTTGTGTGATTGGATTTGGGCTCGCAACAAAAATGAGCATTTTGCAATGGATTGTTTCGCTAGTTCTTGGATTTTTTCTGCCGTTGTCGCCATTGCTTGTGTGCGCAATTTTCGGGATTTTACTTATGAATATTACGCATTTGGTAAGAAGTCGTCGAGCAGTAAAAGGAATATCTATTCTATTTGTTCTTGTTGTGATTGTTGTAATGGCATTTAGCATGAACTCCATGCAGCAGTTTGATGTGGAAGTATTTTTGTCCACGCCGATTGTGCCGCTTACGGATATTCTCTTTCCGCAGATTGGGATGTTAACCGGTTATATGGCAACCGGAAGTGTATGGGAAGTGGTCAAATTCCTCGCGCTTAATATCGGATTACTGATAGTTTTATTTGTTGTATCCGAACTTTTTTACATGAATTCCGTCACTAGTATTAGCGGAGATGAATACAAAAAAGTAAAAAGAACCGATATTGCTCGCAATATCAAATGCAACACAGTAAAAAGAGCCTTATTTTTGAAAGAAACGCATATGCTTTTAAGGACGCAGGCATTTTTTACGAATTGTGTGGCTGTGACGTTTGTCTGGCCGGTATTTGCGTTACTTGTTGCCAAAATAATAAATGTGGATATGACAAGACAGCATTTGGTGCAGATATTTTCCGGAAGCAAGATGTACATGTCATTCGTATTCATTTTTTTTGTATCCATTGCGATAATCATGTCGTCTATGAATTCGCTTGGGTCTAATGCATTTTCAAGAGAGGGGCAGGGGATTTTCTTTATGAAATATATCCCGGTGAACTATAAGGTGCAGTGGAACGTAAAGGCAGCTGTCGGGATTTTGATCAGTGTGCTTGGAACAGTTCCGTTTATGCTTGTTTTTGGGATATATATTCAAATGAATATGGTGCAAATTTTGTTATGTGTAATGCTACAAGTAGCAGCATGTATCTTTGTGACATACCTTGGAATGATTTTAGATGCAGTGAATCCAAAATTGGTGTGGGATGATGCGCTAGCATCGCTACGCGAAAACTATAATACATTTTTTTGCATGGCGATTTCGATGGTAGTTGCAATTGTTTGTGGTTTCATATTCTATTTTGTATGCAAGGGAACACAAATAAGTGTAACCTGTTTGGCTGTGTTGCAATTGTTAGTTTTTGTGGCAATGGATGTATGGTTATATCGACATAGCATGAAAGCCGGAATCGAGAATTTGAAAGCCGTATTGGAGGAGTAGCCATGAATGCAAAATGTTTAAATTGTGGCGCGGCACTTGTTTTTGATGTTGCGAGTAGGAAAATGAAATGTTCTTATTGTAAATCTCGTTTTCGAATGGATGATATACCAATGAAAGAGTCCGGAAACACGATGGAGTGCAACGTTTATTGTTGTACCTCTTGTGGAGCAGAAATGCTGGTAAATCATGTAGAGAGTGCAACGTATTGCGCCTATTGTGGACAGCCAACGGTTGTATTTAGTCGTATTTCTCAAGAAGCGCGACCGGAAGGCATTATTCCTTTTTCACTATCAAAAGAAACTGCAATTGATTTAATTCGTGAGCGTTTTATAAAAGGAGATTTTGTGCCTCAGGAAGTGAAAAATTTTGAGGTAGAGCGTGTAAACGGAATATATATTCCATACTGGGTATTTGATTTACACTATTCGGATAAACAATGGTTGGAAGGGTACACCGGGAATGGTGAAACGGAACGCATCATTTATTTTGTGCGTGGAGGAGATTGTGATTTTGTAGATATTTATCTGGATGCTTCTAAGAATCTTCTGGACCGTTATTCGCAGCTTTTAGAACCATATGATTTGTCTGCATTAGTACCGTTTCGACCGCATTATATGTGCGGTTTTCATGCAGATAAGTTCGATATGGAAAGTGAAATGCTTCACAATTTGGCATTTCACAGAGCAAAAGAAATGTTTGATGAAAAGATGATACAAAGCTGCAGGGCAAGAAGTGTACATATTATTGCAGACAATCCTAAAAGGGAAATAAAAAAGGCATCGTATGTGTTGCTTCCGGCATGGTTTATGACTTTTCGTTATAATAATGAGTCATATACCATGATTGTAAACGGGCAGACTGGAAAGATTATTGGGACCGCACCTATATCACGTAGTGAAGTTTTAAGAGCAGCGATTGCTCCATTTATTGCAATGTCCCTTATTACCGTCTCAATTGCAATTATTCTATGTGGATTCTTTCGAAGTTTTGTGTGTTTATTTATTATGTATGGAATAAGCTCGGCTAATCTGTATGCAGGAAGAAGTAAACTCAAAAAATTCCGGGAAAATAGAAAGTTTACAACCGAAAGCACAATAAAACTATATGCACATGTACGACAGGAGGGAAAAGAATGATGTTACTACTGGGAATTATAATGGGGCTTTTTTTGGCTGCGACCTTTACCTTTCATCATATGGTAGAACATATCTGTAAATCAAATGATATGGGAAATTATAAAAGTTCTATTCAACATTTTACCTATAGCAATCCGAATATAACGATTCGACAAGATGATATAGAACCAAAATGGATGTAACATGTATGTAGGTTCGGAGGAGTAGAAATGAATGCAAAATGTTTAAATTGCGGCGCGGCGCTTGTTTTTGATATAGCAACCAGAAAAATGAAATGTAAATATTGTGCCTCATTATTTCGAATCAATGAGATTAAAATGGATGAAAGTGCTTCTACCATGGACTGCAATATCTATCATTGCACTTCATGTGGAGCAGAAGTAGGAAGCACGGAAGTAGAAAGTGCGACATATTGTGCATACTGCGGACAGCCAACAATTGTGTTTAATCGAGTATCAAAAGAATTAAAACCGCATTTTATTATTCCGTTTTACATAACAAAGGAACAGGCCGTTGATATCATACGTGAACACTTTTATAAGGGATTATACGTACCAAAAGAGGCAAAGAACTTTGAAATGGAGCGTGTACATGGAATTTATATTCCGTATTGGATGTATGATGTGCATTATTCGGACAGACAATTGATTCATGGCGGTGTGAAACGGGGAGAGGATATTTGTTCCACATATTTTATCCGTGAGGCAGATTGTAAATTCACAGAAATGTATTTTGACGCATCGAAAAATCTGAATGATGAATCATCACAACGACTAGAGCCGTATGACATAAAAGCATTACAGCCTTTTAAAATGCATTATATGTGTGGGTTCTATGCAGACAGATATGATGTAGATAACGTGGAAGTGCATCAACTTGCATGCGCACGTGCCAAGGAAATGTTTGATGAAAGAATGCTTACAACCTGCAACGCGGTAGATAATAGAATGCTTGCTTGTGAACCGCACATCAAAATTGAAAAAGAGACCTATATTATGCTTCCGGCGTGGTTTATGACTTTCCGCTATAAAAATAAGTCATACACCATGATGGTGAATGGTCAGACAGGGAAGCTGGTTGGAGCAGCGCCATGTTGTGTAAAGGATGTAATTATATCGTCCATTCCAATGTTTATCATTATTGCTGCATTAGCAATTCCAATAGCTATTTTTGCAAGTGTAGTATCACTTCAGATGACAAAAAGCAGTGTATACAGTGCTGTTGGAATTCTTGCAATGTTAACTGCGATAGGAAAAATGTTAGCTTCCGGTTTTTTAAAACTGAAGAAATTCAGAAATAGTTCCAAATTGACAACATCGGAAGTAATGAATGTGTATGCACATAATCGACAGGAGGGACGAGAATGAGAATTATAATTGGCGTCATAGCCGGGATATTCATAGGAGTGATACTTGCAATCGCTTATGTATTCGAACATGTAATGACCATATTGAACAAATCAAATGATATGGGAGACTATAAAGCTACAACAAGATATTATGTGGAAACACCATTGAATGTGCGTATCAGACTAGATGATACAGATGCCAAAATGTGGTAAGAAAGAGTATCTGGTTTGGCATGAAAGATATTAAGGAAAGTACCATAGGACTTTGTAAAGGTCTTTTTAGTGGAAAAGCACATCGTTGTCCTCACATGGGATGCAGATTGGAGTGGAATGAAGATGAGGCAAGTTGGGATTGCTCGTGGCACGGTTCGCGGTTTGATTGTCATATTAATGATTACCATTTGCATGATTTTATGCGGATGCGTTCCAAACACAAAAAAGGAGCAACAATCACAACAAAAAGAAATGATAGAAGCAGGTTTTGTGAACGAAGAAGGTGCATGCATCAAAGAACGATTCCATACACCGGAGGGTTATAGCAGAACCGCTTATTTGGAGGATTCTTTTGCATATTTTGTGGAGACCTATCCGCTATATGAATATGGAAAAGAAGTCATGCTCCATAACGGGAACGAAAAAAGAAATCAGGATGCGCATATTTCTGTATTCCAAATGGATGTGACATCGGGTGATTTGCAGCAGTGTGCGGATTCTGTTATACGCATGTATGCGGAGTATCTCTACCAACAGAATCTGTACGATAAAATGCAGTTTCACTTTGTTAGCGGATTTAATTGTGAATTTTCAAAATGGGTGAATGGAAATCGCGTAAAGGTGGAAGGTAACAGTTGTACATGGTATTCAGCAGGTGGATATGATGCATCGAAAGAGGCCTTTGAAAAATATCTTAGAACCGTTTTCTCTTATGCAAGCACGCTTTCTTTAGAAGAAGAGTCGAAACCGATTTCTATAGAGGAAATTCAAATTGGAGACATATTTATAAAAGGCGGAAGCCCGGGGCACGTGGTCATGGTAGTAGATGTATGTGAGAATGAGCAAGGAGAAAAAGCATTTTTATTGGCACAGGGATATATGCCTGCGCAAGAATTTCATATTTTAAAGAATCCATTACATGAAAATAATCCATGGTATTATGAAAGTGAATTTGCCTATCCTCTAAATACACCGGAATATGATTTTTCTGATGGAAGCTTGATGCGACCGAATTATTTAGAGTAGGAAAGATGGAGACTTAGGAGAAATAAAATGTATCAATCAGACAACACCACACATAGAACCCCAATACTAGAGACCGACCGTTTGCTACTTCGTCCCTTTCAAAAAGAAGATGCCAAAGAAGTCTTTGCGTGTTGGGAAAGTGATCCGGATGTCGCCAGATATATGTTTTGGACGAGCCATAATGATATAGAAAAGACCAAAGAGTGGATTGCTTTTGAAATAGGACAGATAGAAAAAGCGGATTGGTATCGGTTTGCCATTGTTTTGAAATCAACCCAAGAACTAATTGGAACAGGACTAATATATTACGAAGAAGAAGTTAACGGATGGGAAATTGGATATAATCTTGGAAAAAAATATTGGGGATGTGGTTATACAACAGAGGCAATGCAAAGAATACTTCAATTCGCAAAAGCTGAATTAAATATTACGGAAATAATTGGAAGATATGCAAAAGAAAATCCTGCCTCCGGAAATGTTATGAAAAAATTAGGATTTCAATACGAAAAAGATATTCCGTATGAATGCAACGATGGGAGCATAATAAGGCAAGGGATTTTGTGTAAGCGGACAATAGAATAGACAGATAGCGTAGATAGGGTATGGAGAGGTTTTCTTTCCATACCCTATTTTTTTATTTACGAAAATGATTGAGAATCTTAATCAAATCTTAATCTAGTTATACATTGAAAGTTCAGAACTAATTGCTATAATATGGTAACAGAATAAAGGAGAATGCAAAATAAATAGAGAATGGAAAGGGGATAAGTATTGAGAAGAAAAGTGGAATTAATGATTCTTGGGATCATCATTTTAATAGTAATGATCATAAGTGTAAGTCTCGGAATTTCCTATAAGATTAAGAACAATTATAAAGATAGGAAAGTTGAGAAAAACGAAGTACAGACCGAGGTAGTAACACAGTCGTATTATGAAGCACAAAATGATAAAGTATCTGACAAATATGAAGAGTTATTCGATGAATTTGCCATTGAATATTATTATGACGCGAATAATCGTCTCATAGAAAGAGTGGAGTTTTGCAATGGAAGTATGGAACATAAGGAGACATATGTTTATGATATGACAGGTAAATTGGTGACAACATCAATTTATTGGAGCGATGGAGATTTACCAGCAGAAACGATGATATATGAGTATAGAGAAAACGGGGAAACGGTTAAGGTTTACAATCCAAAACTATCAGATACTTATATCATTGATGAGTATGATACCAATGGAAATCTAATAAAATCCACATCTGTCGTAGAAAATATAGAAGATGTAACGATTTTCTACGAGTATGATGATCATGGTTTATGTGTCAAAGAGACTAGAAATCATGCCAATGAAATGATAGTAGATGTAGTGATTAAAAAGGAATATGATGTACACGGAAATATCATAAGCGAAGTCACAACAAACGAGGATGATAATTATAGTATTAACTCCTTTTCGTACGAGTATGACCTGGCAAATCATATAATAGAGAAAGTGTGTAATTATAATGGAAAAAGCTCTTTTTACCAATATGAATATAACACTCAAGGCCAATTAATAAGTGAGTTAGGTACTTCAAATGATGGAACTACCGAAAGTTTAAAAGAATATTTTTATGATGTTAATGGAAATTTGATAAAAGAAATCATAAAAACAGTATAAAAAATATATCTTGGAGGAATTTATTATGAAAAGAAAATTAGTATTAATCATTATTGGGATAATCGCATTACTGTCAATCGGCATAGGGGTAGGCTTAGTGATTGGAAACACAATGAAAGAACCAACAGAGACAACAGAAGAGAAGATAACAGAAGAGAAAACAACAGAAGAGAAGACAACAGAAGAATTAACAGAAGTAACAACAGAAAAAACGGAAACAGAAATAGAAGTAAATGGAACGGAAGAAAACCGACAGAACGATAAACAGGAATCAAGTGAAAACGCGGAATCCAATGTATCGAAGGACACTTTAACATTAGATGATGCAACCTATCAGGAGTTGCTATCATTATTTGCAACGGATGCAAGTAGACCATGGGACAATTGGTATCTTAGAGGATTGACCAGCTATTATTCCACACCAGGGGAAATCGATTTAGGCTGGCTATTCCAATATGGTTGCAATGATAGTAAACCGTCCGAAGAAGAGTATAGGTATTATGAAGAAAATATGCCGGAAGATGGTCCGGGGATTGGTGCGTTATTCCGTATAACGGAAAGCGGTGCGAATGATGTGTTAAACCAGTATTTTGGAATTTCCTTATCTCAGACGAAGGAAGGATTTTCTGCTTTTGAAGGCTATACCTACTATGAAATAACAGGAAACTACCTTATCAATCATATGGATGCCGGTGATTATCCGGTAACATTTATGGGTGGAACAAAACTGGCAAACGGGGATGTCGAACTCTATTATACTTTTTATGACCAGGAAAGCGTTGTTACATTACGAAATCAAAGCGGAACATGGAAAATGAAAAGTAATCAGTCAGTGAATGGAGAAGAGCACCCATATGCGCAGTGGGATTAATTTTAAGGGAAAGAGATAATCAATTTATTGGTGAAGGTGTAGTAAGTGAAACGGAAAACAATAATGGCAGGAGGCCTAATTGGATTCTTTGCAATTTTTATTATGGCAGGGCTGGGCTCCACATGTAAAATAAGCTTAAAATCCGATGAAAATAATTTCACAGAAACAACATGTAGTAATAAAAACCACATGTTGTTGACAGAAAAACCACAATGGTGTAATCTATAAAAAATAGTTAGGAGAATTGACATGAAACCATTGTGTATCGGAGAGAAAATAGCCCAAATACCAATTATCCAGGGCGGAATGGGTGTAGGTGTGAGCCGTTCGTCTCTAGCCGGTGCTGTTGCAGCTGAAGGCGGAATAGGAGTAATATCCAGTGCACAGATCGGATACGATGAAGAAGGATTTGAGAAGAATCAAGAGGAATGCAACTTAAGCTCTCTTCGTAAACATATTTTAAAAGCCAAAGAAATTGCAGAAGGGAAAGGACTCATCGGTGTAAATGTTATGGTTGCGTTGAAGCATTACAAAGACCATGTCAAAGAAGCTGTGAAAGCAGGTGCGGATGTTGTCATTTGCGGAGCCGGACTTCCATTGGATTTGCCGGAATTGGTCGCGGAAAGCGAGACGAAAATCGCACCAATTATCTCCAGCGTCAGAGCGAGTGATCTTATTTTGAAAATGTGGGACAAGAAATACAATCGTACGGCGGATTTCCTAGTGTTTGAAGGTCCAAAAGCAGGCGGGCATCTAGGGTTTTCTCTTGACCAACTGCAACCGGACGGCGCAACAGATGCATTTGATACGGACGCTGAAATTCGCGGAATTATCGAAACAAAAAAGAGATACGAAGAGAAGTATCAATGTCAGATTCCGGTAATTGTAGCTGGTGGTATTTTTGACCATGATGATGTTACACATGCATTGGAATTAGGCGCTGACGGTGTTCAGGTAGCAAGCCGTTTCGTAGCAACTTATGAATGCGATGCCTCGGATGCATACAAGCAGGCGTATATTGATGCTACCGCAGATGATATCGAGATTATAAAAAGCCCGGTAGGAATGCCGGGAAGAGCGTTAGGTAATTCCTTTATTCAAGCAGTTCGACGAAGAAAAGAACCGGTTGAAAAATGCTATCAATGTCTGGCCAAATGCAATCCGGCAGAAATCCCATACTGCATTACGAAAGCACTGATCAAAGCAGTGCAAGGGGATTTAGAGAATGGTCTGGTTTTTTGTGGAGCAAATGTAGGTCGAATTCAGAAACTGATGAGTGTTCGTGAAGTAATACAAGAATTGAAAGGAGAGTAGGGAAGTCCCTATTGTTAACAATCAATCTCGGAAACAAGTATACAGAAGGCTCTGGCGTTGTAAAACGCTGAGTCTTTTTCTATTTGGTAAATATTGTCATTATGACCAATTGCTATTGCGAAATGCACAAAAAGAAGGTATAATTGGAATATATTTTGTTCAGAATGACGTTAATCGAGGTGGGCCAATGGCAGAGTTTAGACTACAAGATTTAATAGACGTTGAGGTATTGCAACAAATACAAGATGGTTTTTCCAAATATACCGGTATGTCAGCATTGACAACGGACGCAGATGGTGTGCCGGTAACAGAAGGCAGTAATTTCACTGACTTTTGTATGAACTTAACAAGGCAATCCGGGATTGGCTACAGAAGATGTGAAGAATGCGACCGCAATGGCGCAATTGAATCTTCGAAAAAGGGGCGTCCCTCTGTATACAGTTGTCATGCAGGGTTGGTTGATTTTGCTGCGCCTATTATGCTCGGAGAAGAAGTAATCGGAAGCTTTTTAGGTGGACAAGTACGTACAGAACCGGTAGATGAAGCGAAAATGGAACGATATGCCCAAGAATTAGGAATTGATCCACAAGCGTATGTCGATGCTGCAAAGCGGGCGCCTATGCTGGAACGTAGCGAAATTGAAAAGGCAGCAGAATTCCTTTTTGAACTCGCGAAAGTATTATCGGAAATGGCATATCGTAATTATACGGCGCTACAGCAGAGCCGTAAGCAGGAAAGGGCTGCACGCTCCCAGTCTCAGTTTATTATGAATCTTAGTTTGGATATGCAAAAGACCATTAAGGAATGGATTACTTCGGCACAGAATGCTACAGAGAGTGATGATCCTGTTGTGTTGCAACAGACTATGAAGCAACTTCTGTGCAAAGGAACAGAAGCGTATTCTGTTGTGGAAGATGCCGCAGAGTATCTTCGCATGGCAGGTGACGACTTACAACTTGTAGAGAATGAGTATAAGGTTGAAGATTTATTGCATCTGGTTAAGGATAACCTTTATCACTATGCAATGCCGAGGGGACTGGAAATTCAGACAAAGATTTCCGAGGAAGTTCCTAAGGAATTGCTTGGAGATGTCGGTCGTATCGCACAGCTCGTAAGTAAAATAATGCAGAATATTTTACTGCATACAGAAGGTGGACCGATTTCGATAGAAATATCCGGTTACAGGGTATCCTATGCAACGATGCTGGAAATCCGTGTTAAAGATAAAAGTGTGGAATTATCGGAAAAAGGAATAGAACAAATTTGTGAGTATTTTTCGCGGGAGAATCGTACGGCATCTGAGGTGGATGAAGCAATTGGTATAGGATTTGCAATCATTACTTTATTGCTAAGACAATTGTCCGCAACTTTAGAGGCAGAGAATGCACCGGGAGGAGGCGCACAGATTAAAGTGACCTTGCCGCAGTTAGAGGTTAGGGGGGATTCGTGATATGTTTGATACCCAAGAATATGCACAGGCGCTGGATGAACTTTTATTAAGTATTGAACAGGTTCCGGATCCGGAACAGGTAGAGACACAAAAAGCCTTAGAAAAAATATGTCGCGTATTACGAGTTGGTGCAATAAAAGAATATTTTTATAATAACGAAGAGGAAGAAGCCGCAGGAATCGAGAAGCACTTAGTACTATATGATAGTGGTAGGTATGATGAAGAAGTGTTCTATTCGCAACGCGCGGTTATTCGTTATGGAAAAATAGCAATCCTTTATTTTTACCAAAGAAAAGACGAAGATAAGTGGTCGAGGATGGAAGAACAAAAAGTACGCGTTCTTGCAAAGACTCTGTTTAATCTGTATGGGCGAATGGAAATTATGCAGATTGTGGAACGGCTGACTTATACAAATGGTGAGCTTGATATTTATAACCACAATTATTTTCTAAAATGGACGAACGATATGATTGCGGCAGGACATATCGGAGATTATGTTGCAGGGTACTTTAACCTGAAGCGTTTTTCTACGTTAAATCAACGTTATGGACGTGAAGCAGGAACGAAAATCATGAAAATGTTCGTCGAGCAACTTCAAGAAATGCTTGGGAAAGATGGAATTGTTTGTCGTGTGGTTGGCGATAATTTTGCAATGATTTTTCCGAAAAAATATTTGGAAGAAGTTGTTTCCTTTTTGGATGGGACTTGGATTGTTTGTGAACAGGAACGCATATTTGTAGAGGCGTATACCGGCTACTATGTTATTCCGCAGGATTGTAAAAACGCTGCGGATATTTCTGACTGTATCCGTTTGGCGATGAATATTGCGAAAAATGTACTTCGAACAACGCATACATTTTATGATGAGGAAATTACAAAGAGTCACAACCAGGAAAAATTAATCGAAGATATTTTCCCGGGAGCGATTGCAAATGAAGAGTTTCAGGTTTATTATCAGCCAAAAGTATTGCTAAAGGATTATCGTTTGGCAGGGGCGGAGGCATTATGTCGTTGGTTTCATGATGGAGTTATGATTTCGCCGAATCAATTTATTCCGATTTTGGAACAAAGCAAATTTGTATGTACACTGGATTTTTATATGCTTGACCATGTGTGCCGTGATATTCGAAGATGGATGGATGGCGGACAACCGGTTGTGAAGATTTCCGTAAATTTCTCGCGCCGACATATGGAAGAAGATGATTTGGTAGAGCGTATTCTTGCAGTAATAGATCGGTATCAGGTTCCGCATGAATATATCGAGATAGAGCTGACAGAGACGACAACGGATGTTGATTTTAAAGAGCTTAAGAAACTTGCATTAGGTTTAAGGGAAAAAGGAATTACAACCTCAGTAGATGATTTTGGTATCGGATATTCATCACTGAATTTGATTAAAGAATCGCCATGGAGTGTTTTGAAAATAGACAAAAGTTTTCTTCCGTCAGGGGATAAGACGGATTCACAAAAATATGTCATGCTAAAATACCTTATAGCAATGCTTCAGGATATGGGCTTAGAATGCATTGCAGAGGGCGTAGAAACGATTGAACAGGTTAAACTTTTGAAGGAACATAATTGCTATCTGGCACAAGGTTTTTATTTTGACAAACCATTGCCGGTGGATGTTTTTGAACAAAGGTTAGGAGACCTTGGAAAATAAACGAAATTTGGTATATTTATAATATGTGATTTATGCACCAGCGGAGGAAAAAGGTATGGGGTACAATTTTGGAAATATGAGCATTGCTGAATTGATTGACTTGCTTGAAAGTAAGGAGTTGGGACAGGCAATTCAGAAAAACGCAGATGGGAAGAAGAATACTTCGGATTTATATCGTGTTGTAAGGGAATATCATGATATTTTGGTACAGGCAATGGAAGATATCGAGGAAATCGATCATCAGTCGGATGTAGTACGCATTACTTACGAGAAGCGAATGGAGTCAAATCGTAGTATTACTGAAGCAAACGAAGATATTGCAAAAGCAGCTGCTCTTCAAGAAGAAAAAGCGTTGGGCTGTGCAGAGTTGTCCGGTCAATTTGAAAAAGGCTTTCAGGAGCTCTTGGATGAGACGAAGGCACTGAATACACAATGCGAATATGCAGAAAAAATTAGTGTTGAAGGTGTTAATGCGTTAAGTGATTTCGTTACTAAAATAACAGGAATCAGTGATGCCTTTTTAAAGATTAATGAACGTATCGAGCATTTAGGTGATTCTATCGGAAGAATTGATAAAGTTGTTGCAACCATCAATTCCATATCCAGTCAGACCAATTTGCTTGCTTTAAATGCGTCCATAGAGGCTGCGAGAGCAGGAGAGGCCGGAAGAGGATTTAGCGTAGTTGCGAATGAGGTTAAGAATCTTGCAGAAGAAAGTAATTCCGCAACAAAGAACATTTCCCAAGTAATCTCAGAGATTATGTCTGAGATGCAACAAATGATGGAGAATGTACGTGAAGAAAGTACAAAGATTGTTGAACAGACGAAAGCCATTGATGGCGTGGAAGAAGTAATCAATCAGATGCGCAATTCTATCCTAGAATTGATGGAGGGAGAGAAGCGTATTTCCACACATATTGATGAGATGTATCAGGATAACTGCAGATTAAAGAAAGAAATCCAAAGCATCGCATCTCTGACACAGGAATCTGCTGCGACTAGCCAGATTGTATCAAGTGTATCATTAGAACAAAGCGCATCGGACAAGCTTATTTTAGATTTGTTGTATAATCTTTATAATCAATCCGAACAACTAGCAAAGACCGTCGGACAGTTCCGCGTACAAAGACGAGAGAAAATTAAGAAAAAAATCGGTGTAGTATGTCTGGAACAGCAGGCATTTTATAAAGATGTAGAAGATGCGGCGGAAGAAACCGGAAAGAATCTTGGACTTGATGTAATATGCCGGACACCGCAACAGTGTGATGCAACGAAACAGGCAGAACTGTTCCGGTCATTGGTGGATGAAGGGGTGGATGGAATCGCCCTTGTTCCAAGCGATGCCAAGGTTATGAAACCATTGATTGATAATGCCGTAGACAAAGGTATCAAGGTTGTTTGTATTGACGGAGACGTTCCGGATAGTAAACGTCATATTCATGTAACCTCTGACAGCTATCAAGGTGGAAAAGTGGCTGGTGAAGCGGCGGCTAAAGTGTTAAAGGGCAAAGGAAATGTCTTAGTATTTTTAGCAGCAAGTGAAGTTCCGGTAGTCGATGAACGATTCCGTGGATTTATGGATGTTCTAAAGGGATATCCGGAAATTCGCTTAATTTATAAAGAAGAACAAAAAGATACGAATATGGATACATCCAAAGCCATGATAAGCAAATTAGTGGATGCATATCCGCAGTTTGACCTGCTTTATCTTGTAACCGGAGACAGTGGAGCAGTAGCGGCTGATGTCTTCAAAGAAAAGGGATTGCAAAAGAAACTTGTAGTTTTAAGTAAAGATCCAAAAGTTACCAAAGCAGTAGAACAGGGAGTTGTAACAGCACAAATCGTACAAAGAAACGAACTTTGGGGAGAATTGGCAATCAAAGACATAAAGAAGCTGCTTGATGGTGGTACATGTGACACTTACGAAGATACCGGAATGTATGAAGTGAATCAGTATAATTACAAAATTTTTCAGAAATAGTAAAAGAGAGTTCTGCTTGCAGAGCTCTCTTCTTAGATCAGGTTAAGATGGTCCAAGGCCTTTGAAATACCGTAATGCGCCATAGTGTCCGTAACATATGTGGCTGCATTGCGGAGTTCCAAGGGACAGTCGCCCATAGCAACTTTGGTGCGCACTGCCCCAAACATGGATAAATCATTGTTGCTGTCGCCGAACGCGATGGTATCTGCAACATCAATTCCTAATACACCGCAAAGAATTGCAAGAGACAGTCCCTTAGAATGTCCTTTTGCAATACATTCAATGGTATTTCCGACAAACGCTCCTTCGTGAAAAATGAAATCAAAAAGGTGTGATAGTCTTTTACAGGCAATGTCAGGCGTACTGTTCGGACGGACTTTTGCACTGATTTTATTAATGTGAAGTCGAAATTCGTTTCCACGAATCGGAAGAAGTCGATTGCCCAATTGCTTTGTAATAAGATTTGCATACCAATCGATCTCGGTTGTATATTCATCCAAATCATAGTACATATGTGTACTACCTTCCATAACGGGAATCATATGGTTATCACGCAGAATGCGGAGCGCAAAAGCGGCATCTGTGGGAGACAGCTCTTTTGTATAAACGGGTTTCCCTTTGTATTCTATGTATGCACCAAGGTTGGTAATCATGCCGGTAAAAGGCAACTGTTCCAATTCCTGTGGAACAAGTGCACGACTTCGTCCGGTGCACAGAAAAATCTGATGTCCCCGTGCTACAAGACGGGAAAAGGAATCTAAGACATCCGGCGCAAGCCCTTTTTCAATATCTAAAATTGTACCATCTGCATCAAAAAATAAACTTTTCATATCCACAGTATGGCAACGAAAAAAGGAAAAGTCAAGCAGTTAGAAAAATAAACAAATTGTAAATTTTGTAATCTTATTATAAAAATGCGTGCATTATTGTCATTTTGTGGTAAAATGCATATGTTGTGTTTAGTGATAGAAAGGAAATGTGACATGCTACAACTAAAAAATATTAAAAAAGACTACTCCGCGGGTGATACCGTAGTGCATGCACTCAAAGGAATTGACCTTCAATTTCGTGAGAGCGAATTTGTTGCAATTTTAGGACAGTCCGGCTGTGGAAAAACCACCATGCTTAACATTATTGGTGGTTTGGATAAATATTCCGAGGGGGATTTGATTATCAATGGTAAATCTACGAAGGATTTCAAAGATCGTGACTGGGATTCATACCGTAACCATTCGATTGGTTTCGTATTTCAGAGTTATAACCTTATTCCACATCAAACTGTTTTGCAGAACGTAGAGCTTGCGCTTACACTTTCGGGTGTATCCAAAGCAGAGCGTCGTGAGCGTGCCAAAAAGGCATTGGAAGAAGTTGGTCTTGGGAATCAGTTCCATAAGAAACCAAGTGAGATGTCCGGCGGTCAGATGCAACGTGTTGCAATTGCTCGTGCACTAGTGAATAATCCGGATATTATTCTTGCAGATGAACCAACCGGTGCATTGGACACAGAAACCAGTGTTCAGGTTATGGATATCCTAAAAGAGATTTCTAAGAATCGTTTGATTATTATGGTAACACACAATCCAGAGCTGGCAGAACAGTATGCTACTCGCATTATTCGTATGTTAGACGGTGTGGTTACCAATGATTCCCAACCGCTTACGGATGAGGAAATTAGGCAATATCAAACGGAAGATGAAAAAAGACTTGCGAACAAGAAGAAGGAAAAGCTACCGACGATGTCATGGCGCACATCATTTGGTCTTTCTTTAAAGAACCTTTTTACAAAAAAAGGTCGTACCCTTTTGACTTCTTTTGCAGGAAGTATTGGTATTATTGGTATTGCACTTATTTTTGCAGTATCAAATGGAATGACTACTTATATTGATATTGTGCAGGAAGAGACTTTATCTTCTTATCCGCTGACCATCGAAGCAACAACGGTAGACATGAGTACATTGATGGAGACCTTTATGGGTGTGTCTGAAGGCGCGCAGAATCAGCATGAGAATGATGCAGTTTATTCTCAGGCGGTTATATATGATATGTTCAATGCACTGAACAATATGGAAACTACAGAGAATGATCTAAAATCCTTTAAAGCTTATGTTGAAGAGGAACGTGCCAAAGAGGACAGTGAGTCCGGTCTTGATGATGCGCTCACCGGTGTGCAATACACATACAATTTGGATATGCTTGTTTATACAGAGAGTGTTGACGGAACCATTATTCGTTCCGATACAGAAGAGATGTTAGCAAAAGCACTCAAAGAGTTTTACGGAATGGATATGTCTACTATGATGGGTGCGGGTGGAGATGTAGCGGCAAGTGGTTCACCAATGATGTCCATGATGTCTACCGGATCCGGAATGAATCTTTGGGTAGAAATGCTTCCGGGAGATAATGGTAAATTAGTTAGCCCGGTTTTGGAAAAACAATACGATGTAGTATATGGTTCATGGCCGACACAGGCGGATGAAGTTGTTCTTGTTTTGACAGAGAATAACGAGTTGGATGACATGACGCTTTACGCACTTGGATTAACTTCCGAAGAAGATATTAGTGCAATTTTTGATGCAATGCTCAAAGGGGAAGAAATTGATGTAGAGCAGCGTTCTTGGTCCTATGAAGAAATCTGTGATATGGATTTTCGTGTAGTATGGAATTCGGATTGTTATACACTTGATGAGAATACCGGATTATACGCCGATTTACGTGAGACAGAGACGGGGATGCGTTATTTATATGATAACGGTATGAACTTAAAAGTATCCGGTATCATTCGCCCGAAAGAAGATGCAACCTCTACCATGCTTACCGGTTCCATTGCCTACACAAGCAAGTTGACAGAATTAGTGGTAGAGAATAGCAAAGATTCCAAAGCAATTCAGGCGCAGCTGGATCATCCGTCTATGGATATTTTCACCGGTCTTCCGTTCCAAGAGAACACAGGAAGCTTATCAAATGCAGAAAAAGAGACGGAATTGAAAGAGTATTTAGCGTCCTTAGACGAAACCCAAAAAGCTGCAGCATATGTGCAGATTATGAGTGTTCCATCTGAGGAACAGTTAAGCCAAGCCGTGGAGCAGCTGATGGGCGCTATGACAAGAGAAGACATGGAAAGTGCCTTGGCTGAGGGTATGAGTCAGCAGATGGGTATGAGCATGGACGATATCAGTGCCTACGTTGCGTCAATGAGCGATGAGGATTTAGCGATGCTGTTTACACAGGGAATTGAGGAACAAGTGAAGCTAGAGATGGCGGCACAGGTTTCAGAGAGCTTAAGTAGCATGAGTTCCGCACAGCTTGCAGCAGCATTGGATGCATCCTTGCCAAGCTTTACAACAGAGCAGTGTGCAAGTTACTATGATGAGATTATGATATTCTCTGAGTCTACTTATGAGAATAACTTAATACAGCTTGGTTACGTGGACTTAGATGATCCTGCAACCATCAATCTATATGCATCTACCTTTGAA
This sequence comes from Lachnospiraceae bacterium, assembly GCA_045531055.1. Lineage (GTDB taxonomy): Bacteria > Bacillota > Clostridia > Lachnospirales > Lachnospiraceae > Roseburia. The sequence continues at coordinate 23,244 of JAZSDG010000024.1, read as the reverse complement.
GGCAAAGATACCATCGAGGCTGCAATTGCAGATTACAATGCAGAGGTAGAAGAATTATCAGAGATTCATTATACCGATTATATAGGAATTATGATGTCTTCCATTACAACAATTATTAATGCTATCACTTATGTGTTGATTGCATTTGTTGCGATTTCGTTGATTGTTTCTTCTGTTATGATTGGCGTAATTACATTAATTTCCGTACAGGAACGTACCAAAGAGATTGGTATTTTGCGTGCAATTGGTGCATCTAAAAAAGATGTATCCGGTATGTTTAATGCAGAGACGATGATTATTGGATTTTCCGCAGGATTACTGGGCGTTGTGGTAACATATTTGCTTTGTATTCCGATTAATATAATCTTACATGTAATTACAGGAATTGGTAACTTAAATGCGATTCTTCCAATTCCGGTAGCAATTGTATTAATCTTAATCAGTGTGATTTTGACATTAATTGCCGGAATTATTCCGTCAAGAAGTGCTGCAAAGAAAGACCCGGTTGTAGCATTAAGAACTGAGTAATAGGTATAGGATGATAAGAGGATGCCCTTCCAAAAGCGGAAGGGTATCTTTTTTGTTATATTTATTGCCATCCACAACCACCTAGTAGTACAATAATTTATTAGAAACACACGATACATAGGATAGGGAGTCTCATTATGATTGAGAAGAAAACAACATTTGCCCGCGAACTGGAAGAATGGAGCCGCACAGGAAAGCCCCCGTCAAGCGGAAGTCAGGATATTCACGACTATTTGAATTTGCAGTACGAGCGTCTCAAAGAGAGAGGTCTTCGCATGGAATGTGATTTGTTGCCGCCTAGGTCCGAAATAGTAGGGACAAGTCCGGTGATGAGTCGTTCTTCCAAAAAGAGTACAAAATATGAAAGCTATATGGATTTTCGCCCTTATGAACGACGTCTCCGTTTTTATAAGGGGAATCGTAAAAAATATTCAAAAAGAACGCAGGAAGTCCTTTATACCAAGACTACACATTTGAAAAACGAAGAAGTTATGGGTGCAGAACCATATACTTGTCCGTCCTGTGGAGCAATTAGTACCATTGCGCAGTTGCAGCAGGGATGCGCTTATTGTGATGCACATTTTTTGATGACGGATTTGTTTCCGAAAGTAACCGATTATTTTTATCTTCGTAATGTTGCGCAGTCTAATGACCATATCAAATCAAGCATTGCCAAATGTGTGTTGGTAGTAGGTCTTGTTTTCATGGCGGTAGTAGGATTTATGAATCGGGATTTAGAAATATGGCAGCTGATTCCGTATTTATTAGGTGGCTTTTTGGCCGGAATGTTTTTTGGGTATCTTTTCTGGGCCTTTGGCAAATTGTTCTGGTTATTTGTACAAGCAATTGGCTCCGTGCCATCTATTGTGTCTCTAACCACGGCAAAGCGTAAGATTTCGAATTTGTTGTATGGCTTTGACCACACGTTTTGTTATGAATATTTTGTCAATGAAATGGTATCTACATTAAAAATGATTATTTTTGCAAAAGACAGAGGAAACTTAGTTGTATACGAAGGAAATCAGGATCTGTCTGAATTGGATCATATTATTGAAGCGTCCTACAATAGTGTGTTAGAACTACAGGATTATAAGGTGCAAAATGGTTATTGCGTATTAAATTTAGAGATACACATGCTTGATATCCATGACCACGGCTGGCGGATTTGTGAAAAACGCGACGTGTTTCAGGTTCAAGTCTGTAAAAATGTCTCTGTTCCGGAAGATGCAGGATTTTCTGTTAAAAAAGTACAGTGTCAATCTTGTGGTGGAAATTTCGATGCGACAAGACAACGGCATTGCCCGTATTGTCAGAGCATATATGATATGAAGCAAGATGCATGGGTAGTCCGTTCCATCATCGTGTAATAAGATATAGCAGAATAGGGGAAAATATGTTACAACACACAATAGAACCGATTTATAATAAGAAGTCAAAAGTTTTGATACTGGGCTCGTTCCCATCCGTCAAATCACGAGAAACGGAATTTTTCTACGGACACAAGCAGAACCGCTTTTGGAAAGTGCTTGCAACGATTCTAAATTGCGAGGTGCCAACGGAAGTTCCACAGAAAAAGCAGATGCTCCTATCCCATGGAATTGCAATATGGGATGTGATTGCATCCTGTGAAATTATCGGTTCCTCGGATGCGTCCATTCGTAATGTCAAAGCGAATGACTTGTCCGAGATTTTGAAGACTGCAGACATTGGCGCTATTTTTGCGAATGGAGCGAAGTCATACGAACTTTATCAGAAATATATCTATCCGGTAATCAAGCGGGAAATCATGAAACTACCATCAACAAGTCCGGCGAACGCGGCGTACTCATTAGAGCGTCTTGTTGCAGAATGGGAGAAAATAAAAGAATGGATTTAAAGAGAAATTTATTAGATAACATCAAAGAATGCGAAATGAAAATCGGTTACTGTGAAGAAGAAATCGGGTTGTACTATCCGCTTTCTTCGTTGTTGGAACTACTTGCAACAGATGAGGCGCATCTTAAAGACGCCATTGAAGACTTCGTGGAAAGAAACCAAAAGGAACTTGGTGAAGTAGTCATTGCAGAAACAACCGAAAAAGGGCGTTACTGTATCACCGTGCCGGCTAAGGGCGTGCGTTTTGTACATGAACATGTGCAAGAAAGCCCATTTTTGAAAGCATTTATTTCAGAAATTCAAAAACCACGGAATACATTAGAGAAGATATTGGAAACATTCCACCAATTTTCCGAAGATATTTGTGTGGAAGAAGAGAAAGAACATGAATGGGCAGTATCTTTTGCAGATGGAGAAATGGATCCCTATATTTATCATATTGAAGAAGATGCATTTGGCTTGGAATACCATCGCTTTACGAAGGATGCATATGAATTTTTGAAAACGGTTGATATCGATTCGTGAATTTGGTAGACTCAAAAAGGAACAGTTTGAAAAATTAGGAGGAACCATTATGGGCAAGATTATTTTAACCGGAGACAGACCAACCGGACGCTTGCATGTAGGTCACTATGTTGGTTCGTTAAAAAGAAGAGTAGAACTTCAGAATACAGGTGAATTCGAGAAGATTTTTATCATGATTGCAGATGCGCAAGCGCTTACTGATAACTTTGAGAATCCAGAGAAAGTGCGTCAGAATATTATCGAGGTAGCATTGGATTATTTGTCGTGTGGACTTGATCCGGAGAAATCTACATTATTTATTCAGTCACAGATTTCAGAATTGACGGAGCTTACGTTCTTTTACTCGAACTTAGTAACGGTTTCGAGATTGCAACGGAATCCTACCGTAAAGTCCGAGATACAGTTGCGTAATTTTGAAACGAGCATACCGGTTGGATTTTTTACATATCCAATCAGTCAGGCTGCAGATATTACTGCGTTTAAAGCAACAACCGTACCGGTTGGGGAAGACCAGCTTCCGATGATTGAACAGACGAGAGAAATCGTACGTAAATTCAACTCGATTTATGATGAAGTATTGGTAGAACCGGATGTGCTTTTGCCGGATAATGAGGCTTGCCTTCGACTTCCGGGTATCGATGGCAAACAGAAAATGAGCAAATCGCTTGGCAACTGCATTTATTTGTCCGATACGGAAGAAGATGTTCGCAAAAAGGTAATGAGCATGTATACCGACCCGACGCATATTCAGATTTCCGATCCGGGACATATTGAAGGCAATTGTGTATTTACCTATTTAGATGCCTTTAGCAAACCGGAACATTTTGCGGAATATCTTCCGGAATATCAGAATTTAGATGAGCTGAAAGAACATTATCAGCGTGGTGGTTTGGGCGACGTGAAGATCAAAAAGTTCTTGAATCATGTTATTCAGGAAGAGCTTTCTCCGATTCGTGCAAAGAGAGCCGAATATGAGAAAGACATTCCGGCAGTATATGAGATTTTACGAAAAGGCAGCGAAGTTGCAAGAGAGACTGCTGCAAATACCTTAGCAGAAGTAAAACGCGCAATGCGAATCAATTATTTTGACGATGAAGAATTAATCAAGGCACAAAGCGAGAAATATGCCGGGGTACAAGACTAAATAAGTCAAAAGGAGGTGCCGCATGATTAGATATTTTAGAACTGATGACAGACAAATTCATGAAACAGACAGCATTCAAAACGGTGTATGGATAGAGATGGTCAATCCCACCGTTGCAGAAGGGCAGATGGTTGCGGAAACGCTGAATGTAGATATTGAAGACGTGCTTGCGGCACTCGACGAAGAAGAAAGTTCCCGTATCGAGTTGCAAGATGGATACACACTGATTCTTGTCGACATTCCAAGCATAGAGATTCGCCATGAAAAAGAATCTTATACAACCATTCCGCTTGGCATTATTTTGACCGCCGACGAAATTGTAACGATATGTACAGAAGATACACCGGTGCTTCAGGCATTTCAGAATAATCGCGTGAAAGAATTCAGCACCAAGAAAAAACTTCGTTTCGTTTACCAGATTCTTTATCGTATTTCAGTATTATACCAGAGCAATCTGCGAGTCATTGATAAGATGCGTACAGAGATTGAGGAGCGAGTAGCAAACGACACCAAAGAAGTCGATTTGATTGCATTACATGAATTAGAATCTACACTCGTTTACTTTGCCACTTCGCTTCGGGCAAACGGAGTTGTCCTTGACCGATTAACCAGATACAAAAGATTGGAACAGTATCCGGAAGATAAAGAATTATTAGGTGATGTCATTGTCGAGAACAAGCAGGCTATCGAGATGACTACCATTTATCGTGACATTATCAACGGAACAAGAGAGCTTATGTCTTCGGTTATCGACAACCGATTGAACAACGTCATGAAATATCTGACATCCATCACACTTGTTATGGCTATTCCGACCGTAATCTCCGGCTTGTACGGAATGAACGTAGAAGGAAAGGGAATGCCATTTGCAAATTCCATATACGGATTTGGCATTATTTGTTTCCTGACAGTATTGGTATGTGTGATTACCATGTTTATATTAAGGAAGAAAAAGATGCTATAAGAGGAAATAGAAGCACACATAATGGCAAGAATGTAATCTTGGAATTATGTGTGTTTTTGGTATTAAAGTATTGTGGGAGGTTTAAATGTACGAAGGATTGATAACGCCATTTCCAATGGTGCCATTTGAAGATATGAAGAAAAAGGAGGTAGAACAATATTTTAACTGGTTCATGGAGACCAAAGAAGAGCGATTGCGATATTTACAACAGTACATTATAGAAAATGGTGGAAATGTTGTGTTAGATAAAAGCCCGAATCATTAAGCGATTTATGGGAATGGTTTAGAACGAGACATTAGCGTATTCCCTTATGGATTGGTCGAGGTGTGCATAAGACGTTCCTCTAGAAGTTGGAATAGAGATGAATTGCTGGAAACATATCGCATTTGGTGTAAGAATGTTTAGTTAGAATTTAGATACAATATAAGGAGCTATCGGACTAAGAATAAATTAGTACGTAGCTCCTTTTGCAAAGCATAATCTATTTTACTTCCCTTCAAAACGTCCGCTTGCGCCACACGGAAGAACCAGTCCGTTGGAAGAGACACGCAGACCGATTTCATCCGCAGTAACGGTTCCGTCAAATTGTGCCAATGCTGTACTTATCATATAAGAAAGAACTGCCGGCTGAAGTCCGGTGGTATAAGAGTTAATGAGGAAAAATAAAGGGTTATCCGACAGTAACTTGGCGCAGAGCTTTACAAGCGGATAAATAGACTCTTCAATTTTCCAGATTTCCCCCTTCGGTCCACGTCCATAAGAAGGCGGGTCCATGATAATCGCATCGTAGTGATTGCCGCGGCGAATCTCGCGTTCTACGAATTTTACACAATCATCGACAATCCAACGAATTGGTGCATCCGAAAGTCCGGATGAGGCTGCATTTTCTTTTGCCCAGCCAACCATACCTTTTGAAGCATCTACATGGGTGACACTGGCACCTGCCGCAGCCGCGGCAAGTGTTGCTCCGCCGGTATAGGCAAAAAGGTTCAACACTTTTATCGGTCGATTCACTTTTTTGATTTTTTCAGAGAACCAGTCCCAGTTTGTTGCCTGCTCCGGGAAAAGTCCGGTATGTTTAAAACTAAACGGCTTTAAATTAAATGTCAGATTTCGATAATGAATCTGCCACTGTTCCGGTAAATCAAAAAATTCCCATTCACCGCCGCCTTTTTTACTTCTATGATAATGACCATTTAGTTGTTTCCAATATTTATTCTTTTTCGGCGTATCCCAAATGACCTGCGGGTCCGGGCGAAGCAAAATATATTTGCCCCAGCGTTCGAGCTTTTCTCCTTTGGAACAATCAATCACTTCATAATCTTTCCAACCATCTGCAATCCACATAAAAAAACCATCCTTATTGTAATGTTAAAGCAATCTGAGAATATCATATACGGTTTTTGGGAAAAAGTCTATGTGTTTCTTCTATATAATAATGTAGAAGTGCACATGAAACCACGAGATATAGTGGATTCTTTGTGCAAAAAATACTAATTAAATATTGCACAAAATTTTTTGAAAAAAGTTGTTGCATTTGCTGATTTTCTCATGTATAATAACTTTTGCTGTGGCATGATAGCGATGAAGCGTGAGGTTGCTGCCTACGTGGCAGGTTTTCCGTGGAGCGAATGTCAAGTTAGGAAACTGACGACAAGTCACTGTACAAACAATCGTCTACAATATAGTAGAAACAACGTGTGAAAGTTTTCATGACACACACGGAGAAGTGTACAGTCACCACTTGTCGTACTGAAATTTTAAGTGCGAAAAGGAGGCGGCTTTTTTTATGGCAAGACAAGTAATGAGAATCACTCTCAAAGCTTATGACCACGAATTAGTGGATTCATCAGCAAAGAAAATCATCGAGACTGTAAAGAAGAACGGATCACAGGTGAGCGGACCGGTACCTCTTCCAACAAAGAAGGAAGTAGTTACTATCTTAAGAGCGACTCACAAATACAAAGATTCCCGTGAACAGTTCGAGCAGAGAACTCATAAGAGACTTATCGATATCATCACACCGACCCAGAAGACGGTTGATGCATTATCTCGTTTAGAGATGCCAGCAGGTGTTTATATCGATATCAAAATGAGACAAAAATAAGAAATATCCCTGAATGGTTTAGAAATAAACTGCTCTAGGATGAACGCGAGATGCGTTCCGCTGTAGAAAACAGGAGGTAAAGAAATGAAGAAAGCGATTTTAGCAACAAAAGTCGGAATGACTCAAATCTTCAATGCAGACGGTGTATTAGTACCGGTTACTGTATTACAGGCTGGTCCATGTGTGGTAACACAGATTAAAACTGTAGAGAATGATGGATACAGTGCAGTTCAGGTTGGTTTTGTTGACAAGAAAGAGAAAGTTGTGAACAAAGATGCCAACGGTAAGAAAGAAATCAGAAACAGACATGGCGTTAACAAAGCAGAGATGGGACACTTTGCAAAAGCTGGTGTATCCGGAAAGAGATTTGTTCGCGAGTTCAAATTTGAGAACGCAGATGAGTACAATTTAGCAGATGAAATCAAAGCTGATATCTTTGCAGAAGGCGACAAAGTAGACGTAACTGCAATTTCTAAAGGTAAAGGTTTCCAGGGCGCTATTAAGAGATTAGGTCAGCACAGAGGACCTATGGCTCACGGTTCTAAATTCCATCGTCATCAGGGTTCTAACGGTGCGTGTTCTTCACCAAGCCGTGTATTCAAAGGAAAAGGAATGCCTGGACATATGGGTAGCGTAAAAGTTACAACTCAGAATCTTGAAGTTGTAAGAGTTGACGCAGAGAACAACCTGCTTCTTATCAAAGGTGCTGTACCGGGAGCAAAGAAAGCTCTTATCACAGTAAAAGAAACTACTAAAGCAGGTAAATAGTGCAAAATAAGAAAGGAGGAACTTTACGATGGCTAAAGTAGCTGTTTATAACATGGAAGGTAAAGAAGTCGATACTATCGAATTGAACGATTCCATTTTCGGCGTAGAAGTAAATGAGCATTTAGTTCATATGGCTGTTCTTCAGCAGCTTGCAAATAATCGTCAGGGAACTCAGAAAGCTAAGACGCGTTCTGAAGTTCGCGGTGGCGGAAGAAAACCATGGAGACAGAAAGGAACCGGTCATGCAAGACAGGGTTCAACAAGAGCTCCACAGTGGACCGGTGGTGGAGTAGTATTCGCTCCGGTACCAAGAGATTACTCTTTCAAATTAAATAAGAAAGAAAAGAGAATTGCATTAAAATCTGCATTAACTTCTAAAGTGGCAGATAGCAAATTCATCGTAGTAGATGATTTGAAATTAGACGAAATCAAAACAAAGAAATTTGTTGAGGTGATGAACAATCTCAAAGTTGAGAAAGCATTGGTTGTATTAAATGACATGGATAAAAATGTGATTGCATCTGCAGCTAACGTTCCAACTGTTAAGACTGCTCAGACCAACGAGTTGAATGTATTTGATGTATTGAAATATGATACAGTAGTAGTTACCAAAGCTGCTGTTGCAACAATCGAGGAGGTGTATGCATAATGGCAAACGTACAATATTATGATGTAATCCTCAAACCAGTAGTAACTGAGAAGAGTATGGCAGCAATGGCTGAGAAGAAATACACATTTCTTGTTCATCCGGATGCGAACAAAACAATGATCAAAGAAGCGGTTGAGAAAATGTTCGAAGGAACCAAGGTTGCAAAGGTTAACACCATGAACCAGGACGGGAAGAACAAACGTCGTGGAATGACAACCGGCAAAACTGCTAAAACAAAGAAAGCTATCGTACAGCTGACAGCTGACAGCAAAGATATTGAGATTTTTGCAGGACTTTAATTTTAGAAGCTTTCCATAATTATGCGTATGAATGACTTACGCGATAACAACAGTCGAAAGGAGAAATACGATGGGAATTAAGACATACAACCCATATACACCTTCAAGAAGAAATATGACTGGTTCAGATTTCTCTGAGATTACCAAAACAACTCCTGAGAAATCATTAACAACTTCTTTAAAGAAGACAGCTGGTCGTAACAATCAGGGTAAAATCACAGTAAGACACCATGGTGGTGGAAACAGAAGAAAATACAGAATCATCGACTTCAAGAGAAGAAAAGATGGTATTCCGGCAACGGTAATCGGAATCGAGTACGATCCAAACAGAACAGCAAACATCGCATTAATCTGCTACGCAGACGGCGAGAAATCTTACATCTTAGCTCCGGCAGGACTTACCGATGGTATGAAAGTTATGAACGGACCGGAAGCAGAAGTAAGAGTAGGAAACTGCTTACCACTTGAGAATATTCCGGTTGGTACACAGATTCACAATATTGAGCTTCTTCCGGGAAAGGGCGGACAGTTAGTTCGTTCTGCAGGACTTAGCGCACAGTTAATGGCAAAAGAAGGAAAATACGCAACACTTCGTCTTCCTTCAGGAGAAATGAGAATGGTTCCAATTACCTGCCGTGCAACAATCGGTGTAATCGGAAACGGTGATCATAACCTCATCAATATTGGTAAAGCCGGACGTAAACGTCACATGGGTATCCGCCCAACCGTTCGTGGTTCCGTAATGAACCCGAATGACCATCCACACGGTGGTGGTGAGGGACGTACACCAATCGGTCGTCCAGGTCCATGTACACCTTGGGGCAAACCTGCTCTTGGCTTAAAGACCAGAAAGAAAAACAAACAATCTAATAAGCTCATCGTAAGAAGAAGAGACGGTAGAGCGATAAAATAATAGGAGGTTAAATTATGGCACGTTCATTGAAAAAAGGACCATTTGCTGATGAAAGCTTACTGAAAAAAGTAGACGCTATGAATGCTTCCGGCGACAAACAGGTCATCAAGACCTGGTCCCGTCGTTCTACAATTTTCCCATCTTTCGTTGGACATACAATTGCTGTTCATGATGGTAGAAAACATGTTCCGGTATATGTTACCGAAGATATGGTTGGACATAAACTTGGAGAGTTCGTAGCAACCAGAACCTATAAAGGACATGGAAAAGACGAGAAGAAATCAGGCGTTAGATAAGATTTATTGAAAGGAGGTTTCATCCATGGCAAAGGGACATAGAAGTCAGATTAAAAGAGAAAGAAATGAAGTAAAAGACACCAGACCTTCAGCAAAGTTATCTTATGCTAGAGTATCTGTTCAGAAAGCTTGCTTCGTATTAGACGCAATCCGTGGAAAAGATGTTGCAACAGCACTTGCTATCGTATCTTACAATCCACGTTACGCATCCAGCGTAGTAGAGAAATTATTAAAATCAGCAATCGCAAATGCTGAGAATAACAATGGAATGAAAGCAGAAAACCTTTATGTTGCAGAATGTTATGCAAACAAAGGACCAACAATGAAGAGAATTCGTCCAAGAGCACAGGGTAGAGCTTACAGAATCGAAAAGAGAACTAGCCACATTACAATTGTGCTTGATGAAAGATAGGAGGCAATCATGGGACAGAAAGTCAATCCTCATGGCTTAAGAGTTGGCGTTATCAAAGATTGGGATTCCAAATGGTATGCAGACGGTGATTTCGCTGACTACTTAGTTGAAGATTACAATATCAGAACATTTTTAAAGAAAAAATTATACGCAGCAGGAATTGCTAAAATCGAAATCGAAAGAGCATCTGACCGCGTTAAGGCTATCATCTATACCGCGAAACCGGGTGTTGTAATTGGTAAAGGTGGAGCAGAGATTGAGAAAATCAAAGCAGAAGTTCAGAAACTTACTGACAAGAAGTTAGTAGTTGATATCAAAGAAGTAAAAAGACCGGACAAAGATGCTCAGTTAGTAGCTGAGAACATCGCTTTACAGTTAGAGAACCGCGTTTCTTTCCGTAGAGCAATGAAATCTTGCATGGGTCGTGCTATGAAAGCAGGAGCAAAGGGAATTAAGACCAGCTGTTCCGGACGTCTTGGTGGAGCTGATATGGCTCGTACTGAGTTCTACAGCGAAGGAACTATTCCACTTCAGACATTAAGAGCTGATATCGATTATGGTTTCGCTGAAGCAGATACTACCTACGGAAAAGTTGGTGTTAAGGTATGGATCTACAAAGGCGAAGTGCTTCCTACAAAGGGTAACAAGGAAGGAGGAGCTCAGTAATTATGTTAATGCCAAAGAGAGTTAAACGTCGTAAACAGTTCCGTGGTTCTATGACAGGAAAAGCTAGCAGAGGTAACAAAATCACTTACGGTGAATTTGGTATCGTAGCAACAGAACCATGTTGGATTCGTTCAAACCAGATTGAGGCTGCTCGTATTGCGATGACTCGTCACGTAAAACGTGGTGGTAAAGTTTGGATTAAAATTTTCCCAGACAAACCGGTAACAGCAAAACCAGCTGAAACCCGTATGGGTTCCGGAAAAGGATCTTTAGAGTACTGGGTAGCAGTTGTTAAACCAGGTAGAGTATTATTTGAAATCTCCGGTGTTCCGGAAGACGTAGCTAGAGAAGCATTACGTCTTGCTACACACAAATTACCTTGCAAATGTAAAGTAGTTTCACGTGCAGATTTAGAAGGCGGTGAATCAAATGAAAACTAGTGCATATTTAGAAGAATTAAAAGCTTTAACTGTTGCTGATTTACAGGCAAAATTAGTTGACGCAAAAAAAGAACTTTTCAATTTGAGATTCCAGAACGCAACCAACCAGTTGGATAATACAGCAAGAATTAAAGAGGTACGTAGAAATATCGCTAGAATTCAGACTGTTATTACCGAAAAGGCAAACGTTGCTGAGTAATCCAATATCCTATCAGAAAGGAGACCGTAGGTCGTGGAAGAAAGAAATCTTAGAAAAACACGTGTCGGTGTTGTTGTAAGCGATAAAATGGATAAAACAATCGTTGTAGCAGTAAGAGATAACGTAAGACATCCTCTTTACAACAAAATCGTAAAAAAGACTTATAAATTAAAAGCTCATGACGAGACAAACGATGCAAAAATCGGGGATACCGTTAGAGTTATGGAAACAAGACCATTATCAAAAGATAAGAGATGGAGACTTGTAGAAATTATGGAAAGAGCAAAATAATCAAAGGAGGCTACAAGCATGGTACAGCAGGAAAGCAGACTCAAAGTCGCAGACAATACCGGCGCAAAAGAGTTACTTGTTATCCGCGTTATGGGTGGATCTACCAGAAGATATGCGAACATCGGTGATATCATCGTTGCTACTGTTAAAGATGCAACACCAGGCGGTGTTGTTAAAAAAGGTGACGTAGTAAAAGCCGTAGTTGTTCGTTCAGTAAAAGGTGCCCGTCGTAAAGATGGTTCCTATATTAAATTTGATGAGAACGCAGCAGTTATTATCAAAGACGACAAAACTCCAAGAGGAACTCGTATCTTTGGACCAGTAGCTCGTGAGCTTCGTGAGAAACAGTTCATGAAGATTGTTTCTCTGGCTCCGGAAGTATTATAGGAGGAACGAAGATGGCAAGTATGAAAATTAAAACTGGCGATATGGTTAAAGTTATCGCAGGTAAAGACAAAGACAAAGAAGGCAAAGTAATTGCCGTAAATAAAAAAGACAATACACTTCTTGTTGAAGGCATCAACATGATTACCAAGCACGCAAAACCAAGCATGGCTAATCAGCAGGGTGGTATCATTCATCAGGAAGGACCGATTGATGTTTCAAACGTAATGTATCTTCATAAAGGAAAAGCAACAAGAGTTGGTTTCAAAATGGATGGAGACAAAAAAGTACGTTTTGCAAAATCAACAGGCGATGTTATCGATTAATGGAAGAGAGGAGGTCAGTCAGTTGAGTAGACTTAGAGAACAGTACGAAAATGAGATCAAGGACGCAATGGTCAAAAAGTTCGGATATAAAAATGATATGGAAATTCCAAAGCTTGACAAAATTGTTGTAAACATGGGCGTTGGAGAAGCAAAAGAGAATGCGAAGCTTCTTGAGGCAGCAGTAAAAGACATGGAGATAATTACCGGTCAGAAAGCTGTTACCACAAAAGCAAAAAATGCAGTAGCAAACTTCAAAATTCGTGAAGGCATGCCAATCGGATGTAAAGTTACTTTACGTGGCGAGAAGATGTATGAGTTCGCAGATCGCTTAATTAACTTAGCATTACCTCGTGTACGTGACTTTAGAGGTGTAAATCCAAACGCATTTGATGGTCGTGGAAACTATGCACTTGGAATCAAAGAACAGATTATCTTCCCTGAAATTGAATACGATAAGGTTGATAAAGTAAGAGGTATGGATATTATCTTCGTTACAACTGCTAAGACAGACGAAGAAGCACGTGAATTATTGGCACAGTTTAATATGCCATTTGCCAAATAATTAGGAGGGAATTTTAATGGCTAAGACAAGTATGAAAATAAAACAGCAGCGTAAACAAAAATTCTCTACCAGAGAATACACACGTTGCAGAATTTGTGGACGTCCACATTCAGTTTTAAGAAAATACGGAATCTGTAGAGTATGTTTCCGTGAATTAGCTTATAAAGGTCAGATTCCAGGCGTTAAGAAAGCGTCTTGGTAGTCCGGAAGCACTTATAGAGTTAAAGTATAAAAAGGAGGAAATATACATCATGGTAACAAGTGATCCAATCGCAGATATGCTTACAAGAATCCGTAACGCAAATACTGCTAAACATGATACAGTAGATATTCCATCTTCCAAGATTAAAGTTGCAATCGCAGGAATTCTTCTTGATGAAGGGTTCATTGAGAAATACGATATCATTGAAGACGGAAACTTCAAGACTATCCGCGTTACATTAAAATATGGCGCAGATAAGAATGAAAAGATCATCACAGGAATTAAAAGAATTTCGAAACCGGGACTTCGCGTATACGCCGGAAAAGAAGATATTCCGAAGGTACTTGGTGGATTAGGAATCGCGATTCTTTCAACCAATCAGGGAATTATCACGGATAAAGAAGCTAGAAAACTTCAGGTTGGTGGAGAAGTATTAGCATTTGTATGGTAGGCATTGAGCATTTGATGAGAGCACGCTTTTAGCGAGGCTCGAGTCTAGTGCGAAAGCCGTTCTGTGAGATTAGCAAGAACAAGCCGTAAGGCGAAGTTCGAGCTTAACGAACAGAACTACCTTATAAATAAACTTATTAACTCAATTTAAATTTATAGGAGGTACGGGCATGTCACGTATAGGAAGAATGCCAATCGCAGTACCTGCAGGCGTTACTGTAGATATTGCAGAAAATAATCATGTGACTGTAAAAGGTCCAAAGGGAACTCTTGAGAGAACACTCCCGGCAGAAATGGATATCAAATTAGAAGGTGCTGAGATTATTGTAACCAGACCAAATGATTTGAAGAAAATGAAATCCTTACACGGATTAACCAGAACATTAATCAACAACATGGTAGTTGGTGTAACAGATGGTTATACAAAGACTTTGGAAGTAAACGGTGTAGGTTACAGAGCTTCTAAGGCAGGAAAAAAATTGACTTTGAACTTAGGATACTCTCATCCGGTTGAGATGGAAGATCCGGAAGGAATCGAGTCAGTTGTAGAAGATAATAAAATTATCATTAAAGGTATTGATAAAGAAAAAGTTGGCCAATACGCAGCGGAAATCAGAGATAAGAGAAGACCTGAGCCATATAAAGGAAAAGGTATCAAATATGCTGATGAAGTTATTAGACGTAAAGTTGGTAAGACTGGTAAAAAATAATTAAAGGAGTGGACAGGAAATGGTTAGTAAGAAATCAAGAACTGAAGTTCGTGAAAAGAAACATAAAAGAATGCGTAATCATCTTGCAGGTACCGCTGAGCGTCCTCGTTTAGCTGTATTCAGAAGCAATAACCATATGTATGCTCAGATTATTGATGATACAGTTGGAAATACCCTTGTTTCTGCATCTACTCTTGAGAAAGACGTAAAAGCAGAAATCGAAAAGACCAATAACGTTGATGCAGCAGCAAAACTTGGTACTGTAATCGCAAAAAAAGCTTTAGATAAAGGTATTTCAACGGTTGTCTTCGATAGAGGTGGATTCATCTACGCAGGTAAGATTAAAGCATTAGCTGAAGCAGCAAGAGAAGCTGGTTTAGAGTTTTAGGAGGAGACAAACATGAAACGTGAAATCATTGATGCTAGTCAATTAGAATTAGTTGACCAGGTTGTAGACATCAAACGTGTAACAAAAGTTGTTAAGGGTGGACGTAACATGCGTTTCACAGCTCTCGTTGTTGTTGGTGACAAAAACGGTCATGTTGGTGCAGGTCTTGGAAAAGCAACTGAAATTCCGGAAGCTATCCGCAAAGGAAAAGAAGATGCTATCAAGAGCATGATTACCGTTCGTTTAGACGAGAATAAGAGTATTACACACGATGTAACAGGAAAACACACAGGTGCTTCCGTATTATTAAAGAAGTCTCCGGAAGGTACAGGTATTATCGCTGGTGGTCCGGCTCGTTCCGTATGTGAGTTAGCAGGAATTACCAATATCCGTACAAAATCTTTAGGTTCTAACAATAAGCAGAACGTTGTACTTGCTACAATCGAAGCTTTAGGACAGTTAAGATCTCCGGAAGAAGTTGCAAAACTTCGTGGTAAATCAGTAGAAGAAATCTTGGGTTAAGGAGGAATTGAGAAATGGCAGATAAGAAAGTAAAAGTTACACTTATTAAGTCAACAATTGGTGCAGTTCCGAAGAACAAGAAAACAATCGAAGCTCTTGGTTTAACAAAATTAAACAAGACTGTTGAGTTACCAGATAACGCAGCTACACAGGGAGCACTTCGTAAAGTAGCACCATATGTAAAAGTAGAAGAAGTATAAAAGACAAGGAGGTGCCATAATGGATTTATCTAGTTTAAAAGCAGCAGAAGGTTCCGTGCATAGCGATAACTTCAGAAGAGGACGTGGACACGGTTCTGGAAATGGTAAGACTGCAGGTAAAGGCCACAAAGGTCAAAAAGCTCGTTCAGGAGCACCAAGACCAGGTTTTGAAGGTGGACAGATGCCATTATATAGAAGATTGCCAAAGAGAGGTTTCAAATGTAGAAACTCTAAGACAATCGTTGGAATTAACCTTTCCGCTTTAGAGAGATTCGATAATGATGCAGTAGTTTCTGTAGAAACTTTACTTGAAGCAGGTGTTGTTAAGAATCCTAGAGACGGCGTTAAGATTCTTGGAAATGGAGAACTTACTAAGAAGCTCACAGTTCAGGCAAATGCATTTAGTGCAAGTGCAAAAGAGAAAATTGAAGCTCTTGGTGGAAAAGCAGAGGTGATCTAATGATCGAGACACTCCGTAATGCATTTAAAGTGAAAGATATTCGAAATAGAATTATATTTACTTTTCTTATGTTAATTGTCATCAGAATAGGAAGCGAGCTTCCTGTTCCTGGTGTCGATGGAGCAATATTTGAAAATTGGTTTAAAGAAGCAACCGCAAATGGTTTGGGATTTTTTGATGCACTTACCGGTGGTTCTTTTGCAAGTATGTCAATTTTTGCATTGAATATTACGCCATATATTACATCTTCTATCATCATGCAGTTGCTCACAATTGCAATTCCGAAATTAGAGGAATTGCAACGTGACGGCGAGGATGGAAGAAAGAAAATTGCGGAAATTACCCGTTATGTAACCATAGGACTTGCATTGTTTGAGGCTATCGCAATGACTTATGCCTTCCATAGACAAGGCGCATTGCTTGACAAGTCTCCGGTTACAATCATAATGGTTGTTTGTGCATTAACTGCAGGTTCTGCTGTATTAATGTGGATTGGTGAACGTATTACCGAAAAAGGTGTTGGAAATGGTATTTCCATTGTTTTGGCAATTAACATTATTTCACGTATTCCGCAGGATATGAAAACACTGTGGGAGCGTTTTATCGTAGGAAAAGCAATTCAGTTTGGAATTCTTGCAGCACTTATTATCATTGCAGTTATCTTGGCAATGATTGTGTTTGTAATCTTGCTTCAAAACGCACAAAGAAAAATACCTGTACAGTATTCTAAGAAAGTTCAAGGAAGAAAACAGGTTGGCGGACAGCAGTCACATATTCCGTTAAAAGTAAACACCAGCGGTGTTATGCCGGTTATTTTTGCACAGTCATTGATGGAAACACCGGTTGTGGTAGCAAGCTTTTTCGGAGCAACGGAGGGGAACGGAATCGGCAGCAAGATATTAAGAGGTTTGTCTCAGTCGAACTGGTGTGATCCGGAAAATCCGATATATACATTAGGTCTTATATTGTATATTGCACTAATTATCGTATTTGCATTTTTCTATACACAGGTTACATTCAACCCATTAGAAATTGCCAATAATATGAAACGTTCCGGTGGATTTATTCCTGGAATTCGTCCGGGTAAACCGACCAGTGATTATTTGAATAAGATATTGAATTATATTGTACTGATTGGAGCAGTTGGTCTTACCATCATTGCAATCATTCCAATTTTCTTTAACGGTATATTCAATGCACAGGTTTCTTTTGGTGGTACATCCATCATCATTATTGTTGGTGTTATCATTGAAACCTTAAAACAAATTGAATCACAGATGAGAGTGCGTTATTACAAGGGATTTTTAAATGATTAATCATATGTTTGGAGATACTGGCGTAAGCCGTATCTCCATTCGTGGTCTAAGAAATAGGTGAGAATTATGAAAATTATCATGTTAGGAGCTCCGGGAGCCGGAAAAGGAACACAGGCAAAGCAAATTGCCGCAAAATTCCGGATTCCACATATTTCTACCGGCGATATTTTTCGCGCAAACATAAAAGAAGGAACGGAACTTGGAAAAAAAGCCAAAACATATATGGATCAAGGAGCGTTGGTTCCGGATGATTTGACATGCGATTTAGTTATGGATCGTATTCGACAGGACGATTGTAAAAACGGTTTTGTATTTGATGGATTTCCAAGAACCATTCCGCAAGCAGAAGCATTAGATGCTGCACTTCGTGCATCCGGCGAAACCATGGATTATGTAATCGAAGTAAATGTGCCGGATGAAAAAATTGTCAACCGCATGGCTGGTAGACGTGCATGTATCAATTGTGGAGCGACATATCACACAGTATATCATCCAACCAAAGTAGATGGGATATGTGATACATGCGGAAATGAGACGGTTCTTCGAGATGATGATAAACCGGAAACGGTACAGAAACGTTTGCGTATATACCATAGTCAGACGCAACCATTGATTGCATATTATCGTAAACAGAATATCTTAAATACAATTGACGGAACAAAATCTATGGACGATGTTTATGCTGATATCATAGCAATTTTAGGAGAGTAATCATGTCGGTAACGATAAAATCCGAAAGAGAAATTGAACTGATGAGAGAAGCAGGAAGAATCCTTGCTCTTGTACATCAGAGACTGGGGAAGGAATTGAAACCGGGAATGTCGACTTTAGAGGTTGACCGATTAGGAGAGCAAATGATTCGGGATTATGGTTGTATTCCTTCCTTTAAGAATTATTGTGGTTATCCGGCATCTATATGTGTATCTGTAAATGAAGAAGTGGTGCATGGCATTCCAAGTGCAAACCGAATCTTGCAAGAAGGTGATATTGTAAGTCTTGATGCAGGCGTTATCTATCAAGGCTATCATTCCGATGCGGCAAGAACAATTGCAATTGGTGAAGTCACCAAAGAGGCACAGGAGTTGATTGACCGTACCAGACAAAGTTTTTTTGAAGGAATGAAAAAAGCAGTTGCAGGCAATCACTTGCATGATATATCGAGAGCAATCGGTGATTATGCTGAAAGTTTTGGATATGGTGTGGTACGAGACTTGGTAGGACATGGGATTGGCACCAATCTTCATGAAGAACCGGAGATTCCGAATTTTCGTCAGTGGAAGCGAGGAATTAAACTGCGTCCCGGAATGACGCTTGCAATTGAGCCGATGATTAATCAAGGGACAAAAGATGTTGTCTGGATGGATGATGAGTGGACGGTGGTATCGCAGGACTTATCATTATCTGCACATTACGAAAATACGGTACTAATCACAGAAGGAAAGCCGGAGCTTCTTACTCTGACAGAGGAAGAAAAAGAAGCAGGATTTTTAGAACTGTTTTAAACATCAAAAGTAGATATCGATTTTAGGAGGATAAATAGTTATGTCAAAGGCAGACGTGATTGAAGTAGAAGGCGTTGTAGTTGAGAAACTTCCAAATGCATTCTTTAAAGTAGAATTAGAGAATGGACATCAAATTTTAGCAACCATTAGTGGAAAATTGAGAATGAATTTTATCCGTATTTTACCGGGAGATAAAGTGACTATCGAAATGTCACCATACGACCTGACAAAGGGTAGAATTATCTGGAGAGATAAATAAAAAATTATATTGACTTCTTGAAAGTGGGCGTGTATAATATTAAACGGACACTTTTGGAAAGTACCCGTAAAATCGGCGAAAATCCGTATAAAAAGGGACTTTTATAGAGAAAGGAGGATTTGCTGTGAAGGTAAGATCATCAGTTAAACCTATTTGCGAGAAATGCAAAGTCATCAAGAGAAAAGGAAGTATTCGCATTATCTGCGAGAATCCAAAGCACAAACAGAGACAGGGTTAATTCAAATTAAGGAATTATAGTACCCTGTTCTTTGTGTGTAATGGAATACTCTTTTTCAAAATCATTATGTGCGGCTGCAGCGCGATGGAAATCGACGCTGTTCATAATAAACAGAAGCAGAACTGGCGGTGCGCTATAATACCGAGTGGCGTATGGCAAATCTGCAAATATGGGAAAGGCATAAGCATGCACACATTTCAGGACGTGCAACCGTAGCTGCGTGTGAAGGTCTTTCGGGAGAAGAATATCGTTGCAGATATTTCGTTACTATTCAATAAGGAAAATATTTATGGAGGTGTAAACACACATGGCTCGTATTGCAGGTGTAGATTTACCAAGAGAAAAACGTGTAGAAATCGGCTTAACTTACATCTACGGAATTGGTAGAGTAAGCTCTAACCGTATCCTTGAAGCAGCTAATGTAGATCCTAACACACGTGTTAGAGATTTGACTGACGACGAGGTGAAAAGAATTAGTGCAGTCATCGATGAGACACAGACTGTAGAAGGTGATTTAAGAAGAGAAATCGCTCTTAATATTAAGAGACTTCAGGAAATCGGATGCTATCGTGGTATCCGTCACAGAAAAGGACTTCCTGTTCGTGGACAGAAGACAAAGACCAATGCAAGAACAAGAAAAGGTCCTAAGAGAACTGTTGCAAACAAGAAAAAGTAGGCATTGGACTACGTTAATTATTTTTGAGAAAGTAGGTTAGTTTAGATATGGCTAAGAACGTTGCAAAAAAAGTAACAAAAAAGCGTGTAAAGAAAAACGTTGAACGCGGACAGGCACACATCCAGTCATCTTTTAATAACACAATCGTTACAATTACAGATGCAGAAGGGAATGCTTTATCATGGGCAAGTGCTGGTGGTCTTGGATTTAGAGGTTCAAAGAAATCTACTCCATATGCTGCACAGATGGCAGCTGAGACTGCTACTAAAGCAGCTTTAATTCATGGTTTAAAGACAGTTGATGTTATGGTAAAAGGACCAGGTTCAGGAAGAGAAGCAGCAATCCGTGCTCTTTCCGCTTGCGGTCTTGAAGTTACCTCTATTAAGGATGTAACTCCGGTTCCTCATAACGGATGTCGTCCACCAAAACGCAGAAGAGTTTAATTAGGAGGTATAGATTAAGATGGCAGTTAATAAAGTACCTGTACTGAAAAGATGCAGATCTCTTGGTTTAGAACCAGGATTTTTAGGATATGACAAAAAGTCAAAAAGAAATTTACAGAGAGCAAACAAGAAAATTTCTGAGTATGGTCTCCAGTTAAGAGAGAAACAGAAAGCAAAATTCATCTATGGTGTATTAGAGAAACCTTTCCATAACTACTATGTGAAAGCAGATAAGATGAAAGGTATGACCGGTACCAACTTGATGACAATGCTTGAGTCAAGACTTGATAACGTAGTATTCCGTTTAGGATTTGCTCGTACAAGAAAAGAAGCAAGACAGATTGTTGATCACAAATTCGTAACTGTAAACGGAAAACAGGTTAACATTCCTTCTTACTTAGTAAAAGCAGGCGATGTAATTGAAATCAAAGAATCCAAAAAAGGAATTCAGAGAATGAAAGACATCATGGAAGTAACTTCTGGAAGACTTGTTCCGGAATGGTTAGATCTTGATGCTGAGAAATTACAGGGAACTGTAAAAGAATTACCAACTCGTGAACAGATTGATGTTCCGGTAGACGAGATGCTTATCGTCGAGTTGTACTCTAAATAATAAGTAATTATTGCAGTTAAAGTAAATGCCAGACAATACCCGAGAAGGAGGGACTTTGTAGTGTTCGATTTTGAAAAACCAAAAATTGAAATCGCTGAAATTTCAGAAGACAAAAGATACGGCAGATTTGTTGTGGAACCTTTAGAAAGAGGTTATGGTACAACACTTGGCAATTCACTTAGAAGAATTATGCTTTCTTCATTGCCGGGTGCCGCAGTAAGCCAGGTTAAAATCGATGGTGTTTTACATGAATTTAGTTCAATTCCTGGAGTAAAGGAAGATGTTACTGAAATCATAATGAACATCAAGAACCTTGCAATTCGGAACAATAGTTCTACAAATGAACCAAAAGTTGCTTATATTGAATTCGAAGGTGAAGGCGTTGTTACAGCAGCAGATATCCAGGTAGACTCTGATATTGAAATATTAAATCCGGATTTAGTAATTGCGCATCTCAATGGTGGAGCAGATTCTAAATTGTACATGGAACTTACTCTTACAAAAGGCAGAGGATATGTAAGCGCAGATAAGAATAAATCTGAGAATACACCAATTGGTGTTATTGCAGTAGATTCTATCTATACACCGGTTGATCGTGTAAATCTTACCGTAGAGAACACTCGTGTAGGTCAGATTACCGATTATGACAAGCTTACTCTGGATGTATATACCAACGGAACTTTAGAGCCGGATGAGGCAGTAAGCCTTGCTGCTAAAGTTTTAAGTGAGCATTTGAATCTTTTCATTGACTTATCCGACGCAGCAATGCAGGCAGAAGTTATGATTGAGAAAGAGAATGACGCACAGGAGAAAGTTCTTGAGATGAACATCGATGAACTTGAACTGTCTGTACGTTCTTACAACTGCTTGAAGAGAGCTGGTATCAATACAGTTGCAGAACTCATTAATCGTACTCCGGAAGATATGATGAAAGTTCGTAACTTAGGACGCAAGTCTTTAGAAGAAGTATTAGCAAAATTAAAAGAATTAGGTTTACAGTTAAATCAGGGAGATGAGTAGTTCCCTTGATGATAAACTCAGATAGGCAGGATCAGTAAGTCCAAAGCGCGTGATTATGTCTTACTCATGAGTGGCACTAGATAGCTTTGCTATCACAACAAGATATGATGTTCGGTAAGTAAGTCCAAAGCGCGTGGCCGGATGTCCCACAAATGGAGGAAAAAGAAATGGCAAAATATCGTAAATTAGGCAGAACCTCAAACCAGAGAAAAGCTCTTTTAAGAGGACAGGTGACATCTCTTATCGCAAATGGTAAGATTGTTACAACAGAAGCAAAAGCAAAAGAAGTTCGCAAAATTGCAGAAGGTCTTATTGCAATGGCAGTCAAAGAGAAAGATAACTTTGAAGAAGTTACTGTAACTGCTAAAGTTCCTCGTAAAGATAAAGATGGTAAGAGAGTAAAAGAAGTTGTAGATGGTAAGAAAGTTACCGTATATGACGAAGTGCAGAAAACAATTAAGAAAGATCTTCCATCCCGTCTTCATGCTAGAAGACAGATGTTAAAAGTTCTTTATTCTGTAAAAGAAGTTCCAACCGAAGCTGCAGGAAAGAAAAAGAACACAAAAGAAGTTGATCTTCCAGCAAAATTGTTTGATGAAATCGCACCAAAATATGCTAACCGTAACGGTGGTTATACCAGAATTGTAAAGATTGGTCAGCGTAAAGGTGACGGAGCTCTTGAAGTACTTCTTGAGTTAGTATAATAAGTAATTAGAAGTGAGAACCTCAAATGTTATGAATGGCATTTGAGGTTCTTTTGGTTCTAAGTCAAGTGTTGGGGTGCGATTCTTTGAATCGCGCTCCTTCATTGCGTTTAAAGGTATTTTAATGTTTTGTAGAAAATTACATGTTTTATTGCATGGCAAACAAACCTTCCAGTGCCAGTCTATAAATTA
>JAZSDG010000022.1:0-80752 GCA_045531055.1 Lachnospiraceae bacterium | reverse complement strand
GAGATTTCGGTCACGTATTGGGACTTGGAAGAAGGCGCTGAAATTTATGATAACTACTATGCGCATTATTACCATGAGGATGTCATTCGCTATTTTGAAGACCTGGCGACAGACATTTTTGGAGAGGCAAAGGTGTTTTATTGGGTTCAATATGGGAAATTGCCGAAGGAGCTGGGAGTCGATTGCGATTTCGAGACATTCTTAAGCAATAATTCATGTAATGTCACCCCTACCATATTTGTAAGCAATACGACAAACTGGGAAGAAAACGTAAATGAACTGATTACCCATTGCCAAGAGAATCATGTGAATGCAGATATAATGCTATATGGTGGAGATGCAAGTGTTATTCGTAAAATTACAAGTGCAAATGTGAGCCAGTACGAAGGTGGAGATTGGTATGAATGTGCGGTTTTGTTTACGATTGATACCGATGGGACGATTATAAGTGAAGATTGGAGGGTAAATAATGAATAATAAAGAGATGGAAAATGTTGAAGTTTCTGCGCTATTGGATACCGCCATGTATATTTTGGATAAAAAGAAAGTAGAAGGTAAAAATTTAGGAGAGTATATTGCGAGTCTTGATTTGGATGATTACAACAACTATTCAAAACTACAATTGGAAGTGTTGCAAAAACCGGAGAATCTTGAAATTCTAGACAAGTATACCATTCTAGATACCAGTTGGCAGACCAAAAATACGGACGGTAGCAACCGATATAATCCAGGAACATCTGCCGCCGTTTTTACCAAAGGAAAAGAAGTCTATGTAGCATACCGAGGCACCTCAGACGGGGAATGGGTGGATAATCCATATGCTTATGCAGGGATCGGCTCTCCACAGCAAAAGGAGGCACTTGATTACTTCGACCATGTGGTAGAGGAGTATAACCTTACAAGCTCACAAAATTTGACGATTACAGGACATTCCAAAGGAGGGAATGATGCGCAGTATACCACATTAAATTCAGAGTACGGATATTTGATAGATAAATGTATATCAATCGATGGACAAGGGTTTTCTCCGGAAGCAATCATAGCCATGAAAAAACAGTATGGTCGGGAGTATTATGATGAACAGCTGGCTAAGATGTATTCCATTTGTGGGGAGAACGATTATGTAAATCCACAAGGTGGAAAGGTGATTAAAGAAGATCATACATATTACATACCAACACCAAATGCAGAAGGATTTGGAGATTATCATGAAATAGCGTTTCTGTTTCAAAATGGAGAATTGGGAGAGTTAGACCCAAACGGACAGGGACCGCTGGGTGAGTATGCAGCCAAGCTTTCAGAGATGATATTGCAGTTACCGGAAGAGCAAAGAGCGGAGTGTGCCATGAGTATTATGGCGCTCTGTGAAAAGTTTATGGGGAAAGAATATACGGATGTCGGAATCAATGGGGAATGGGCAGATGAAGAAGATGTATTAGGATTTATTGTATATGGAGTACCGACTATCCTACAATCCGTAGGTACGGAAGAAGGAATGGAAGTTGTAACAAGTTTATTAGGTGACATGATACAGAAATATTATGATGAAAATGGATTTCTTAAAACAGTAGGAATGGCTTATGGGGTATCGCTGGCTACTGTTGTGTTAGGACCATGGGTAATAACCATTGGTGGTAGCGTATATCGCAACGCTTGGATGATAGAATCCGTAATTAATAAAATTAAGTCCGTGAAGGAATTTACGAAAGAAGTGGGGCAAAACCTAGACGAGTTATACCAAAGTGTAGTAGGTGCATTGCAAAAAGTTGGGGCTTGGTTTTTTGCGCAGACATATGGCTATCAATATGCAACAGAGAACACCTATATACATATTAATACAACAAGAATGCGAGATCTTGCTACGCAATTAGGGGCTTTAAGCCAAAGATCCAAAGCCCTGGATAAGAAAATGAATCGTTTATATTGGAACTTGGGAATTGATTGGGACACTTTATGGAATTTGGGACGCCTGTTGAAAGGGGAAGTGGTGCTGGATTATGCATATCGATTAGATCGATGTGTATCGTTTTTAGAGAATACGGCGCAGGAATTTGAAGAGGTGGAAAAAGAAATAAAGGGATATGTAGGAGGATGACTATGGCCAAAAAGGGGAGTCAGATATTAGGAGAATGTAAAACAGAATTGAAAAGTATAATTACAGAGTTAGAGAGTATAGAGAATAGTGTACGCCTGGAATTCAAAAATGTAGGAAATAGTAGATGTGCCGATAGTATAGGGTCGGTAGTAGAAAAATATAGAAGTGCTTTTAGAACATTAGATTCCATTAATCCTGCATCATTAGACGATTAAAAAACAGTAGGGAGGATGAAAATATATGTCAGGTACAACGGTAAATATTAATACAGAGGTTGTTCATACAACAGCAAATACACTCGTAAATTTAAACAATGGGATGGATACCGATTTTGAAAAAGTGATTACGGCAATAAGCGCATTAGATAGTAATTGGAATGGAAGTGCTGCGACTGCCGCAATTTCCAAATTTAACAGTATCAAGAGTAGTTATTA
Source organism: Lachnospiraceae bacterium (assembly GCA_045531055.1). Taxonomy (GTDB): domain Bacteria; phylum Bacillota; class Clostridia; order Lachnospirales; family Lachnospiraceae; genus Roseburia. Next base: position 78,223 of record JAZSDG010000022.1, on the reverse strand, counting down.
TGTAAATCCATCCACAAGTAGGAAAGCGGTTATGAATAGTTATATTAACTTTTTAAGAGGAAATGTAGCAATGAACTATGAGTGTACAGAAAAAATGAACATCTCATTAGCAGACCAATTTAAGTAAAGGAGAAATCACAGATGGGATATACAATTGAAGTAGAGCATAGTAAACTAGAAACGACCGCGGATGCAGTGGGAGATTACATTACAAACATGAATACAAAGATGCGTCAAGCGAATCAGGCTGTGACAAGTATGTATACTTCATGGAAAGGTACCGATGCAACCGGGTTTCGGATGAAGTGGAATACCGTAGATGATGAAGATTCTACATATAACCAGATGAAAAAATCGCTGGTCAATTATGAGTCATTTTTAAGAATGGCGGCAACAAAATATAAAACCGCCCAAGCAAACGCTGTAAACAGAGCAAGTTTTCTAAATATATTTTAAGGTACTGAGGGATTTCCGTGGGTAAAGTCGAAATAAAATGCAAAAAGAACACAATTGAAGTGACGAATCATATAAAACAGCCCGAAATGGTATATAAAGCGGAACTTGAATTAATTAATAAAAAGTTTTTAGATGTTTTTGTTGCATTAAATGTAAAAGAAAAAAAGAAACATAGCATATTAACGGCAAAGATGGTGGGAAATATTTGTGGAATCAATATGTATTTTGCATATATTAAGAATGAAAAATGGTTTATTGATACCATAAAGCAAATTGTAGACACTTGTCTCTTTTGTATGCAGAATAATATGGATCTTAGAAATTTGGATTTATCACCAAATGGAATTTTTTTCGATCGATTTTCCGGAAAAGTTTGGATTATTTATTGGCCAATTATCAATAATGAAATACCATCAAATGCTATCAATTTTTTCCGAATGGCACCACAGTTGTTAGGACAGAATTTTATTAACTATACTCATATTATGCATAAGTATTGTGAGTATTTTGAAAAATTGGAGGAGGGTTTTTCTCTTAAAATCTTCAGAAAATTCTTAGAGGATATAGAAGATGACCAAGAAAAACCGAAAGAATATAATCAAGAGAAGAAAGTAGAGATAAATACAAAGAATTTATATTATGATCCAATTTTGGCAATACAGAATCTGCAAGAAAATGCATCGAAAGCGTTTTTGATAAGGAAAAGAAATAATGAAAGGATAGAGATTAATAAACAAATATTTCGAATTGGGAAAAGTAGGGATAGTAATGAATATACTATTTTTGATAATGGAGCGGTTAGTCGTATTCATGCAGAAATTATTTATCAAAATGGAAAGTATTATTTTGAGGATTGTGGTTCTACCAATAAGTCCTATATCAATGGTCAAATGCTAGCGCCCAATACGCGAATAGAATTGCAGTATAATGATATCATTAAATTAGCAGATGAAGAATTCAGTTTTTATATAGATTTTTATTAAGTGCACCTCCAAATATTGGCTTTAAGTAGCCAATATTTAGGGTGCACTTTAAAATTAGTACCAGAAGTTATTCCCCCAACTGTTGTTCCAATCGTTATTCGTCCAATTGTTATTCGTCCAATTGTTGTTTGTCCAGTCATTGTTACCCCAGTTGTTATCCCAACCACTGTTCCAATCGTTATTCGTCCAATCGTTGTTCGTCCAGTCATTGTTGCCCCAGTTGTTATCCCAACCACTGTTCCAATCGTTATTCGTCCAATCGTTGTTTGTCCAGTCATTGTTGCCCCAGTTGTTATCCCAACCACTGTTCCAATCGTTATTCGTCCAATCGTTGTTCGTCCAGTCATTGTTGCCCCAGTTGTTGTCCCAACCACTGTTCCAATCGTTATTCGTCCAATCGTTGTTCCCCCAGTTATCGCCGGTCGAGCCATCATCAGTAGAACCGTCATCGGTAGAACCATCGTCGGTTTCTGCGGCCGTTACATGAACTTCGCAAATATCATGATAATCACCGGCAATAGCTGCAATATAAGTGGTTCCCGGTTTCAAAGCAGTAACAACGCCACCCTCAACACTAGCTACGTCACTACTGGAAGAGTACCAGTAAACGTTATAGTCTGCAAGACTTTCCGGTGTAACGGTTGCAATTAGTGTTGCAGTAGAACCTTCGGTCATATTTAAGACAGTGGTATTTAATGTAATACCGGTAGGAACAATCTCCTCTTCTTCCGGAACATCTATTGCATCAATATCGTTGGTATAAGCTTTAATACGGATGTTGGTATTGTTTCGTTTTCCATAATCCATCCAACTTCCGTTGGAGTAAAGGAAACTCTCATTGGCATCAGCGGAAGTAGATGTACGGAACCATCCGGAGTAGTAATAAGCAGCATCAACAACAAGATAAACAGCGCTATTGGTATTCGAAGTAAGTGTTACAACAACAGAATAGGTATCTCCTTCGCTTAAAACAACAGGAGTATCTAATTGTGCGGTATACTGTCCTTCATAGGTGGTATAACCGGAAGTAGAAGCACATAATTCACCACTTTCCGGATTGTTCATGTCAGTAAGATTTTTATAAATCTGAATATCGTAGGAAGCATTTACGGCACCGGCTTCGAAGGAAACAGCTGCAAGTTCTTCTGCACCATCTGCATTAGCTCCGGCGGTAAACACATTGGCCCCCTTTACAGAGGTAGTATCGTTACCGGCATAGCCATACCACATACTGCCGTCATACTGGTAGTTATGATCGTAATTGTCGGAAGTAGAGGCTTCAACAGCAAGTAGCAAAGTATCAATACTCTTGTCGTAGTATGAAAGGTAGAAATAACCTCCGTCACCGTATTCTTCTCCCCAGCTATTTTGTACAATCCAAGCTCCGTTTCCGGCAGGTTTTGAAGGGAAGTTGGAAGCAGAATAGTTATCATCCCATCCTACAATGGTAACTGCGTGGTTTGCCTGCTGCGCACTATTGCAGTAATAGCCGGCAGTTTTACTATTGTAATACTGATTGCTGCTGTAATCACCGTACGCATAGTAGCAAACACCTACAGCACCATAATTAACAATCGCTTTCTTAATGTCATCACGGCTCTCATTGCTAATGTAGTAAAAATTCTCCAAATGTACGGCATCCTGATAAGCCATGCTATCAGACAAACCGGATGATTTAATTACATTGGCGGTAGAGGTATTATAAGGAGCAAGACTCTCATCGGCAGCACCGCGCCAGTCGGCAAGGGAATTTGCTGCAAAAATGAAGTTACCTCCCATATCTAAAATAGAACTTCCCGTAAAGGAATGATTATCTCCTGTAAGTCCCTTTAATTCATCATCTACAAAGTTATAGGCGAAATAGGAAAGATGCATCTCTGATAATTCTTCATCTGTATAGCCTTGAGATTTCAGATTGGCCTCAACACATGAAATGGTAGAAACTGCCCAACATGTACCATAAATTCCCTGGTCCTTCACAGAAGGAAGATATGGTGAGAGGTAGTAACCGGAAGTGGATGCATCTGCAGAGTATGCCCTAGGAGCATTCTCATCATAAAGAACATCCGGTGTAAGTGTTCCCAAGCTGATATAGCCTGTGGCTCGTGTCGTGTCTTGTGCGTTAGAGGCTTCGCTCGCATACGTCATGCCGACAGACTGTGCGATAAGTCCTACAGCAGTCAGTGTTGCAACAACGCCCCAACGTTTGTTAACTTTTTTTTGCATTGTGCCCTCCTTATTATAAATACATTATATGTATGGGGAAACCCCATAGATACCTTCCCGATGGTAATAACCGCAATAATTTTCCAATAAATTGAAAAAACTGTCAATGAGTAATAAGGACTAGATGGGAATTACAAATGATAGACAAATATGGAAAATTCTTAAGAAAGATTGTGGGATTTCTTAATTGACGACATATTCCTTAGAGCGTATAATTGTATAGATTAGAGTTTAAATAGGAGAATAGCATGAAAAGACCAAAATTATCGATTTTGACAATGACATGTTTCGCACTCCTTGTCGTTTCTTGTGGGAGAGGGCAAAAAGCAACCGATTCTACGCAAACTACGGGTATCGGGGGTGGAGTGTCGTATGAGCCGTATTCGGATATGAAGCCGCAAAGCACACTTAGCACAGAAAATAGCTCGAACACTCCTCCTACCGCAGAGAATATAGAAGGACTGCAAGAAGTAGTAATTACATTGGCTGAGGATAGTGTTATTTATTCTAAACCGCAAAGCAATAGTGCTGTCATCGGCAGTCTGGATGAAGGCAGTGAAGTTGGAGTGTATAGAGAAACGGAAGATGGCAAGTGGACCATTGTTAATTATAACGGGCGCATTGGATATTTGCTCACAGAGAACTTAGTACAACAAAATAACCAAAGACCGGAGTATGGGGAAGATTTCACGCCAATTATAGACTCGACACCGGTAATTGATTCAATACCGGTCATAGAGGTGACACCGGATATTACTCCGGAGCCGGATTCGGAACCTATCACGCCGGTAGATCCGGAACCAATCATTCCGGTAGATCCGGAACCGATTACGCCGATCGACCCGGAACCAATTACTCCGGTGGAGCCGGAGGCGCCATTGCCGGAAGGTTCCTAGGAACCGATTTTGTAAGGAGGCAGATAGTATGCCAAGGGAATACAAGAAGAAAGTATCGGTTATCATGGGTGTATACAATCAATGGGACCAAGGGATACTAAAAGACGCGGTGAATTCCATATTGCAACAGACATTTCGTGACTTTGAATTTATTATATATAATGATGGTTCTGATGCAAAAGCAACAGAATACATACAGGGTTTATCCGAATTGGATGAGAGAATTATATTAATAGGCAAAGAAGAAAATCTTGGATTAGCATTTTCCCTTAACGCATGTATCAAACACGCAAAAGGCAAATACATAGCACGTATGGATGCAGACGACATATCGCTTCCAACACGATTAGATACGCAGGTGCGTTTTTTAGAAGAGCACCCGGAATATATGTGGTGTGGTACGAACGCCACTATCTTTGATGAGGAAGGGGAATGGGGCGAGCGAAACATGCCCGAGAGACCGGATACCAAGGACTATTTGAAATTCTCACCGTATATTCATCCATCCGTAATGTATCGAGCAAATATCTTTGAAGATATGGACGGCTACACCGTATCCGATGAGACACTTCGGTGTGAAGACTATGAGATTTTTATGAGATTCCATCAGGCAGGATATCAAGGATATAACCTGCAAGAGAATTTGCTGTTATATAGAGAAGACAACGCATCTTATAAACGAAGGAAGCTTTGCTTCCGAATCAATGAAGCCAAAATAAGATATCGCAATTTCAAAAGTATGGGGATTTTATTTCCAACCGGATGGATTTATGTGCTGCGACCAATTGCAGCATGTTTTATACCAAACCGATTACTACTATGGCACAAACGAACTCAGGCAAGAGAAGAGCAAAATGCAAATAGAACACACGAACAAGAGAATGGACTATTACAACCGCATATTGCAGAAGAAACCCATCTATAAAGCAATTGTGGATGCGGTATCCGGCACGGAGGAGAACTTATACACAACTGTAATGATGCCGGTGTTGTTGGAATTTGTTACGTGGGTATTGGAAGAAGCTGCAAAAAGAGGCAAAGAGCGGCTATATTTTCTGGCGCGAGACGGGTATCAGATGTATCTGGTAGCGCAAAAACTATGCCGGATAAAAGGAATTCCTATTGATTGCCGATATCTTAGAGTATCACGTTATGCGATGCGTGTACCCCAGTACCATCTTTTGGAAGAAAAATGCATCGACCACATATGTATCGGAGGAATTGATGTAACCATTGAGCGCATCATGAAACGTGCAGCGCTTACCGATGAAGAAGCAAAGCAAATCACACAAGATAGGGATTGTAACCGAATTCTCAATTACCAAGAGGTAATGCGTTTAAAAGACGAGTTGTGCCGCAAACCGGACTTCCTGAAATATATCTATGCGCATTCCAAAGAAAGCTATGAACCGGCAATTGCATATTTAAAACAAGAAGGGCTATTTGAAGACATCGATTATGCTCTGGTAGATAGCGGATGGGTAGGAACCTTGCAACAGAGCATTGCGCATCTGGTGGGGAATGATACCTTGGAAGGATTTTATTTCGGCATGTTCGAAACGCCAAAAGGAGTTGATCCGAATCGTTATCATGCATTTTATTTCAGTCCGAAAAAGGGCATGAGAAGAAAAGTACACTTTAGTAATTGCCTGTTTGAGGCAATTTTTACATCACCGGAAGGTATGACGCTTGGCTATGAGAAAAACGGCGATGTTTATGTTCCGGTGTCGGATTATTGTGAGAATCCGAATAAAGAACACATTGACAAGAACTGCAAATTATTAGAGGAATACATGGCAGAATATGAAAAATGTCTGCCACAATTTCAAGCAAACCATCGAGAACCATCGGTAGCATTTGTTGAAAAATTACTACATTCGTTTATGGGCTATCCGACCAAAATGGAAGTTTTAGCCTACGGCGATTTGCTTTTTTCGGATGATATTTTGGAAGGAAATCTAAAGAAGGTTGCCGCAGATTTAACCAAGGAAGAGATTTGCCGGCAACGATTTATTAATAAGGCACTCATTATGCTGGGACTTCGTCAAGGAGAACTCCGTGAAAGTGCCTGGTTGGAAGGTAGTATTGTAAAAGAAGGATATCATATTCGAAAGAGCCTGCGTCACGCGAAATTATACAAATATTTCGTCTATCTACGAAAATTGTTGAAATAGGAGTACCATTTTGAAGAAAAAAAGGCAAGACCGGAAACAATATGCATTTGCTGTAAAGCAGCTTGTTTCCCGTGAAGTAAAAAGAAAATATGCACGCTCCTACTTAGGAATTGTTTGGAGTGTATTAAATCCGCTTATGTCCATGGCAGTCATGTCCATGATTTTCTCTACCATGTTTAAACGTTCGATAGAGAATTTCCCAATTTATTATCTGACAGGGTCCTTGTTCTGGCAGTTATTTAGCACTGCAACGAACTCTGCGATGACCGCACTTGTGGATAATAAAACGCTGTTAATGAAAGTAAAAATGCCAAAGCAAACCTTTGTTATGGCACGTGTGTATACAGCGCTTACAAATTTTGGTTATTCTTGCGTTGCTTATGTCGTGATGCTACTCATTTTTCGGATTCAGCCGAGTTGGCAGATGATTTTATTTCCAATACCGGTTGTATTTATACTGCTATTTTCCATGGGAATCGGCTATTTTTTATCGATATTATATGTTTTTTTTGGGGATATCAAATATTTGTACTCGGTAGTATTGACGTTATGGATGTATTTAAGTGCACTTTTCTATCCCGTAGAAAATTTGTCCATAGAGATGCAACAACTGATACGTATGAATCCAATCTATGTGTTTATTCATTTTGTAAGGGAATGTGTTATGTTTCAGAGGATTCCGGAACCAATGGAGTGGCTGAAGATGGTGCTTTGGGGCATGGGAGTATTCCTTTTTGGATATTTATTTTTTAAGAAAAAAGAGAATAGCGTAATGCAAAAAATTTAGGAGCGTAAGAGATGAAACAGTTAAAGAAAATTATTGGTGGCATCTTGCTAATGGCTGCGATTTCCGGTATAGTTATGCGCCCCGAAATTGTCAAAGCAGATGAGGCAACCGTCACCTTTGGTTCAGAGGGATACTCTTGGGAGACAAATGGAGAATTTCCGCTGGGCGTATATATTAATGGAGATTCCGTGGTCGGGACATATCGCATAGAATTGGAATATGATAACCGCCGCTTGGAGTACATTGGAGGCGCGGAATCAGAGCAAAATGGAATCATCGTATTAGAAGGAACCGGTGTCCGGGAGCAAATCAAATATATGTTAAGTTTTCGAACCATAAGTGGGGGAGAGGCTTACATTAAGGTGAAAAACGCAACCGTAAATATGCGGGAAACGGACAATGCGGAAAGCTTCGAGGTGACAGAACTGGATTCTGCAACGATTGATATTGCAGGAGAAGATACCGTAGGAGATTTGCCGGAAATTAAGCCGGCATTTGAGACAGATATACCACATATTGAGCCGGCGATTCTATTAAACGGGACGGAGTATTATTTACTTAATTTGAATCAACAGATACCGGAAAATGTCAGCTGGTCTTATGACATTGTAAACCTTACATTTATGGAGCAACAGGTAGCATTTCTGACGAATCCATCGCGCAGTATTTATTATGCATATTTGTTTGATGAAACGGAACGGCTCACTTGTTATGCATACGAACCATCACAGAAACTGTTTTATCCATGTGATTTCTTCACAGTTGATGGAGAGAGTTATTATTATACATCGCCATCTGCATGTACGCATTGGCCGGAGGAGTTAACACTTGATATTGTTAAATCGCAAAATGTCATCTATGCCATGGACATGGATGGTAATGCAGACTTTAGTGTGAGAGACAAAGACGGTAAATTGGTAAAATGGAATGCTGATGAAGGCAAGAAGGTAACTGCGTCCCAGACGAACAAGCTAGTGATTATTTTGGTATTGGCAGTTGTCTTAATTAACATGGTATTGATAGGTATTTATTTCACAACCAGTGGAATAGAACGAAAGAAACGAAAAAAGCACAAAAAGATGATGGAAGTGTCCATCGAGTCATTAGAACAGGAGAAAATCCCTAGAAACAAAGCATCACAGGAATCCGTGGAACCGTTGGTTACCCAAAAGGAAAATACAAAAAAAAGAAAACGTGTTATTTCCGTGCAAAATGTCACCATGCGTTTTAAAGTGTCTACAAGTAATGTATCAGGGATAAAAGAATATCTGATTCAATTATTAAAACGTCAAATCACATATCGTGAGTTGTTAGCGCTTGATCATATCAGCTTTGACGTATATAAAGGAGAGGTAGTTGGTATTATCGGAACCAATGGTTCCGGAAAAAGTACTTTACTTCGAATCGTATCCGGTGCGTTGAATCCAACAGAAGGACAAGTTCTAGTCAATCGAAAGAAAGTTCAACTTTTGACGCTCGGAACCGGATTTGATATGGAACTGACAGCGAAAGAGAATGTATATTTAAATGGTGCCATTATCGGCTATACGAAAGAATTCATTGACGAACACTATGATGAGATTGTAGCTTTTGCAGAACTGGAAGGGTTTATGGAAGAGAAAGTAAAGAACTTCTCCTCCGGTATGGTTTCCCGTCTGGGATTTGCTATTGCAACAGTGGGAGAAGCGTCAGAAATCCTTATTTTAGATGAGGTCTTAAGCGTAGGAGATGAATTTTTCCGACAGAAGAGTTTGGCACGCATTAAAGAAATGATTCATGGAGGCTCTACCGTACTTATGGTTTCCCATAGTATGGGTACAATCCGGGAGCACTGCTCAAAAGTTGTTTGGATTGAGAAGGGCGTGCTAAGGATGGTCGGAGAGCCAAAGGAGGTATGCGAGGCATACCAGAAACAGCATAGTAGTTAGGAAGATAATAATTTGTATCAGATTGTTATGTTGGGGAAAGGAAAATGATTCTTCAAACAATAATTGCGTCAAATCCGGCTTGTTTGGATAAGGAATTCTATTACCAATGTGAAAGTGAGCTTGTAGAAACTACGGACAGCCTAATTCTTCACCCGAACCATACAGTGTCCTTTTTTTCCTACATGAACATGTTCGATATCGACATGTGGAAAAAGTACACACATTTATCTTCTATACATGTAGGTATAGAGATATCCGGATGTGGAAGTATCGCATTAAAGGGAATTGCAAACGGACAAATATATTTGTTACAGAAACAACCATTTTTAACAACAGATAATATTCCATGGAAAACGATATGTTTTAACGTCGATTTTGAGAAACATTGCGGCATTTGTTACTTGGAAATATGTTCTGTTTCGGAAGTGCATTTTCGGAATGCACGATTTGAGACATCAGAACCATCACCGTTAGAGAAGGATGTGCACATTGCAATAAATATCTGTACCTATCATAGAAATGAAGAAGTTCAAAAGAATCTGAGGCAACTGCGAGGAAGCAGATTCTTTCAGTCGAATGATGAACTGTTTGAAAAGCTTCATATTGTAACGGTTGATAATGGATCGGAATTAGACGTAATTGATGAAAACTATATAAGGTTGGTTCATAATCCCAACACCGGTGGTTCCGGAGGGTTTCAAAGAGGTCTTGAAGAGATTCGAAAATGGGATAATAGGATTACACATGTTGTATTTATGGATGATGATGTCGAGTTTCATATGGAATCGTTATACCGATTATATGCCTTACTGTCCTACTTGAAAGTTGAATATCGTCACGAATCGGTTGCCGGGAGAATGTTTCGTACAGACAATCCGAAGATTCAATATACCGCTGCTGAAATATGGAACAAAGGTGATTTAAGGCACATTGGGTTGAATGCGGATATGACACAAGAACAGGAAATCATAAAAGCCAATCAAAATGAACACGCGGAATATGGGGGCTGGTGGTTCTGCTGCTATCCTATGAAATTTGCGAGGGAAAATAATCCACTACCATTTTTTCTTCATTGTGATGATGTGGAATACGGCTTAAGGCATGGTGGAACACCAATTATCCTAAATGGGATTCAGGTATGGCATGAAACGTATGAGTATCGGCAGAATTCGGTGATTGCATACTACGATACGAGGAACTCGTTAATTGTAAATGCCATACATGAGAACTTACCACAACAGGTTGTTATAGCAAGATGGAAGCAAGTAATTACAAATTTTCATCTTCAAAAAGATTATATAAATGAATATGTTGTCATAAAAGCCATGTACGATTTTTTAAAAGGAAAAAAATATTTTATAAAAAATGGAAATAAACAAATAAAGTTATTAAAAATAAGTTGTGGTGTAAAATTTTTAAATAAAATAATGTGGCGTTATTGCTATTGGGCATTGATACATAAATATTTATTAATTGTAAAAAAATATCGAGAGGAATGAACAAATGATTAAATTACAAAATATTATTTATCCATCAACTGACAACTGTACAGAAGAAAGCCTATATTTTCGAAGATTTGGAGATGTAGAATATTCTTTTGCAGACAAGTATATCTCTATGCAAGAGGATGCAACTATCTTTTTTGATACATATTTTAATGGTTTCTCCGCAGGGAAATGGTTTAAATATACAAGGGTTGAGCAAGTTGGAGTTAGTTTAAAACTCCGTGGATTTTTTCGAATCACTCTATGGTATAGAGAAAAACAAGCGACACAGTTATTTACTCGTGTTGTGAAAGAATTTTATTGTGATACAGCAGGAAAATTAGAAGATATTACATGTGAATTTGAAACAGAGTACAATCAAGGTATGTATTCTATCAGTATTTTGTCTATGGATGATGATTCAGAATTTCATAGTGGATTTTACTATACAAATATTGATGAAAATGAATTAGAAAAAGTAAAAATTTCAATGGTTGTATGCACGTTTAAAAGAGAAAAATATATATACAAGAATATGAAAATGTTATGTGAGAGTTTCTTAGAAAATCCAGATTCTGAATTATACGATAATTTAGAGGTTATTATTTCTGATAATGCGCATTCACTAGATACTTCTAAGTTAAATAGTAAAAAAATACACGTCTTTGAAAACAAGAATGTCGGTGGAGCTGGTGGATTTACAAGAGGAATGATAGAAAGTATTAACTTGTCTAAAACTTGCGACATTTCACATGTACTATTAATGGATGATGATGTTGTTATTCAACCAGAATCAATTTATAGAACATATAAATTGTTAACATTTATTAAACCAGCGTATGCAGACGCTTATGTAGGAGGTGCAATGCTGAGAACGGATAATCAATGGTTTCAAACAGAATCAGGTGGACGTTGGAATAATGGCGCATTGGTTAGTCATAAAAGTGGGTTGGATTTAAGAGAATTAGATGCTTGCTTATATAATGAGTTCGAAGAATCGTGTGAGTTTAATGCTTGGTGGTATTGTACAGTACCTATGCAGTTTGTTAGAGAAGATAATCTTCCTCTTCCGATATTTATACGAGGAGATGATGTGGAGTATGGATTGCGTAATATGAAACATCTAATTCTTATGAATGGAATTTGTGTATGGCATGAACCGTTTGAATTTAAGTATAGTTCATCTATGTACTACTATATATTCAGAAACAGATTGATTGATAATGCAATTCATAATAGAAGTTATCCGAAAAAACAGTTTTTGGAAGAATTTAAGGATTGGTTTATTCGTGAGTTATTTACTATGCGATATAAAAATGCGTGGTTACTTTTAGATGGTGTAAATGATTTTATGAAAGGCATTGATTTCTTGTTAGAAACCGATGGAGAAGAATTAAATAAAGAAATCGTGAATAAGGGATATAAGCTTCAATATATCGACGAATTACCAATTCCATTTAGTTATCCAGAATATGAGCAAACGTTACGTTTTTGTGAAAGTAAAAAGCAACAAAGAAAACGTATTTTGAGATTGAATGGATTGTTTCAAAAAGCGAATAGAACAGCCATTGTTCCGGTGCAAGGTCCTCATATTGCATACTTTTACAGAGTATATGCCGCTCTAAATTATGATGTAAGCAGTAAAAAGGGTTTTGTGACATATAGAAGCCGTAAAGATATTTTGGATTTAGTTACGGCGTATATTTCTACTAAAAAAAATGTAAAAAGAAATTATAAAAAAGTAATCAGTTCATATGCTAACCGAAAAAATGAGGTTACAAACATAGAGTTTTGGAATAAATATTTAGATATTTAATAGTACTTTTTACTTTATTAATGAAAGAGGAAAAAATGGAAATTGCTATAAGTGGAATCTTAGATGGATATAAAGATGAATCTAATAACATAATTAACTCTGCTACTGATAATGTAAAGATTAGATTGCAAGGTTCTAATAATGAAATAAATATTGGATTGCTAGAAGGAGAACCAGATATAGAGATTTTTTGTGAAGGTAGCAATAATAAGATAACTATAGACAATAAAACTATTTTTTCAGGAGTAAAAGTTAAAATATTTATTCGTCAAAACCATAATAGTTTAAGAATTGAGCAGGGCTGTAAAGCGGCAATTTACGGATATCGTGACAATTTGCCTATTGAAATAGTGATGATGGGAAGGAGTAAATTAATTATTGAGAAAAACACTTCTTTTGCCCCAGGTTCTAATGTTTATATGCATCCATATTCATTTGTGCATATAAAACAAGAGTGCATGTTTTCGTTTGATTCTGTTATTCAAGCTGGTGATGGACATTCAATTTTTGATGTTAATTCGAAAAATAATACAAATAGCAATTTACAAAATCTAGGACAGGATAATTGGTTAAATCAAATTGTCATAGGTGCACATACTTGGGTTGGACGTAATGCTATTATTTTAGGTGGAAAAACAGAGCTTGCACAAGGCGGTATTGTGGGTGCTCAAAGCTTTGTAAAAGGGAAATATCCTAATAACACCATAATTGCTGGCAAACCGGCAGAAGTAAAAAAATACGATGTCTCCTGGTCTAAAAGTAATATGGAGAGCAACATTGAAAAGTGTAGGAGTCCATTTGCTATTCCAACGGTTAGAATTGAAGAGATTGAAGAAGAAAAAAGAATAATGCAGAACATAAATAATTTTCATGACTATTTTAATAAATTGAAGGAATTAAGAAATTATATTTGTTTACTTGCAGTTAAAGATACGCCGGGTTATAAATTAAAAGAATTGGAACAAGACAGTTTGTTCAATATTGGTTTAAAAGAGAATTTAATCAATAAGCATTGGTGTGGATATATAGCGGTTTTTGATGAAAATAAAGTTGTGTATGAATTTCTTTCTCAAGAGGGGGAAAGGGCAAAAACACAATTGAATTTGTACGATGAACGAATATCATTGTTATCTGCTCCTCTGAAAGCTGGTAATAAAGCCGAAATAATGATTAATGAAAATGATTATTCAGTTAATGAAAGGGGTTTAAATATAGCATTATGGGATAGGAATACACATCAAATATTTGATATGGTGTGTTTTGATACACACGTCCCAAAAATACCATGTATTCGAAAAACGAATTTATGTTAGGAGAAAGGTTTATGGATAAGAGCTATTATAATGATCTCTACCAATTTTGTGAAAGCAGGATTCATAATCGAAAATTGGCTATTTGTTATAATCAAAAAAAAGCACAGGATATAGAAGATAATCTGATTGAAATGTTGAAAAATAAAGGGATAGAACCTGTTCGAATATATCTTGAAGATGATTTAGAGCAAATTGTCGGTAAGCAAAGAGAATATTATTTAATTGTTGATGAACGATACTCTGAGCAATTAAATAGTCAATTAGGGAAATACGGCTATTTAGAAATAAGGGATTACATATTTACTATTCCGAAAATGAGTGTTGTGAGTGGGAATTTATCATATTATGAAGATGAAAGAGGAAATATTATAAAGAATTTATCAATGAATTTGACGGTCAAATTACGAGGATATGGAAGCGTAATTGATTTGGGAGAAGCTGTTCGATGGGGAAAAGAATGTATTATATCCATAGACTCTTTTGCGAGATTTGAGGTTTCAGGAAATTCTATTTTGGGAGAAACTGCTTTTATCGAATTAGGGAATTATTCTAAAACAATAATTAAGAAAAGTACTTTTGGAAAAGACCTTCTCATTGGTTGTGGTGAAGAGGGGATTATTTATGTAGATGAAAATTCTACTTTTGGATCAAATAATGAATTAATTGCAAATACATATCATTCATTATATTTAGGTAAAGATTTATTGACATCTCGAAAAGTGGTAATTCGTTCTGGAGATGGACATGGAATATTTGATACTGCGTCGGGGATGAAAAGAAATTTCAATTTACAAGATTTAACAAAAACGAAAACTATTGTAGGAAGTCATGTATGGTTTGGATATGAAAGTATGGTTCTTAATCCATGCAAGATAGGATCTGGCTGTATTGTAGGCGCAAAAAGTTTTGTAAAGGGTATATATGCTAATAATTGTGTCATTGCAGGTAATGTTGCAAAAGTTGTAAAGAACAATAGCGCCTGGTCTAGAAGCCCAGTAGAAAATGATATGATTCGTGGTTGCGGTAATTCTTTTGCAATTTCCACAGTAGATTTCAAAAAGATTTCGGATGATAAAAGAAAGCAAAGTGAAATAAATAATTTAGAATTGTACTTCAGGGAATTATCAAAGATTCAACAGTATATTGCAATTATTGCTGTAAAAGATACTCCGGGACATAAGTTTAAAACATCAGAAAGAGAACAATTGCAGCTAGTTAATTTACAAGGAGAACTGATTGATAAACATTGGTGTGGATATATAGCTATTGTGGAAGATAACAAAGTAATATATGAAAATAATTCTAAACAGGATATTTCTATTCACACGAAATTAGAAGTTAGTGGAATAAATATTGAAGCACTATCGGCACCATTACATGCAGGAAATGTAGCTAGAATTTTAATCAATGAAAAGGATTACTCACCAAATTTGAGAGGTTTAAATATTGTTTTGTATGATAAAGAAACTAATCAGATTTTTGATGCAGTTTGTTTTGATACGCATGTGCTAAATATACCATGTCATAGAAAAATATATTTATGTTAAGGAAGTGTGATAGGAATGAATGAAAAGAACAAAGTGGTTTATTTTGTGGGGCATTATGGAGGTTTTTTACTTTGTCTATTACATAAGGCGTCATTTTATAAAGATAGCGAAGCCTTATATATTTATGTAAAGACATATAGTAGTCAACCAACAAATGATTTTATGCAGAAAATTTCTACAGAGAAAATAGATGCATTTGGACAAGTCATTTGTATGGATGAAAGTCTGTTTTGGGGATTAAAAGACGAAGTTGAAACAAAGAATAAAGTAATAGAACATTATAATGCAATTTTTGACTCACATAATATAGTTTTAGATGAAAATACAGATATTTATATGAATTTTGATGAATTTAATTCTATGGGAATTTATCTAAATAGTAAAATGCCCAAAGGAACGGTTGGAATCATCACCACGGCATTAGAAAGATTGGTTTCGTATGTTGATATGTACCTTTTTAATGAGATAGAAGATCGACACTTTTACTCTAAATTGCAAAGAGAATGTCGTACTTTGGATAAAGATGGAAAATACGTTACCAAGATAATCCGAACATTTGATATTGATAATATAGATAGAACGGTAGTAAGGAAAGAAGCTATTGAAAATGCAGAGACATATGAATATTTTAATCTAGATATTGCAAAGAAAAATTTATCATTTCAACAAGCAAATGTATTGAAAAATTTATTTCAATGTGAAATTGAAAAACATGGATATGATACATTTAATATGCTTTTATTGAGTTCGAATTTTACAGCATTTAAATTATCTACAACTGAAAAAGAGTTTATATATGGCAATCAGATTTTAGCAGATTATTGTTTGGGAAATAAACCTGTTGTTATAAAACCTCATCCAAGGGCAGATTATGGAAAAGATACTTGGGAAAAAGCATTTAATAACTGTTGCTATATACCTGGCTATCTGCCAGCCGAATATATGGAAGATATAGGGATTAATATAGGAACATTATTAGCAACTGGTTCTACAGGAACGAGTTTTGCCAGTAGAACGGCCAAACGAAAAATAAGTTTTGGAAGATTATATTGGTTTAACTATCAATATATTCATCAAATATACTCACTGTTACATTTAGCGGCCTATTTAGGGATAAAAGATTTTTATTATTTTGGTATACCGGATGAAATGGTTGATGCTATTATCGAATGTTATCCAATGCTACAGGTATTTCAGAATGTAAATAAAGTTAACAGAATAGGAGATATTACAGAGGAATCCGTGATTGTAATTCCTGTTACAAACAAATTAGGAAAAGACCTTAATACGTGGATGCAGGAAGATTTAAAAAATATTATAGGAACACAAAAAAATGTAATCATCTCTTTTTTAGGAATGGAAAATGATTTTTCTAATGGAATATGGAATGATGTGGCGATAAAAAGTCAATTAATTGATTTTGTTATAAAAAAGGAAAAGATAAAAAAAGAGGTATTAGCAGGGGATGAAGATGAACTTTTTAGTATCTATTGTCCTAATTTAGAAAAGCGAAAAAAAGTAAAAACGTTCTCATTAGCATATTCTTTACAAAATGCAGGAATAAGTTTAAATATTTTCAGCAAAGCCATATGCGTTGACATTGATAGTAAGGGGGATTTTTTGTTAGACGCCTTTGAAGGAATGAGTACTTCACTTAGCCATATGACAAGATCTCTTAATACTTTGGTAAATTTTATGGACGAAAGATTGCAACTTATTTCTTCTTTTAAAAAATATATTCATGAACTTCAGAATATTGATAAGGCAATTATTATATCTGTTCGTGATACACCTGGGCATAAAATAACGCCTGAATTATCTAGAATGCTTCAAAATTTGGGACTTAACGAAGATTTACATGCTAAACATTGGCATAGTTATGCTGCAGTAATATATAAAAAACATGTCCTTTTTGAGAAATTATCTGCAGAAAACGCTGTTTATTATGAAACAGAAATATTAGATAATAATATAACGGTTTCTAGTGCAGCATTGAAGCATGGTAATAAAGCGCGGATAGAAATAAATAATAAAGAATACTCTATAAATGGAAGGGGTCTCAATATTGTTGTTTATGATCTTTTAGGCAAGAATCTAATCGATTCTGTTTGTTTTGACTCACATGTAAACGGTATTCCTTGTGTTAGAGAAACAATAAAAATTATTTAAGAATATGATTTAGGAAAGATTAATTATTTAAGAAACGATAATTAGTTATGTAAGGAGATTAAATAGTTCCAAGCAGAAAGGGTTTTGGGTGAAATAGATGAAAGTAGTTGCAGTAATACCTGCTAGATACCAATCGAGTAGAATGCCAGGTAAGCCAATTGCAGATATACTAGAAAAACCAATGATTTGGTGGGTTTATCAGCAAGCTAAAAAAAATGAAAAATTATCACAAGTTGTTATTGCAACGGATGATAAACGTATCAAGGATGTATGTGAAAAATTTAAAATGAATGTGATTTTAACATCTGAAAATCATGATACACCTACTTCGAGGCTATATGAAGTGTCTACAAAGATGGATGCGGATTTGTATTTAATGATAATGGGAGATGAACCATTAGTGGATGAAAGAAGTTTTTCTTTAGTAATGCCTAAAAGTTTGGACAGTGAGTATTATGTAGGCGCATTAACAAATGTGCTTACTAATCCAACGGATGTTATTGATTTTAGTAATCAAAAAGTAGTTACCAATTCAAAACGAGAGGCATTGATGATATCCAGAAGTCCAATTCCTTATCCAAAGGGAACATTGGATTTCCAATATGAAAAGGTAACAGGTGTTCAAATCTTTTCAAAGAAAGCGTTAGAGTTTTTTAATAAGACACAAAAGTCTATATTGGAAAAAGCGGAAGAAAACGATTTGATGCGTTTTGTAGAGAATGGAATACCTGTTAAAATGACAATTTCTAGTTATAAAACCATATCCGTGGATACACCGAAAGATTTGGAGTTAGTAAAAACAATTTTGAAGGAGAAAACAAATGGCTAAATCAGACTTAAAACTCTTAGATTGTACATTAAGAGATGGTGGCTATGTTAATGATTGGAATTGGGGATTTAAGCGAGCGAGAGCAATTATAGAAACACTTACGAAAGCTGCTGTTGATATTGTAGAGGTAGGTTTTCTGCGAAATATAGATGGATACAGTCCTGATATAACAGTTTGTAATCATATAGAAGAATTGAATAAATTACTTCCTGAAAAACAAGGAAATACGATATATTCAGCTATGGCAATGAGAAGTAATTATGATATTAATAAATTATCCCCTTATTGTGGTACTGGAATTGAGATGATAAGAATTACAGCACATGACTATGATATAGATGAAGGCATGGATTTTGCTAGAGAGGTTAAACAAAAAGGATATAAACTTAGTATTAATCCAATTAATATCATGGGATATTCAGATGAACGTATTCTTTGGATTTTGGAACAAGTTAATCAAATACAACCATATCAATTTTCCATTGTTGATACTTTTGGAAGTATGAAACGAAGAGATTTGGATCGTATTGTTAGCTTGGTAGATAACAATTTAGATAAAAATATTAGAGTGGCATTGCATCTTCATGAAAATATGTCATTAAGTTGTAGTTTGGTACAATGTTTTATTGATAAACATTTGGATAGACCAATTTCAGTTGATGCGAGTTTGATGGGAATGGGAAGAATTCCCGGAAATCTTCCCATTGAGCTTGTGGCAGATTATTTAAATGATTACACAGATAAAATATATGATATCGATTATTTAATGGATGCAATTCAGGATTTTATAGCTCCGCTAAAAGGTGAAACAGAATGGGGATATACACCTGCATATTTTCTCTCTGCCCGATTTAATTTACATAGAAATTATGCGGAACATTATTTGAAGAAAGGTGATTTAACTAATCGAGATATAAATCACATTTTGGCTCATTTTGACGCGAGTAAAAAGACAGCATTTGATAAAAAATATGCAGATGAGCAATATATGCAATATAAGAATAATAGAATTAATGATAGCAAAGCAAGAGAAAAACTGAAAAAAGGGTTAGAAGGAAAAAAGATTCTTGTAATTGCACCAGGGTCATCAATAGTAGCTTATAATAATAAAATAAGTGAGTATATAGAAAGTGAATTACCAATTACAATTTCGGTAAATTTTATTCCAGAAGAATGGAATATCGAGTATGCCTTTTTTAGCAATAATAAAAGATTTGATAAGATTACAGAATTTCCATGTAGAATAATAGTTACATCAAATTTAAAGAGTATAAATTCAAATTATATGATGGATTATAATAGTTTGTCGGGTGCCTTTGAACAAGGAAGTAATAGTTTTATAATGTTACTTAAATTATTAAAAGAAATGAATGTTAAAAGTATTGCCGTAGCGGGTGCCGATGGCTATAAAGAAGATGGAAAAAATTATTATAATAACACCATTCGAAGTAGTGTTGTACATGGGAATCGTTATAATCTTGCAGTTACGGAAGCAATAAATAAATTAGACATAGAAATCAAATTCATAACTCCATCCGCTTATGATATTAAAGAAAAATGGTGATGATAATGGAACGAAAACTTAAACTCTTAGTAATTGACGTGGACGGAACAATGACCGATGGTGGCATTTATTATGATGAGTGTGGAAATGAATGGAAGAAATTCTGCACAAAAGATGCAGCAGGATTTTTTGCAGCACATAATGCTGGTATAAAAATTATGGTCCTTACTGGAAGAGAATGTGCTGCAACGACAAAACGTATGGAAGAATTGAAAGTAGATTATTTATTTCAAAATGTTCGTAATAAAAAGAGTTTCTTAAAAGAATTCCTTGAAGAAAATAATATATTTGAGGAGGAACTTGGTTATATTGGAGATGATTTAAATGATTTACCACCTATGGAGTTAGCAGGTTTTGTTGGTTGTCCATATGATAGTTGTGTAGAAATTAAAAAAATTGCAAACTATGTAAGTCCTATAGAGGGGGGGCATGGTGCGGTTAGAGATATTATTGAACATGTTCTTAGAGCAAGCAATGAGTGGAATAATGCAATAAAGGAAGTTTATGGTATTGGAATATAGATAAAAAGAGGATTTATATGTTAGAAGAGTTAAAAGAAGAGGTATGTAAAGCAAATCTTGAATTATTCAAAAAAGGTATAGTAATTTATACTTGGGGAAATGTTAGTGGTATTTCTGATGATAGAAAATATGCGGTGATAAAGCCTTCTGGTGTGGACTATAATGGGATGTCCCCGGAGGATATGGTTGTTATAGACATGGAGAATGGGAAGATAGTGGAAGGTAAGTGGAAACCATCTTCTGACACTGCGACTCATTTGGAATTGTATCGTAAATATCCAGATATTAAAGGCGTTGTTCATACTCACTCTATAAATGCAGTTGCTTTTGCCCAAGCAGGAAAAAGTATTCCAGCATTAGGTACAACGCACGCTGATTATTTTTATGGCAACATACCATGTACAAGAGAATTATATCAAGAAGAAGTAGAAACAGATTATGAGATTAATACAGGAAAAGTCATTATAGAGACAGTTGAAGGATTAGGTTATAATATAATGTCAATTCCAGGTGTTATTGTGAAGAATCATGGCCCATTTATGTGGGGAAAGAGTCCTTCTAATGCAGTTTATAATGCCGTAGTGTTAGAACAAATTGCTGAAATGGGACTAAAAACTTTGATAATAAATCCGAATGCGAGTATGCCACAATATGTTCTTGATAAACATTATATGAGAAAACATGGACCGAATGCATATTATGGGCAACAAATGATTTGATTGAAAATAGTGATGTGAATAAAAAAATGCAATACGATTATCTAATAGTAGGTGCCGGCTTATTTGGCGCAGTATTTGCCCATGAGGCAAAGAAAAAAGGGAAAAAAGTGCTTGTGATTGATAAGAGAAATCACATTGCAGGTAACATTTATTCAGAAGACATAGACGGAATTCAGGTACATAAATACGATGCGCATATCTTTCATACATCTAATAAAAAGGTATGGGATTATGTACAGCAGTTTGCAGATTTTAACCGATACACCAACGCACCGGTTGCCCGTTACAAGGACGAGCTCTATAACATGCCATTTAACATGAATACCTTCAGTAAGATGTGGAACGACGTAAAGACTCCGGAAGAAGCAAAAACAAAGATACAACAACAGATTGCAGATGCCGGAATTACCGAGCCAAAGAATTTAGAGGAACAGGCAATTAGCCTTGTGGGACGCGACATTTACGAGAAATTGGTAAAAGGATATACAGAAAAACAATGGGGCCGTCGTGCAACAGAATTACCATCGTTTATTATCAAGAGACTTCCGGTACGCTTTGTATATTACAATAATTACTTTAATGACTTATATCAGGGAATTCCGATTGGCGGATATACCAAACTCGTAGAAAACATGCTTGAAGGCATTGAAGTACAATTAGATACGGACTATTTCGCAAGAAAAGATGAGTTTGACGCTATGGGAGATAAAATTGTATTCACAGGAATGATTGATGAATACTTTAATTACTGTTACGGGGAGTTAGAATATCGCAGTCTTCGTTTTGAAACAGAAAAACTAGAGGTAGAGAACTATCAGGGAAATGCTGTTGTAAACTATACGGAGTATGAGATTCCATATACTCGTATCATTGAGCATAAACATTTCGAGTTCGGATGCCAAAATGGAAACTGCAATTCCAAGACAGTGATTACCAGAGAATATCCGGCAACCTGGAAAAAAGGTGGCGAACCATATTATCCAATGAACGACGAGAAAAATAATGCGCTATTTGCAAAATATACGGAATTAGCAAATCAACAGGATAAAGTTATCTTTGGTGGTCGTCTTGGTATGTACAAATATTTTGATATGCATCAGGTGATTGAAGAAGCATTGAATGTGAGTGAAAAATGGTTATAAAGAAGAAAAAACTAGCGCTGTGGGGAAATAAGTATAATTACCATCAAGTTTGCTTAAAAGTACACCGTTTGAGTAGAAAATATAAAATTGAATACATATTAAAAGATGATTTTTCAAATCTGTCACAGGATATTGATGGAGTTATTATATCCGCAAATCGGGCAGACCATACCTTGGAAAATAATGTATGGGCAATTGCCCGTAAGTTAAGAAAAATGGGTGTGAAACATATATATGTGATACCGGCCACATTAGAACGCAAACCGATTTCAAAAATGCGACTACTAGATATAAGAAATCTGATTGTTCCTATTAGACAATTTACTGAACCGCAGGTGGTAAAATTCTTAGCGTATGAAGGTTGCAATTTGAATTGTTCCGGATGCTCGCATTTTGCATCTATTAATAAAAATCCCAAAATGTTAACTTTGCAAGAATTAGAAGACACTCTTTATAAATTGAAAACGAAGTTTACATATGTCAAGAATATTCAATTTTTGGGAGGAGAGCCGCTTTTAAATAAAGATTTAGGGGAAATGATTGAACTTACGCATAAAATATTTCCATATAGTAGTATTGGTGTTATTACCAATGGATTACTTTTATTATCTATTGGTAATGAGTTGATGGAGAAGTTCCGCGAACATAAAGTATTTTTGGCTATCACTCAGTATGTACCAACTGTCAAGCTTGTAGAGCGGATCAAGGAACGATTAGATTCATACGAAATAGTTTATGAATTTTCCGATAAAATTACATATTTTAGATTGCAATATAACAGCATTGGTAACCGAGATTGTGAGGAAAATCACAGAAAATGTTTAGATTGGAGCTGTCATACGATAGCCGATGGTAAGATTGGTGGTTGCTATTATGCGGTGACCGCAAAGCATGCAAATGAATATTTTGGTATTGACATACCTGTAGAAAGTTTTTCTTATGATATTGATTCGGATGCATATACAGGAGCCGAACTACTCGAAAAATTAGTTTCGGCAAATGAATTGTGTGCGTATTGTAATAGTTTTCCAAGTCCAGTAAAGCCATGGCACCAAGTAGATAAAAATCCTACTTTAGAAGATTGGTTTTTTAATGATGGCGAAGCATTTTGAGAAAATGAAAATTTATAAAGGACTTTCCCACATGAGAATTAAATTATACAATTTCTTAGTCAACAAACACGCGGGAATTAAATCGCGTTATCATCGATTTCATGATAATTCCACCGGAGCCCAAAGGGTTCTGTCGTGGATTTATCTTTTGTGGCTAAACGTTGCCTATTATGTATTGTTCTGCCGGTTTTTAGGTAGGGAGCCGGGCGTATCCTTATATGAAGAAAAGCGTTTGCTAATCACCGAGCCGGAGAGTGGGAAGTCGCCGAAAATAGAAGATTACATAAAGAAACTTTCGCAGTACGAATATATATCATTTGATATATTTGACACCTTGATTTTTCGACCGTTTTCCCAGCCGGATGATTTGTTCTATCTACTCGGGCAGAAACTAGGCTACATGGACTTTAAGCGAATTCGAACAGAAGCGGAGTTTGAGGCACGCCAATTCAAATTTAAGACGTCACAGACATATGAGGTTACATTAGAAGATATCTGGAACTGCATGGAAGAAAAGACTGCAATCTCGGCACAGATTGGAATGAAACTAGAGCAGGAATTAGAGATGGCCTACTGCTATGCAAATCCATTGATGCAAGAAGTTTATACAAAGCTTTTAGCAATGGGTAAGAAAATGATTATTATTTCAGATATGTACTTATCCACGGAGTTTCTTGAAAAATTGTTGCAGGAAAAGGGCTATACGGGGTTTCAAAAGATATACGTATCCTGTGATTATGGCAAAAGTAAGGGAAACGGTGCCTTGTTTGCGCAAGTGAAAGAGGATTTTTCGCTTGCAGATAAGCGCGTGGTTCATGTTGGAGACAATGAGCATAGCGATGTGAAAGAGGCTATCAGACAAGGATTTGCCAGCTGCTATTATCCCAATATTAATAAAAATATGGTAAAGAAGCGGCCATATGATATGTCACCAATTATTGGTGGAGCATATCGCGGAATGGTCAATAATCATCTATATTCCGGAAAATATAAACATACTATGGAGTATGAATACGGGTACATTTATGGGGGCTTGTTTGTCGTAGGCTATTGTGCGTTTATTCATGATTATTGTACAAAAAATAAGGTGGACAAGATTCTGTTCTTATCAAGGGATGGGGATATCTTAAGGCAGGTATATGCAAAAATGTATCCGGAGGATAAGTTTGTATATGTATATTGGTCTCGAAAAGTAGCAACGAAGCTGATGGCTTCTTCGGATAGGTATGATTTTATGCGCAGATTTATCGAACACAAAGTAAATCAGAACCTTTCCGTCGAGCAGATTTTTGATTCCATGGAACTGGAATGCTTATTGGAGCGCCTTCCTTCTTCTATAAGAAGGGATGATGCACTTACTTCCACCAATATCAAAGAAATAAAAGCCTTTTTCGTAGAGCATTGGCAAGAGGTTGTGGATACATATGCGCCGGAGCACGAAGCAGCAAAGATATATTATGCAGATGTTTTAGACGGTTGTGGCAAAGCTGTCGCGGTCGATATCGGATGGGCTGGAAGCGGTGCGATTGCACTGCATCACCTGGTGAATGAGGTATGGGATTTGTCCTGTGATATCATTGGCTTGCTTGCGGGAACCAACACGGTGCATAATGCAGAGCCGGATGCAGGTGAAACCTTTTTACAAAGTGGGCAACTGGTATCGTACTTATATTCGATGTCACACAACAGGGATTTACTGAAAAAACATGATGCTAACAAATACTATAATGTTTTCTGGGAGCTGTTATTATCCTCTCCGCAGTCACAATTTGTTGGGTTTGCATGGGAAGACGATACAAAGCAAAAGGTTGCTTTCCGATTTGGGAAAAAGGACGCAAATCAGGAAGGAATTATGCAGGTACAGAAAGGAATTCTTCAATTTGCGGAGGAGTATCTGGAGCATTTTAAAGAGGCTCCCTATATGTTAAACATCAGTGGTCGTGATGCATATGCGCCGATGCTTGTGGCGGCAAGTCGCCATGAAAAGTATTTGAAGGAAATGAAGAATCGATTCGATTTAGTCATAGGAGTGGAATAATGAGCCAGAGAAAAAAGAAAAAATTTAACAAAAAATACATTGCATGGGGAATCGGAGTCATTCAATTCATCATTTCCGTTCTTTTGGGGATTCGATTATTTACGATGGGATTGTTACCAATTGGATATATGATAGGTTACGGCATATTTACAGTTGTTTTAGCTGCACTTACGTTCGGACTGGCGAAGAAACGTGTGGCAGCAGTTATTATGTGTATCCTTTCTATAATGATATCGGCTTTGATGGTATATGGAATGGTAGCGCTAAATAAAGTACATAATACAGTGGAAGAAGTGACTTCCAATCCGGAAGAAGTAAAAACCGAGATGGCAGTTGTTGTATTAAAGGAAAGTGAGGCGGAAGAAATCACGGACTTGTCTGAATTTATGATTGGTTATATGTCAAATCAGGATGCAAATGCTGCCGAGCAGGTCATGGATGAGATTAATGAAAGTGTTGGGGGAGAAGTCAATTTCCATGAATTTTCCAATGCAACCGAGATGGCAGATGCCTTGTATGCAAAAACCATGAATGCCATTGTCATCAATAAAGCGTTTATCGATACATTTGCAGATATTGAAGGATATGAAGATTTTTCCAACAAGACAAAAATCATCTATTCTTATGAAGTGGTAGACTATATCAAAATTGTGGATGAGAAGGAATCCAATCTGAATCAGTTTGTCGTATATATCAGTGGAATTGATACATTTGGAGATGTTTCCGTAAAGAGTCGTAGCGATGTAAACATTCTTGCTGTTGTCAATACAAAGACCAAGAAGATTCAGCTAATCAACACGCCAAGAGATTATTATGTGGAATTACCGATTAGTAACGGTAGCAAGGACAAACTGACGCATGCAGGAATCTATGGCGTAGAGAATTCCATTGGCGCACTGGAAATGTTATACGGTGTGGAAGTGGATTATTTTGTTCGTATGAATTTTAGCGGTTTTGAAGGTATTATTGATTCACTGGGTGGAATTGATGTTTATTCAGAATATGATTTTACCGTAGAGCCAATCAAACACTACACAAAAGGAATGAATCACTTAAGCGGAATTGAGGCATTGGCTTTCGCAAGAGAGAGATATTCTTTTGCGGCAGGAGATTTGCAACGCGGCAAAAATCAGATGGAAGTGATCCGCGCAATGATTGACAAATTGTCATCCCCGGAGCTTCTTTATAACTATACGGGTGTTTTAGATTCCATTGCAGGAACCTTCCAGACCAACATGTCATCGGATGAAATTTATGCGTTAGTAAGAAAAGAGCTTGCCAACCCGGCGGGTTGGACCATTGAATCTTACTCTGTTACCGGCTCCGGAAGTTCTATGGGAACTTACACAAGTCCAAACTCAAAAGCCTATGTTATGATTCCAAATGATGCGGATGTGCAGACCGCAAAAGAAAAAATACAGGCAGTATTAGATAATTAAAAATTGTTTATGAATTGGATTTGTGGTATACTATAATGTAATTTTTAAAAAGAAAGAAGAGTAGACATGGCGAAAATCGGATTTGACAACCACAAATATTTACAGATGCAATCAAAATACATTATGGAGCGTATTGCGAAGTTTGATAACAAACTCTATCTGGAGTTTGGCGGAAAACTATTTGACGATTTTCATGCATCGCGCGTATTGCCCGGTTTTGCAGCAGACAGTAAATTGCAGATGTTGATGCAATTAGCAGATCAGGCAGAGATTGTTATGGTTGTAAGTGCAGACGATATTGAGAAGAACAAAATTCGTGGGGATTTGGGAATCACCTATGATGATGATGTTATTCGCCTTATTGATGAGTTCCGTTCTTGTGGATTATATGTAGGCAGTGTTGTGCTTACCAAATATACAGAGCAAAGAAGTGCTGTCCTTTTCCAGAAGAGATTAGAGGCACTTGATGTCAAAGTCTATCGCCATTATATGATTCCGGGCTATCCGGCGAATGTAGAGAAGATTGTTAGCGAGGATGGCTTTGGCAAGAATGATTATATTGAAACTACGCGTCCACTTGTAGTAGTTACTGCACCGGGACCGGGAAGTGGGAAGATGAGTACATGTCTATCCCAGCTTTATCATGAGCTGAAACACGGGGTAAGAGCCGGATATGCGAAATATGAGACATTTCCGGTTTGGAATCTTTCGTTGGATCATCCGGTGAACCTTGCTTACGAGGCAGCTACCGCAGATTTGAATGATATCAACATGATTGATCCATTCCACTTAAAAGCATATGGAGAGACAACCGTTAATTATAACCGTGATGTTGAAATTTTCCCGGTTGTGAATGCGATGTTTATGAAGATATATGGAAAAAGCCCATATGCATCTCCGACGGATATGGGCGTAAATATGGCAGGGAATTGCATTATTGATGATGATGTGTGCCGTAAAGCATCACGCCAGGAGATTATCCGTAGATATTATCAGGCATTGGCAGGCGTTGCAGAAGGAAAACGAACGCCGGAAGAGGTTAACAAAATTGAGCTGCTGATGAGTCAGGAGAATTTGACGAAAGAAGAACGAACAACCGTGAATCCGGCATTAGAGCGTGCACGACAAACCGGTGCACCGGCAGTGGCGATTGAACTTTCCGATGGACAGATTATCACCGGAAAGACGGGAGAATTGTTAGGACCAAGTTCCGCAGCATTGTTAAACGCATTAAAGGTACTTGCAGGAATTCCTCATGAAGAGAAGATTTTATCACCGGATGCAATTGCCCCAATTCAGGCACTTAAGACGAAATATCTCGGTAGCAAGAATCCACGTTTGCATACGGATGAAGTATTAATCGCCTTATCTGCAACTGCGGCGGCAAACGACCATGCTTCACTTGCGTTGAAGCAGTTACCGAAATTAAAACATTGTCAAGTACATTCCAGTGTATTACTTTCTGATGTGGACAAGCATACATTCCAGAAATTGGAATGCGAGGTGACGTGTGAACCAAGAACGTTTTAATAATTAGGGTCAAAGAAGGGTTACTATTTATGGTATTTTCAAGCACGATTTTTCTGTTTGTGTTTCTGCCGATTACATTATTTATCTATTATTTGATTGGCAATAAATATAAAAATATAGTTTTGCTTATCGCAAGCCTTTTGTTTTATGCATATGGGGAGCCAAAGTTTGTGTTTATCATGCTTGGCTCCATTTTATGTAATTATTTGTTTGCGCTTGGAATAGAACGATTTGAGAAACAGCGGAAACTTTTTTTAATCATTTCCGTTATAGGGAATCTGGGTATGTTATTTATCTTTAAGTATCTTGGATTTTCGTGTCGCATTTTAAATCAGTTGTTTGGAAATAATCGGCTGATGATACAAATTGCGCTTCCAATCGGAATTTCTTTCTTTACCTTTCAGGCGATGTCTTATGTGATTGATGTTTACAAGGGAGAAGTAAAGGCACAACACAATTTGTTTGATTTGGCACTATACATATCCATGTTTCCACAGTTGGTTGCAGGACCGATTGTACGCTACAGTACTGTCGTTGCACAAATTCAATCCAGAACTATAAAACCGGAGGTTGTGGGTGCCGGATGCAAACGTTTTATGGTTGGTTTATGTAAAAAGGTGATATTATCCAACAACCTTGCTGTTGTGTCGGAGCATTATTTTTCCATGCAGGCAGATGAGATGTCAGTAGTAGGCGCGTGGATTGGTGCGATTTGCTTTACTTTGCAGATTTACTATGATTTTTCCGGATATTCGGACATGGCGATTGGTCTTGGCAAAATGCTTGGATTCGATTTTGAGGAGAACTTTAATTATCCATATGTCTCCAAATCTGTGTCTGAATTCTGGCATAGATGGCATATTTCATTGAGTCGGTGGTTTCGAGATTATGTATACATACCATTAGGAGGGAGCCGTGTAAGTGTTCCGCGCCACATATTTAATTTGGGTGTAGTTTGGCTCCTTACAGGAATCTGGCATGGCGCAAATTACAACTTTATTTTCTGGGGATTGATGTATTTCGTGGCGCTGGTACTCGAGAAATACTTCATCAAAATTGAAAAACGAGGAAAGATAGTACAGGTGTTGTACCACATTCCAACATTGCTATATGTGAATTTTGGATGGGTAATTTTTAACGCGACAGGAATCAAAGAAGGGTTGCGTTATTGTTTATCAATGATTGGTGTTTATTTCAATAATGCACTTATAGATGCGTCATCCTATGGCATGTTAAGAGAATATGGTTTCTTTATTATTGTAGGAATTATATTTGCAATACCGGTTGCCCCACATGTAGGAAAGTGGGTGGAGAAGAGAGCTCCGTTTGTAACGCATGGGATTTTACCGTTTGTTTATCTGGCGGGATTTTTATGGGCGGTATCTTTCTTGATTTTAGGTGCACATAATCCGTTTATTTATTTTAATTTTTGAGGTGAAAGATGAAAAAGCTAAAAAAGTTGGGACTATATGGATTCCTCTTCTTTTTTGTTATGTTTGGATTTGCTGCAATCAATGCGTATCGTATGATTGATTTCTATGTAAATGACCGAACAAATAATAACGAGTGGGTTGCAGAAGCCGGAAACAAGATAGAGACAGATTACATTACCAATTTTGCAGGGAAACGCCATTTCGTAAATATCAATGGTGCCGTGCACAGTCTTCTCGGACAGCGGGAAATGAATGGTGTTGTGAAATTGAATAACGGCTACTTGCTTACGACGATGGAAGAATGTCCGCAGGAGAAAATTGCAGAGTATGGCGATGCAATGATTGATTTAAATGAATACTTAAAGGAAAAGGACATTCCGCTTTTATATGTAACGACGCCATACACCTCAAGCAAATATGATCCGCAGCTTCCGGGTGGAGTGGTGGATTACGGAAACGAAAATACGGACCGCTTTTTGGCGTATTTAGAAAATGGCGGTGTAGAAACTATGGATTTGCGAGAGCAGATGTATGAGGATGGCATTGACCAATATACCTTGATGTATAAGACGGACCACCATTGGACCACACAAGGGGGGTTCTATGCTTACGGAAAAATTGCAGAATATCTGCAAGAAGAATTGAATTGCGAAATTGATGCGCAAGTAAAGGATTTTAGCAATTACACCGTTACAACGTATGAGGATTGGCATCTTGGCTCCCGCGGACAACGAACCGGTATCTTTTTTGCAGGAATTGATGATTTTGAATTAATAACCCCAAATTTTGAAACCTCTTTGAAAACGGAGGATGCACAGGGAACGTTGCCGGAATTGGCATATGACATGGCACCGCTTGCGAATAAGGAATATACCTCAAGATATACATATGATTATGTTTTGCAGGATTCGCTATTACATTTTAAGAATGACTTAGCAAAAAATGATAAAAAGATTCTGGTTATGGGAGATTCTATGGGACTGGCGGTTGCACCGTTTTTGGATATCTCGTTTGCGGAAATGATGTATCTGTCGAATTATCAGTCCTATGAATTAACGCCGGAATTGATGGAAGAATATCAGCCGGATGCAGTTGTCTTCTTATATTATGCAGGACGAATTACCGATGGAGATCATCCGTTTAATTTTTCGTTTGAAAATCCGTAGTTATTGTATTATCAGAATATTATAACCACAATATATAGTAGAAAGGCTAAAGTATTTCCAAATTTTGCCGATATCATATATGACAACTTAATTAGGAACTGTATGTGTATTGTTTGGGATAGGGAATTCCATTTATTTCAAGGAGGATGATGGTATGCGTAGAGTTTTTGGGAATGATTTAGATATGATTCGAATCTACACATCCGGACCGTTAATGGATGCAAGTCATACTGCACGGACGGAGGAAATTAAGTTTTCTGGGAATAAGCAAGAGGAGGAGATAGATTTTTCCCAGTTGCTGAATAAGGAAATCAGCGCGTTGTCAAGAATCTAATTTTGTAACAAGTGTTATTAAGAAAAGAGACCTTTGCGCTCCGCTGGGGCGTAAAGGTCTCTTTCGCTATCCATTCTATGTGGTAAAGGGGAGTTATTTGTCAGGAATTCCAAGGACGCGTTTTACTGCAGATTGAAAATCGGGTTGTTGACGATAGTTCTCAATGATTTCCCGTTCTTCCGGTGTGATAACAAAACCTTGTACACGCTCTTCAATAATATCATTAATTCGTTCAACCTTATAAATGTCGCAGAGCGCCAGCAACGTACCGGATGGTGGACTTGCCTGATTACTTTCCCAGCCATAGATTGTTTTTTCGGCTACTTTTAGGTGGTATTCGGTTTCTAACATTAGTGAGACATCTTGCACGGACAACCCACTAATCTTACGATATTTTTTTAAAGCACCACCTAAGGTATTCTTTTTCATACGATATCCTTTCCGGAAATAATTCTTCATTCCATAAAATCTTATAATTTCAGAAAAATAACATCAAGAAATTCTGTGAAACACAGAATTATTTACTATTTTGCCCAAAAAATTCTTAGAATCACAGAAAATTGCAAAAAATAAAAAAATCAAAAATACTACTAAAGAAAAAAGGAATTTATCCGATAAATAGTGTAGAAAGCTTATTTCAAGGAAGAAAGGAGATGCTGTTATGCGTATAGATGCATACAATCAGATTTCACAAATTTACGGCGTACAGAAGAACCTAAAGACCCAGAAGACACAAGGATCTAGTTGGGGTAAAGATGAGGTTTCTATTTCTCAGGCCGGTCGTGATTATCAGGTCGCAAAGAATGCAGTGTCAGAAGCTTCAGATATCAGGGAAGACAAAGTAGCACAACTGAAAACTATGGTAGACTCAGGTACTTATCAGGTGAATCCGAGTGATTTCGCCAGCAAATTGTTAGAGAAGTACAACGCAACTTTGTAGAAAAGAGGAATTGGTGTGGCTAGTCTGGTAGAAGAGCTTGTAAGCATACTCAAAGAAGAAGAAAGAATATATCAAACCCTTATTACTTATGGGGAGAAAAAACGGCAGATATTAATTGATGCTGATGTTCCGGCGCTTGAGGAGCTGACATGTCTTGAGCAGACAGCCAGTGATGAATTGCTTGCTTATAGCAATAAGCAGGTACAGACACTTAAGGACATCGCGACTGTTCTGGGTAAGAGCAATGAGAAGATGACCGTCACCAGACTGATTGAATATCTGGCAACACAGCCGGATATTCAAAAGAAGCTTATTGAGGCAAGAGATTGTCTCATGGAAACTGCGAAACAAATGCAAAGCTTAAATCAGCAGAATGAAGCGCTGATTTTGCAAGCAATTGAGCTGACAGAGTTTGACATTACCTTGTTGAAAAGTTTGCGACAGGCACCTGAGACCGCCAACTACAACAAAAATGCCTATAGTACAGGAACTTTGCTGGGAAGCAGTGGCTTTGATGCAAAGCAATAGTAATTAAGGAGGAACAGGTATGGCAAACGGATTTGGAAGCTTATACATTGGAGCATCCGGATTACAGGGTGCACAGAATGCGTTGAATATAACTGCAAATAACTTAGCCAATGTAGATACCAAAGGCTATGTCCGTGAGCAGGTAAGATATGCAGATAGAGATTATTTAACATTTCAGGATAGCAGAGTCCGGGTGAACATACATCAGGGAGGACTTGGTGTAACCATCGGGGACGTTGTTCATGCCAGAGATATTTTCTTAGATAAAGCATTCCGACAGGAGACCGGAAGAGAGAGTTTTTACACCACTTGCTATGAGACGGTATACCAAGTGGAAGACCTCATGCAGGAGTTAGACGGTGAGCAGTTTAAGGATAGTATTATTGATTTAAACCGTGCATTTCAAGAGCTGGCAAAGGCTCCGGCAGATTCAACGAATCAAAACCTCATACTCCAGAAAGGTGAACTTTTTTTAAGTCGTTGTCAGGCGCTTTATTCCGATCTTCAAAGTTATCAATCCAATTTAAACAAACAAATAGCAGATGATGTGAATCGTGTCAATGAAATCGGTAATCGCATTTTTGAATTGAATCTTCAAATTCAAAAAATTGAGTCCGGCGGACAGGAAACTGCGATGACGGCGCGTGATGAAAGGGATGCGTTAATCGACGAACTTGCTTCTTATGCGAATGTTACAGCAACAGAAGATGCATACAGTTTTGTTAGAGTTGATTTGGAAGGTGTAGAATTTGTTACCGATGGCGGATGTCATAATCTTGGATTAAAGAGTGCAAACGGAACCGGATTTTATACGCCATACTGGCCACAACTTTCTGATTTGCAAAGAGAACAGTATGTAGCCGTATTTAATGTAGATGCAGATATTTCCACAGCAAATGACAATGATATTGGTTCCATCAAAGCGAAATTATACCATCGCGGAACCGGATATGGAAGATATACCGATTTACTCGACGCAGATGCATATGCGCAGATTGAAGACCGTTCTTTGGTGGAGACGCAGGCGCAAATTGATCTGCTGTTTCATTCTATTACAACAACATTTAACGATTTATTTGCACCGAACACGACAACTCAAAATGATATCACGGATGCGGCGGGAACTGTTGTTATTCCGGCAGGCACGAGGATTTTGGATGCGGAAAACTGCCCAGTAGGAATCGATGGAGAGTTGCCGCCACGGGAATTATTTGTGCGTGTTGGTTGTGAACGCTATACCAAAGTAACGGTTAATGGGGAAGACTATTACGTATATAACGAGGAACAGCCAAACGATCCTTCCACACAATATGCAATTGGAAGTACGCAGGTGAATGAAGATCTCGTTAAGCAGATTACCCTTATGCCATCCTATACACAAAATGGTGCCGTAGATTATGCGCTTGGTGCAAAAATGATAGCAGCATGGGAAGAAAAGTGCATGAAAATCAATCCGAATGACAATTATCCATGTACTTACGAAAGCTATTATGACAAAATTTTAAGCACGCTTGGAATCGCCGGAAGTATCTACAAATCGTCCAGTGAGACCATGACCAATACGGTAGCATCGATTGATAATAAGCGTTCTCAGGTTACCGGGGTATCTTCGGATGAGGAGTTGACCAGAATGATTAAATATCAGTCAGCTTATAATGCGTCAAGCCGTTACATAACCGTAATTAGTCAGATGACAGAACTAATTGTAACAGGACTTATCTAGTTGAAAAAGGAGGGATATTATATGCCTTCACAATTTTTTGGATTAAATATCGGAGCAAGTGCCTTAACAGCATTTCAAGCCTCCATTAATACCACTGCAAACAATGTTTCCAATGTGCAGACCAAAGGGTATTCGCGCCAGGAGACAATATTAGAGGCGTCTACTGCCATTCGTTTTCATGCGAGATTCGGAAGTGCGGGAACCGGTGTTGTTGCAACTGAAATCAAGCAGCAACGCGACCTTTACTACGACGAGAAGTATTGGGAGAATAGCTCGGCAAAGGGATTATATGAAGAAAAATTGTATTATCTGAGCCAGGTTGAAAGCACTTTAAAAGACGATGATACACAAAATGGTTTTGCAACTATTTTTTCAAAAATGTTTAGTGGACTCGATACGGTTAAAAACAATGCAGGCGACGAAAGTGTCCGCAATCAGTTTATTCACCAGGCGCAGAGTCTGTGTACTTATTTTAATGCGATTTCCAACAGCCTGACCGATATTCAAGAAGACTGTAACGAAGAAATCAAAAGTACGGTAGAAGAAATTAACACTATTGCCAAAAAGATTTCTCTTATGAATAAAGAGATTAACAATTTGGAAATTACAGGTGGTTATGCAAATGAGCTTCGTGACGAGAGAGCACTTTTGTTAGACCGTCTTTCTACCATGGTTAACGTAGAAACAACAGAATATGAAGTACAAAATTCTTATGGGGAAAACCTCGGAGGAACCAATTTTACTGTAATTGCGAATGGACAGGTTTTAGTAGATGGAAATGATTACCGTCAGCTGGAATGTGTTTCTAAAGACCATTCTATGAACCAGACCGATGCTGAAGGATTGTATTACATTCAATGGGCGGATACCGGCACAGATTTTGCGGCAGCAACCACAAGTGCAAGTGGTTCTTTAAAAGCATTGTTTGAAATTCGTGATGGAAATAATAACGCCGGATTGGTCGGAAGCGTGCGTAGCGAAGGAACGGATGCCAATCATATTACGTTAACCACACCTTCCATTACCAAGGTGAATGCACTAAACATTCCGGAAAAGGGTGAGGTTACTATTAGTAACAAATCCTACACCTATGACGGATGGAGTGCGGAACTTGACGAGGATGGGAATATTACAGCGGTTACGTTTAACTTAAGAAAGGAAATTGATCCGCTTGAGGCAAACAGCCTAGTAGATAAAACGGTTACTTGTGGAAGAAATGTCAATTCCATGGGGGTTCCATATTATCAGCAGCAGATTAATGAATTCATTCGAACATTTACTCAGATGTTCAATGACATCGAAAAAAGCGGTGTTGATATGGAAGGTAACGAAATGGGAGCGTTTTTCGTTGCAAGGAACCTAACAGATACACAGTACGAGTTCAATGATTGGGAAAAGGATGCCAATGGAGATTATCCGGCAACGATTACATCAGATAGCGATTCTTATTATCAGCTAACTGCAGCAAATATTGCGATTCATGGGGTATCGCTTTTAGATCCGGCACGTTTTTCGACTGCAAGTGAAGTAGTAAATGGAACCGACAAATATGATATTGTAGAGCAACTAATGGCATTACAAAAAGATGTCAATATGTTCCGTGGGGACAATGCAAGTGCTTTTTTGGAAAAACTCATATCCGATACATCGGTAGATACGGAGAAAACAACCATTTATTGCCAGAACTATAGTAATTTGGAGATATCCATCGGAAATCAACGAACATCTATTTCAGGTGTGGACGAAGATGAAGAGGCATTAAACTTGATTAAATTCCAGAATGCCTACAATATGGCATCAAAAGTAATTTCCGTATTGAATGAAATTTACAATAAATTAATTAATGAAACTGGAGTAACGTAAGGGACCTGCCGATATAAAAGGTAGATAATTTGGGTTCCACGGACGGAACGTAAAAAATGACAGGGAAGTGGTGAATCACAGGAGGAAACACGATGCGTATCACCAACAATATGATTACGGGTAACACCAAAAGTAATATCAACTCCAACAAGATTTATGTAGACAAATACAATACACAGATGACGACGCAGAAGAAAATTTCCAAAGCATCGGATGATCCGGTTATTGCGATCCGTTCGCTTCGTTTGGGAACAACGCTTAGTCATATTAATCAGTATGTGGATAACAATATTCCGGATGCACAGGCTTGGTTAGATGTAACTGAGACTGCGCTTAACAATATGAAAACATTGTTAACAGATATTCGTACACATTGTGTCAACGGTTCTACCGATACCTTAACAGCAGATGACCGTAATACCATTTTAAAAGCCCTGACTGCAATGAATGACCAAATTTATACCGAAGGAAATGCAGATTATGCGGGAAGAACTGTATTTACCGGTTATCGTACTTCTTCCAGTTTGACATTTAACGCAGATGAGTCAGAGGTTACCTATCAAATTGATCAGGAATTTACCTATCAGGATTTGAAGGAGCATCGTTATTATAGTGGAGATGTAGAAGTTCCAACCGATGCACAAACCGAATGCGATACGGAAATTGATGTTAATATTTATAACCGTGTGCGCCTTGCATATGATGATATAACATCCTTAGATAGTTTTTCTTATAGTGTAAATGGTACACAAACAACCGGAAATGCAACCATTTATGAAAGCGAAGAAGCTTGGGCAGCAGCAAGTGCAAATGGACAAACCAAAATAGTCGGAGATGATGAAATCATTTTCCTGAAAGATTCCGGTGAATTTGTTTTTGGAAGAAATGTTGCAGCATCTATCGCAAGTGGACGGGGCAGTTTAAATGTCACTTACACGAAGCAAGGTTTCCAAAAGGGTGAAGCCCGTCCGGAATACTATTATGATTGCACGGATATTACGGATACGCAGAATCCTATCGAATATACCAAAGAGGATCAGCCGCTTAATTTCACAATTGCAAACAATACAACACTTACTGTAAATACGCAGGCAAGTGATGTATTTGATACGAGTATTGCAAGAGATGTGGATGAAATGATTACTGTTGTGCAAAAAGCCGTTGATGCACATGCAAAAGTGGATGAAATTAAAGAAATGATGAGCAGAGCTGAGTTTGCGGGCGAAAAAGACCAGAAAGTTTTGCAGACATATCTTGATGCAGCGCAAAAAGAAGCGGATTATGCAGATGATAATTTGCAGAAAACATACGAGCAGTATATTACCAATTTTGATGGTTACTTAGAACGC
This sequence comes from Lachnospiraceae bacterium, assembly GCA_045531055.1. Classification (GTDB taxonomy): domain Bacteria; phylum Bacillota; class Clostridia; order Lachnospirales; family Lachnospiraceae; genus Roseburia. The sequence goes on along the minus strand of JAZSDG010000022.1, from coordinate 40,214 downwards.
GTTAATATCGGAATTACCAATATCGGAAGTATGCAGTCTCGTTTGGCGTTGACACAGACCCGTGTAGAGAACCAGCAGACAACCATCGAAGGCTTAAAGTCGGAGAATGAGGACAGAGACCTTTCGGATATTATTATTGATTATTATGCATCCTATAATGCATATCAGTCCAGTCTGACCGCCGCAAGTAAGGTGGGAAAAAATACGTTACTGGACTACTTATAAAATTATTATTTCGCGGAGCGAGGAGGAAAAGACCATGAAGGCAAACACAAGATTATTTGGAACCATCGATATTGCAGATGACAAAATCATCACAATGGAAAAAGGAATGATTGGGTTCCCGGAACTGAATCATTTTGCATTAATTTTTGATGAGGAAAAAGGACAAAAGCAGACATCCATTCTTTGGCTTCAGTCTATGGACGATGCAGATATTGCATTTCCGGTTATGGATCCACATGCAGTCAAAGAAGACTACAATCCAAATGTAAGCGAGGAAATTGTAGCTCCACTCGGAGAACTTACACCGGAGAATACCTATCTTTTGGTGACTGTAACCGTGCCAAAGAAGGTAGAAGATTTTTCTGTGAATTTGAAAGCACCGATTGTTGTGAATATGGACAACCGCAAAGGGGTACAACTTATCGTAGAAGATGATTATCCTGTAAAATACATGATTTATGAAGTATTAAAACAGAAAAAAGAAAAGGCGGGTGAGTAGAGATGTTGGCATTAACCAGAAAAAAAGGCGAAGCACTCGTCATTAACAATAATGTGGAAGTCACTGTTCTTGAAATTCGCGGTGACCAAATCAAAATTGGCATCTCAGCACCAAAGGATGTACCAATTTATCGTAAAGAAGTATATCTCCAGATTCAAGAAGAAAATGAAGCGGCAATCAGTGCAGACGGACTGGATATGTTAAAAGATTTAATGGGATAAAAAATTTTCTGAAACTATAAATTTTTTTATGATTAGTTCCGATAAATAAAATAGAAAGACGACAATAGGTAAATGATATTATCACATGGAGGTGTGGAAAATGGTTATTGAAGCAGTAAAAGGCGCAGGAATGACATATCAGGGAAGTACGTCAACCGCGGAAATGCGTGCAGAATCGCAGGCAAAAGTAGAGGCAAGTCAAAATGCAGTTGTTGCACAACAGATTGCAAATCAAACCGTTGCACTTGATGTAAAACAGGCAAGTGGACAGTCTGCAGGCGGACAGCAGCAACCGGCAATGACAGAACAGCAGAGTGCACAGATTAAAAAGGCAGTAGATGACATTAATAAGAAGGCTAATAATTCAGAAGCAATCTTTGGTATCCACGAAGAAACGAACCGTGTGACGATCAAGATTGTCGATAAGCAAACCAAAGAGGTCATCAAAGAGTTACCGCCGGAGAAAACCCTCGACATGATTGCCAAGGTATGGGAGATGGCAGGACTCATGGTTGACGAGAAACGCTAGTAGGAGGGAAATATTATGCCAATTCGTTTATCGGGATTAACATCAGGCTTAGATACGGATGCAATCGTTCAGGAATTAGTATCTGCCTATAGTTTAAAAACAGAAAATTATACCAAGGAGCAGACCAAGCTTTCCTGGAAACAGGAAGCTTGGAAAACCTTGAACTCTAAGATTTATAGCTTATATACAAGTGTATCTAATTTGCGTTATTCGAGTGCATATGCAACGAAAAAGGCAAATTCTTCGGATGTCACCAAAGCATCTGTAAAAGCATCCGAAGGTGCAGTAAACGGAACGCAGAAGTTAAATGTTCTTTCCACTGCACAATCAGGATATTTAACCGGTGCAAAGCTTGATTATGAAGAGAAAAAAGGAACAGACGGCAAAGTGAAGTCACCAACCTTACAGGATTTGGGATTTGAAGGGGAGTCTGCAAGCTTTGCAATCAAGACCAAAGATGAAGACGGAAATGACAAAATTACTACAGTAGATCTTACCGCAGAATCTACTTTAGAAGATGTGATTAGCTCTTTGCAGGAGGCAGGATTAAACGCAAGTTTTGATACGAACAACAAACGTATTTTTGTAAGCTCCAAGGCGACCGGCGCAGAGGGAGATTTTGATATTGTAGCAACAGGAAAAGATGAGGTTAGCACAGACGAAGATGGTAATGAAACTACGACGTATGTTGAAGATGCCGATTCTGTGAATGCTTTAAAAGCGTTGGGATTATATTATGATGACGAATATGAGGAAGGTGAGGCCAACAAGATTGATGGTCTAGATGCCCAAATTCGTCTCAATGGTGTACTTTATACCAGTGCGAATAATAGCTTTTCAATCAATGGTTTAAGTATTAATGCGCAAGGGGTAACCGGTGACGGTGACGAGAATGCAATTACCATCACGACATCAACGGATACACAAGCAATCTATGACAAAATCAAAGACTTCTTAACCGAGTATAACAATGTAATCAATGAAATGACCAAGTTGTATAACGCGGACTCTGCAAGAGGGTATGAGCCTTTGACGGATGAAGAAAAAGATGCAATGTCTGAGACTCAAATTGAGAAATGGGAGACAAAGATTAAGGATGCGCTTCTTCGTCGCGACTCTACCTTAGATAATGTCATGTCTGCAATGATGACATCTATGTCACAGGCAGTTGAAATTGATGGACAGAAGTATAGTTTTTCCAGCTTCGGAATTCACACCATGGGCTTTTTGAATGCGGCGGAGAATGAACATAATGCATATCATATTGACGGGGATGAAGATGACGAGAATACTTCCGGTAATCAAGATAAGCTGATGGCTGCAATTACCAATGATCCAAATACGGTAGTTGACTTTATGAAGCAGATGACAACCAATCTGTATAATGCAATTGATCAAAAAATGAAATCGACGGAATTGAGTTCTGCTTATAAAGTTTACAATGACAAAGAAATGGATAAGCAGTACAAGAACTACACCAAGCTGATTAGTAATTGGGAAGATAAAGTTGCAGAAAAAGAAGAGTACTACTATAAGAAGTTTTCTGCAATGGAATCTGCGCTTGCAACGCTACAGAATCAGACCAACTCATTGGCAGGGTTGTTAGGCGGCTGATAAAAGGAGGATATTTCATGGTTCAAAGACAAGCTTATGCAGCATATGCAAATAGTAAAGTGCTTACCGCTTCTCCGGCAGAATTGACACTGATGTTATATGATGGAGCGATTAAATTCTGTAATATCGCAATCGTGGGAATCGAGAAAAACGATATTGAAAAAGCGCATAATAACATTATGAAGACAGAGCGAATTCTGATTGAATTTCAATCTACACTAGATCATAAGTATCCGGTTGCAAAGGATTTCGACCAAGTGTATACTTATCTTATCAGTAGATTAAGAGATGCAAACCTAAAAAAAGATGCTGCTATTCTTGAAGAGGTACTCAAACACTTACGTACAATGAGAGATACTTGGAAAGAAGTTATGCAGTTAACACAGAACGGAGCAAAGTCAACGCAGGTATCGTAGGAGAACATATGCCGGAATTATATATTGATATTATGATACAAAGTCTTGAGAAGAAAGTTCAGGTGCTTGATGAAATTATCCGCCTGGACGATCTTCAAAAGGATCAATTGGAGCAACCGGATGCTTTGGTAGAAGATTTTGACAAAACAGTAGAAGACAAAGCTGCACTCATTGAGCAGTTAGAGAAGTTGGATAGTGGTTTTGACAAAATATATACGCGTGTGAAAGAGGAACTACATACGAACAAAGAGGCGTATCGAGAGCAGATTAAGAAGATGCAGGAACTCATTCGCTCAATTACCGATAAGAGCATGCAGATTCAGGCGCAGGAAGCGCGCAATAAAGACCTTATGACACAGAAATTTGCTCGTGTCAGAAGACAAGTGAGGGATGTGCGGGCGAATGGCAAAGCAACCACCGAGTATTATAAGAGCATGATGCAGGTGAATTATATTGATCCGCAATTTATGGATAATAAGAAGTAGAATAGGAAGAAGAAAATTTTTTTAAAATTTTCTTTTTTACTATAAAGTATCGGAAGGAACATCCGATATATATAACAAGTAAGCAAAGAACTTGTTACTTACGTGGCAGAACATGAAGCGGAGCGTACGGCCGGGACATCGGAAGTCACACAACCAAATCACAGTACAGCAAGGACGCTGTATATCTTATTTTCAAGGAGGAAAAAATTATGGTAGTACAACACAACATGCAGGCGATGAACGCCAACAGAATGCTCAATGTAACAACAAGTCAGCAGTCAAAATCAACTGAGAAATTATCTTCAGGTTACAAGATTAACCGTGCAGCAGATGATGCAGCTGGATTATCTATTTCTGAGAAGATGAGAAAGCAGATCCGTGGTTTGGATCAGGCTTCTACCAATGCACAGGATGGTATTTCTGCAGTACAGACAGCTGAAGGTGCGTTAACAGAAGTTCATTCTATGTTACAGCGTATGAACGAATTAGCAGTACAGGCAGCGAACGGAACAAATAGTGCATCTGACCGTGAAGCTATCCAGAACGAGATTTCACAGTTAACAACTGAGATTGATCGTGTTGCTGAGACAACCAAGTTCAACGAAACTTACCTTTTGAAAGGTAATGGAAAGACATCTACCAATATCATTTCTGCAAAAGACGCTGGTATCACCGGTACCTTAAAAGGTGTTGGAACTGGTACAGCTACATTCACCATGGCAGCTTTGAAACATGGTCAGACTATTTCCATCGGATCAAAAGGTTACACAATTGGTAGCACAATTGGTAATATTAAAGATGAAGTTAAAGGTGTTACAACCGCTGGCTCCATTATTACAATTAATGGTACTGAGTACACCGTTGCAGCTGATTCTGCATCTGCAGATGAAGAAGCAAACATCCTTACATCTGATGATATCGCAGCACTCGTTAAAGATGGCGATACCGTTATTGTAGGAACACAGACTTATGTAGCAATGACAGAGAATACTGCAGATGGTGTTGGTGACAACGATGCATCTGTTATCTCTGCAAGCAAAGCATATGCTTTGATTCAGGATGAACTTCGTAAAGCAAGCTCTATCGGAGCAGATCCTGGAGAAGAAGCAAGCGTTGGAAAAGCAAATAGCACTGATTACTACTCAAGTTCTGTAACTCAGGTTAGCTTCAAGATTACCGAAGGTAAGGTAGTTACCGATCAGGGCTTACAGATGGGATTACACGTAGGTGCTGATGCAGACGGAACCAACAAGATCACATTCACAATTGATACCATGGACTCTGCAGGACTTGGTGTTAAGAATATGAACATCGTTGATAATACCGGTGCAAAAGCTACATACGCAATTGATGCAATTGCAGACGCTCTTGCAAAAGTATCTGCTCAAAGATCTGCACTCGGTGCGGTTCAGAACAGATTAGAGCACACCATTGCTAACTTAGACAACGTAGTTGAGAACACCACATCTGCTGAATCTCAGATTCGTGACACAGATATGGCTGAGACAATGGTTGAGTACAGCAAGAACAACATCCTCGCTCAGGCAGGACAGTCAATGCTTGCTCAAGCTAACCAGTCTAACCAAGGTGTATTATCATTACTTGGATAATTCGAACATATTGCTGTATTACTACTACTACCCAAAGGGGACGAGCAAAAGCTCGTCTCCTTTTTTGATGCAAAAAATAGATTGACAAACAGGATTTGATTTGATATCATTTTGATATCAAAAAGAAACAACGCATCAATAAAGGATGGGAAAGGTGGAAGTTATGGAAGAGAAGTTATATAAGGGAAAGAAAAATGGGTTGTTTGTTCTGTTAGTGACGATATTGTTGTATCTTATTGCAATTGGGGGAACTATCTTTGCGGGTATTATGCTGGAGAATGAGGTTTCTGCATTGGCGATTGTATGTTTAGTCGTTTGCATTGCGTATCTGGCATTAGGTTGGATTCCATGGTGTGGACTAAAAGTATTAAGACCGCAGGAAGCAATAGTACTTACTTTATTTGGTAACTATGTTGGCACTTTAAAAGGCGATGGATTTTACTGTGTAAATCCGTTCTGTTCCAGCGTAAATCCGGCAGCTAAGACAAAATTAAGTCAGAGTGGTGATGTAAAGAATCCTTCTGTATTGCCAAATACTCAAGCTGCATTAACGGTAGAAGATTTTAGCAAAAAGATTTCTCTTAAACTTATGACATTGAGTAACAGTCGTCAGAAGATTAATGACTGTTTGGGAAATCCGGTGGAAATTGCGATTGCAGTGACCTGGAAAATTGTAGATACTGCGAAAGCCGTATTTAATGTAGATAATTATAAGGAATATTTATCATTACAGTGCGATAGTGCATTAAGAGATATTGTTCGTATTTATCCATATGATGTTGCACAAAATGTGGATACAACAGGAGATGGTGTAGCTGATGAAGGAAGTCTTCGTGGATCCAGTGATGTTGTTGCAAATCGAATCAAAGAAGAAATCCAAAAGAGAGTAACCGATGCCGGTATCGAAATTGTAGAAGCAAGAATCACTTATCTTGCATATGCGACGGAAATTGCAGCTGTTATGTTACAGCGTCAACAGGCATCCGCAATTATTGATGCAAGAAAAATGATTGTTGATGGGGCAGTTGGAATGGTAGAGATGGCATTGGAACGATTGAATGAGAACAATGTTGTAGAGTTAGATGAAGAGAGAAAAGCTGCAATGGTATCTAATCTGCTAGTTGTTCTTTGCGGAAATCATGATGCGCAACCTGTCGTAAATTCCGGAAGTTTATATTAGTATGGCAGAGAAAAAGCAAGTCCCATTAAGACTATCTGAAAATTTATATAATGCCATTGCAGCATGGGCAGAAGATGACTTTCGCTCGGTCAATGGACAGATAGAATACTTATTAACAGAATGTGTACGACAAAGAAAGAAAAATGGTAAGTATGTATCTGACCAGATTGATGTACCGCCGGAATTGGATATATAGAATAAGAGTCACAATTCTTTATGATTTTAAAGAAGAATTGTGGCTTTTTTTAGAAAAATAAATTTTTTTCAAAAAAGGGTTAAGTATCTGGAACAATTCCCGATATATAAAGCAAGTAGGTAGTATACAACCCAAATAACATTGATTGCAACCAGGAAGTTGCAGGATATTCAAGGAGGAAAAATCATGGTAGTACAGCACAATATGCAGGCGATGAACGCCAACAGAATGTTAAGTGTAACAACAAAGAGTCAGTCAAAGGCAACAGAGAAGTTATCATCCGGTTATAGAATTAACCGCGCAGCAGATGATGCAGCAGGATTATCAATTTCCGAAAAGATGAGAAAACAGATTCGTGGTCTTGACCAGGCATCCACCAATGCACAAGATGGAATTTCCGCAGTACAGACTGCAGAAGGTGCATTGACCGAAGTTCATTCCATGTTACAGAGAATGAACGAATTAGCAGTTCAGGCTGCAAACGGAACGAACTCAGAATCTGACCGTGAAGCAATCCAGAACGAAATTCATCAGTTAACAACGGAAATTGACCGTGTTGCTGAAACAACCAAATTCAATGAAACCTACCTTTTGAAAGGTAACGGAAAAACTTCTACAAACATTATTTCTGCAAAAGATGCAGGAATCACAGGTATTTTAAAGGGTGTAGGAACCGGAACCGCTACATTTACAATGACAGCATTAAAGCATGGACAAACAATCTCCATCGGTTCAAAGGGATACACCATTGGTAGCACAATTGCAGATATTCGTGATGCTGTTAACGCAGCAACCTCTTCTTGTATTGTAACAATCAACGGAACGGAGTACACAGTTGTTGATGGAACAACGAAAAAAGAAGACGAAGAGTTAAATATCTTGACATTAGCAAGTATTGCAGATCTTGTTAAAGATGGTGATACCGTAATTGTAGGAACTCAGACATATGTTGCAATGACAGAGAATTCCGTAGATGGTATCGGCGATAACGATGCTTCTGTAATCTCAGCAAGCAAAGCATATTCTTTAATCCAGGAAGAGTTACGTAAAGCAGGATCGATTGGAACAGATGCAGGTCGTGAAGCAAAAGTTGAAATCAAAACAACAGATCCGAGTTACTATACAACATCTGCTACGCAGGTAAGCTTTACAATTACAGAAGGTACTGTATTCACCAAACAGGGCTTACAGGTGGGCTTACATGTTGGTGCTGACGCAGATGGAAGTAACAAGATTACATTCACAATCGATACGATGGATGCTGCAGGACTTGGTGTTAAAAATATGAATATCGTAGATAACACAGGTGCAAGAGCAACCTATGCGATTGATGCAATTGCAGAAGCTCTTGAAAAAGTATCTGCACAAAGATCTGCACTCGGTGCGGTTCAGAACAGATTAGAGCATACAATTGCAAACTTGGATAACGTAGTAGAGAACACCACAGCCGCTGAATCACAGATTCGTGATACAGATATGGCAGAAGCTATGGTTGAGTACAGCAAGAACAACATTCTTGCTCAGGCAGGACAGTCTATGTTGGCTCAGGCTAATCAAGCAACACAAGGTGTTATGTCCTTATTACAGTAATTCATTGCAAAAGAAATAGATACCGAAAGAGCGAAGCAATTCGCTCTTTCTTTTTAATGGGAATTAGGAGCAATACTATGGGGAAAAAACCGGTTTTATCAATTTCAATACTTGTATCCAACAGAATGGACACAATTCGCAGATGTTTGGATTCGTTACACTCACTGATGGAACAGTTGTCATGTGAGTTAATTTTAGTGGATACCAGCAAAAATCCAGATATTCATGAAATATTATTGGAGTATACCGATAAAGTGGTCGAATTTGAGTGGTGCAATGATTTTTCGAAAGCCAGAAACGCGGGGATTCGACTTGCAACCGGGGAATGGTTTTTATTTTTAGATGATGACGAGTGGTTTGCAGAGGAGAAACCGATTGTCGAATTTTTTAAAAGCGGAGAATACAAAAAGTATGGTTGTGCCAATTATTTGGTGCGCAACTTTTATGATAAAAGTTATACCCATTATAGTGATTCCTGGGCATCGCGAATGATTCGATTGGACAAAGATACGCATTTTGAAAGTAAAATACATGAATATCTTTATCCAATTAATGGGAAGTGTGCGCATGTGCATGCGCTTGTGAATCATTCCGGTTATATATACCGGACAAATGCCGACAAAATCAAGCATTTTGAGCGCAACTCCAAGCTACTTTTGGATATGATTGAGGAGGAACCGGAGAAATTACGTTGGAGAGTACATTTGGTACAGGAGTACCGTTCCGTAAAATATTGGAAAGAACTGTATCAATTTTCGATAGATTGTCTCAAACAGACAAAAAATTTGAATAATGAGTTTGATAATCGCGACATTGGAACATTTTATGCCGGTGCAATGACAGGTGCGTATTTTTTAGAGAAATACAGAGACGGTATTGCAGTTGGAGAAGATGGATTGCGGGATAAACGTTGCAGTGATTTGTGTCATGCATATTTGCAACAGTTTTTTGCAATGAGTTATTATCGTCTGCAAGATTATATAAAGGCACAAGAATGTGCTAACCAATATTTGGCGATTCGCAATTGTCTGCAAAAAGACCAAAATAAATTGGAAAGTCAGATGGGAGCGCTTTTGGTAGGGGAAGCGCTGGATGCCATTCCACTAAAGCGCGCATATTCCATATTAAGCGGGTGCGCATTAAAACGAGGGGATTCATCGGTGTTGGCCAAATACTTACCGAATTTAGAGTGGGACCAAAAAGCGGCATATCTGTATAAGGATTTACTTATCACGTTAGTGGAAGCAATGGCAAAAAATCCATGTGATCCGGTCTACGTAGAGGCTGTGACATTGGCATGGAAAAATAAAGAACTCATGGAAGAGATGAGAAAAGAAATCTATGTGTGGCAGTGTCTGGAACAAGCAGAATTTTTCAATATTTTAAATGTGTTATCCAAGGTGGAAGGAACACATTGGTATTTGTGGTATGCAAAAATAGAAACAGCAAATCATAGAGATGATATGCTCGGTCTGGATAAAGCATTTTTGGCACTTGATTTTGACGAGTGGGCAGAACAACTATCCGTATATTTGTCCAATGTAGATTTGAATTCGACATTAACCTTGGAAAAGATTTTAAAAGCGATACAGACAAAAGATGATATTCGTTATACATACAGTTTTATGCGTATTGCAGAGATGAAAGTGTTATTTACGCTTTCAAAAGCGGAATATAAAACGAAAAAATCGTGGTTTCAAGAGTTCGGAGACTGTGTGGAAACGTATTGTCGCACATACTATCAGGATGATATTTTAGAGAAATATCCGGAACTTTTGCCGGAATATATTCAGGCAGGATTATTGGTGAAAAAAGCGTTTGTAAATGGCAATGAAATAACAAAAGAGTCACTTTCGATTTTGAAAGAAGCAGTCGTTGTTTATCCGGTTTTGGCTGAACCGGTAAAAGAATTTATACTAGAATTTGCCAAAGAGAGCGAACAACAGGAGCGAGAAAAAAAGCAAGAGATGCGTCGCTTGGAACAAGATATTAAGATAGAGGCATTCCGGTGTGTGAAAGAGAAACGCTATGAGGATGCACTACAGATTCTAAAGGCTTTGCGCAATATGAAACCGAATGATTTAGAGATTATTGAGCTCATGCTTCAAATAAGACTTGCCATGTTATAGTGGAGGAGAGTATGGCTGGGAAAATACTTACGATATCCATACTGGTGTCAGGTAGGGAAGAAACTACAATCAAATGTTTAGAGTCTCTTCAACCGTTGTTAGAAGAGCTGGATAGCGAATTGATTTTGACAGATACCGGTTGTAAAAGTGAATTTAGAGAAAAACTGACCGCATATACAAATCAAATTTATGATTTTGCATGGTGCGATGATTTTGCAAAAGCGAGAAATCTCGGATTAGAAGCAGCCAATGGAGAGTGGTTTTTATTTTTGGATGATGATGAATGGTTTGATGATGTGGCTCCAATTGTGGAATTTTTCAAATCCGGTGAGTATAAAGAATATGAGCAGGCGGTATATTTGGTAAGAAATTATACAAACCTTGAAGGTACGCAATATACGGATGAATGGGTGTCCCGTATGATGCAACGGAATGCGGATACACATTTTGAGGGAAAAGTACATGAGGCGCTTGTTCCTGCAATTGGAAAATGCAAGAAGTTACAAGCGTTCGTTCATCATTATGGGTATGCGTATCAGACGAAAGAAGAGAAAGTTGCACATTTTAGACGTAACGAAACCCTGCTTTTGGATTTGGTGAAGGAAGAGCCGAACAATTTGCGTTGGCGACTGGAACTTTTGCTGGAATATAACGGCATGGAAATGGGGCAGCCATTGCGTGAGGAAGCAATGAGGGCTTTGACATTGATTGTAACAAATCAGGAACCATTTGTGAACCAGTGTAGAGGTGCATTTTACAGTGCGGTATTAAAAGGGTCGATGCTGGAAAAAGATATGGAATTGTTGCAAGAGAAGGCAACAGAGTATTTGGCAGATACGCGGAATACGTCAGGAGCTTGTGCGAGTATTTGTGCGCTGGCTGCACGTGCATTGCATCAGGCGGAATACTTAGAAAATGCACACGAATACTGTGAAAAATACTTCTTTTTCTATGAGAAAAAAGAGCAAACAGTACAAACAGAGCAAGAACAAATTATCGAAGAAAGTATCTTGTTTGTCAAAGATGAAGTCACAGAGAACCGGTATCAGGAGATGTGCTTCCTTTGGGCAAGAATATTGATTGCTCTTGAAAAGGCGGATAAGTTGCCACTAAAACAAAGGGAAACTGTGCAGAAAGCGGTACAAGCTATGTTAGATGGCAATGGTGAATTTTTATATGTGCCGGAACAAGTTTGGCAGCTGGCAATAAATAATATTCTCCCATTCGAAGAGATGCTTTTGCAACTGCCATTGTCACAGTGGATGGTTTTGGTTATGGTGCTTGCAAACAACAAAGATTTATCTGCTTGGAAGGAACCGGTGTCTAAACTAAATGCGATTCGGACAAGAGACGATATACGCTATTTCTATTTGGATATGCATTGTGCGAATGCAATGATTACCGGAACAAAGGAAACTTCCTATGATGCGATGTGTGAGATACTGTCATATTTCACCGAAAGTAATTTAGCATATGGAAAAATGGTTTATACCCATGTGGCATTTGAAGGAGAAATGGAGGCGCTTCCGGAAAGTATTCGTGCGGCTGTATATACAGAGCAATTGCTTTTGACAGAGGCGTTTGACTGGAGACAGAAATTAGAGTTTGCAGGAAAAGCGGCAAAAGTATATCCAGCAATCGGCAATTTTATAAAATGTTTTGCAAATGCCGTTGGTGAGGAACAGAAAAAGCAGCAGGAGCAGGCAAAGGGTGCACAAAGTGAATTGCAACTTATGGCGAAGGAAGTCAAAAAACAGATTGCAATTTTACTGGAATCCGGTATGCGAAAAGAAGCATATCAGGTGGTTTGTCAATTGCGTGCGATGATTCCGGATGATGTGGAATTAGAGACATTGGAAAGGGAATTAGAGGATGAGTAAAAACAAGATTGTGTTATCAATTGCTTTATTAGCGTCTAACCGAAAAGAGACGATACAAAAATGCCTGGATTCGCTTGAACCGATTCGAAAGGCTCTGCCGTGTGAGTTGATTGTTATTGATACCGGTTGTGAACCGGATCTTCGCAAAATGATTGAAACATATGCAGATATTGTAGGGGATTTTGTATGGTGCAATGATTTTTCGAAAGCAAGAAATGAAAGTTTGCGATATGCAAGCGGCGAGTGGTATCTCTATGTAGATGATGACGAGTGGTTTGTGGATACCAAAGAAATTATCGACTTTTTCCAAAGTGGCGAATATAAAAATTACGGATATGCGAGTTATATTCAGCGCAATTTTTTGGATATGGAAGCGACACAGTATAGCGATACATGGGTCTCACGCATGATAAAGTTAAATCCGGATACACATTTTGTCAGCAAAATTCACGAATACATGGAGCCGATGGAAGGGAACTGCAAAGGTCTTCGCTCTATTGTGCATCATTTTGGGTATGTGTATGAAACGGAGGAGGCTTTGTGGAAGCATTATGAGCGCAATCGTGTATTATTAGAAGAGATGATTGAAAAAGAGCCGGATAATCTTAGATGGCGCATGCAGTTGGCGCAGGAATTTCGTACGGTAAAAGAATATGATAAATTGTATGACCTTGGGAATGAGACATTGTTGCTTATCAAGGATAGCGATGAAATGTATGATAACATTTCACGTAGTGCATTCTATGCTGCAAAAATTATTGCTAGGAAAGAGCAAGGGAAATATGAAGAGGCACTATGGCTTTGTGAAGAGGCAAGGCAAGATAAGAGAAATACGCAGTTGTGCGAAACATTTTTAGCGTTTCGACAGGCAGAGCTTTTGTTTTTTCTTGGTGTGTACGCAAAATCTGAGCAATATGTGCATGAGTATCTAAAATGGAAAGCATTTTGGGGAAAAAATGAACCGTTACTGTTTTTGCAGAAAATGGCTCCGTTTGTGGGGGAGTGTTTGGACGAGGTTATGAAAAAGGAGATGGCTTCCATCTCAATTTGTAATGGTCTAAAGCAAATGAGCACCCAAAATCTTTCCGAGCAGCTTATGGAGTTGGAATGGGAAACGGATCATATCTATGTGTTTGAAGAAATTGTTCCAATATTGGTTGAAGCAATGTGTATGATGAAATGGGAACCTATTTTTGAAGAGGTGATTCGCTTGATGCACCATCATGTGCCGCTTTGGGAATATTTTTGCGAGGAAATCGAACGCTATCATGACAAAGGCAACGAAGTACACGAGATGGTAAAACATGCGCAGAAGGTGATTGGTGTGAATGAGACCTCTACGGAGCAATCGAAAGAGATGTTGCAGTTGGCATCACAAGTGAAAGAACAAATCCGGATGTTGATTGAAAATGGTATGATTGAGCAGGCGAAAGGTATTATTGAGCAAGTGAAAAAAATGCTACCGGAAGATGAGGAACTTGCGGAATTGGAAAAAAGTATTGTATAATAAGTTAGATATGGGGGAGTACGAGGAGGAAGCAAAATGTTACCAGAGCGTCTTTGTCGGTTGCAGAAAGAAGTAAGTGACACACGTATTATTTTATTCAATTCGCCGGAACATGATAATATTGGGGATCATTTGATTTCCATAGCGGAAATAGAATTTTTGAAAAAGCATTTCCCGACGATTGAAGTAATCGAAGTGACGGATAAAGAATTTAAGCATCACCGCAGAACGATCCGTAAGTTTATAACACCAAAGGATATTATTTTAATGACCGGCGGCGGATTTATGGGTTCTTTATGGTTGTACAATGGCGAATACAATATTCGTAAAGTAATGAAAGACTATCCGGAAAATCGCGTTGTAATTATGCCGCAAACGGCATATTTTGAAAATAATTGGCGAGGGGAAAGAGAGAAAAAAAAGACACAAGCCATTTATAACCAGCATAGGAATCTTGCAATTTGTTTGAGAGAGAAAATATCCTATGCATTGATGCGGGAGTTGATGGATGATCATGTGGAGCTTGTACTGGCACCGGATATGGTCCTTTCCATGTCCGGCATAGACAGTTCTTGGGAGAGGGAAGGTGCACTTTTATGTTTGCGCAATGATAAAGAGCGTGTTTTAAGTGCATCGGAGAAGGAAGACCTGCAGCAGATTTTGACCGATTTTGGGTTGCCAATTTCTAGTACTCTTATGCATACCGGAATTTGTGTGGGTGTAGAGGGGCGTAATCATGAAGTGGATCAAAAGATTTCCCAAATTGCAAAGGCAAAGCTGGTGATAACAGATACGTTACACTGCATGATCGTATGTGCGATTACCGGGACGCCGTGTATTGCCTTTAATAATATTTCCGGCAAAGTAAAAAATGTATATGAATGGATCGCATATTTACCTTATATTGTCTGCATGGACAAGCCAAAAGACATTAAGAATACCATTTGTAAGCTACTCAAGAATGAACCACAGAAATATGATAATAGTTGTTTAGAGACATATTTCAATGATTTGGCAAAAATCATCAAAAAATAGGGAAATGAGCCTTGCTCATTTCCCTTTATTACGTCTTTGTTTGATATTTACATAGGAAGATAAGTCCTTACACAAATTGGTAATGGTCAAACCATAAATTGTGAATTCCTCTTGTTCTTCAATTCTTACAATGCGTCCTTTCAGATTGAGTATATGGCCAATGTCTTCAAACCCAACCGATACTTCATCCCCGATAGAGTAATTCAATTCTTTTTTGCGGTCGGTAATGGAAAACCCCGATAAACTAACATCTTTGATCATAACTTGTGCCGGATCGTTCGCTCTGGGATTGCGAAGTTTTGCATATAGAGCAACGCTGACACGAAAGGAATCTCTGCGGTTGTGCTTGTAGCCGTCAGTAGGAGTCTGCATGGCATAGTCGGATTGGTAACTAACAATTTTCACATTGCGCCAGACAATTGGAACCGTAGATTCAGAGCCGTACTCGACATCAATTTGAACGTTCTCAAAGACCAATTTGCCGGAACCGCCATAATCCAACGAAATAAGCGCAATATCATCCTTAACAAATTTGATGATATTTCCGGTCATATCCATTTGTTTGTCGCCGGTACTGATATGTAGTGTGATTTCACTGCCCTCTTCCAATTCCGATAGTTTAACTCCCACAATTATTCCTCCAAACACGTATATACTTTAGAATACCACAAATTTGGGAGAATTAACAGAGGAAATTTATTTGCTCATTCCAATCTTAGAAATCATCCGGAATTGGCTCATAGTAGCAGTCTACTACAGAAAAATCTTTCAGCTGTTCTTCCGCATCAAAGAGATCGATATCCAGTTCATTCACTGCGTTATCTAAAATTACAGTGTAGTCCACATAGTTAAAAGAAACATTACTAATTGCTTTATCATGAAGTTCTACCATATCTTCGATATCGGCAAAATCAACATCTTCATATTGTTTCATAACCTCTGCCCCACCATCGATGTCAAATGAGACCGTAATAGAGCCAAGACTAGTAGAATAAGAATACACATCATTAATTGACATATAAGAAATATCAACATCTTTATCTAATAAATCCTGAACCGTCAAACCTTCCAACTGCTTAATTATTTCGATGGTAGCATCATCAATCTCTTCCGATGAAATGTAGACGTAGCATTCGCTGTCAACACTCATATATCCGGAATAATCATATCCATTATCCAGTAAATCGCCAAGTGTTTTTCCGGTTAAATCGTTTACATGAACATATCCGTCTTCTCCTACTTCGATAGAACCGCTTGGGTTTTCAGAAGTAACCGAGGATTTGTCATTTGAATTCGATTCTTCCGAAGTGGTTGAGTTACCACAGGCAGTAAGGCAAATTGCAGATGCGCCAATTAATAAACTACAAACTAATTTTTTCATAATACATGCCCTCTTTTCATTTTTTAATAGGAATTATAGCATATCCGTTTTGTTTTGCAAATATTTTACACATATAAACATTATCGTAGAAGAATTTTTAAGAATATCGAAAACAGCTCTATTGGTGCAACGGAAAAGACAAGAAGCACTACCGTATAGATGCATATAGTGCCAATGGAGTGTTGACGATAATGATCAAACGGGTCGTTTGGGTTTATGTAAATGGAAGTCTCTATTTCGCCGATTTCGAGAGCTTTTAATCTAAGGATCTTACGATTAAATAGAATGTAAGCAATGCCGCAAAAAGGTAGCATAGTAAAAATATATACTATCCACATAATATTCCAATGTTTCTTCTTTGCAAGGTTAGAGGATAAACAAAATACTTTTCGATAGCAATGGGAGATTGCTTTGCAGACTTCTGTTTTGGGGCTTACTATTGACTTTCCAATATTTGCATGGTACATTTAGAAAAATGAAAATGCAAACACGTTGAAAAAGAGAGTACATTTGTGCGAATTTTACAGAGAATCTCCTATGCATGGCATGCTGAGAGGGAGAGAAGGAACACATCTGGAAGATGGCTTTGGAGTGGCAGGGCTGAACCGCCAAGCGGATAAGTTCTGACAGGACCGCCTGTTATAGCGGAAGATGTAACAGCATCTACAGAGGTTGATATTGCAAGGTATCAACGAAGAGAAGTGGTAACACGGGATAGTACTCTCGTCTTCTGAAAGGAAGACGGGAGTTTTTTAATTCATAGAAAGTACTTGTTCGAAAGCAAAAAAGTGACCTTTTTCTTATGAATTAAAAACGCTCCGCGAAGCATGCGCAGCTCGCGGAGATGAAATTAGCCGTAAACGGCACCGCTCGCGCGCCAAGATTGCGTGATACGCAATCTCTATTCAATATCATTCAGGAGGATAGAAACATGAACAACAAAGGCAAATTTTATATGACAACAGCGATTGCTTACACATCAGGAAAACCACACATCGGAAATACGTACGAAATTATTCTTGCAGACGCCATTGCAAGATACAAACGTGCAGAGGGATACGATGTTTATTTCCAGACCGGAACAGATGAGCATGGTCAGAAAATTCAGGAAAAAGCAGAAGCAGTTGGGATCACACCGAAGGAATATGTAGATAACGTTGCCGGAGAAGTAAAACGAATCTGGGATTTGGTGAACGCATCTTACGATAACTTTGTTCGTACCACAGACGAAGATCACGAGCGTTGTGTAAAGAAGATATTTAAGAAACTTTATGATCAGGGAGACATCTATAAGAGCTCTTATGAAGGATTATATTGTACACCATGTGAATCCTTCTGGACCGAATCACAGCTTGTAGACGGAAAATGTCCGGACTGTGGCAGAGAAGTAAAACCGGCAAAAGAAGAAGCATATTTCTTTAAAATGAGTAAATATGCGGACCGTCTGATTGAGCACATCAATACCCATCCGGATTTTATTCAGCCGGTATCTCGTAAAAATGAGATGATGAACAACTTCCTTCTTCCGGGACTTCAGGATTTGTGCGTATCACGTACCTCTTTTAGCTGGGGAATTCCGGTAGATTTTGATGACAAACATGTTGTATATGTTTGGCTCGATGCGCTTACCAACTATATCACCAAAATCGGATACGACCCGGACGCATCTTCGGAATTATTTAAGAAGAACTGGCCGGCAGACCTGCATCTAATTGGAAAAGACATTGTTCGTTTCCATACCATTTATTGGCCGATATTCCTTATGGCGCTTGATTTACCACTTCCAAAACAGGTATTTGGACACCCATGGTTGTTACAGGGTGGCGATAAGATGAGCAAATCCAAAGGAAACGTTATTTATGCAGACGATATGGTTGACTTATTTGGTGTAGATGCAACACGTTATTTCGTATTGCATGAGATGCCGTTTGAAAATGATGGAATTATCACATGGGATTTGGTAATCGAGCGTTTCAACTCCGACCTTGCCAATATCCTTGGAAACCTGGTAAATCGTACGGTTTCCATGAGTAACAAATATTTTGGCGGCGTGGTAAAGAGCACAGGCGTAACGGAAGAAGTTGATGCCGATTTAAAAGCTGTCGTAACAGGAACCAAAGCAAAAGTGGCAGAAAAAATGGAAAAACTCCGTGTGGCAGACGCTATTTCCGAAGTGTTTGCATTGTTCCGCCGTTGCAACAAATATATTGATGAGACAACACCATGGGTACTTGCAAAAGAAGAAAGCCAAAAGGATCGCCTTGCCGAAGTACTTTATAACTTAACCGAATCCATTACCATCGGCGCAAGTTTGCTTTGCAGCTTCCTTCCAGAAACCGCAGAAAAAATTGTTGCACAGCTTTGCACCAAGCTTCGTGCATTTGATGACTTAGAGCAGTTTGGTTTATACGAAAGCGGCAGCAAAGTAACCGAAACACCGGAGATTCTTTTTGCACGTCTTGATGCAAAAGAAGTACTTCCAAAAGTAACTGCTATTCAGGATGCTCAAAAAGCAGAATTTGAGGCAGAACAGAAAGCACTTTCCGGGGAAACGATTTCGGAAACAGAGGAAGAAGTCATTGATATTGAGCCAAAAGCAGAAATTACGTTTGATGACTTTGAGAAAATGCAGTTCCAAGTAGGAGAAATCATTGCATGTGAAGCTGTTGAAAAATCCAAAAAGCTTTTATGCTCACAAGTAAAAATCGGAAGCCAGGTAAAACAAATCGTATCCGGCATACGCAAAGATTACGCACCAGAAGAGATGGTCGGTAAAAAAGTTATGGTACTCGTGAACTTAAAACCGGCAAAACTTGCAGGCGTATTGTCTGAGGGAATGTTACTTTGTGCAGAAGATGCCGAAGGAAACCTTGCGCTCTTGACACCGGAGAAACCAATGCCAAGTGGAGCAGAAATTGCATAAAAAGAAACAGGAATTACCATCGATAATATTACAAAATAATGATATAATTATATTATAAAAAAGATATGGAGGCTGATGGTATGATTATAAAAGCATCTGCATCATTAAGAAATGGATATTCAGAAATTTCAAATCTTGCAAAAAAAACGAAAGAACCTATCTATATAACCAAAAATGGAGAGGGTGATTTGGTGGTAATGAATATTGATGCATTTGAGCGTCGTGAACAGATGTTGCAACTTCGTGCAAAAGTATTGCAGGCAGAGCAAGAGCGTATAGAAGGAGCAGAAACGATTAGCGTTTCAGAAGCCAGAAAGAGATTACGTGAGCGTTTGAATGATGTGTAAAGTAGAAATTCTTCCAACTGCCTGGGAAGATTTAAAAACGATAGAGGATTGGTATTTGATTCAATTTGACGCAGAAACGGCATTAAAGGTCAGCGAAAATATTCTTGATACTATAGAGAGATTAGAATGTTTTCCGGATTCCGGCTCATTGACGCCGGACGTCTGGCTAAATGAGATGGGATATCGAATGGTTATTTGCGAGAAGCATGTTGTGATTTATAGAATAATCGACGAGATAGTTTATGTATACCATATTGCAGATACACGGACGGAGTACACAAAATTATTCTATTAGCAATAATGGAATAGTTTTAACTGGGAGAAAAAGTTATGGAATTATTAGATATTGTAGATGAAAATGGAATACCGACCGGTGAAACCGTCGAACGTGAAGTTGCACATCGTAACGGCGTTCCGCATCGGACATCGCATGTATGGATCGTGCGGAAAAAAGCGGAAAGAATAGAAATTCTTTTACAAAAACGGTGTGCGAATAAGGATTCGTTTCCGGGATGCTATGATATCTCAAGCGCCGGTCATATTCCGACCGGTATGGGTTTTGTGGATTCTGCACTTCGCGAGTTAAAAGAAGAGCTTGGTGTGGACGCAATACCCGAAGAATTGATTGACTGTGGAACAAAGCATCTTATCATAAAAACGCAATTTCGCGAAATGCCATATGAGGATAATCAGATTAGTAAGGTTTTTCTATTGTGGAAAGATATGGAGATTTCAGAATTTGTTGTGCAAAAAGAAGAAATTGACAGTGTGATGTGGATAGAATTTAAAGCCTGTAAAGAAGCTGTTATGAAAAAGGAAATTCCAAATTGTATCGATATTGAAGAACTGGAAATGTTGGAGGCACATCTATCATGATTTTTGAAACACATGCACATTATGATGATGCCAGATTTGATAGCGACCGCGATGAAGTAATAAAGGATGCGCTGGCAAAAGGAATTAGTCCAATTATCAATATCGGGGCATCAATTAAATCCACCGCAACCACACTTGAACTTGCAAAACAATTTGCAGATGTCTATGCAGCGGTTGGTGTACATCCAAGTGACGTGGAAGATTTGAATGAAGAAACATTTGCGTGGCTTGCAAAGCAGACTGCTCATGAAAAAACGGTTGCAGTTGGAGAAATCGGACTTGATTATTATTGGGAAAAAGAAGAAAAAGCACAAGAAAATCAACGTTATTGGTTTATGCGCCAGCTAGAGCTTGCGAGAGAAACCAAACTTCCGGTTGTAATTCATTCTCGTGATGCGGCAGCAGACACCATACATGTCATGAAAAAATGTCATGCCGAAGAAATACCGGGCGTTGTGCACTGCTTTTCCTATTCCAAAGAAATTGCAATGGAATTCATTCGAATGGGGTATTACATTGGAATTGGCGGGGTAGTCACCTTTAAAAATGCCAAGAAACTGGTAGAAACCGTAGAAGCAATTCCGATGGAGCGTTTGTTGTTAGAAACAGACTGCCCATACATGGCGCCGGAGCCAAACCGAGGAAAGCGCAATGACTCGCGTAATATTCCGTATATTATCGAAAAGATTGCAGCGATTCGGGGAATGAGTACGGCGGAAGTAGAACGCATTACAGAGGAGAATGCATATCGACTATTTTCAAAAATTGAGAGGGGGTAAGGGTTATGGAAAGTATGTATTATGAAAATCACCAAGAAGATTCGTTTCGCATGGAAATAACATTTGTTTTTCCTGATTTTCACGGAGGTGCCTTTGCTAGCGGAATAGTTGAAAAAGGTATTGTACGAAAAGGAGATATTTTGCAACTAAAACAATCAGATGGAAGAACAAGAAGCCTAAAAGTATATGATGTAAGAATAAAGGGCAAAGAAGGAGATTGTGCAGTAGAGGGTGACCATGCGGGTGTTCGTTTGGATGATATTCTTTACACAGATGTTCAAAAGGGAGATATCCTAGAAAAATAAGATAAATAGGAATGGAGAGTATAGGATGGGGATTTTCGATTTTTTTAAAAAACAACTATCAGAAGTAGAACAGTATTATGAGGAACGTCAAATGAATGGGCAAAATACGATTTTCGAGGGCAATTTTCGCATTGTTGTAGAAGATGTATTTACACTCACAGGAAGAGGGACGGTAGTCACCGGAACAGTAGAAAGTGGCACTGTACGCGTAGGAGATACCGTACAACTTCGTAGAACGGACGGAAGCAACAGAACGGTAAAAATTGCCGGAATTGAGATGTTCCGCAAGATGTCAGATTGTGCATCTCAAGGGGAAAATGTTGGAATATTATTGCGTGATGTAGCACGAAACGAAATTGGAAAAGGTGATGTATTAGAAAAGTAAGATTAAGTGATATAGTAATTATATACTGGGTTTGTAGAAGGGAGCCACTTAATGAATAATGGAAAGAATGTGGGTAAATGGTGTGGTCAGGTATTTTTGGGAGTAATACTTTTGGGCCTATTATGTTGGATTTTGTATCATTTTGGAAAAGATTTAGGAGAGGTATTCTATTATCTTTTTTTTGATTGATAAATGTCTAGGTCAGATTTTTATGAAAAGCACTTAAGCACAAATGAAAAGATTACGCTTATATGTTTGACATTTGCAACTATTGTGATTTAGTTTTAATTGGTTTTGGGGAATAGTATCACTTAGTGTAATGATACAGTGGATAAATTTCTTCTCAGATAATATAAATAAAAGTAGGAAGACGTACGGATTGTCGATATAGGAACAGCCCACAAGAGTGTAGACAACGGGGCTGTCGCTTTAACATGTAATTTCGTTATTTAAGTAGCTTCCTGCTATCAGGTTTTTGCAAAACAGATATTTGATGAATTGCTATTTGATTTAATTTGATTAGTCTCTCTGCCTGGGGTAATTGCTCATTTATTAGTACAGAATTAATATTTTCTAAATTTGAGAGACATATTAATTCATTCATACTAGCATAGTCTCTATTCTTCCGGCCTCCCATTCTTCTAATGTTCTTAGTGGTATTCCCATGTATCGAGAGAACTCTGTTCTATTCATCCCTAGGTCTTCTCTTATTTTTTTTAATATATTAATTTGTCTTTCTAATTGTTCTTTCTTTTCCATATATTCATCAACCCGCCACTCATTGTGTGGCCGTTATAGCACATCATAATTTTTATGACAATAAAAATAATAAAGAAAAACAGCTCCGAGAAATGTCATTTCTCGAAGCTGTTTTTTCTTCAATATTATTTTCCTGTTGGAATATATGGACGAACAGCTCCGGCCAATTGTGCAACAGGCATACTCTGTAACCATACCTTACCAGGTCCGGTAACAACAGTATTGAATAAACCTTCTCCACCGAAAAGCATGTTTTTCACACCGGAAACCGTCTGAACATCAACGGTACAGGTTGCAGTCATTGCCGCAAGATATCCGGTATCAACGATAATCTGCTGCCCAGGAGCCAAATCATATTCTTTTACATATCCATCAAACTCTAAGAAGACCGTACCGTTTCCGGAAAGTCTTTGCATGATGAAACCTTCACCGCCAAAGAGTCCACCGGCAATACGTTTCTGGAAGAAAACAGATAACTGTACTGCAGCGGTTGATGCAAGGAATGCTGACTTTTGAGCTACAATTTCCTGTCCCGGTCCAATCTGGAATGCGCGGATAGAACCAGGGAAGCTGGATGCAAATGCAATTAAACCATTGCCATTCATAGCTGTGTAACGGTTTACAAACATGCTTTCACCGGAAAACGCACGACCGATCATTTTTCCAACACCGCCATTGGAAGTGGTCTCCATGTGCATGTTTGGAGACATCCAAGACATTGCACCTTTTTCTGTAATCATGGTTTCCCCATTTTCTAAGCTACAGATTACGACTGGTAACGGTTCGCCTTCAATTGAAAAATTCATAATAAACCTCCTTCATATAAAAACATTTTCTGTAATATTATAGCAGATACTTTACAAATGTGATACACTAAATTAATAATGTGCAAAAAAAGGAGAATCGGAATGGCAACACTTGGAAATCCAAAGAATACGATTGCCGTATTGCAAAAATATCAATTTAATTTTCAGAAGAAATTTGGGCAGAATTTTTTAATAGATACCAATGTTTTAGAAGAAATAATCGATGCAGCACAGATTACCAAAGATGATTTTGTGTTAGAAATCGGGCCGGGAATCGGAACCATGACGCAGTATTTGTGCGAGGCTGCAAGAGAAGTGGTGGCAGTAGAAATCGATACAAATCTAATTCCGATTTTAAAAGATACGTTGCAAGAGTATGACAATGTAGAGGTATTGAATCAGGATATTCTAAAAGTCGACATCAACAGGCTAGCAAAAGAAAAAAACCACGATAGACCAATCAAGGTGGTGGCGAATCTTCCATATTACATCACGACTCCAATTATTATGGAACTATTTGAAAGTCACGTACCGATTGACAGTATTACCATTATGGTGCAGAAAGAAGTTGCAGATCGCATGCAAGTTGGACCGGGAACCAAGGATTATGGTGCACTTTCGCTGGCGGTGCAGTATTATGCAAAGCCGGAAATTGTTGTCAATGTACCACCAAGTTGTTTTATGCCACAACCAAAGGTTGGCAGTGCGGTTATTCGCCTTACACGACATGATGAGCCTCCGGTGGAAGTAGAAGATGAAAAATTGATGTTCCAGGTGATTCGTGCATCCTTCAATCAGCGGAGAAAGACACTTGCAAATGGATTAAATAATTTTCCACAAATTTCCTTGAATAAGGAGTTGATTCAGGAAAGCATTGAGGAACTTGGCGTTCCGGTGAATGTTCGCGGAGAAACACTAACTTTGGCACAATTTGCGAAATTAAGTAATATTATCCGAAGCAAAATGTGCATAAAATAAAAATTAGGCGGCAATACTGTTGTCAAAGATAAATTTTGACAATGGAGGTGCCGTATGAGGAAAAATCAATATATAGCAGCAGTCGCATGCTTAGTAGCGGGAGTTATTGGATTTGGCAGTGTATATGCCACAGAAAAAGCACAGGAAAGACGCGATGCAAAAGAACAGGCAAAAATAGAGCAGATGCAGATAGAACAGAAGGAAGAGAAGGAAAGTATCGAGGAAGCATCCAATGTGGTAAAACCTGCACCCAAAAAAGAAGAGAATGTAATTGAACCGGAAATAAAACAGGAAATGATTACGGAAGTGGTTGAAGAAGAACCGGTGCAGGAGACGATTATGCAAGAAAGCTTACATTTCCAACAGGGCGATGATTTGGTTTGGCCATTAGAAGGGAATGTACTTTTGAATTATAGTATGGATTCCACTATTTATTTTCCAACTTTAGATCAGTATCGTTACAATCCTGCAGTAGTGATTGGTGGCGATGTAAATAGTAAAGTTTATCTGGTAGCAAAAGGAAAGATTACAGATATTTCAACCAACGAAGAGACCGGTTGTACGGTAACACAGGACCTAGGAAATGGGTACAGTGCTGTGTATGGTCAGTTAAAAGAACTTAATTTTGAAGTGGGTGATATGGTAGAAGCTGGT
The DNA here is from genome assembly GCA_045531055.1 of Lachnospiraceae bacterium. GTDB lineage: Bacteria > Bacillota > Clostridia > Lachnospirales > Lachnospiraceae > Roseburia. The sequence goes on along the minus strand of JAZSDG010000022.1, from coordinate 14,905 downwards.
CAGGTTATTGGTTACGTCGGGGAACCAACCAAGTATTACTCCGTAGAGGGGAGCAATTTGTATTTTGAATTGTTAAAAGACGGAGAGCCGGTAAACCCACTGGATTATTTTGAGTAAACATGTTATGTTATAAAATGGAAAGGGAATCATTACAAGGGGGCACGCATGGTTTTAAAGGATTATAATGATATTGTTCAGTTTTGGATACAGGAAGTACTGAATTGTCGTGGAAAAGATGCGGAGAAGACGCTCAAATATTGTAATGATATCATACAATATGGTATGCAAATCGCCGATGCGAAGTTAGTTGGCTTTGGATATTATTATTGTGGAGAAACGTATTATTGTTTAAATGATGGGAATAATTTTTATGAATCGGTAACAAAAGCGCTTTCCTATCTCGATCGGGCACAGGAATGGGAACTGATGGCAAGCTGCTACAATTTCCTCGGTATTTCAGCAATGAACCGGGGAAATGGACCGATTGCATTGGACTATTATCTCAATGGAATCAATTATGCCAAGAAATACCACCTTCGTCGCATGGAAGCATTGCTTGAAATCAATATTGGTGTTTTGAATGTACAATGCGGCAGATTTGAAGAAGGCCGTAATTATCTCGAAGAGGCACTTTTGTATGTGCGCACGATTGTAGAAGATGAGAGCTATCATACGCTTATGATGAGCATCTACGAGAATATTGCAAAAAGTTATGTTTTAGAAGGCGATTATGAGCCGGTAGAAGAGATTTTTCGAAGAATTTATTTGGACCATTGGGACGGAACCGAGGAAATGGATCGTGTTGCAGTACTTTGCATCGAAGCAGTTTACTTCCATAAAGTTAAGAAATATGGGCGTAGAGATGAGTGTATTGCACGCATACAAGAACATATTAGTGCAAACATGGCAATATTGGATACGTTTGATGATTATTACATATATGAACTGATGTTGCTTGAGGCTGATAAAGAAAATGCGTTCTGGCAGATTATTGATGTAGTGGAACCACTGATTCGTAGTTGCAATATTACGAATTTGCACTTAAAAGTGATATCACTCAAAATTAAATATTATCGCAAGCACAATCAAAGTGCAGAGTATTTGCAGGCGGCAGGGTTGTATTTTGAACTCTCTGAGATTATGGAGCAGGAGACGAAAAACATGATGAATAATGTCATGTATCTGCGTCGAAGTCTTGAAACGGCAAATCGTGTGCGTCAGGAAATGGAACAGAAAAATCGCATTTTGCAGGAAAAATCAGAGATGGATCCGCTTACAAAACTTGCGAACAGGTTCCGTTTGAATGACTATTCGGAACAAGTTTTTGAGAGAGCCTGTGATATGGAAAGAGCGTTGGCAGTTGAGATTTTAGATATTGATTATTTCAAGGAATTTAATGATAATTACGGACATCAAGCCGGGGATCATTGTCTCCTTGCCGTAGCCGATACCTTAAAAAATATCGCACAAAAATATGGTGGTTTTTGTGCTCGTTATGGCGGAGATGAATTTATCCTGATTTATGAGAATCTTTCTATGGACAAAGCGGCAGAATGTGCAAAGGAATTGCGTGAGCAAATACTTTCCCTTAATATGGAACATAAATTTTCCAAAGCATTACCGATTGTATCAATTTCGCAAGGAATGTGTTGGGGTGTTCCAAAGAAAGGTACACGTATGTGGGATTTTATGCACCGCGCAGACGATATGCTCTATCAAGCAAAGAAGAACAGCCGAAACAATTATTGTGTTGGTGAAATAAGTGGCAAGCTAGAGCCAATCACCGGAGAGAAAGTTTCTGCCTGATGGATAGATGGAACTATACCTATATGGTTTGTTGCAAGGATGGTAGTTTTTATGTTGGATGGACCAACAATTTGGAAAAACGCATTCAGGCACACAATAATGGAAAAGGTGCAAAATACACCAAAAGCAGACGTCCCGTAGAGCTTGTTTATTATGAAACATACGAGACCAAGCAAGAGGCAATGAGCCGGGAATATCATTTAAAGCAATTGACGCATGCACAAAAGAAGCAGCTTGTACAAAATAAGGGATTACAGAATGGGAGCATCGCGGAATAAGCGATGCTTCTTTTCTTAATTAAATCTTAATGAGTTACCTCATTGGAAATTCATAAAAGAATCGCTACAATAAAATCGTACAAAAAACTCCGGAGGAAAATATGTATAACGTATTAGTTTGTGATGATGAAAAGGATATTGTATCCGCATTAAGAATTTATCTTGAGAGCGACGGCTATCAGGTGTATGAATCGTATAACGGAAAAGAGGCATTAGAAGTTATTCGTGAGAAAGAAATTCATCTTGTTCTCATGGATGTAATGATGCCACAAATGGACGGAATTCAGGCGATGGCAGAAATTCGCAAAATCAGCAACGTCCCGGTAATTATGCTAACAGCAAAAGGGGAAGACACAGATAAAGTTTTAGGGCTTACCGTTGGTGCAGATGATTATGTAACAAAGCCATTTAACCCGGTGGAACTACAGGCAAGAGTGAAATCGCAAATTCGTCGCTATATGCTTTTGGGAAGTGGAAATTCCAACAGTGGCATTCTAAAAATTGGTGGCATTGAACTGGATGATCGCTCAAAAGAAGTCTCTTTGGATGGAGAAATTGTAAACCTTACACGTACCGAGTATGACATTTTAAAGCTGTTAATGGAGCATCCGGGTACGGTGTATTCTCCAAATCAGATTTATGAAAAAGTGTGGAAGGATAATCCATACGGAACGGAAAATACCGTGGCGGTACATATTCGTCATCTTCGCGAAAAGATTGAGTATAACCCGGCAGAACCGCGTTACTTAAAGGTTATTTGGGGACGAGGTTACAAAATGGAAGGAGAATAATATGAAGAAATTTATATATTCGATATGGGCAAAGACGATTGCAACAATACTTTGTGTGCTTGGGATGACAGGAAGTGTTATTTGCATTTTGTGCCAGCTGATATATTCAGATTTGCCGGATAATAGGGAAGAACTTCTTACAACCGGGTATGAGCAAATCGCAATGAATTATTCGGCATATCTTCTGGACAATTTGGATCCGCACGATTCCAATACATTTGAATTGTGTGAAGACAAGAATATGGACTATGCAATCATTAAAAGTACGGAGGAAGATCTGAATGATGTTAATCTAACAAATTATAGAGTTTATCTTTATAATAATGAGCCGGCTACCTATACATATGTATTCAAAGGTGCCGAAATTGCAAGTTATACATATAACATTGATTCGCTTTATGATGCACTCAAAAATACGCCGGAAGCAAAATTTGAAAATACAAAGCCGGAGAAACAGTGGAATAATGAGGTCGTATATGTAGCTTCCAAAGAGATGTATCATTTTCGCTCATCCAGTGGCTTTGTTCCTATTGTTGAGTTTGAACTGGATACGAGCGATGTCGGACGAAGAACATTCACATGGAGGGAATTAAATGGCAAATGGTGTTATATGAGTGATCTTGGAGAAGAGATGACACCGTGGCAATTTATGGAAGCGCATATCTTGTATATTGAAGGTGCAAAAGCAGAAATTAACCACAGTTGGATTGAAGTAGGAACAGAGAAATTGTTACCATGGGATATAGACTATATGTATGATGAGCTCATCAATTATGTATACATAGAGGAAGAACAGGATAATTATTGGGTAATTTCTTCTGTAAACGAAGCAAAAGGACAAAATGATTTATTTGCCCAGTGGGCAACTTTTGTTCATATTGTTTGGCCGATTAAGCAGATGGGAGTATTTCTCTTAGCAGGAATGATTTTGCTGCTTTTCGTAAGTGGTCTGTTTCTATTCTATGTTTTAGGACAACAAAAAGAGGGTAAGGATGTGAAATTGCACATATGGGATAAAATTCCATTTGAGATTTATACATTGGTAATGCTCGTGATAGTTTATTTGGGTGTCCGGGGAATCGAACAAATGATACGTGCTTTTCAGATTGGCTTTGTTTTGCTCGTACTGGCAATCGTATCCTTTTTTATCCTTGCATATGTAATGAGTGTTATTGTTAGAGTGAAAGGAAAATGTTTCCGAAAGTATTCATTATGTAACAGAACATTGGCATGCAGAACGTTAACCGTAGTAAGGGAGCAGATCCCGTTGTTTTGGAAGTCGTTGATTTTATTTCTATTCGTAACCGCAATAGAGTTTGCAATTATTTTTCGTGTGGTTGATGTGAATGGGAAACCCGAAGGCAGAATGATAGTCATCATATTGCTATGCGTAAAAATAATAGAATTAATTTATGTGCAAACTGTAGTTTTACAGATGGAACGCTTGAAGGAAGGCGGGAAACGTATTGCACAAGGGGAGATCGATAATCCGATTCGTACCAAGCATTTGTTCTGGGAGTTTAAGAAACACGCAGAAAATATGAATAAGATAGGAGATGGAATCGCAATAGCAGTTGATGAACAGATGAAGAGTGAACGTTTTCGAACGGAATTAATTACAAATGTGTCACATGATATTAAGACACCACTAACATCTATTATTAATTATGTCGATTTGATTCAAAAGGAAAATATTACGGATGAGACCGCTGTTGAGTATATCAAGATATTAGAACGGCAGTCAAACCGACTCAAGAAACTGATTGAAGATTTGATGGAAGCATCCAAAGCATCGACCGGAAATTTATCTGTGAATATGGAAGAATGTGATGTGGCATTACTGTTGATACAGGCAGTAGGAGAATTTGAAGAAAAAGCACGTGCCAATCAATTGGAATTGGTAGTAGAGCATCCAACACCACCGGTAAATATCATGGCAGATGGGCGTCATTTATGGAGAGTGTTTGACAATTTGTTGAATAATATTTGCAAATATACTTTACCGGGAACACGTGTATATATTTGTATGGAGCAGCTGTCAGATACGGTAGAAATTGTATTTAAAAATATTTCTAAGGCAAAGCTGAATATTTCAAGTGACGAATTGCTTGAGCGTTTTGTTCGAGGGGACAGTTCGCGTAATACCGAAGGAAGTGGTTTGGGACTTTCCATAGCACAAAGTTTAACAGAACTTATGGGGGGAACATTGGATCTAGAAATTGACGGGGATCTATTTAAAGCAACCGTGAGGTTGCATAAGGAAGATTTGCAGGAGGAGAGTGTATGAAAAATAAGATAAAATTATCTGTATGTACGGTTATTCTACTTGTTAGCATGGTAGGATGTGGAAATCAGAAACAGCAGATAAATAGTGAAACAGAATCACAAGATTGTGAAATCGAAACAGAGCAATTGGAAGCCAAAAAGGATTTTTTTAAGGACTATGGAGCTTTATTTGCAGAGGATGAAGATGAATATATGACGGAATTCAGTTATGATGAAAATCATAATTTGGAGAAAGAGACGACCTATTCTTTCAATGGGGATGTATATAGTAGCAAAGAGTATCGCTACGATGGTAATAAGCAACTAATACAGATAGATGTATATAACGGAACAAGAAAACCTTTGCAATCTTTTTTATATGATGGACAAGGAAATTGTATTAAGGAGATGAATTGGCCGTATACAGATGATATGGGAATACCTCATTTGTATTGGCAGGTAGAACGAGAGTTTGGTGAATCCGGTCTTGCGATAAAAGAGGAAGTAGGAAGTGGTGTAGATGATGGATCAGGTTCCACGAATACCTTTGAATATGACGAAGAAGGAAATTGCATCAAGATAATTGGAACACATATCGGATTAGCTGAAATAGCAAATGGTGGTCAGACTGTAGCAACAAGGAGTTATAATTCCAATGGCGATCTTACGAATGAGACTATAACTGGTGGGGATTGGACAGAGTTACATAATTATTTTTACGAATACGATGAAGATGGAAATGTAATTAGGAAAACATATGCTTTTAATCATACGAATGGGGCTTGGAAAGACGTTTCTTACCAATATGAATATGATAGCGAGGGCAGATTAATAAAAGAGATTAGTATTCATACATCCGGAGAAACAGAAGAAGATCGCTTAATTGAATATGAATATGACAATAATGGAAATTTGGTGAAAAAAATAACAAAGAGTCGTTCATGAAAAAGGGGTTACCACATAGCAGTCCTACGTGGTAACCCTAATTGTGTGGTGTCCGATTTAATAATAATCATTCATGATACTTGTGTAATATTCATTGTCGATACCATCATGATCATAATCATAGCTACCATACAAAGAGACTTCATAGGTTCTTCCTTCGTATGGGAAGAGATAGTTGGAATCGCTTAATTGTTCGTTTCCGTTATTATCTTTAAAATAGAATCGAATCTGGATATCATCAGAGTATTTTTCTTTTGGAAAGTTCTCCAGATAAATATAAGCCTCGTATTGTTCGAATCCATGTATATCGTCTTCTATTTGTTTCATTTCAAAAGCAAACGTTTCATTATCAAAATTAATTACTTCACAATTGACATCTTCTATAGAGTAACTCAGTTCGTTTATGAAAAGGACACGGAAGCAGTTCTCCTGTTGTGCGAGCTCTTCTTTGAACAGACTTCTTGCATATACATGTGAGATATTCAGCTGTCGGATGCTATCATCGGTATTTTTGGCCAGGCGAGCCACATAGGAATTCACCCATGGTCCTTCATAATCTGCAATGATAGGTGCAGCATCCGAAGAAAGCTTCGATAAGTAGGTATAATCCATATTATCCTCTGACATATATTCCATTTGTGATAAGTTGTATTTTGCAATCCAGTAATCCGGATGGGAGAAGGATAATGCTAGGTAACATACACAAACAACCACTAGCCCATATCGGAAAAGAGGAAATTTTTCGTAAAAAATCTGAATCAGAATACCTGCCAAAAGGAGTGCGATCAAAGCAAGCCCCCAGAACACAAGAATTCGTAAAAACGTCAGATTGTAATTCTGTACATACATAAACATACGGAAAGCACTGGATGCTATCATAATGTATGTACAACATGAAATAACAGCCAGAAAGATGTTAAGTACTATGCTTTTACGGAAGAAAGAGCGTACAAACAGAACGATGGCTACATTTAATATACATACAAAAAGTAACTGGAAAAATCCTTCTCGTGCATATTCCGCAAATGTGTAGGATTCCGGAAGTTGCATACCACCCCAGAATAAAAACAAAATTTGTATGATGGAGAAGAATAAATATACAATTGAAATCAAGGATAGTACAGTAATAGCAACAAGCGGCTCAAATTTGCGGGTATCCGTGACGGTTTCCGGTATTTTGCGTTTTCCAAGATAACGAAACGCACAATAGGCACCAAACCATACCGCAATAAATGTAAGAAGAAATCCAATAATCGATTTCAGATTAATTCGTTCCAGAAGATCAACTATAAATTGCTTAAAAACAGCATCGGCAGTACATAGTAGTGAAATAATTACAACCAAAAGAGGAATTGCGATACATACACCGATTAAAATGTACAGCGCCTGAGAATGCCCTTTCTTTTTGGTTTGCTTCTGATAATTGGATACATCAGAGAATGGATCGCCAATACAGCCTAAAGCACCAAATACAACACTAAAAATGGATACAAAATATTTGCCAAAATTCCAAGTGGAATCATTATAAAAATTGTGAAGTAACAAACAAATTAATAATAAGAAAATACCAATCGTATTAAAAACAATGATTGGGATACTTCCGGTGCATGCGGAAGAGATTCCAAGTAAAAGCATAACTGTCAGGTAAAAATAACTGCTCATTTTGCGGCTTATACCAAGCTTTTTAAAACAATAAAAGCAATATATGCCTGTTGTGACAACATAAAAAGGCATGGTAATACCACTGAAATTATCATATAGGAAAAATGCATACAAAAGAGCATAGATGAGTGTTGGCAAAAATAATGCCTTAAAAAGGATAGCACGTTTTTGTTTTTCCTGTTCGCTTTCCTGATAAATTGGCGAAGGTGTCGGAGCGGCCCACATTTGTGGTGGTGTCTGCCATTGTGGTTCTTGTTGATTTGATAGTTGTGTATTCATAAATTTTACCTCCATTTCTAGGATTTTCTTTCATCCGGTCGAAATTCTAATAAATCTCCGGGTTGGCAATCCAATGCTTTACATAATTTGTCTAGGGTTTCCAGTTTGAGTGCTTTTGCTTTGCCATTTTTTAAAATAGAGACATTGGCCAGCGTGATATCCAGTTTTTCTGATAGCTCGGTTACGCTCATTTTACGTTTGGCAAGCATAACGTCAATATTAATGATGATGGACATAATTACATTTCTCCATTTCTTATATTGTGAGTTCGTTTTCTTTTTTTACTTCATATGCATACAGTACCAATTGAGAAAGTGCCTCGCAAAGGAATGCAAGGAAAATGCTAAAAAAGATTTCGATTACTCTAAACAGAACAATCCATAGCTGTATTTGCCCAATACCAATGACCAACAAAAGGCGTAGCAGAAATCCAATACCGAGCATGGCGGCACAAATTGTCATGTGGTGGAAAGATGTTGCATTTTCTTTGGAAAAGGAGTGGTCTCTTCCAATCTCGGTACAAACTCTCCAAAATTTTACTAAGATAATGTAACAACAAACTGCAGTATACCAGCTGAAGAAGATAAACATCCAAAGTGGATTATCCGGATTCTCATTTTTCATATAAAAGGCATACCAAGTAAGTGCTGCAAAAAACAAGATTCCGAAAATGCCAAGGAGAATAGTTAATCCTTTCAGCCAATAAGCGATTTTTTTTTGCTTCATGTAAAAATCCTCCGGTTTTCCTAAATTTTTCCTACCTTACGTTGGAGTATACTGCATTGTTTTACTAAAATCAAGTAAAAATTTATCGTAATTCAATAAAATATTTATGAGATTTAGAAAATAGGCTTTGGAAGTGCGTTTCCAAAGCCTGAAAAATGATATGCTAATAGTTGAGGTTAATATCGCCGGTACTGTTTTCAATGGTAAGCTTTTCGCCGTTACCATCCCGGGAATAATCTTTGTCGTGGTTTTTACCATTGACGGTGACGTCACCAACATCGGTAGAGAGCTCTATTTGGTAGTTGGATAATTTCGTTGCGCAATCCAAATCCACATCACCGACATCGTTTGAAAGATCCAAAGATTCAAATGTTGCATCGTTAAGTTCGATATCGCCGACATCTGCCGATATTGTGGCATTTCCCAAATCCGTATTGAGGGATGTGATATCGCCAACATCTGCCGTGATATTGGTATCGGAAAAAGCACAGGTATCAAGCGTTAGGTCACCTACGTCGGCTTGAAAAATTGCCGTTTTGGCGCCGATATCTTCAATTGAAACAGCACCAACATCAGAGGTAATATCAATTTTTGTAAAATAAACATCCGATGGAACCGTAAGTGTCATAGAGCATTTGTTGCTGGATATATTAAATACCGGGGAGGAAACATCCGGTTGTGAAAGAGTAAAGGTATTGTTTTTTACTTCGAATTCCGGTTCCAAATATTTTTCACAATTATAGCTTAGGTGGTAGCCTTCGCCTCTTTCAATTGTAATATCCATAACATTGGTATCTAAATTTATGGCCTCAAATGCATCCAAATCTTCGGAATAGTTTATTGGACTTCTATCAAGGTTACCACCTAAAAAATTAAAAAAAGTAATGTTGGAAAAAAATCCGCCAATGTGGTAAAGGGCGCCGAAAATGATGCACACTACGGTCACAATGGTTAATATCGTTAAATAAATGGTTTTTTTCATAAGAACCTCCTATTTTTCTTCAAACAAATTTGAAAGAAGTGCGTGTACAACTGCTGCAATTGGCCATATAATCCAGGTAATGTGCCAATGGAAGGTAAGAAAGCTCCAAATCAAATAAATACAGGTTGCAGTTGCCCAGAATACGGACATAATTGCGTTTGCTGTTGGATTTTTGTATTCCGGCTCTTTCTTTTGTGATGGGACAAAATTTCCGCCTACTGTAGTTGCGTCGTTTAAGGACAATAGCTTTTGGTAGGAAGAGTTAACCTTATTAGCAAGAATAATCATAAAGACACCTATTCCAACCATTAATAGGAGAATAGCGCCGCTTGCATTTTCCAGTGCTTTCATTTCTAATGCATCAAATAAAGCGCTTGGAATCACACTCAAAATACAAATCATGATGCCAATGGTAAGTAATAGTGCATATGTGGTACGGAAACGATTTTTCTGATCTTCTAAGTATTTCGAGGTGGAAAAGTCAATAAAACAAGGTTCTTTTTCCAGAAAGTCCCATTTCTGCATTATAATTGTTGGGGCAATAAACATTGTTACTGCAAGTGCAATACAAGCAAATAATACAACAATGCTAAGAGAACCATTGGAAAGAGAGGCATCCGTTAAAATTGCACCTGCAGGAGAAATAATGCAAAACAAAACGCCAAGTGCAATCCAAAATGCATGTTTGGATTTGTCCTTGATATAATCTTTTGCTTCTTCGAAAGAAATATTTCTTCGTATAATAGAGTTTTCCGATGTGACAAAATTTTGGATACCCAAATCTTCTGACAGTTCGTCTAGATTGCCGAATTCGGAAATCACAATGCCGATGGCTTCGTTTTCGCTTTTTCCTTCGCCTTTTAATTCGTTGTATTTGTCTTCCATCATCTGCCACAGTTCGTTCTTGGCACGAATTACTTCTGATGTGTTTGGAAGATTAGCAAACATGTTTTCTAAATAACTTCTAATCATTTCCATAAGTGGATTCCTCCTTTGAGATAAAATGCTCAACAACTTCTTTTGTCAAATTCCATTCTTCACATTTGGCGCGGTAATATTGCCGCCCTAAATCGGTAATATTGTAATAGGTGCGTCTTTTTCCACTGCCTCCTTCGTCAGATGAAAAGGAAACAACGTAACCGTTTTTTTCCATGCGCGTAAATGCAGAGTATAGAGTGGTCTCTTTGATAACGTACTTTTCCTGAGATAATTGCTTAATTTTCTTGGAAATTTCGTAACCATAAGAGGGTTTCTCCAAAAGAAGAAATAGAATCATTGTGTCATTGTAACCACGAATAATATCGCTACTGATACTGCTCATATGTCTCCCTCCTTATACTTTGTCTGTCGTTGATACGACTGTCGTACCACGCCTGACGTAGTAAAAGTAACATGGGAAATCATATTTGTCAATAAGTAATTTGCAGAATTGCGAAAATTGCGTTATTCTTAGAGTAAATTCAAATAGGAAGGAAATCTTCTTGTAGGACATAAATTGAGAAGGAGAAGAGTTGACATGAAATTAGAATGGAAAACCTGTTTCAAGCTGGGTGTCACCGTAGTGGCGATTTTTTTGGTGATTCATTACTGGAGCGCAGTCTCAGGATTTGCAGCGCTTGCAATTGGTGCAGCAGTTCCGCTTTTTTTGGGATGCGCGATAGCCTATGTAGCGAATATATTAATGAATTTTTATGAGAAATATTTTGTGATTATATGCAAAAAATCCAAAATCATTAAATTGAAACGTCCACTGTGTATGTTGTTGGCGTTTTTAAGTGTGATATTGGTGATTGTTGTAATTGCCCAGATGATTATTCCGGAATTGATAGCATGTGTAACCATGCTCGTGGAAAAATTACCGGATGCATTAAGTAATGCATACATCTGGCTGGAAGATAAGTTTGAAATTAGCCGATATGTTCCTGACGGATTAGAAATACTGAAAAATCCGGACATTGATTGGGAAAGTATGGTAAAAAGCTTTGCTGGTATTGTAATGAATGGTGTAAGCGGTGCGATGGACTCTATTTTTTCGATAGTTTCTTCCGTTTTCTCAACGCTTGTAACAGTATTACTAGGGCTTATATTCTCAATTTATATTCTTGCTAGTAAAGAGAAGTTGTTGGTGAATTTTAAACAAGTGGTGCATACTTATTTAAGCGAAAAAAGAGAGTCTCAGTTCATTTATGTTGTTCGCACACTGAATCATTCGTTCCATAGCTTTATTGTCGGGCAGTGTTTGGAGGCGGTTATTTTGGGAGCACTTTGCGTAATCGGAATGCTGATTTTCCAATTTCCATATGCAAGTATGATAGGTTGTCTGATTGGATTCACTGCACTTATTCCGGTAGCGGGAGCCTATATTGGAGCTGCTATTGGAGCTTTTATGATTTTTACGGTCTCCCCGTTTCAAGCATTGATGTTTTTGATTTTTCTCGTGATTTTACAACAGGTAGAAGGAAATCTGATTTATCCACGAGTAGTAGGAAGTTCAATAGGTCTTCCGGGAATTTGGGTGCTTGCAGCTGTTACAATCGGTGGTGGAGTTATGGGAGTTGGCGGAATGCTTCTTGGAGTGCCGCTTGCGGCTACAGCATATCAGCTTTTACGTAGGGATATGAAGCATCGAAATGCCAAAGAAGAGAAGGCAGAAAAGAAAGTAGAAAAGAAAGTAGAAAAGAAGTAAATTCGTTGATTATCAAGCAGTTTTGTGATAAAATTATTAGACAAGAGACTGTTCGGAATAACACAGAATTAAGGGGTGAAGGTATGGGAAAGAAATTACAAAAGATGAGAATACAAAAGCGTCTTAAAACAGCTTTTTTGAGGGTAATCTGGCTTTCTAATGCAGGTGCTTTGATAGGGGTTGTTATGTTATTTTTCATGGCAAATCGTTATGATTTTACATTGAAGAACTATGCATTTCCACAAGGTGATGTTGGTATGGCGATTAGCTCTTTTGCTGAGGTGCGAAGTGCGACGAGAGCTGTCATTGGTTACACCGACGAGAAAACAATTCATACCGCAATTGCGAATCATGATGTGAATAAGGATAAGTTGAATGAGTATTTAGATGAGATAGAGCCTAGAATGGTGACGGATGAGAGTAAAGAGACCTTTCAGGCGGTGAAAACATCGTTAGATTCCTATTTTGAGGTAGAGGAAGAAATATTAGAAATGGGAGTCTCTACAGATCCGGAGGTTTGTGCAGAAGCACAGGAAAAGGAAATTATTGATTTGCGTCCTGCATATGATGCAGCATATGCACAGTTATCAAAACTGATGAAGATGAATGTGGAGAGAGGTAATGAGTTACAGTCGATGCTCCATATCTGTCAGTTTGTTATGATTCTTATCATTTTTGCAATTATGGCGGTTGCAGGACTCGTATCCATGCGAATTGCAACTTCCATTGCAAGTGGCATTACTAAGCCGTTACAACAGCTTTCGGGCCGTTTGAAAGAATTTGCGCAAGGAGACCTTACATCCCCGTTTCCTGCTACCGAAAGTGAAGACGAAATTACGGATATGGTAGGCGAAGCTCGTGATATGGCAGAAAATCTGCAGGCGATTATTGAAGATGATATTCGTATGTTTGACCAAATGGCACAAGGCAATTTTGCAGTTCATACAAATGAGGAAGCACGTTATATTGGCGATTTTGAAGCACTACTAATTGCGATACGGAAGATGGTTCGCAATATCAGCGATGCGTTGCTTCAGGTGGATGAGGCAGCAAGTCAGGTTTCGGTTGGTTCCAGTAGTATGGCAGATGCGGCAGTTGCGTTAGCAGAAGGCTCTATGGAACAGGCTGCTTCCGTGGAACAAATGCAGGCAACCATTACAGATATTACAGAAGGTATCCGAAGAACGGCAAACTCCGTTGAGGAATCTGCACAGCAAGCAAAACGGTATGCAACGGAAGCGGATAGAAGTCGTTTGGAAATGGAAGAAATGATTGGTGCGATGGAGCGTATTAGCGAGACTTCTTTGAAAATCGGTAACATTATTTCAGAAATTGAAGGTATTGCAAGTCAGACGAATTTGTTATCCCTAAATGCAGCGATTGAAGCGGCACGTGCCGGAGAGGCGGGAAGAGGTTTTGCGGTAGTATCAGATCAAATTCGTAATCTGGCAGAACAAAGCGCGAAATCAGCGATTGATACCAGAAGATTGATTGAAGGTGCATTACAAGAGATTGAACAAGGAAATGACGCTGCAAGGCGCGCTGCATCATCACTGGAAGAAGTTGTTATAGGGGTAAAACATATTGCAGAGACTTCGGAAGAATTGAGTGCAATTTCTGCACAGCAGGCGATGGCAATGGGGCAGGCAGACGATGGGGTAAACCGTATTTCTGATGTTGTTCAGTCCAACTCAGCAACAGCGGAAGAATCTTCTGCAACAAGTCAACAGTTGTCTGCACAGGCAACCATGATGAGCGAACTGGTTGGAAAATTTGTACTACATCGAGAATAAAAGAATTCGTTTTTTCGCATACTGATAGAAGAATAGCAAAAAGGAGATATCAGTATGTGCGAAAAAACGTTAAATAGTGATAGCATCAGTCTTTTGAAAGAGTGTGATGCCGGTTGCAAGATGGCGACTGAGAGTATGGAACAAATTTCAGAATATGTGACAGATGAGGAGCTTCAAAATATTATCATCAAATATAATAAGGAACATATTCAATTGGGAGAAGAGATTCATCAGATACTAAATCGTGAAGGTGAAGAATCAAAAGATCCTAATCTGATGGCAAAAATGTGGTCGAAAATTTCTTCTGATATTAAGATGCTTATGAACGGAGATATCCATCAGGCAGCAAGCATTCTTATCGATGGATGTAATATGGGCGTGAAATCTTTAAGTGAGTACAAGAACAAGTACAAGGATGCAGAATCGAAAAGTGTTTCATTGTGCGAAAAATTACAAAGCATTGAAAAAGAAATGGTAGATGAATTACAAGCATTTCTTTAAATAAAAAATTAGCAGCTAGGGGAGTCAAAGTGAACTCATCTATCTGCTAATTTTGGTTCTAAGTCAAGTGTTGGGGTGCGATTCTTTGAATCGCGCTCCTTCATTGCGTTTAAAGGTATTTTAATGTTTTGTAGAAAATTACATGTTTTATTGCATGGCAAACAAACCTTCCAGTGCCAGTCTATAAATTA